>NZ_JAGQCE010000030.1 GCF_024345995.1 Synechococcus sp. Cruz-7E5
CCGGTACATCTGCGGCTTTCAGCAGTTGTAGCAATCGTTGATTGCCCTGATCAAGGCCAGTTTATCGACTCTTGATTGCTGAAACAAGCTGCGCCGCAATGGATCAGCCTTTTTCAGGAGTCCCCACGTTAGCGACCTTATCTGAGGAGATTCCCTTGGTGGCCTTCAGGCCATTGCTGGAGCAACGTTACAGACATGAACGCAAGAGCAATGCAGGCAGGAAACGGATTGATCCACTCATCCTCTTCAAGATGCTCGTTCTGCAGCAGTTGTTCAACTCGGGACCCATGCCAAATAGGCTCTCTCGCCCAGTGGGCGTAGTGGGTTGATTGATGACAGGAACGACGGTGCGGGTGATCAGCAGAAGACCCTTGCTGAGAGGTACCGGAATCACAGGCTGGATATTGAGCACATTCAAGCTGCGTTCTCCCTGAGGACCTACGCCGAAAATGGTGTTGTTCAGAAAGGGCAAGCTGATCAGTTATGCGATTGGGTTCTGTGCTTCCTAGCTAGTTCGGCCGTTGCATCAACCTCGCTGGGTCTGTCAGTCGACGCTGGGATCGCTTGGTCGCTTTGCGGTTCGGCCTGGGCCGTGATCACAAGACTCGAATCCTTCCCGAGGGTCAGTGGCTGGCACAGGTTTGCCGGGAGGGGGCTGGCATTCGCTGCAGGCGCGAGCGTCCAAGTCAACAGGAGCATCAAGGGACTGGCGAAGGCCATTTCTCCCTGGGATGATGGGGGCTTCTTCATCCGAGTCAGTCCAGACATCATCCTAGATAGCAGAATATTAGGGAGACCCTGGAAAACCCAGGCTGATCACGGGACAATGGTCCAGTGAACGCAGGCCAGGACTAAATCCATGGGTGGCAGCAGCTCGGGTTCGGAGATTACGAGCAGACCACGGCCCTTACCGAGCCCGTAGGGCGAGCGTGGCGGAGCCACTAGAAGCGCACCAAGCGTGAGAAGTTTCTGGCTGAGATGGAGAAGGTGGTGCCCTGGAAGGCACTCGTCGATCTGATCGAGCCTCACTACCCCAGAACCAGCACGAAAGGCGGCCGCCCTCCCTACCCGCTTGCCACGTAGCCCTTGGCTTCCGCGAAGCGGTTGCTGCGGCTTCACCTGATGCAGCAGTGGTATTCGCTCAGCGACCCAGGCATGGAAGAGGCCCTGATCGAGGTGCCCACCATGCACCTTTTCGCCGGGATCGACCTGATCAGCGACCGGATTCCCGATGAGACCACGATCTTGACGTTCCGCCACCTGCTGGAGAAGCACAATCTCGGCGAGCAGATCTTTGAGAAGGTGAAGGCCTACCTCAAGGACAACGGCATGGCCACGAAGCAAGGCACGATCATCGATGCCACCTTGATCGCAGCTCCCAGCTCCACCAAGAACGAGAAGGGGGATCCGGAGATGCACCAGACCTGCAAGGGCAAGCAGTGGCACTTTGGGATGAAAGTCCACATTGGGGTGGACAAAGACACAGGCCTGATCCACTCGGTGGAGACCACCGCTGCCAATGTGTATGACCTGGCCCCAGCGGCAGCACTGCTCCACGGTGAGGAGGAGATGGAGGGCAAGTCCACCAAGTTTCGGGTTGCCATGCGCCCCGGCAAGCGCCGGGCATTACCGGATACACCCGATGGCCGACTGAAGAATTTGGTGGAGGCTGCCAAGGCTCACATCAGGGCCAAGGTGGAGTATCCCTTCCGCGTGATCAAGCAGCAGTTCGGCTGTCAGAAGACCAGGCTGCGGGGCATGACCAAGAATCGATGCAAGGTGAAAGTGCTGGCCGCACTGACCAACCTGTTCATGGCCCGTCGCCAACTGCTGCTGAGCAGCTGAACAAGGGATCAGTGTACCCATTGGGCACTGATCAGGGAAAAGACAGGGCAAGATCACGCCGAAACCAGAAAATGTTGACTGATCTCGACCTCGAAACCTGCAAGTATGCTTAGTCCGGACATTTTGCGGCTGTTGGTGCTGGCCTGAGCGGCGTTGCCCAGAGGTTCCTTAGGCCTCTGAGCACATTCTTGTGCCAGTGTTCTGAGAGTTGGCTCTGTCGATCTCATCATCCTTGCAGGCTCTGTGACAATGAGGCTCTCGGCCAAGTCAGGTGCCCGCGGTCAGGAAATTTTTTTCAGCAGTTCCTAATTGGAGGTTGGGCTGACAATGAATGCCTCATATACTTTTCTCAGTCGAGTCTGCCCGACAGCTGTCCACTCCGCTATGAGCCCGCCGAAAAATATGAGGACTTTGCGTATGTCGGCCCGAACAGTCTCACGTCGACCACAATATCTTGATGTTCCGGACCAGTGCTCGCGCGAGCGCCAGCGAAAGATGTTTTACGCCGCGTTTCTGGGTGTCGTCGGCATCCAGCACCGAGAACAGGAGCGATCGACCCTTGTCCCAGGCGCCGGCTTCGGTGGCTAGCAGTAGGGCAATCTCCGCATACATCCGGGGACGGGATTTGATGGTCTTTGCCTCGTTGTGCATGTGAATGAACGCCAGCGTATCTGGCACTACTTGGAACCGGTGGCGCTCCGCGATACGTAGCCAGAGCGCCAGATCCATGCAAAAGTGAAGATCGAGCCGCAGGGGCCCAGCCTGCTCCCAGGCCTGACGTGTGAAGAGGCAAGCTGGCTGCATGAAGTTCTGGCCGTTGCACCAGTCCAGCAGGGTCTCACGGGTTACAACCTCAGGTAGGGGGGAGTAGAGAACATGCCCGTCGGCATCGATCTTGCTACCCATGCCGACTATCGCCCCGAGATCCGGGCCGCCACAGCACAGAGCGGTCGCTACGATCCCCAGGGCACTGGGAGCGAAGAAGTCGTCGCTGTTCAACCAGCCCAACACATCGCCCGTTGCGGAGGCAAAGCCTTTGTTGATTGCGTCTGACTGTCCGTCGTCTGGTGCGCTCACCCACACCGAAAGCCATCGCTCGTATCTGCGAAGGATGGCAACCGATTGATCGGTCGAACCACCGTCCATCACGACGAACTCAAGATGTGGATAGCCCTGCAGTAGCACTGAGCGAATCGTAGTTTCAAGGAAAGCTCCTTGGTTGAAGCTCGGTGTGACAATAGAGATGAGAGGCCAGTTCGATCCATCGGGTTTCACCGGCGGAACAGGTGGCGAGCCCACAGTCCATGGCCATCCATGTCGGCCTCTGGGCGGGGCAGGCAGATCCGCAATTGAAATACAGCCGCAGCGGCGATCGGGGCGTGCGGTCATGGCGCCGCTTCGAAGCCCATGAGCAGCTGGCGGCGCAATGGCTCCACGAACTTATGAACCATGATGTTCATGTCGAACGATGTGGCGAGGCCAAGCGGACAGGGCGAGGTGCAGTTGATGAACTAAACTGTATCCATTCACGGGTGGGGACAGTGCAGCGTGAACATCGCCCCTGTTGAACCCTTGGCGACAGTCTGAATCCCGGTTGCATCTCAGGCAGAGATCGCCTGTGATGGGCGTTCCTCCTGCCGCTTCTTCAGAAGCGGACTGGCAGTCGTGGCCGTCAAGCGCCCGAGATTTCATCCGCTCCCAGCAGCAAGAGAACGAGGATCTGCTCCCGCAACTCCTCCAAACCGCCCTCCAGCTACGGGTCGGGTTTCAAGCCCCCAGCGCGTCGCAAAGGCAGTGGCCGCATGCGGGGCGGCCAGCCGCATCATCCATGATACGGCTCCGAGCTGCCGCCGTAGCTGCGAGCTGCTGGAAGGCAATGATTCAAAGCCGTTGCGCCAGCAGGTGATCGCGATTCCGCCGATCACATTCTAATCGAACGCCGGCTGCACCGGCTGGTCTGTCACTGCTGTTCCACCAGCGCCTGCGCCACGCTGCCGGCGGATGTGGAAGCGAGTCGTCATGCGCCATGGCTCAGTGCGCTGGTGGGTCTTCTGGGTAGCACCTTTCCGTTGAGATTCATCAAGACCCAGGCGCTGCTCCATCAGCTGCTGGAGGTGGAGATCAGCTGCGGGACCATCGCAACGATCTGCCGGCGTCTGAGCGCAGCACTGGCGCAACCGATGGCACAGGCCATCGAAGCCGCCCGTCAGCAGCCGGTGGCCTACGCCGATGAAACCGGGACACACGGCCATCGCTGAGCGCCGGGGGGCCAGCGCTGAGATCGGAGCGGAGCTGCTGCGCCTGCAGCAGCAGCTGTTTGCTCAGTGGCACCGCTGGAAGGAGGTCGTGATCGACCTGCTGGCGTTGCAGCAGACCTGCGGGCTGCTCCGACTAATATTTTAGGCCTTTCTGCAGCGGGTGGTGGAGCTTGGCTATCAGCGTGGCGAGCGAATGCCATGGGCCATGACGGTGCGCACTTGCCGGCAACTGTTCCAGGTGGCCGATGGCCTGTGGACCTTCCTCGAGATCGAGGGCGTCGACCCCACCAACAACGCTGCCCTAGACGAATTCTTCTCCGCAGGAGTACGCGCCCTCAGGCCATCGGTGATTCAGCGCAAGATCAGCCATGGCGTCTAATCGACCAGCGGCGCCATTGGCCGCAATCCCCTGCTCACCGTCACCACCACACTGCGGCAACAAGACCGTGATGTCTGGGCGCTTCTGGAGCAGGCCTGGATCGCGCATCACCGCGGCGGGCTGATGCCCTCACTGCCGCCAGATCCATGAGCTCCTCACGACAAGCCGCTGGATCGTTGCTCTCTCTGCGATGAACCCAGAAGGATGCAGTCGCTCGCCGTACGACACGGGCTCTAAATGGATCCACTAAGCTTTTCTATTGCTTCACATTTTATCCAAACCATTCTCGCGGTAGACCCCTGACGGTGGAATGAAGTCTGTCGCGCCGATGTGGCCGCTGCCGATCACTGGCGCCAGAACACCTGATAGAAACTGCGACCCAAGATGATGCTGCGAATCTAATGCTTGGCGAGGCTTGTACCATGAGGGTTTGCATGGTTCTTACCAGGGGACCCTCGCAAACTGAGTTCGTTAAATAGTGACTCGGGCTGTTTCCAGCAGCTAGTCGAGCTTCTCGGTCGGGGCGGGTTCTGCTTGCGAGCACGCTTGTAGAACTCCGCCTGCTTTTGGCAGATGGTGAAGACTTCCCCGATTTGGCGCTGCTGTGGTGTTGAAATCTATGTCTAATTGGGGACTCCTGAAAAAACAAATCGCGAGCTGGCTCGATTGCAGCCAAGGAGTAGGGCGTAGGCAGCTCGCAAGCACGGTTATCTAGCGACCAGCGATTCGGCTGTCTCAAGCAGGCAAATGTTCCTGA
>NZ_JAGQCE010000031.1 GCF_024345995.1 Synechococcus sp. Cruz-7E5
TCGGAACATCTGCAGCGTTCAGCAGTTGTAGCAATCGTCAATTGCCCTGTTCGAGGCCAGTTTATCGGGTCTCGATCACTGAAACAAGTTGCGCCGCAGTCGATCTGGCTTTTTCAGGAGTCCCTAAGTTCTCATCTTGTTCTTTACGTGACTCATACTTGTCAGGCTCCCACGCTCTTGAGCGGCAATGTGCAATGCATATATCTGCTCCTGGATTGAGGAAGATAAGTTCATCACAGTGCTCCAAAGCAGGCTCAATAATGTCGGCATAACAGCCTTCGATGATCCAACTCTCGTTGCCTGCAATCCAGTTTTGCACATCCCTAATACTGTCTTGAAGAGGACGTCTTTCCGTGCCTCCTTGAAATGCAACCTCATCCAGTGACAGCCGCGCGGCGGGATGCTTGATGATCAATTTTCGGGACAGGGTGCTTTTCCCTGCTCCAGCGTTTCCAAGAAGGATGACTTTCATGCTGCTCTAAGCTGATCGGTATAATGCTCCAGCTCAGCGGCGAGCAGAAGCTCTATATCCTATCGAAGCATCTGTGACCCCGCCTGCTGGATCTTGGTGTCAGGCGGCCACTGGCGTGATCTAATCCTTATTGATTCTGGACTTTAATCGCTCCAACTCTTCTCTGATTTCATTGAGGCTCTGCGTTGAGTCATCCAACTCAATGCGCCTACGCTCCCGCTCTTCGCCCTGATAATCTCGAAGCGACTTGAACATTAGCCCTCCACCGCCGGCAATCATCACTGCCATCACATTCACCCCGGCAATCAGCAGCCAAGCGTGCTTCAGTCATGGGTATTACAATCACACCTGTGAAAGCCACAAGATTCGCCCGCAAGCCTCCTAGTCAAGGTGAACCCGTAGTCAAATTCGGGCACGCAGATCCCAGAGATTCAGTGGTTGCTGGACATCCAGCCGCGGAGTGATCATCACACTCTCCGGCGAAGGCAGCACCTGCCAGCACTCGGTGCCGCTGAGCCTGCTCATGGCTGGTCAGTGCTGCACTCCTGCAGGCTGGCAGCGATCGCGGTGATCAGGCTCTCAGCTTCACTGCGCCAGTCGCTGCGAAACTTGAAGCCGAGCACCACAGTTTCGCGATTCTGCAGCCGCAGGGCGTAAACCTCGGCCAAGGAGGGAGCGGGAATCGGGGTGGAGAAGGCGAGGCCGTCAACAAGGTTCTCCAGCAGGCGACGCTGAATTGGCGTTCCCTCTTTGGCCTGGCCGGCGAGGAACACCGTTGCCACGTAGTCGCGCAGTTCGGCCGTGGTCATGCCGGCCTTGGTGTCGGTGACGACAAGCGGAAAGTGCACGGCGGTGAGGCTGAAGCGCTCGCTCTGCGCATCGGCTCCTGGCGGATGCGCCACCATCACCGCATCGAGTCCCACCGGTTTGGGATTCGAGAGAGCAACTGGAGAACGGAAGCAGAGCCCCTGCAGCTCCACAGGGTTGTCGGGCCGCGCTGGAGCAGCTGGTGAAAGCACCAGCAGCAGACCTAAGACAACACAGACGGTGGCAGGGCGGGACCGGGAATCCCGCCAGGTGTTACTCAACCCTGTGCGAAGCCAGCGGAACGGGGTCACGTTATTGCATTCAACTGGGTCCATCTGGAGTGAACACTTGAGCCTCCAGCTTCTCAGCCGCGTTTCGGTGGCAGCTCATGGAGCGCCTGCACCACTTCGGGTTGCAGCATGACCAAGGTGGTCTCCTCTCGATCGTCGTTCGGCACTTCCAGCTGCAGCGGCAACACTTCGCTGGGCCTGGGATCCAGGGCGCTCATGTCGAACTGGGCCGAGGACTGGGGGATCACCTCCTCCCCCTGTCTCACCAGTTCCTCACTGCGGTTCGGCAGAGTCCAGGCACTGCCGAGGCCATCGCTCAGGAGCAGCGGCCTTTGGTGATCCACCACCTGCCCGGGTGAGCGGGCCGTCAGGCGCAGGCGCCACCCGGCTGGATAGGCGGGATCAGGCTGCTCGAACAGGGTCAGGCCCCAGACCTGGCCCGAGGAATCCGTGAGAGTCCAACGCTGTGGATCGGCTTCTGCATGGGCCAGGAGCGGCAGCACCGTAAGGGTCAGGGCAAGCAGAACAGCGGCGACCACTGACCTCCAGATCGGTCGATGCAGCCGGTGCGCAACCGGGCGGAAACCCGCATCAGCCATTTGAGAAGAAATGCTCATAGCGCCACTTGCGTCATAGAAGGCTTCAACGCTACTGTTTTACCAGGGAGAGTTGGCGCCTGGCTGGTCGTCCCCCACGATGGTCCGCCCTCGCCAGCGCAGCTCTTCCGAGTCCCGTCCAGATTTCTCGCCATGACGACAACCACCCTCAAGCGTTCCAGGGGCAACCCATGGAACATCTTCAAGGACTGGGTCACCAGCACCGATAACCGCCTCTACGTGGGCTGGTTCGGCGTACTGATGATCCCCACCCTGCTGGCGGCAACGATCTGCTTCGTGATCGCCTTCATCGGCGCTCCTCCCGTCGACATCGACGGCATCCGCGAACCGGTCTCCGGCGGCCTGCTCTACGGCAACAACATCATCACTGCGGCCGTGGTGCCATCCAGCAATGCCATCGGCCTCCACTTCTACCCGATCTGGGCCGCTTCCAGCCTTGATGAATGGCTCTACAACGGCGGTCCTTACCAGTTGATCATCTTTCACTTCCTGATCGGCATCTTCTGCTGGATGGGCCGTGAATGGGAACTGAGCTACCGCCTGGGGATGCGCCCCTGGATAGCCGTCGCCTACTCCGCGCCGGTAGCCGCCGCCACCGCCGTCCTGCTGGTGTATTCGATCGGCCAGGGCTCCTTCTCTGACGGCATGCCCCTGGGCATCTCCGGCACCTTCAACTTCATGCTCGTGCTCCAGGCCGAGCACAACGTGCTGATGCACCCCTTCCACATGCTCGGCGTGGCTGGCGTTTTCGGTGGCAGCCTGTTCTCGGCCATGCACGGCTCGCTCGTCACCAGCTCACTGGTGCGGGAGACCACCGAAACCGAAAGCCAGAACCGCGGTTACAAATTCGGCCAGGAGGAGGAGACCTACAACATCGTGGCAGCCCACGGCTACTTCGGTCGCCTGATCTTCCAGTACGCCTCCTTCAACAACAGCCGCAGCCTCCACTTCTTCCTGGCCGCCTGGCCCGTGGTCGGCATCTGGTTCGCGGCCCTGGCCGTGGCCAGCTTCTCGTTCAACCTCAACGGGCTGAACTTCAACCACTCGGTGATGGATCACCAAGGCCGGGTGATCAACACCTGGGCCGATGTGCTCAACCGCGGCGGTCTGGGCATCGAGGCGATGCACGAGCGCAACGTGCACAACTTCCCCCTCGATTTGGCCACGTCTGCCAGCACTCCCGTGGCGCTCATCGCTCCGGCGATCGGTTAGTGGGCCTTTGACTCCCACCCAGCCGCTTCCTCGCTGAGCTCCCCTGTGGGCCCGGATCAATCTGGGCTCACAGCTTTCCAGGGCCGGAAAGATCCGGGCCCTTTGTTATCTCCAGGTTCCCTACCGATTCACCGATAGGCCTCCTGGCCAAACTTGAGTCGACACCGCCTGCGCGGATCCATTCCATTTCCCTTGCCCAGGCACTATGCCCTTCGCCCTGAACTTCGTCCACCCAGTGCTGATGTGGGTGCTGCTCGGCCTGATGCTCTATTCGGGCTACCTCGGCTACAAGGCCAGCATGATCCGCAAGGTGAGTGCGGAGGAACGCAAGGCGATGCTTCCTCTTCACTTCGGCCAGCGTCATGCCCAAATCGGTGCGGTGATCCTGGGCCTCATCCTGCTGGGGGCCGCCGGTGGGCTGGCTGCCACCTTCCTCAAGAACGGCAAGCTGATCCTCGGTCCCCACCTGTTCGTCGGTCTGGGCGTTGCCGTGCTGGTGATCGCGACGGCTTCCCTGGGCCCTTCCCTCCAGAAGGGCAAGGATTGGGCCCGGGGCCTGCACGTGGCCATCAATGGGGGAGTGCTGCTGCTGTTCGGCTGGCAGGCCATCACGGGAATCGGAATCGTCCAGAAGCTGCTGGACTCCGCAGCAGCACCAACAACCATTGGCACCTGATCCGATGACGTTCACCACTCCGCTCAAGCGGCTGGCAAAGCTGGCCCTCTCCACACTGCTGCTGATGCTGGTCGGCGTTGGGCTGTTGACGGCCCGGCCGGGTACCGCCATGGCGGCAGAGGTCTCGCCGCCGGTCGATTCGGCAGCACTCTCCAAGGCCGTCGTGGCGATGGAGCAGCTCGATCAGATGCGCATCTCCCTGGCCTCCACCCTCGAGGGCCGAACCGAGGAGCCCACCATCAAAACGATGAAGGAGGTGTGCAAACCGGTGGGCATGCGGGCTGTGGCGATCGGTAAGGAAAACGGCTGGCAGGTGCGCCAGGTGGCCAGCAAGTACCGCAACCCCGACCATGCCCCCGCCAACGCTCAGGAGCGTGAGGTGATCGATCTGTTCAGCCGACACCCTGAGATCAACGGGCTCTGGGAGCCGGCCGTGGCTGAACAGGGCGCCGGCCTGAACTACTACCGCCGCATCAACGTCGAGCCGAGCTGCCTGGCCTGCCACGGCACCAAGGCCAGTCGGCCTGCGTTCATCAAAGACAACTACCCCGACGACAAGGCGTTCGACCTGGCCGTTGGTGAGCTGCGCGGCATGTATGCCGTGCACCTGCCGGAGGTTCAGGCGGCTCTCGCCGCCGCAAGCTGAGCCACGCCAGCTCAAGAGATTCTCTGCCCTATGCGCATCTCGTCATAAGCCGATCTGGAGGCCCAAGGTCATGACCCTCATTCCCGCGCGACCGTCCAGCAGCGAGGCCCCCAACCTGGGCCGTCGTCAGTTCATGAACCTGCTCACCTTCGGTGCCGTCACCGGGGTGGCGCTCGGAGCCCTCTACCCCGTGGTGCACTACTTCATCCCTCCACGGGAGGCTGGCGCCCCGGGTGGGGCCCTTGCCCTGGACGAACTCGGCAATCCGATCGCGGCCAGCGGCTGGCTGGCCAACCACCCCGAAGGCGACCGCAGCCTGGTGCAGGGCCTCAAGGGCGATCTCACTTAGGGACTCCTGAAAAAGGCTGATCCATTGCGGCGCAGCTTGTTTCAGCAATCAAGAGTCGATAAACTGGCCTTGATCAGGGCAATCAACGATTGCTACAACTGCTGAAAGCCGCAGATGTACCGGAA
>NZ_JAGQCE010000004.1 GCF_024345995.1 Synechococcus sp. Cruz-7E5
CCTGGAATTCCAGCTCCTCATCGCTGAGATTGAACAGCTGCTGCAGCACTAGCATCTTGAAGAGGATGAGTGGATCAATCCGCTTCCTGCCTGCATTGCTCTTGCGTTCATGGCTGTAACCTTGCTCAAGCAATGGCCTGAAGGCCTCCCAGGGAATCGCCTCAGATAAGGTCGCTAACGTAGGCTTCTTCTTCTGAAGTCTGTGGATGCGCTTCTCCTCATCCCAGAATCCACGCTGTCCCATTCTGCTATACCAAGCTGAATCGATTCTATGCCATATCTAACAAGCTGTCAGGGCGTGGCGAGGATTTTTCGAGGTGCCCTTGAGTTCATGCGCAATGACTCTACTGGTGATGCCAGAATCTGTGGTTCCCTGGCTTCGCTGGCCGGACTGGAATCGGCTCTTGAGAAGGGAGATCAAGGACTGATTGATCTGGCTATCAACAAGATTCTGCTACTCAACGGGATCATTTTCTCGTTTGGTGGAATCCCCCTGATATACAACGGGGACGCCCTCGGCTTGCTCAACGATTACAGTTACATCAACGATCCCAGCAAGGGCAATGACAGCCGTTGGGTGCATCGCGCCAAGATTGATTGGGAGAAGGCCGCTCGCCGCAACCAGCGCGGCACGGTGGAGTGCACGATCTTCACGGCGATGAAGCGGATGATTGCCATTCGTAAGGAAATCTCTGCTTTTGCCGACTTCAACAATCGGGAGCTGCTGCATTCTGATAATGAGCACCTTCTCTGCTTCCTCCGGTACAATCATCTCAGGAGTTCCGAAAAGGTGTTCGTCATCGCCAACTTCGACGATGGGCCCCAACGGCTTGAGCTCGATAGCTACAGCCGCTACGGCATCAATCCGCGAGCGAAGTACTGTGATCTCTACAGTGGTACAAGCCCGTCTCAGCATGATGGGAGTATCGCTCTTCGTGGCGGTCAGTTCTACTGGCTGAGTGAGATCTGAGGTGTCTTAGAAGCTTGCCTCGCTTACCTCAGTCCAGCAGGCGCACCTGATCTCCCACTCTCATTTCGCCGGGCTCGCTCACGCTTAAGCGAATGCCGGCCACCACATTGTTGTGGCGCGCTGTGGCCCGCAGGATCTCCAGATTGTCCGGTAGGTCTCCCTGGCTGAGGGTTGTCACGACGCAGCGCGGGCAGCCATCGCTCACCTGCAGGCGCAGGGTCTCCCCGACCATCAGGCTGCGCCCGATCCACGACTCCTCCACGAAGCCGCTGGTACCCGGTTCCGGGCGGATCAGCAGATTGGGGCGGAAGCGCTCCACAGCGAAATCCAGCTGGGGCTCCAGCTGTCGCAGCCGCTCCAGGCTTGCGGTGCTGATGGCATGGACTGGGCAGGAATCGAAAAAGGTGCCGCTGGGAAGCACGAGTTCGTTGACCACATCCTGAAAAGCTCGCTCCTGCACAGCTGGCCAGTACTGATCAAGGCTGGCCCCCTCCGGCGCCTGATCCAGCAGGCTCACCTGCCGGCCCAGGCGCTGGGAGAGCCAGCTGTTGACGTCTGGATCGCTGCTGACCACGCTGGCGCGCCTTCCGCCCATCTCCCCCTCGGCGGGAGCCGTGATCGTCACGCCTGTTGGGCCCGAGGCTGGATCGGCCGATTCCAGGCAGCGGGCCATGAAGCCAAGCAGGTTCTGCCAGAGCCTTGGATTCTTGGCGCTGGCCACCCGGCCGGTGGCATGGTCCCAGAGGGCGTAGTCCCGGTCGCCGAGGAGGCCGCTCCGCCCCACTCTCGCCACCTGGAGAGGTTCGCCCAGCATCGATTTCACCGGGTAGCGCCAGAGCGCCTCAACCCGTCCCACCACTTCTCCCGCCGCTTGCTCTGCCATCGCCGCCGCTGTGTCCACGTGCACCAGCATTCCAGCTGTCGTCCCTGGCGGGCGGGGTTCAGGGCACACCTTTCCCGCTGCGTCCGCTTCGGCGGATCACTCCTCCAGGGCCACCAGGTCGCGCAGCTGTCCGGGATCCAGGCCTCCGAGCCACTCCTCGCCGCTGCCGACGATGTCTTCCGCCAGACGGGCCTTCTCGCGGATCATGCGGTCGATCTTCTCCTCCACCGAGCCGCTGGTGATGAACTTGTGCACCATCACCCGGTTGGTCTGGCCGATGCGGTAGGCCCGGTCGGTGGCCTGGTTCTCCACCGCCGGATTCCACCAGCGGTCGATGTGGAACACGTGGCTGGCCCGGGTGAGGTTGAGGCCGACACCGCCGGCCTTGAGCGAGAGCAGGAACAGCTGCGGCCCACGGGGGTCGTCCTGGAAGCGATCCACCATCGCCTGGCGTTCGGCCTTGCTGGTGCTGCCATAAAGAAAGGGCACTTCCTGGTGGAAGCGCTGCTGCAGGTGCACCTGCAGCAGATGACCCCATTCGGCGAACTGGGTGAACAGGAGGGCCCGGTCGCCGGCAGCGATCACCTCCTCCACGATTTCCTCTAGCCGCTGCACCTTGGCTGAGCGGGCGCTGAAGCCGGCACCCACCTCTCCTTCCTTGAGCATCAGGGCCGGGTGGTTGCAAACCTGCTTGAGCTTGGTGAGCAGCCCCAGCACCTGGCCGTGTTTCTGGCCAAGCGGAGCCCGCGCGATGGCATCGAGCGTCTCCTCCACGGTGCGGCGGTAGAGCTTGACCTGCTCGGGAGAGAGTCCCACCCACTCCTTCAGCTCCACCTTCTCGGGCAGGTCGGAGATGATCGAGCGGTCGGTCTTGAGGCGCCTGAGGATGAACGGGCCCACCCGGGCCTTGAGGTCGCGCACCGAGGCCATGTCGCCGTAGCGCTCGATCGGCAGGCGATAGCGCTGACGGAAGAACTCCTCCTCCCCCAGCACCTTGGGGTTGAGGAAGTCCATCAGCGCCCAGAGCTCACTCACCCGGTTCTCCACCGGCGTGCCGGTGAGGGCGATGCGGAAGCGGCTCTGCTTGAGGGGGCGTGCGAGCTCCCGGGCCGCCTGTGACTGGCGCGCCGAGGAATTCTTGATCGCCTGGGCTTCATCAATCACCACCCCCTGCCAATCGAGGCTGCCCAGCAACTCGATGTCGCGCTGCAGCAGGCCGTAGCTGGTGAGCACCAGATCCACCCCTTCCAGCTTTTTGTTGAGGGCGGCGACAGTGGAGGGCCGGCGGGGGCCGTAGTGCTCCACCACGTTCAGCTCCGGGGTGAAGGCCTTTGCTTCACGCAGCCAGTTGGTGAGCACCGAGGTGGGGGCCACCAGCAGCACGGGCCGCCTCAGCTCCTGCTCCGCCTTGAGGTGCTGCAGGAAGGCCAGCAGCTGAATCGTCTTGCCCAGGCCCATGTCGTCGGCCAGGCAGGCCCCCTGATCGAAGCGGTGCAGGAAGGCCAGCCAGCCAAGGCCACGTTCCTGGTAAGGCCTCAGCTGGCCGGCGAAACCTTCGGGAGCCGGCAGGGGATCGGGGGCTTTCTGCTGGTGGTACTGCTCCAGCACTGCCTTCAGCCTTGGACCGGGCGTGAAGCTGTGCACCGGCAGCCGCTGCAGGGTCTCCCCCTCGTTGCCGGTCAGGCGCAGGGCGTCATCGAGGCTGAGGACCGGGGCAAGAGCGCAGAACTTCTCGGCGTTGCGCAGGTCTCCTGGCCGCAGCTCAATCCAGGCCCCCTTGTGCTGCACGAGCGGGCTGCGCTTGCCCGCCAGCCGCTCCAGGTCACGCAGGGTGAGCGTGACGCCGCCGATCATCAGATCCCAGTCCCATTGCAGGGTTTCTCCGAGGCTGAAGCCCCTGGAGCGTTCGGGGAGATCGGCCACAATCGAGAGGCCGAGCCGGCTCGCCAGGCCGCCGCTCAGGCTGGGGGGCAGCACCACGCCGACGCCCACGTCGCGCAGTTTCACAGCGGCGGTGCGCACCAGCACGAAGGCTTCGGCCGGGGTGAGCTCCATCCGCTCCGGTGTGGCCGTGTCGAGACCCCGCTCGATCGGCTCGAACACCTGGAGGGCACGCCCCAGTCCCTCCAGCAGCAGTTCACCGGGCTGCTGGAGTTCGGTCTCGCCCAGCTGCAGGCAGCCTGCCCCGGCGGCCCAGACCCCGGCGGCGGGCAGCAGCAGGCTGGGGTCGGCCTCGGCCTGCAGGCTGAAGCGCAGGGGCCAGAGCTCCTCTCCCTCGCCGGGGGTATCGAGCTCGAGGCAGGCCCGGGCCGGCTCCACCCGCCCGGCCACCGCTTCGCGCCAGTGGTGGGTGGCCACCTGCAGGCGTTCGCAGTCGTCGTCCCCCAGGTCGAGGCGGCCATCCCCGGGGCCGAGGGCCCGCTGCCAGGCCGCCAGCAGCGGATCCAGCCCTGCCTCGGTGGGGATGAAGCCCGCACGCATGCGCGCATCCACCAGGTGGGTGAGGATCGAAGCCAGCCGTCGCCGGCCGGACCCCGGCCGCCAGCACGCCATCGCCACCCCGGCCTCCCCCTGGCCCGGCTCCAGAGCCGCAACCGCCACCTGGGGCAGACGCGAGGCCAGATCCTCCAGCCGGCGCCGGTCGTCTTCGCGGTTGATCAGGGGCAGCCAGCGGGCGCGGCCTTCCTCCACCTGGGGCAGTAGCCGGCCCCGGGCCAGCAGGCTCAGCGACCAGCGCTGCAGGTGGCTCCACCAGCGCAGGTCATCGGCCAGGTCGGGATGGTCTCCCGAGAGGGGCAGGCGCCCCAGCCAGAGGGTCGCGGCGCCGGGCTCCAGCCACCAGCCCTCCACCCGCCAGGGCCACCACTCCACCGATTTCGGCAGCGGCTCGCCTGCCTGAAGGGGAAGGCCGCTCCAGCTGCTGCTGTCGGTTTTCTTTTTGCCCCTGGCTGTCTGCCGGCGGCTGGGCAGGCAGAGGGTGGCTCCGGCCGGCCGGAAATCCTCTGTCCAGAGGTCCGCTTCTTCCAGCCAGGCGCCCAGGTCGTCCTGATCGAGGCTGAGGGGGTGCAGGGGCGGCTCGCTGCCTGGGGCCTGGGGTTCCGCCACCCGCCAGGTGTCGGCCCAGAGCAGCAGGCCCGGGCGGTAGCCGCCCCCAAGCGCGGGCACGGCGGCGGTGTCGGCCGACAGCCAAGTGGCGTGCAGCAGGCTCATGGCCGCTGGGCTCGCTCAGACCAGGTGTGGCGTCGCATCGTGAACACCGGCAGCAACCACGGACATTGACCACGGACATCGCCTCGGCTCGCGTGAGCGTGGCGACTCCCAGGGCACTCTGCCGGATGGCGCGCCCCCAGGCCCCAACTCACGGCCGCAGAGGGGGCAGCCAGCGCTGCAGGGCCTGGAGCACCAGGGCGCTGCCAGCCAGGGGCAGCCAGAGCGGCAGCCAGACCAGGAGCAGATCCAGCGCCAGCCCAGGCAGCAGGCGCGGTCCTCCCTGGCCCAGGAGCTCCGCCAAGCCCGGCAGCTCGGGGCTGGTGCCCAGGCTGCGGATGCCGCAGACCGCCCCCACCAGGCCCGCCTGCAGGTGGCTGTCGTCGGGATCCACTCGCTGCAGGTGAAAGGCCAGCAGGCCGTAGAAGAAGCCACACCCCCCCGCCCGCAGGGCCGGCCCCAGTCCCAGGACCAGCGCCAGGGCCAGGGCGGTGGCGCCCGCCAGCAGGGCCCAGGCGATCGACTGCAGGCGCAGCTGGGCGCGGTGGTCGGTTGGGGCTGTCAGGGCGGGCACGGGGACAGCGCGAATCGGGAAGGGCCTGTGCTGGGCGATCATGCCCTCTCCAGGGTTGATTTGCCGCGTCCGGCCATGGCTGCCACCTCCTCCAGCCGCTCCGAGCGGCGCTCATCCCCCCACAGCGGTGCTGAGATCCGCGAGGCCTTCCTTGCCTTCTACGAAGCCCGGGGGCATCGGCGCATGGCCAGCGCCTCGCTGGTGCCAGACGACCCCACGGTGCTGCTCACCATCGCCGGCATGCTGCCCTTCAAGCCGGTGTTCCTGGGGCAGGCCGAGCGCCCGGCGCCGCGGGCCACCAGCAGCCAGAAGTGCATCCGCACCAACGACATCGAGAACGTGGGCCGCACGGCCCGGCATCACACGTTCTTCGAAATGCTGGGCAACTTCTCATTCGGCGACTATTTCAAGACCGAGGCGATGACCTGGGCCTGGGAGCTCACCACCACGGTTTTCGGCCTCGATCCGAAGCACCTGGTGGTGAGCGTCTTTCGTGACGACGAGGAGGCGGCGGCGATCTGGCGCGACACGGTGGGGGTCGATCCCCGGCGGATCGTGCGCCTGGGGGAGGCCGATAACTTCTGGGTGTCAGGCCCCACCGGCCCCTGCGGCCCCTGCTCCGAGATCTACTACGACTTCAATCCCGAGCTGGGTGATGAACACATCGATCTCGAGGACGACAGCCGTTTCATCGAGTTCTACAACCTGGTGTTCATGCAGTTCAATCGCGATGCTGAGGGCAACCTCACGCCGCTGGAGAACAAGAACATCGACACCGGCATGGGCCTCGAGCGCATGGCCCAGATCCTGCAGGGGGTGCCGAACAACTACGAAACCGATCTCATCTATCCCCTGATCGAAACCGCCGCCACCCTGGCGGGGGTCAACTACCGCCAGCTCGATGCCCGCGGCCAGACCTCCCTGAAGGTGATCGGCGACCACAGCCGCGCCATCACCCAGCTGATCGCCGATGGGGTGACGGCCTCCAATCTGGGTCGCGGTTACATCCTGCGGCGCCTGCTGAGGCGGGTGGTGCGCCATGGCCGCCTGCTGGGTATCACCACCCCCTTCCTCACGGCGATGGGGGAGGCGGCGATCGCCTTGATGGTGGATGCCTATCCCCAGCTGGTGGAGCGGCGCGACGCGATCATGGCCGAGCTGGCCCGGGAGGAGGCGAGGTTCCTGGAAACCCTCGAGCGCGGCGAGAAGTTGCTCGCGGATGTGCTCTCCGCAGGGCCGAGCCAGATCAGCGGTGAGCAGGCCTTCGAGCTCTACGACACCTACGGCTTTCCCCTGGAGCTCACTGAGGAGATCGCCGAGGAGCACGGGCTGGCGGTCGACCTGGCGGGTTTCGAGGCCGCGATGGAGGCCCAGCGCCAACGGGCCAAGGCCGCGGCGGTCCGCCTTGATCTCACCCTGCAGGGGGCGATCGAGGCCATGGCCGAGCAGTTGCCCGCCACTGATTTCCGCGGTTACGAGGCCCTGGAGCATCCCAGCCAGGTGATGGCCCTGGTGGCGAACGGGGAGCCGGCCCAGGCCGCCCGGGCGGGGGATGAGGTGCAGATCGTGCTGGATTCCACCCCGTTTTACGGCGAATCCGGAGGCCAGATCGGCGATCGTGGCGTCCTGGCTGGTGGCGTCCCTGGGGCAGGACCCGAGGCCGGTGTGATCGTGCGGATCGAGGCGGTCAGCCACCAGCGCAAGCTGATCGTCCACCACGGCCGGATCGAGCGGGGCGAGCTGGCTCTCGGTGACACCGTGACCGCCCTGGTGGATCGCGCCTGCCGCCGCCGGGTCCAGGCCCACCACACCGCCACCCACCTGCTGCAGGCGGCTCTGAAGCAACTGGTGGATCCCTCGATCGCCCAGGCCGGCTCCCTGGTGGATTTCGAGCGGCTGCGCTTCGATTTCCACTGCCCCCACGCCATCAGTCCGGAGGATCTGGAACGGATCGAGGAGCGGATCAACGGCTGGATCAGCGACGCCCACGCTCTGGAGGTGCGCGAAATGGAGCTGGAGCGGGCCCGCTCGGCTGGAGCTGTGGCCATGTTCGGCGAAAAGTATGGGGATACGGTCCGGGTGGTGGACGTCCCCGGGGTGTCGATGGAGCTTTGTGGTGGCACCCATGTGGCCAACACCGCGGAGATCGGTCTGTTCCGGATCGTGAGCGAGAGCGGGGTGGCCGCCGGCATCCGTCGCATCGAGGCCGTGGCTGGTCCGGCGGTCCTCGACTACCTCAAGGAGCGCGACACCGTGGTGCGAGCCCTTGGAGATCGCTTCAAGGTGCAGCCCGGGGAGATCCTCGAGCGGGTGAGCAGCCTCCAGGACGAGCTGAGGGCCTGTGCCAGGTCGCTGGCGACGGCCCGCTCCGAGCTGGCCCTGGCCCGGGCCTCAGCTCTGGCCGCCGCCGCCCAGGAAGTGGGGAGGTTCCGGGTGCTGGTGGCACGGCTGGATGGGGTGGAGGGTGCCGCTCTGCAGACGGCCGCCCAGCAACTCCAGGACAGACTGGGACCAGGCGGGGCGGTGGTGCTGGGGGGCCTGCCCGCCCCTGAGGAGCCAGGCAAGCTGGTGCTGGTGGCGGCCTTCGGCGCTGAGGTGATCGCTGCCGGGTCGAAGGCCGGCAGCTTCATCGCCGCCGTGGCGAAACGTTGCGGCGGCGGCGGCGGCGGTCGTCCCCAGCTGGCCCAGGCGGGCGGGCGCGATGCAGCCGCCCTCGACCCGGCTCTGGAGCAGGCCCGCGCTGACCTGATCAGCCAGCTCTCATGATCGACCTCTCGTAGCGCTCGCTACAGACCGACTACCTGGCTGGGGATTGGTATCAGTGCCATGCGGCCTCCCCCTGCCCCGCTGGATCCTGATCGCATGATTGATACTCCCGGTGGTACCGCAGATGTCATTCAGGGGCTGCTAGCGGATCTCCATCGGCGCTATTCACTGCTGGAGGACGGAGCTCCTGCTGACTACATCCCGGAGCTGGCCAAGGCTAATCCCTCTGATTTCGGTATCTCGATCACTACTGTGGATGGTCGCGTCTATGAGGTGGGCGATACCCGCAAACCATTCACGATCCAGTCGATCTCCAAGCCATTCGCTTATGGTCTCGCGCTGAAGTTGTTCTCAGACGAGCATATGGCCACGAAGGTGGGGGTGGAGCCCTCCGGGGATGCCTTCAACGCCATCAGCCTTGATCAGAAGTCGGGCCGTCCCCGCAATCCGATGATCAATGCGGGTGCGATCGCCACCACGGCGCAGATCTGGAACCATGATCCCTATCAGGCCGAAGCCCTGATGCTCGACTTCTTCAGCGAGCTGGCCGGGCGGCGCCTCAGCATCGACTGGGCCGTGTTCGAGTCGGAACGTGCCACCGGCCACCGCAACCGGGCGATCGGCCACCTGCTGCGCAATTTCGAAATCATCGAGGATGACCCTGAGGAGTCCCTAGACCTCTATTTCAAGCAGTGCTCGATCACCGTCACCTGCCACGATCTGGCGGTGATGGCCGCCACCCTGGCGTGCCAGGGGCACAATCCCTTCACCGGTTCCCGGCCGCTCACCCCCGAGATCACGGTGCGCATGCTGGCCCTGATGGCCACCTGCGGCACCTACGACTTTGCCGGTCAGTGGCTCTATGACGTCGGCATGCCGGCCAAGAGCGGCGTGGGTGGGGGCGTGCTGGCGGTGGTGCCCGGCAGGCTCGGCATCGCCACCTATTCACCTCCGCTCGATGAGCTGGGCAACAGCGTGCGCGGCATCGCGGTCTGCAACGAGCTCTCCGACAGCCTCGGTCTCAGCCTCTTCAATCAATATCCCCAGACCAGTTCCACGATCCGGCGCTCCTACAAAGGCTCCCAGCGCCAGTCGCGCCGTTGGCGTGCGACGAATCAGGCCAGGTTGCTTCAGGAGCGGCGTGACGCGATCCGGATCGTGCATACCCAGGGGGTGCTCGATTTCGCCGCAATCGAGAGGCTGCTCTCCGAGCTCAGCGAGATCATGTCTGATGCCTGGATTCTGGTGCTGGATTTGGCCCATGTCACGGAGCTTCCGGAGGAATCCGAGGGGCTGTTCCTGAATGAGCTCACGGCTCTTCGGCGCCGGGGAGTGATCGTGCTGTTGGCCCGGGCCCGCCATCTCAGTCTTCCTCGCACGCTCAGCGTGGCCGGGGGGATGGAGGAGATGCCCCAGTTCGAACAGCTGGATCAGGCCCTCGAATGGGCCGAAGATCTGTTGTTGGACTCAACCAAAGGAGAGGATCGCGATCCTCCTTTCAGTTCTGAGATCGATCAGACACTCGGTTTTCTGGGCATGTTGCAACCTGCCCACCGCCAGACCCTGGCCGATCTGATGCAGTGCCGCAGCTTTGCCAAGGGGGATCATGTGATCAAGAAGGGTGATTCTGGGCATGAGCTTTTTCTGGTCCGGGAGGGGCGCTTCACCATCACCGTCGAACTGCGCGGCAGTGACGGGCAGATCTATGAATCGCGCCTGGCCACCTTTGAGCCGGGGATGTGCTTCGGGGAAATCGCCTTTCTCTCCGGCACACCTCGCACAGCGAACGTGACAGCCGATCTCGACGGCAGCTGCTGGGTGCTGGAGCGCCACGATTTCGATAGCCTGCGCCAGTGGGAACCTGATGCTGTCACTGAATTATTGCTGGCCCTCACCCGTGATCTGGGGACCAAGCTCGCTCTTACCAGCTATCAGCTCACCTTGATGGAACATCTGTGAAGCCCCTGCGCCCATGACCCCTCGAGCGATCACCTGGCTGCGGCGCTACGGGGTGTTCGTGGCCTGGGCCAGCGCCTGTGCCCTCGGCTACGGACTCTTCCCGGACATTTATGAGCGCTGGCAGCTGGATCTCTCCTCCCGCACCCAGGAGCTGCGCGGACCACGCAAGCCTCCGTCCGGGGTGGTGATCGTCGGCATTGACGACTACAGCCTTGTGCAGGGGCAGAACGCCGACCTCAGCCAGGACAAGGAGTTGCGCCGCCTGGCGAACTGGCCGTGGCCGCGGGCGATCTACGACAGGGTGCTGGATCGCCTCTTCTCCGCCGGTGCCCGGGTGGTGGGCTTCGACCTTCTCTTCGATGCCCCCAGCAGCCACGGCACCGAGGATGATGCGGCCCTGGCCGCGGCCCTGCGCCGCCACAACGGCCGGGTGGTGCTGGGGGCCCAGGTGTTCGAGAGCCGTGGACGGGTGGGTGGGCTCACCCTCAGCGCCGCCATGCCCTTCCTCAGCGAGGCTGCGGGGCCCCGCAGCTCGGGGTTGCTCAATGGTCTGCAGGATCCCGATGGCTACATCCGCCTTCGCCCCAGCACCTACGCCGAGCAGCTGCGGACGTCGGGGATGCTGGATGTGCCGCCCGGACTCTCCAGCCAGCTGATCGCCAAGGGCCGACTGGCGGAGATCCCACCGCTGCCGATCTTCTCCAACTGGCGGCCTCTGGTGGATCCCTACGGCCCGCCTCGCACGATCCCCACGATCCCGATCTGGGAGGTGCTGGAGTCTGGCAGCTTCGCCCGACTCAATGAACAGGGCACCTTCCGCGATCAGGTGGTTTTGATCGGCCCTACCGCCAGTGTGCTTCAGGACATCCACCGGACAGCCTTCGCTGGCGCCGAGGGCATGCCTGGCGTCGAGATTCACGCCGCCGAGATTGCCAACCGGCTGGAGGGCCGGGCCCTGTACATCCCTCCCACGGCCTGGTATGTGGCCCCCTTGCTGGGTCTGGGGGTCCTGGCTCTGGGACTGGCCAGCGCCCGGGCCGAAAAGCCACAGGTGCGCCTTGGAGCCCTGGCGCTGCTGGCTGGAGTCATGGTGCTTGTGGGACTGATCCTGCTGAGCAGCACTGGGGCCGGCATCGGCTTGCTCGGCATCTCCGCTGTCACCTTTGCCACCGGGTTGGTGAGTGCCGGCGACGCCACGGTGCGGCTGCAGTGGAACCGGCTGCGGCTGCGCCGGATGCTGGAGCGCTACCTCTCACCGGCGGTGGCGGCCCAGATCGCCAGCCAGCCGGAGGAAGCCGATGAAATGCTGGGGGGCAAGGTGTCGGAGGTGGTGGTGTTCATCTGCGATGTACGTGGCTTCACCCAGCGCAGCACCCAGATGAGTCTGGAGGGCAAAGCCAGCGAGTTGGTTCTGCAACTCAATGAGTACTTTGCTGTTGTCGTTGATACTCTTCAGCGCAAGGGAGCGATCATCGACAAATACATGGGTGATGCAGTTCTGGCCGTCTTCGGAGTGCCCCTGAACCGAGGGATGGCGGTGGAGGTGCAGTCGGCGCTGGAGGCGATTCTGGAGCTTCAGGACCAGATGGTGGCCCTGAACCAACGCTGGGCCGACCAGGGCAAGGACCCCTGGGAGCAGGTGATGATCCTGAGCGCGGGGCCTGTGATCAGCGGCAACATCGGCTGCGCCTCGCGAATGGACTACACGGTGATCGGTGACACGGTGAACATGGCCAGCCGACTGGAGGGCGTCGCCAAGCAGTCGGGACGCGACATCATTCTCAGTCGTGTGGTGGGGGAGAATGCAGCACCCGACTGGGCTCTGGAGCGGGTGGGTGAATTCGAGATCCGCGGTCAGGGTGCCCAGGAAGTGTTCACCATGAAGCCCAGGGATTTCTATCAGCAGAAACAGGGCTAAGCTGCCGTCCATCGACCACGTTTAGGCTTCATGAACCATCGCCTTGTTGCAACCTTTGCAGGCGTCCTTCAAATTGGCCTGCTGCAAGCCGTGCTGATGGCGCCCGCCGGCCCGACTCAGGCTGCGGTCTTTGAGCAGGCCACCATCAAGCGGGTTGTGGATGGTCGTGAGGTCTACATCGACGGCAAGGCCGCCAGTGTGAATCAAGTCGCTCGCTCCGGGCAGCAGGTGCGCACAGGCAAGAGCCGGGCTGAGTTGCTCTTCGATCAACGCGCCACAGGGTTTCTGGGCCGCTCCAGTGTCATCACGCTCGGCAACGCCTGCTTCCGCCTCAACAAGGGAGCCGTGCTGGTGAGCGGTCCCCAGAAGGCTTGCCTCGGAACCAAGGTGCTGGGGGTTAAGGGAACCACCTTCGTGCTCACCCGCGCCGACGACGGCCTGTTTGATTTCGTGGTGCTGGAGGGCCAGGGGTACGTGGGCCCTGAGGATGGCTACGAGGAGAAGCAGGAGTCCTCTACTTCCGGCTCTGGGGGGGTAGTAGCCGGCGATCCCTCAGGCAACACCACCTATGTCTGTGCCTGTGAGGTGGCTCGGTTTACCCCAGATGGCGAGTTCGTGAGCCAGGGCAAGCTCAGCCGCAGCCAGTACGAGGCCCTGTTGAGCCGGCACACGACAGGTCAGAGTGACCTTCCCAAAAGCGCTGAGATCAAGGACGCCTTCTCCAAGTGCTACAGCGCCAGCTGATCACTTTCGATCGCGCCGCGACCCGGGCTTCCAGGTAACGCTCAGAGGGTTAGCGTCTCGAAGAGCTGTTTCATGCGCTTGAGCAGCTGATTCTCGTGCTGCCTCACCTTCTCTCGCTCCATCCCCTCCAGTTCGCCGCGGCGCTGGCTCACCAGGTGGGCCAGCCGGTTCATCAGCGGTGGATTCTGCTGCAGCAAGGGACCCAGGCTGGGACGTGACACCTCCAGCAGCACGCATTCCTCCAGGGCCCGCACGGTGGCGCTGCGGCTGGTGTCAGTGAGCATCGACATCTCTCCGAAGACATCGCCAGGTTTGAGGCAGGCGACCCGGAACGGTTCATCGTTGTCTTGGTTCTTGAGCACCTCCACCTGCCCCTGCACCACCTGGAAGAGGGAATCGCCACGGTTGCCCTCACGAACTACCACTTCCCCTGGGGCGAAGCGCAGACAGCTGGTGGTCGTGGCCAGTTGCAGCATCTCCTCCTCGCTCAGGTCGCCGAAGAGTGGGTTGCGGCTGAGCAGGTTGCAACGCTCCTGCAAGCTGCGCTGCTCGGGATGTCCGGAGTCGAGGATGACGCGCTTCGGACGCAGCTCCCGCACCGGATAGGGCACGCTCTGGCCGGCCCGCTCCAGGCTGAACCAGATCTGCTCAAGCAGCTCACTGCGCAGGTCGAGCATGTCTCCCAGGTTCCCCGGCTGTTGGAAGGCCAGGAGGTCGTAGGTGATGGCACTATCGGCAAAAGCCTGTACCCGCACCGCTGGCGAGGGTTGCTTGAGCACCCGGGGATGTTTCTCCAGAACATCCAGCAGCAACTGTCTGGCTCTTGAGGGCGGCAGCGAGTAATCGAGCCCGAGGTTGAAGCGGTTGCCCATGGCCCCAAAGGCCACGTAATTTCGCACCACCACTTCGGTGACTTTGGTGTTGGGCACCACCACCAATGCACCTGTGAGGTCGCGCAGGCATGTGTCGCGCCAGTTGATCGAGACCACCACTCCCAGGGTTCCATCGCCCAAGTCGAGGAAATCCCCCACGGAGAAGACATCATCGAACTGCAGCTCAAGGCCGGCGAAGAGATCCTTGAGTGGCTCCTGGGCGGCCAGGCCCAGCATGGCGGTGAGCACAGCCGAGGTGGTGACCAGGCTGACGAGATTGAAGCGGGCCTGCTCCTGGACCACGATCACCGTGGCCACGGTGCCTCCGCCCAGCATCAGTAACTGCAGCAGAATCTGGGCCGGTTCCTTCCTCAGACGCAGCGCAGCAGGCAGCTCCAGGAATCCCCAGAGAGCCATGCGGATGCCCAGATAGCTGAACATCAATTCGTCGATGGTGGAGATCCAGGCCTGATATTGGGCAGGCAGAACGATCAGCGGCAGGGTGCGCACCACCGACCAGCTCAGGATCGCCAGGGTCGCCAGCTGGATTGGCAGCTTCGGCAGGCGCAGCCGCCTGATCAGGAGCTGCAGAGGCAGCAGCAGGACCATCAAGACGATGGCGGTGAGCCACACCTCCAGCACGGGCATTCTTTGGTTCAGCAGTCAAACGACGCAGGCCGCCCAGTCCATAGCCCGGCAGACCCACGTCGCAGGATAGGGGTGACGGGCAGAGCTGCTCTGATCACGCCAGCCACTGCCAGGCTTGGATCGTCCCTGCCCTCTGCCATCGAGAGCCCATGGTTCGTACTGTTCGCCCCATGGGGGCGCTGCCACTGGCCCTGATGCTGCTCCACCTGACCCCGCCGGCTGCAGCCCAGCAGGTTCAGTTGCGCTGCGATGGCACCCTGCTCGAAGCCCGCGGCAATGCCGAGCAGAAGCGCACGATCGACGTGCTCAAGCTGTCCCTGGAGCTCTCAGCGGAGGCTGCCTCGGCGGACGGTGCCCTCGGTGAGCTGCAGCGGCGCCTGGCAGCCGTGCGGCAGGCCCTTCAGCGCCTTGAGGTGAAGGAGCTGGCGGTGAGTTCGCCCTCCAGCTGGCAGAGGCCAGTGAGCCGGAACCGTCCTGCGGCGGTGGAGGCCAGTCTTCAGGTGAGCGGTGAGCTAGCCCCGGCCCAGCTGCAGGCCTTGGTCCGAGAGGTGGGTGCGCTGCCGGGGGTGCGCCTCAACCCGGTGTCGGCCCAGGCGGATCAAACCAGCGACACCTCTGTGCGCCGCCGTTTGCTGCGGCTGGCCTACCAGGATGCGCTGCTCCAGGCCAGAGAGCTGGCCGAGACCATGGGGCTGGGGACACCGACGCCCCTGGAGGTGCAGATCGAGGGCGGGTTCCGGCCGGTCCAGGCCAGGGGGATGGCGGCTGAAGCCGTCCCAGCATTCGATCCCGCTGAACTGCCGGCGCCCACGGATCGGCTCGGGATGGTGGTGCGGTTCTGCGCCCGCTGAAGGCCTCTCCAGGGCCAAGGGTGACCATGCACCCCATCGCCATCGACCTTGAGGCGGCATGCTTGATGTATCTCTGATCGCGGTGATGTCATCAGACGGCGCCCAGGCCATCTCAGGCTTCGGGCTGTTTGCCTTGCTGGCCATGGGCCACTTCGTCGCCGACTTCGGTCTTCAGAGTGATCGGATGGCCGTGGAGAAGTGCCCGGGGAAAGATCACACTCTCCCCTGGCCCTGGTGGCTGCTCGCCCATTCGGGTATCCATGCCTTCGTCGTGACCTGGCTCACTGGTGTGGTCTGGCTCGGCCTGGCCGAGTGGGTGATTCACGCCCTGATCGATTACGGCAAGTGCCGTCACCGCTATGGACTTGGGGTCGATCAAGTCCTGCACATGACCTGCAAAGTGGTCTGGGTACTGATTCTGGTCACCCGCGCTCCTCTGGGGTCCGGCGGGCTGCTGCAGGCTTTCCCCCGCTGACCGGGATCAGCCCGTTGAGTCCGGTGGCTGGCTTGAGCGTCCGCTGCCGATCACCAGCAACCGATCCATCGCTTTGCTCAGGCAGTAATTGAGGGGTTTGATCTCGGTTGCCAGCCGGTCCAGTTGGTCGGTGTCACCCCGCTCGCTGGCGGCGATGCCGTCAAGCAGCAGGCCGATCACCTGATTGCTGCGCATGCAGCGCTGGCTCACCAGCGCCAGCATCTCCATGGCCAGGTCGACATCGAAGAGCAGGGTCTTGAGGAAGTTGTCGCCGCTCACCTCCACCAGCTCGGCGGGGCCCTCCACAACCCGCACATCAGCGGAGTGCTGACCTGAGCCGAACAGCCCCATCTCCCCCAGCAATTCCTCGGCCTCAATCACGGCGAGGGTGTGGGGCTCGGCCTCGATCAGCCGGATCTGGATCGCCACCTTTCCTTTGGTGAGCAGCATCAGGCTGTCAGCCGTCTGACCCTGCCGCATCACCAGCTCCCCCACGTCTGCATGGCGACTCACTGGGGCCAGCTCCTCGTGATGAATGTCGAGCAGCAGTTTCATCCGCTCCCTGACCACCTTCAGCTGCGGCTCATCTCCCCACATGGTGCTCTCCGCTCAAGTTTGCAGGTAGGTGCTCTGGCGCAGGCTGTTCTGCAGATGGGCCATGAGTCGGCCGGCGCTCAAGCAGGGCCTCAGGATCGTGTTCCATCGCTTTGAGCACCTCCGCGTTGCTGTTGCCTCGCACCACATGGTCGACCCGATAGCGGCCGTTGGCACCCAGACGGATATGGACCGCATTGGTGCGGCCGAACAAGTTATGCATCACCGGAAAGAGCTGCTCGGCCGCCCCCCGCTCGGTGAGGCTGAGGTAGCCAAGCCTGAAGGCTGATAGGGCGTCCTGCTTGAACTTGATGGCGTCGTTCCAGCCCTCCTGCAGGTGTTCGGCGTGGCCAGGGGCATCGAGGACGGTGGCCTGGATCGAGGCCAGGGTGTCGCGCAGGTTGCGCACGATCAGCGGTTCCATCTCCTGCGGCGCCGGCGCCTCCCCCTGTGGGGTTCATCGACGCTGCGGCAGGCCCTGCGGTGCTGGTGTACCTGAAACAACGCGATGCCTTGAAGGCTGATGGTTTGCCTGTGATGAAGCGGGAAAGTTCTCCTTGGTGCCGTTATGCCTTGCTCCTCGCCCGAGCCACTGGCGGCATCCAGACCAAAGGCCGGGAGACCTGAGGTTTCCGAGATAAGGCAGGCTTGTCAACCAGTGTCTTGATTAGGTAGCTAGCTCCGCACTCCTCAAGATGCTTTCCGCCCGAGCGTCGCATCTGCAGATGGCATGAGCCACCCGCTCGGTCATCGTTGCCAAGTTGAAGCGCCGGTTGAAGCGGCAATTGAAGCCACCCAGGTAGCGATGAGCGTACTCATCGAATTTCAGGGCAGGGAAGGTGCCGCTAAAGCTGGTTTTCAAGTTGCTCAGCACCGTGTCGATCCAAAGGAATTCTGGCAGTTCATTGTGTTGGCGTCCTTCTACGACCACAGCTTGATGCAGGCAACCGACTTCTGTCACGGCGCAGAAGCAGGCAAGCCCATCTGAGTTCACTTCACATCCTAACGCCAGTGAATCCTGCGCCCAGTCAGCGATAGCGGCAAAGGAGAACGTGGCCACGGTGGCAAGCTTCACGTGCCGGGGATGGCCCGCATCATCGAGAGAGACGGCTGCCGCGATCGGCACCTTGTTCTCTGATCCCCGTCCGGCCTTGCCACCACATCGTTCTCCGTCAAGGTAGGGATCATCCACATGCACCCGTCCTCACAGGACATCGGCGCCGTCACGCTCTTTCATTGCCTGCATGATCTTCTTGTGAATCAGCCATGCCGTGCGGTAGTTCACGCTGAGATGGCGCCTAAGAGCGAGTGAGGAGATGCCGGTCTTGGCCTGTCCGGCCAGGTACAGGGCGAGGAACCAGGTGGTAAGCGGTTACTTGGTGGCCTCCAGGATGGTGCCGGCAGCTGCTGTTCATCGAGGTCGCCGCGCATCCCGACCACCTCGACCTGTTCCACACCTGAGAGGCCACAGTGGGATCCGGCCCATTCATGGATCGGGGGCTACAGCAGGAGCAAAGATGAGTTGTGCATCTTGGCTGCTCCCCTGAATTTGGTCGCGCATGGTCATGAGCAATGTGCAACAGGCCGATGTAGTCCTTCTCTTTGGCGAGCGTGAATGACGCAGTTGCGGATCGGTTTGATGGGGTGCGGACTGGTCGCCCTGGGGGTGCACTTACGAAATCTGCGCCGTCATTCTCGTTTGCGCCTTGTTGCACTGGCGGATCGGGATCATCTCAGACGTGAGCGGGCCCACGGCATGGCTCCTTCGGCGCGCGTCTTCGATGATCCGTATGGATTGCTTCAGCTGCCCGATGTGGATGCCGTGATCGTCGGTGTGCCATATGAGGAGCATGCAACAGCAGCCATTGCGGCGCTCTCCTCCGGCAAGCACGTGTATCTGGAGAAGCCCTTCGCCACAGATCCCGACGAAGCCGGGCGCATCCTGGCGGAGTCGCTGCGCAGCGACCGGGTCCTGATGGTGGGCTTCAACTACCGCTTTCATCCTTTTCACCGGCAGATGCGCGACGCGATCCGGTCAGGTGCGATCGGGGAGGTGCTGGACCTGCGATCAGCCTTCCACTTCTCGCGCCAGGTCGGGGTGGATTGGCAGCTCACTCGCCATGGAAGCTTCGGTGCCTTGTTCGACATCGCCCCCCACCACATCGACCTGACCCGCTTCCTGCTCGATGCGGAAGTCTCCGAGGTGGCGGCCAAAGCCCGTTCACTGAACTCCCATCAGGACAACATCCACCTCCAGCTCGTCATGAGCACGGGCGTGCTCGTGCACTGCTCATTCGCCCTGCAGACAGCGGCCACAGCCACGGTGGTGGTGAGCGGCAGCAATGGGCGACTGGCCGTGGACCTCTACCGGTCCCATGGTGTGGAGTTCAGTCCTGGGTTCCCCAGTGGGCAAGGTGGCTGGCTGGGACGGCACGCTGCCCGTCGGTCTCTTCCGGTACGAGGGCTCCATCTGATCGAGAAGCTTCGCTCCCCCTGGCAGGAACCCTCGTTTCTGGGCTGTCTCAACCATTTCGCGGCAGCGGTGGAGGCAGGAGAAGTCTCCAGTCCGGACGCCTGGGATGGCTATTGCAACCAGCAGGTGATTGCCGCAGCCTTGGAGTCCCTCCGCAGCGGTGCCTCGGTGGCGGTGCCCCCAGCCATTCGACCGGCGGCCTCCACGACGGACGGTCCACGATGACCATCCTCGTGACGGGGGCGACTGGCTATATTGGGCGCAACCTGGTCAGGAACCTGTGCGCCGGTCCTGAACCCGTGCGGACCCTGGTGCGTCCTGGTAGCGATGCCGCGGCAATGGAGGCCATGGGTGCGGAGGTTTCCATCGGAGACCTCGTCGATCCCGCCAGCGTGGATCGGGCGATTCGCGGTTGCCGGCAGGTGTTTCATCTCGGGGCTGTGATCCATGGCGCCAACGCCACTCCATCAAACCTGCGCCGCGTCAACGTGGAGGGATCGGAGCAGGTGGGCCGTTCCAGTCTCAAGGCCGGTGTCGAGCGCTTGATCTATGCCAGTTCCGTATCGGTCTATGGACGACGACTGAGCAATCAGGCGATTACTGAACGTACGCCGCCACGACCGGATTCCCCCTATAGCGCCTCCAAACTCAAGGCCGAGAGAAGGCTTCTCGCGCTCTCTGCCAGTGACGGGCTGCCGCTGGTGATCGCCCGGCTCAGCACGGTCTTCGGCTCTGGCGCCCGTGACTGGGCCGGCCTGTTCCGGGCGATCGCCAGCGGACGGTTCCGGATGTTGGGAACCGGTTCAGGTCACTATCATCCAGCCGACGTGCTGGATGTGGTGGACGGACTTCTGCACTGCGCGTCCATCACTGGAATCGAGGGCAACACCTACCTGTTGGCTGGACAGGCTTCGCTGCCCTTCAGGCAGCTGGTGGCCCTGATCGCCGAGTCCGTGGGTGCTCCGCCACCGGGCCCGTGCACGTCCGGCGTTCTGCTACGGCTCTATAAGCATGCCGACTGGCTCAGTTACCGCTGCAGCGGCCATCGGTTGCCGAAGGCGGACAGGATCGATCTCTTCCTGAACGATCGTGGCTATGACATCGGCAAGGCCAGGGCCCAGCTCGGATTCGAGCCAAGGCGTTCGGCGCGACAGATGCTGCAGGCCACGGCAGCCTGGTTGCGAGCTGAGGGGCTGCTGGATGCCGAATCCTGAACCTGCCCACACCCATATCCAGCTGCTCGCCCAGCTGACCGGCTCGGGGCACGGCGGAGAGGCCCGTCGGCTGGTCTTCGAGGCCTATCATTGCGCCGCCAGTCTTTGCTCCGGATTCCAACCCTGCGGCACACCGTTTCTTTTGCATCTGCTCAGAACGGCCAGCCTCCTGGACATCCTGGGGCAACCAATCGAGGTGACTGCTGCCGGCTTGCTGCATTCCGCCTACCGCCATGGGGATTTCGGCGAAGGGAGCCGGGGCTTTTCCCCCTGGAAGCGGCCTTGGCTCCGCCGCCGGATCGGATCAGCGGTGGAAGGACTCGTCTACCGCTATGAAGTGATGCCCTGGAGTGAGGAGGCCATCGCCGCTCTTGCTGCTCGACCACCTGGAGCGCCAGCACTCGATCGACCGATGGTTCTGATGCGATTGGTGAACGCCTGGGATCAGTGTCGTGACGGCCAGCCCTTGTTCCGCGACGATTGGTCGCAGCAGGTTGACCGGCTGCGCCGTTGCCGAGAACCGATGGTGAGGCTGGCCCGATTCCTCGATCAGCCGGTGCTGGCCGAACAGCTGGATAGTTGCATCGAAGCTGTGATCGCAGCAGCCTCGACGACGGGTTGGAAGAAGGCCTTGTCAGACACGGATTACTTCCGCACCTTGAGCAGCCGCGATTCCCTGTTGTCCTTGATCTCGCGTCGTCTGGACGGGCTGCGGCAAAGGTGGGGACCTGGAGCCAGTCCTTGATCACGTCCCCCCCGGCAGAATCCTTTCCGCAGCGTGGCCGGGGCCTGCGGTTTCGACCGCAGCATGCGCCTGGGCGCCGGGAAGGATGAAAATCCTGCTTCTGAACGACTATGGAGCCCCGATTGGTGGTGCCGAACGCCAGCTGGTGGGACTTAGGGAGGCGTTCCGCGCCCGTGGACACCAGGTAAGACTGCTGACCAGTACGGCACGGCCACAAGGGTTGCCGCAGCTCGCTGACACCACCTGTCTGGGCACCCTCACGGCGGCACGCACCGCCCTGCAGGTGGCTAATCCATGGGCCCTCTCCGCGCTGCAGGCGGAACTCAGGCGATTTCGGCCAGAGATCGTGCACGTGAAGATGTTTCTTACCCAGCTCTCGCCTCTGATCCTGAAGAGCCTGGCCGCAGTGCCAGCGATCTACCATGCAAGCTGGTACAGGGCTGTCTGTCCGATAGGCAGCAAACGGTTTCCGGATGGCACCCCCTGTCGTGTGTCCTGGGGGTCAGCCTGCTTGAGAAGGGGTTGCCTCTCAGCCCAATGCTGGCCCCTCATGATCGGCCAGATGGCTCTTCTGCGGCGTTGGCGCCAGCGTTTCCGCGGGGTGGTGGCGAACAGTCAGGCCGTGCGGGAACGGCTGCTGGAGGACGGCTTCCCGGCTGTGGAGGTGATACCCAATGGCGTGCCGATCTGCAGCCAGCGGCCGCCACTGAACACTCCTCCGACCCTGGCCTTTGCGGGTCGGCTTGAGCCGGAAAAGGGAGTGGAACAGCTGCTGGATTCCATGGTTCGGGTGTGCCAAGTGATTCCACAGGCCAGGCTGCTGATCGCTGGGAGTGGCGGCCAAAGCGTTGCACTGCGGGAACAGGCTGTCCGGCTCGGGCTTGGCAAGGCCGTGCAGTTCCTCGGCTTCCTGGGCAGTGTCGACATGGAGAACGCCTTGCGCCGTGCCTGGGTCCAGGTCGTGCCCTCGCTCTGGGAAGAGCCCTTCGGCCTGGTGGCAGCCGAGGGGCTGATGAGGGGCACCGCGGTGGTGGCCAGTGCTTCTGGAGGGCTGGTTGATATAATTCGCCATGGAGAAACTGGACTGCTGGTGCGCCCCGGGGATACTGGCGCCCTCTCCGAAGCCATCATCAACCTGCTGAATGATCGGAACAGGTGTGAACGTATGGGTCAAGTCGCCCGAGAGGATGCCTTGGAACGCTTCAGTGAAAACCTCTCCGCAGAGCGCTTTTTGCGGTTCTACGCAACCGTTCTGGCAAGAGAGGCCGAGCTCACGGCGTCACGAGCGGCGCCATGAGCGAAGGATCTGGACCATGCCCGTCGGGCACGGCCCCCCGCCACTCCGTGGTGATTCCGACGCGTAATCGCCCAAGCCAGCTCAGACATTGCCTGGATGCCCTTTCGAAGCTGGACTACACGAGAGAAGACTTTGAAGTGCTGATCGTCGACGATGGTGGACGCAGTCCACTTGAGCCGCTCGTTGCCGGCTTTTCATCCCGTCTGCAGCTGCAGCTTTGTCGTCAACCACATGCCGGTCCGGGGGCGGCCCGCAATACCGGTGCAGCAGCAGCCCGTGGGCAGTGGCTGGTGTTCATCGACGACGACTGTGCACCAAGAGTGGACTACCTACGGCAGATTGACCTGCACTTGGAACACTATCCTCATGCGATGGTGGGTGGTCGCACGGTGAACGGTGTTGCAACCAACCCCTTCTCCACTGCCAGTCAGATGTTGGTAGACGTTCTCTATGAGTATTTTCGACGCGAAAGTCGCCTACGCTTCTTCACCTCGAATAACCTCGTGGTGCCAATCAAGGAATATCGCAGGCTCGGTGGTTTCGCTGCAAACTGGGCCTACGCAGCCGCTGAAGATCGTGATTTTTGCGATCGCTGGCAGCACGATGGCGGTCAATTGAGCGAGGCTGGCCATGCCATCATCGAGCACCACCACGTTCTCGGCGCTGCCAGCTTTCTTCGGCAGCACTTTAACTATGGACGCGGCGCTTTTCACTTCCACGAAGCCCGAAAGCGCGATGGTCGCGGCCGACACCAACTCGAGTCATTTCGGCTCTACGGTCTGTTGCTGAGGACGCCCTATCAGAAGATGCCCCTGTTCCGGGCGACCATGGTCAGTATTCTTTTGTTGCTTTCCCAGTTGGCGAATGTCGTTGGCTTCTTCTATGAGAAAGCGCGTGAGGGAATGGCTAGTTTAGGTTGGGCCCGTCCATGGCAGGTCTGTCAGTGAGTGAGAAATTACCTTCACACTGCCTCCGCCCAGCGCCTCATGGCAGCCGGTGAGATCAGGGTGGCGTAACCACCAACCATTTCGCTGGCCCGGGCTAGCAGCGAGAGTGAGAGGAGCAGCGGGAACAGGCGCAGTCGGCGTTTCATGGGCACCCCAACCAGTCTCGAGAAGCGAAACCATCGGGGCAGGTCCAGCGCGACATGCCAGCCCATGCTGACGATCGGCTCCAGCGGACCGGTGTGCCGGATCCACTGGTTGGGGTAATGCGGGTCGATGCGCCTCAGTGTCATCACTTCATACCCATAGCGAAAATGCAGGCTCACGAGCCAGTAGTGCCAGGAGAAGTGATGGGCGGCCTGTTGGTCGGGATGGAACTTGATCCGGGCACCGGAAGCGCTCAGAGCACGGAACAGCAGGGGAGCACCAAGAATGCGGCCGTATTCGGTGCAATAGCGGTGGTCAGCGAAGACCTCGGCCCGCAGGCCTACGTTGTGATCCATGAAGCCGCGGGGCGTCGGCCTGCCGTCCGCCCCCAGCGGACCCACAATCCAGCCCCAGGTAATCGATGCTGCTGCCAGGCGCATCGCTCCCAATGGCCCCCGGAAGGAGTGGCCCTGAAACAGGCTCGGTCCGACAGAAACGTCCGCGCCGGCTTCAATCGTCTCCACGATCGAGCGCAACCAGGTGGTGGCTGGCAGCACGTCGGAATCGGTACAGACCACGATCGGCCCGGAGGCGTGTCGAGCTCCTTCGTTCTTGATCTCCAGATAGGCGAGCGTATCGCCGTCATCGATCAGCTGGATTCGCTGGAAGGGGCGAGGGTCGGCCGCGCGCTGTTGCCATGGCTGCGTGCATGCTGAACGGCCGACGAGAATCACCTCCACCGCGCCCAACGGCATGTCTTGCCGGGTCAGGGCTTCAAGGGTGGCCTCTGCAGTGCCAAGCCCACGGGATTCATTGTACCCCTCGATGATCACCGAGACTCGCGGCAATGAGTGGGAGGTCATGGGATGGGGAGGGTTGGTGTCGAACCGCTGGCACCCTGAGAGTGGGAACTTTAATGGGACGAGGTGAGTTCCATCGACTGGATGATTGGCTGAGGGGCTCGGCTGTTCAGGCTGCTCAATCGCAAGTGTCGGCATGGCCTGGAATGCATGGAAACAGGCCGCTCTGTATCCCCGGCATCGCCGAAGATGGCCCCATTCCTGTCCTCCCTGGGGCTTCTGAGCTTCAACGATCGACGGTGGCTGGGCCCGTCAGACCCAAGCCATCACCTCCCGCGCTGAGCCTGCCGCACCAGATCGATGAGCAGCCGCAGGCGCCCCGAGCACCGCCCAGATTGGCGGCAACAGTCGGCGCAGGGCGCGGTAGATCTGGGAGTCGAACACGGCGAACCGCTCGGAGGCGAGTACCAGGCCGATCACGTAGCCGCAGCCGCCGAAGAGCAGGCTGGCGAGCAGCAGCGAGCCCCAGCGTTCCAGCCTCTCCAGCAAGGCGGCATAATCTGCGCTCAAGCGCTCCAAGGTGCGGTTGAACCAGCCGTAGAATCGCCCCAAAAGCCCGCCCGGCAGGCCTCTGCCTTCGGCGGCAGTAGCAGGGCGCCCATGGAGGGGGAGAAGGACAGCACGTTGAAGGTGGAAAGGATCACCGCAAAGTTCAGCGTCACCGCAAACTGCTGATAGATGCGCCCGGTGGCGCCGGGGAAGTAGGCCACCGGCACGAACACGGCCAGCAGCGACAGGGAGGTGGCGATCAAGTACCGCAGCAGATGGTGTGTTTCCTCATGACAGAGTAATCGCACACCAAAGGCAACAGCGTGCTTGCTTAGAGTACGCAGACTGTAGGCAGCAAGGCGAGCTGAGATCCTATCCGGCTCCGTCCCCTTCGCCGCAGGGGCGTCACGTCCACTCTGCCGAGGAATTGCGGGGACGGGATCCATCCCGGCCTGCTGCTGCCTAATCCGGCTAAGCACCTGGAGCTGCTTATGGCGATGATTTGGTGACGCGATTCTCCGGGATATCTGGGCTGGTAGCTGCAACTTGATGCCCTCATGCGACAGGAGGACGATTCCCTGGCCCGGGTAATGACCGTGGCGTCCCGGTCTGTGCAGCGGGGTCCTTCGGCCGCGTTAAGGAACATCTGAAAAACCCGCTAATATCAGGCCAGATCCAAGATTGAGACTGGAACGGGTGGCCGAAACCCTCCAGCTGGGCTTCAAGGACTATGAGCAGATCTACGCCAAAAGAGGACGCGTCGCCAGTACTGCTTGGATGAGATGGAGGCTACGGTTCACTGGGAATTGTTTCTGGCCTTGATTGAGCCCGTGTATCACAAGCCCTTCAGCAAAGGAGGCCCCCCGCCGTTTCCTTTGGAGGTGATGCTGCGGATCCATCTGCTGCAAATGCATGGTGGAAACTGCCTGGACGTCTCTGTAAGGACTGCCGTGAGTGAATGGGAGGGCAATATCTACTCAGTATCGTCTCATTGGCGAGTATGAGACGGCGAGTATGAGACTAGGTTGTTTGGATTAAGCTGTCTTGATCAGAGTTTCCTTAAGTGAGGTGATACTCGTCTCCTCGGAGCTGCCAGTCGCTGAAGATTTGATGACTTTGCGTCTTGCCCTTGCAGGCTTTCCCTTGTCAGCTATCTTGCGGCTTCGGTTGACTACTGCCAGCAGGCCTAATTCTTTGCCGCGCCCGCAGTTGTTCAGTTATCTCTGTGGAGGCTGATCCGGTCAGTTTTGTGGACAATTGGCGAGGGGAAATATCAAGGTATTGGCCCTGCCTTTCTCACCGCCATGCCCCGCTTCTGCAGGCGCCAGAGGCTGGCATACTTGCCATTTAGTGCCAGCAGCTCCAGGTGACTCCCCCGTTCCACGATTGTTCCGTGTTCCATCACCGCAATCAGATCGGCATGCATGATCGAGGCCAACCGGTGGGCGATGGTGACCACAGTTCGATTGTTCCGGAATGCTTGGAGTGACCGGTGAATCAGGGCTTCGGAATTGCTGTCGAGCGCACTGGTGGCTTCATCGAGGATGAGGATCTGTGGGTCGCGCAGGATCGCCCGAGCGAGGGAGAGGCGCTGCCGCTGGCCGCCGCTCAGGCGGTAGCCCCTTTCGCCGATGGGGGTGTCGTAACCCTGGGGAAGCGCTGCGATGAAGTCATGGGCACCAGCGGTGCGGGCGGCAGCTTCAATCGCGGCATCGCTGGGCTCTTCGAGCCCGAAGGCGATGTTGGCGCGGATCGAGGCGTTCAGCAGCAGAACGTCCTGGGTGACGACGCCCAGGCGCCGCTGCCAGCTGTCAAGATTGATCTTGCGTAAGTCGACGCCATCGACCAGCACCATGCCGCTGGTGGGATCCTGCAGGCCCGCAACCAGATCAACCAGCGAAGACTTGCCCGCCCCGGAGGTCCCCACCAGGGCGACGGTGGTTCCAGCCGCAATCGACAGATCGATGTCATCAAGTGTGTTTTCCAGTCGGGCCTCGAAGCGGAGCCCGACGGCCTCAAGCCGCACGCCCTGCTTCAGGCCCTTGAAGGGGAGCCCCCCCTGCCGGCGGAAGGTCTTGTCCCGGGTCTGGAGTAGGTCGTCGAGCTGCTCGATCCGGCCGCTGTTCTCCGCCAGCTGGTTGTAGTTGTTTGCGGTCTTGATCAGGCGCAGATTGAGCCGCTGCAGGGCGAGTACGAAGGTGACCAGCTTTGGGATCAGCGCTTCGGTGCTGCCTCCGAACAGCTGCCAGCTCAGCGCCACGATCAGTAGCGCGGCCATCAGTGGCAGCAGATCGCTGACCGGCTCTTGGATGCTCAGCAGCCGGCTCAGCCGCCGCATCGGTGGCTCGAGACCGGCCATCCGTTGGGCCATCCGGCGTTCGGCGTGCCCGGTGGCGGCACTGCTGTGCAGCAGCCGCAGCACCTGGATGTCTTCTGTAATGCCGGCAGCCACCTCGCGACGTTCCGTTTCCAGGGCGCAGCTGGCGTGGCGCAGCCGGGGGCGGAGGGCCCGCTGCAGCCCGGCCACCGCCAGCCCAAGACCGATGGCCACCACCAGCAGAGCGGGGGAGAGGATCGCCAGGGTTGCCACGTAGACCAGCGCCAGCATCAGGTTGGAGCAGATCTGCCCGAATTGCTCGATCTCCAGCTGCACCGCCAGGGGGGACACGGTGGCCCGATGCACCAGGTCGCCCACATTGAACCGGCTGGCGCAGGCGTAGCTCATCCGCAGGATGTGGCGATGCACCTCAGGTGTGATGCAGGCCTGGCAGCGGGCAGCGAAGTATCCGGCTGTGACACCGTTCACGTAGCGGTTGCCGCTGGCCAGCAGCTGCAGGCCCAGAGCCGCCGTCAGGTAGAGCTGGAAAAGGGTTCCCCTGGGGAGGTCGGCCAACCAGGGAGGACCGGCCGGTTCCGCTCCGGCCAGCAATCCAGCAGCCTGAAAGATCACTGCGAAGCTGCCGGCCTCGGTGACGGCCAGCAACAGGGTCGTGATCATGTTCACCAGCAGCAGACGCCATTCCTGGCGGGCGGTGTGGCGAATCAGGCTTGCCACGGGCGTGGTCGCCACGAAGGGGCTGCCCACTGCATGAAACACGGCGCTGAGATTTGCCCTCCAGCCCCGTTCGGACCGAGCAGGCTGACCCGTCGCTGGCGGTGAGGTGGGGATCACGACAGGCCTGCGTGCCTCGGCTCCGACAGAGATTCACCGTCGGCGTTCAGCACCGGCGCCTGCAGCGCCAGCAACACACCCACCACCAGCCAGAGCAGCAGTTGGGCCTGTCCGCCGAGCGGCACCAGCTCGATGATCCTTTGCGGGGTCCAGAGCGACAGCGCCATGGCCACCGCCAGCGGACGCCAGTGTGGGCGGTCTCCCGTGATCCCCAGTCGCAGCGTGGCGAGCAGGGCCGGAACCATCAGGATGTTGTCGTAGTTCAGGTGGTAGAACCCCACGGCGCTTGCCACGGCACACACGGCGGCCGTCTGCAGAGGGTCTTCCGGTTGCCCCCGGCGGCACCACCACCACATGCCCATGCTCATGGCCGTGAGCCCGGCCACCAATAGCTGGCTGGCTGCGGCACTGATACCGAAGCTGTCGGCCAGATCCCCGGCCGAAGACTGACTGCCGCCGCGGATGAAATCCATGGACTGGGGGCGCATCCATATCTGGAGGTAGTCGAGCGGCGTGATGCCTGTGTGCCAGAGGGCCACGGCGCTGAGGGCGAGCAGCAGGGCGACGCCCACCACCAGAGCGCGCAGCCGGCGAGCCTGCAGGAAGGGCAGCGCGAAGGGCATAGCGATCTGGGGTTTGATCATCGCCATGGCCCAGCACAGACCTGCCGGAATCCGCTGCTGCCGGGCCAGCAGCAGCCATTGGGTAGTGATCAGCCCCATGCAGATCAGCGAGAATTGTCCCTGAGCGAGCGCATTGCTGTTGCCTGAGATGGCGGCGCCGGCCAGGGCTCCGAGCATGCCCGCAGCGGGGCCGGCTCCCTTCAGCAGCCGGTGGCCGCACCAGCCGATGACTCCCAGGCTGAGCAGGCTCATCACCTGGATCACCACTTGACCCTGCAAAGCTCCGCCCCAGTGGAAGAACAGGGCGAACATCGGCATGGCGTAGGGGGGGTAGACGCTGACGGCGGTGATCTCCAGCCCCTTCCGCAGGGCGAGCAGGGGATGGGGGAACACGCCGGTGCGGAAGTAGCCGTATTCGTTCAGCCGTAAGTACATGTCGCCGCCGGGGGCCAGCCAGGCGTGCAGGAGGCCGTTCAGGAGCGTGGCCAGAGCAAGTAGCGCGAGCAGCGAAAGTCCCAGCCCACGTACCCAGGGGCGGTTGAGCCTGCTCATGGGGTGGGAGCGGCAGGGTCCGGGGCCCGCTCTGGCTGCACCCAGCTCTCCACAGCCACCACCCCGTAGGTGAGGGAGGAATAAAGGAAGTAGAGCAGGTGCAGCGGGATCGCCCCCAGCATGAAACCAGGTCCACGGGCCCGCAGGCAGAAGCGGTAGAAGCTCCGGTTGAGCCAGAGCAGCGCCAGCAGGCAGGCCAGAGCCCCCCAGCCCGCCAGCCCCAGCCAGGGCTGGGTGATCAGGCAGGCCACCAGAACCAGCGTCAGCACACCGCTCAACCGGGCGGTGGGCGTCAGATTGAGCCCCACCGGCTGATTGGGGCGGCGGCGCAGCAGGCGACTCCAGGGCAGCGCCCGCTGCCGGATGTCGGTGACCACTACCGAACTCAGGCTCCAGTGCTTGTGGTGGGTGCAGAGGATGGTGGGATCCAGCAGTAGCTGGCCGCCCGCCGCAGCCAGCCTCATGCCCAGCTCGATGTCCTCGATGCTGGGTCGCTTATAACGGCTGTCGAAACCACCGAGGGCCCGGAACCGGCTCCGACGCATGGCGCCGCAGCCGGCCCAGAAGCTGCGTATCGGGCCGGCGTGGCTTGAGTGGGTGTGGTGGTGAAGCAGGTTGCGGAACTGGCTCACCAACCCGGGGGCCGTGGGGCTGTCGTCGTAGCTGCCGAAGACCGCATCGAGCTGGGAGTCGTTCTCGAAGTGCCGACGGATGCGCCCGATTGCGTCTCGGTGAAGTTCCACATCGGCATCCACGAACACGAGGATCTCTCCGTCGGCACTTTCGGCGGCCAGGTTGCGAGCCACCGCTGGCCCGGAACATCTGCCGGTGGCCAGCAACCGGGCCTTGGAGCTAACCAGCCAGTCGGGTGGTGGCGGTGGATCACCGTCGAACACAATCAGGAAACTGTCGCTTTCGCCATCGGTGGTAGCGAGCAACTCCATGACCCGCCGGGCGCAGTGGGCGAAGCACCCATCCCAGGTGATGGTGGGCATCACAACCGAGCAGGACAGCGGTCTGCTCAACGGTTCGGTCTCCGGCGGTTATGGGCTTGTGGCACGGGCGGGAGCATGTCCCTGGCGGCGTTGAGGAGTACGGGGAACGTCATTCTGTTTCCTCGATGTATTCGGCATCCTGGTTGACATTCCAGGGGTCATAAACCTGCTTGCCGCTAAGGATATTCTTGGCAGCCAGCATCCCTGTCATCATTGAATGGTCTTGGTTGTTATATTTATGCGTGCCATTTCTTCCTACTGCCTGCAATCCTTCGCCAACCGTGGCCAGGGCCTCGCGAATGCGCTTGATGTGGTTTTTGTAGTTCTCATCGTAAACGGGATAAGCCTTGGGTTGGCGAACTACCGCTCCATCTAAGGTCATTTCGCAATCAACCAGGCCCAGGGACACGAGTTCCCTGGACGCCAGTGCGATCAGTGCGTCGTCTGTCATGTTCCAAAGGGTATCTCCTTGGAAGCAAAAGTATTCAAGGCCCAGGCAGGTTACGGATGGATCGGGGACCATCTCAGGTGACCAGTTGGCGAAGTTCTGAATTCTCCCTGCCTGGATCCCCGGGTCATGGATGTATATCCATTGATCCGGAAAAGTGGTGCTTGTCTTGATCATCACCGCCACGGTGATGAAATCCCTGTATTTCAGTGCCATAGCTGCTTCTAAAGCCTCGGCCTGCAGGCCTGGGCGGATCGCGCTCACCAACCAGCTGAGTGGAGCTGAACAGATAACCTGATCATAGTTCTGAAGGCCGGATTCCAGGCCGGCAGCCCTCAGGCCGGAGCCCTCAATTTCGAGTGTCCAGCCTTGGGATGGGCCCGGATGGGTGAGGCTGGTGACACGGACGCCAAGGATGACTCGGCCACCCAACTCCCGAATGCCCGCGGCTGTGGCCTCCCACATCATGCCGGGTCCGAGTCTTGGGTAGCGAAACGATCCGATCAGCGACTTGATCACCCTGGAGCGATCGTCAGAAGGCTTGGTGGGTTGGGGAGACCAGAGCGCGGCCAGGGCGGCTCGTGTGAGCGACAGACCCTTGATTCGCTGGGCAGCCCAGTCGGCGGCGATGTCTCGGCAGGGAACGCCCCATACCTTTTCCGTGTAAGACTTGAAAAACTTGGCATAGAGCCGGTGACCAAACTTATTGGTGACCCAGTCTTCCAGATTGGATGGCCGAGGTATTGGGAATAGCTTTTTATTCAGGTAAGAGCCAATGCTGAGCAGCGATTCCCGCTTGCCAAGGTTCCTGACGACTTCGCTGGCTTCCAGTGGGTAGCTGTAGAACTTGCCGTCGTAGAAGATCCGAGATAGACGATCCCGGGTGATCATATCCTTCCCAAGTATTTCGCTCCAGAAGGCTTCTACCTCGTTGGACTTCGAAAAAAAACGATGGCCGCCGATATCGAATCGGAACCCATTATGCACAACCGTGCGTGAAATGCCACCCACATAAATGGGGTCGGCCTCGAAAACATCAACATTTACCCCAGCCTTGCGAAGGATGTAGGCTGCTGTAAGGCCCGCAGGCCCAGCGCCAATGACTGCAACTCTTGTCCCCGGTTGCATCTAGCAACGGCAGTCAAAATCACTACCATCTTAACACGATATCTCAAGCCCCCTTGGTTGAGAGGACCCTGCTACCCCGGGTGCATCTCAAGGGATCATCGCGTGTTTCTCTGGGGGCGCCCCTGGAGTCATCTTCAAGGCTAGCGCACCAGCATCGAACCCGCCGACCTGGGGATCCCCCGGGTGGGCTCCTGTGAGGTGGGCGCTCTCCCTAACCGCTTCTCATCATGCTGCGAATCCACCTGCTTCAAGATAGGTATTCAATCAGCGATCCAGCCATGGAAGAGGCCCTGATTGAGGAGCCAACCATGCGCCGGTTCGAGGGCTTTGATTTGATCAGCGGCCGGATTGGAGATTAGACCACAATCCTCACCCTCCACGACCTGCTGGAGGAGTACGGCCTGGGCAAGCAAATTTTTGAGACCGACAAGGCCCACCTGAGCAAGCGGGGCATGACGATGCGACAGAGCACGTTCGTGCGTGCCACCTTGATCGTAGGGCCCAGTTCCAAGCTTTCCGAGGCCGCAGGCCGAGGGTGGCGGAGCCACTAGAACTTTGTTGGCTAAGGGATCCAGAGATGCACCAGACCAAGGAAAAGAACCAGTAGTACTACGGATTGAAGGCGTACAACTGCTTCGCGGAAGCCAAGTGCTACTCCTTGGACAAGGATTCTGGCCTTATCCATTCGGTGGTGACCACTGTTGCCAGCGTTCATCGCCTCACCCCATCTGCCGACCTGCTGCATGGAAATGAGCAGGTGGTTTTCGGCGACGCCGGCCACCAGGGAATCGCTATGAGATCAGCGATGGTTGGGAAATCAATGGAGTTTCGGGTGGCGATACGACCAGGAATACGCCGTTCCCTGCCCAATAACCCAGACGGGAAGCTGCAGGATCTGATCGAGGCGGCGAAGGCGCATATCCGTGCCAAGGTCGAGCACCCCATCCGTGTAATCAAGCAGCAGTACTGCTTCCAAGTGACCCGGCTGTGGGGGATGGCCAAGAACCGCTGCATGGTCAACGTTCTGGCTGCGCTAACAAACCTGTTCCTGGCCTGGCGTCACCTGCTGGCGACATCTTGACCAGGAGAGACGTGTGCCCAACTGGGTCCAGCTACAGGTCCAATACATCCAGAACTGGCCAGAGAATCACCTTGAATCGATGCAAAGCAGGCTCTGAGGCTAGCAGGATACTAAGTCTCCCAATTTCAGGTCTCGTCAGCTGCTAAAACCGCTGTCGCCCATAGCTTCCCTAGCGACTTTGCTCGTAAATCCAGCCTTGCCAGAAAATGGCCATTCCAGTGACATCGGCGCTACCCACCGGGGGCAGGATCCGGAGCGAGGGCATCAGCCCTGGAGGATGGAACGGGCCCGCTCTACGAGCCGCAGCCCTCTGGACCAGATGGATTCCGGTGGACTCATTTCCCCTCGCAGTGCCCAGTGCTGCCGGCGTGGCACCCGCAGCATGGCTGCGGCACGACCGATCTGCTCGAGAGGGTCCCCCAGCCCTAAGGCAACGAAGCAGGCACCGGCCTGCTGGATCGCCGCCAGGGAGCCCCAGCGACGGGCGATCTCGATGAGCTGATCGGGGTCGCACTGGCCGCGATCGCCTTGTTCCAGGCTGGCCGCCAGCTCCAGTACCCAGCGAAGTTGTCCGGGGGGGTGCCAGCGCCAGTTGGAGCCAATCAGCTCGGCCAGCAGGGAGGCCGGTTCCGGCACCAGCAGCCCGTCGAAGGGGGCGGAGGCCGCCAGGGTCAGAGGGTGCAAGTTCCGCCGGCCATGGGGATGATCCAAGACGAGCCGCAACTGACCACTGCGCAGCGCCTCCCTGGCTGGCCTTGCCGTGACGGCGGAAAGGAGCTCTTCACTGCTGAACGACGTTGCGGCGGCGGGCGACCTGAGCTGCAGGGATCGCACGGGGAACGGATGTCCATGGAAGGTCGTACCCCGGAGGGCCACCGCCGCGTCACCGCAGACGATCAGAGGCTTGCCGCGCCGCCTCGCCAGGGAGGCGATTCCCTCGAGCGCCTGCAGCGCCAACTGGGACAGAAACCAGCTCCGCCGGAACCAACCGCGGCTGCGACTGGCAAGCGTTCCAGCTGGCACCTCATCGCCGAACCGCAGGACGGCGAAGGCCGCCAGTTCATGGCTGGCCGCATCTTCGTGGTCGAAGTCACACTGCCGCACCCACTTTTGCCAGGCAGGCCGAGCGATCTCCGGACTGGCCAGGCAGGCCTTCAGCAACAGAGCGTGGCGGGGTTCCGGCGCCGGTCCATGCCAGAGATGGAGTCTGTCTGGATCGAACACTGACCTTCGGCAGCTGTCGCAGTCGTTCGGCAACATAGGGACCCTGGCCCAGGCCGCGATGGGATCGGGTTGGTTACCGACGGATCGTCAGTTCCTGCTGCTGAAGGCCTGCCTGGCTCCACCACACGAAGCCCATGACGCCCTCGTCGCCTGGCGCGGCGGCGGTGATGAGGCGGAGGATGCAGCATCACGTCGACTCCTTCCCCTGCTGTGGAAGCGCTGGGCGGGGATGGGGATGCAGCGACTCCCATCCGCGTGGAAAGACGACTACCTGCGCAGCTGGAGAAAGGGTCAGCTCGCAGCGGCCCGGGCCAACCGGCTGGGGCAGCTGTTCGCCGGCGACGCCATCCCCACGCTGCTCATCAAGGGGCTTCCTCTGGCCCTGGAGGCCTATGCCGATCTGGGCAACCGTCCGATGGCCGACATCGACCTGGTTGTTCCCTTTGAGCAGGCGCGCACCGCCGTGGAGCGATTGCTGCAAGCGGGCTGGCAGCCCGCCCCTACGCCCCTGAAGGGTGGAGGGAAGGACTCAGCCACACTGTCTTCCGCCTGGCTCAGCCAGCCCCGTCGGCTGGAGCGGTTCGACCCCTGCTACCTGCGGGTACGCCACAGCCACGGCTTCCATCATCCCGATGGCACGGAGATGGACCTGCACTGGTTCCTGTTCGAGGGGCAGTGCGACCCTGGCACCGACGACGGCCCCTGGCAGCGGGCCTCTGGCCTCGCTTCACGCTGCCGCGTCCGGCAGGTTCAGCCCCTTGCCACGTTGCAGAGCCTGGGGAGCGCCGACCATCTGCTGCTGCTCCTGGCCCATGGTGCGCGCTGGAACCCGGTCCCCCCGATCCGCTGGATCCCCGATGCCGTCCTCCTGCTGCGGGCCACCACGGCTGTCGACTGGAGCTGCTTCGTGGCCGAAGCGGTGCGTCGTGACCTGGCCCCCACAGCGCTCGTGATGCTTCGCTGGCTGGAGCAAAGGTTCCAGGTGGGATTGCCAGCCGAGGTGTTGCGCGAACTGACAGGGGCGGCAAACTCACGGCAGGTGCGCCGGCTGGTCGCTGCAGCCGGAGAGCGACCGGGCTGGGGCAGTGGGCTGGAGGAGCTGCGCTACCTGCGCCGTCGCCACCGGCGATTGCGCCGCGAAGCTGCAGGAGGGCAGGTCGTGCCTCCCTTCCCCCGTTTCGTCTGCGACATCCTCGGGGCACCGGACACCGGCAGCGTCATCAGCTACGCCAGATCTGAGCTGACCCGTCGCTGGGACCTGCAGGGATGAGGGTGCCAAAGTGGCGCCGCCCGCTCAGCGCCGCCCGCGTTGCAGCCGACGGGCGATCGCTTCGGCGGCGACCCGCGTCAGCCCGGCGTTGATCAGTCGCGGGTTGATGAAGATCCGCCCACCGTCGTCACGGATGCGCCGATGCAGCGACACGTGCTCACAGACGGGCCGGCCATCGCCGTCGATCCCTTCGTAGCGACCGGCCACCAGAGCCGAGCGCCTGTAGATCGCCAGCCCCCCGAAGGCGGAGTCAACCGCGATCCATTCCGAATCCACAGGGATCTGGATCATCCGCGCATGGACGGCCTGCTCGAGGGCCTCCGAGCGGGGCAGGCCCGCGGCGCAAAGTGAGTGGAAGCGCTGCCAGCAATCATCCGGGCACCATTCGGGATGACGCAGAGCCCAGATGTCGTAGTACAGGCTTTTCTGATTCGCCGTACAGACGGTCCAGTCGTCCCGGATCCAGGCACTTCGCCACGACTCCTGGCTGAAGCCTTGCCCCATGCCATCGAAGTCGACGACGACGACGCTGTCCACATCGTCATGGCGTGGCGAACGGAGTTCGTCCAGGTACTGGTTGCGGCAATGGGCCAGCCGTTCCGTGCGTTCAGGCCAACGCCGTCGCAGTTGACCCAGCGCCTTGAACCGGAAGGATTCCATCTCCTCCGCCAGAGTCGCCAGCATGGCGAGGGTGTCGTCCTCGCTGTCGGACTCCACGAGGAACCAGCGCAGCTCCGGCACATCGATCAGTGCCTCCTTCAGTCGGTCGATATCGGAGCGGAGCGTGCCGGCGCCATCGCGAACGCAGCCGGTGACCAGGACAACCCGAGCAGGAGGAACCATGGCTGCTTCGTTCACCAATACGCCCCCCCATCGGCCACCCTGGCCAGGTCGGTGCCGGGAGGGCGATAGGCGACAGGCATTCGGATCCAGGCGTCGTTGAAATGGCGGTGGCGCCACTCGGATTCCGCCAGCCAGCGCTTGCCATGGACGCCGAAGAGAACCTGGAGATGGCCGCCCAGTGAAAGGCCAATGCAGCCCAGCTTCCCGGCAGCGGCAGCGAGAGGGATGCCAAGGCCACCGGCTGCGATCAGGGCGATGTCGAAGGAGGTGGCGGCCATCCGCTCTTCCAGGTGGCGGAACAGGGCCATCGAATCAGGAAAGAGCCGGTGCGTGTCCGGGCTGTACCCATACGGAAACTCAATCGCCAAAACAGCGGCGGGGTTGAACCAGCGCTTGCCCGTGCGGGCCCATACCGCTTCGAACACCTCGCGCCGAGCCCGCTCACGCAGTAGCTCGGCGCAGGAAGAGATCAGCAGGAGGCGGCGTCCCTCCAGCAACGGCAAGTAACAGAGATCCTCTCGGGCCGGGGACGAACGATCGGGCTCCTGGTGGCGGTAGTCGACCCACGGCATCGTGAGGCCGAGGGCCCCACGCAGCACGGCCATACGTGCGAGCAGATCTGGGAACACGCCCAGGCAGTTGAGCTGGGAGAGGCTATCAACGAAGAAATCGTTGAAGCGGAGGTAGAACTCTGTGCTCGCCGGGAATAACGCCGACTGCTGCAAGGAGTGGTAATGGAGGTTCGGCTCCATCAGCTTGAGCAGGCGCGGATCGACACCTGGGCGTGACGCTGCGATCGAGAAGTTCAGCCGCTGGATCTCCGAAATCCCGAGCTTGCCGCTGGCGAAGCCCACACCGTCGGTAAGCGCCCGCTCAATGGCGCGCCGGAAAAATCCAGGGGACTCCAACCTGGAACCTGGTCCGGTCTTCATCCCTGGTCATGCGGTGACATGGGCTCAGCAAAGAAGGGGAGTCAGCAGCATGATCTGGTCACGGCAAACTTGGCGAGTCCCAGGCAGAACCACCGTGCTGAGGACATTCCCATGAGGAGCAGGCCCCTTCCAGCTCGGCGGCACCAGAGCGGGGTCTTCACAATCCTGCTCCTGCTGATCGTGTTGACAGGGAGCTGCCTGCGGTTTGCCTACCTGCCGGACAAACCTCTGTGGTTTGACGAAGGTTTCACCCGCCTGCGGATTTCCGGCCGAGACGAACATGACGAGGCCATTTCCAGCCTGTTCACAGGTCGGCCGATCCCACCTACGGCCTTCGAACCGTTTCAGGAAGCTCAGCCGGGGTCACCGTTGATTGGAACGGTGCGGGGCCTTGCCAGAAAGGAACCCCAGCATCCCCCGCTCTATTTCCTGCTGGCAAGGTCGGCGTCGTTGCTGATGGGGAACAGCCTGCTCGGCATGCGGTCGGTGTCCGCTCTCTGCGGAGCGCTGACGGTTCCAGCCATGGTGCTGCTGGCACTGGAAGCCTATGGCGATCGGGCGATCGCGCTCCTGGCGGGAGCGCTTGCGGCGGTTTCGCCCCTCTGGATCCGGTTCGCCCAGGACGGCCGCCCCTACAGCCTCTGGCTGCTGCTGGTGATCCTTGCCCATGTGGCCTATCTGCGCCTGGTCCGGCAGCCCGGCCGAACCGCCGCTCTCTCATACGGGCTGGTGCTGGGCCTTGCCCTGCTCACCCAGCTCCTTACCGTCCTCACGCTTTTCTCCCATGCACTGCACCTGGTCCTGAGCGGAGCCGCCTGGCGGGCGTTGATCCTGCGTTCCTACCTGGTGGCGACGACCTTGGCGCTTCTGGTCGCCTCGCCCTGGGCGGTGGTGCTGGCGGTGAAACATTCCACCGCCGTGGCCACCACACGCCACCTGCTTCGCCCCATGCCCACGGTGGCGCTGCTGGGCCACGGGCTCGACAACCTGAACACCCTGTTCACGGCCTGGCCCCGGTTCCCAGGCCCGCTCGGACCTGTCGTTTCCGTCCTGCTTCTGTTGGGCGTCGCGGCTGTTCTGTGGGCCGCGCTGCGGCGGCGGCACAACGGCCAGGGCCTCTTCCTGGTGCTGATCTCCCTGGTACCCGTGCTGCCTTTCGTTATCGCCGACCTGCTGCTCGGGGGTCAGCGATCAGTGCAGGTGAAGTATCTGCTGCCTGGATCGATCGGAGTTTTTCTGGCTCTGGCCGGCTGGCTGGTCCTTGCGGCACGGGGGCGGATCGTGCGGCTGCTGGCCGCCGGTCTGCTGAGTCTCGGGTTCGTATCCAGTCTGTTTCTGCTTCGGGCGCCCACCTGGTGGGGCCTGTCTCAAGTGGACAACGACCTGGGCCGCCTGCTGCGAGAGGCCCATCAGCCACGCATCGTGGCGGACGGGTCCTTCGCTGTGCTGGCCTTGCTCAGCCACCAGCTACGCGGCCATGGCTCGTTTCTTTTAACCCGTTCCCCGCAGACGCTCCGCCTGCCGCCTCACGAGGGCGAGACCTTCCTTTATCAGCCATCGGCTGAGCTGAAAGAGACGATCACCAAGAGGATGGGTTGCACGCTGCAGCGCAGGTACGCCGAGCGGCGGGAAGGAGGATCCCTCTACGAGCTCTTTGAGATCCTCGACTGTCCCAGACGTTCGGCCCCTCTGTGACCCTGCCCGCCTCCCGAGACGAGCATGTGCTCCTCTTCGATCTCACCCAGCAGGCCCATGTCTTCAGCTTCCTGAGGCACTGGCTGCTCTGGTGGGAGAGGCACAGACCACCGGGACGGCTTTCGGTGGTGCTGGATCCCTTTTTTCTCCAGCGGCATCCTGGCCTGGCGGCGTTGGCACAGCTCTGCGGCGCAGGCGTTCGGCTGCTGACCATCACGCCCGAAGAAAAGAGCGAGCGGAAACGCCGATATGCGTGCCATGACCATCAGGAGTGGCCGCTCCACCGGCTGCTCCGTTCCACAGGTGCAGAGGATTTCCCCCTGCTGTTCGACTGGAATTTGTTCTGCGCCTATGCCCGGCGGGAGGGGGTCACCCATGCGGTGATGGCGCGCCTGGACCAGTTCCTTCCCCTCCTGGCGGCTGGCCACAGCACACCGGAGCGGTTCTCCGGGATCTGCTTCTGTGCCACCTTCCCCGGCGGGCGCCTGCAGAACCGATCAGACGGCTCGGCTCCCAGACCCCTGCCTGCCGATGCGTTCTTGCTGGCCCGCGCCCTCCGTCACCCCCAGCTCCATACCCTGTTCGTGAACGATCCGATCTGGCTGGACACGCTGCGGAGCTTCTCCTGCGGCGAGCGGGCGGTCCACCTGCCGGAAGTGGCGGAGCTGAGCGGCGGCGATGGAGCCGCGGCCGACGCGTTGAGGCTCCGTCTCGCTTCCCTCGAGGGCCGGGTGGTGTTCCTCGTCTTCGGCGACCTCACCCCTCGCAAGGGGGTGATGACGGCTATGGAGGCGATGGCGCGCCTGCCGGTTGAACACCAGCGGCGGGCCGCCCTGGTGATCGCCGGCCAGAGCCACCCTGCGTTCAAGGCTCGGATCAGCGCCGCCGCCAGCGCTTTGCAGGAACACACCTGCCTCAAGGTGCTGGAGCTGCGCCACTTCCTCACTGAGGAGGAAGTGGCGGCTCTCTTCAGCCGGGCGGATGTGGTGCTCACGCTCTACGAGGGCCATGCCGGCCTGAGCAATGTGATCCTGTTGGCTGCGGCGGCGCAACGGCCGGTGCTCAGCTCCCGGGAGGGGCGCATGGGCGAGATCGTGGCACAGGAGCGCCTTGGTCTGAGCGTGGAGATCGGCGACCCCCTGGCCGTGACGGCGTCCATGATCCATTGCATCGAGGCCGTCCCCGGAAGCCTTGGCGATGGGGCGTCGATGCGGAACCTCGCTGCCCGGCACACCGGCGAACGCTTCGCGGGCACCTTCTTTCGTCGACTGGGGCTGGGCGACCTGAGCCGGTGAACCTGGAGCCTGAGGGAGCCGCCCTTCAGGCGCGCGGACCGGATGGGTGGAGGTGGTGGCGGATCGAGCGGAACAGGGGGGCGAGGAACTCCGGGCCGCTGTAGGCCTGGGCTTCAACGCAGCGATCCCGTTCTGCATCGCGCCGCACGGCCGGCGGATGCACCAACGGAAACGGCAGGGCGTGCGCCTCCAGCTGCGCCCCGGGGCTCGATGCCAGGGCGGTGTGGGTGGCATCCTCCCGGAAGCCCAGGTTGCGCACCAGGTTCACCGCCGGGTGGATGCAGAGCCCATCGCGGCGCCAGCAGTTGAAGGTCCAGGCGTAGTCCCAGTTCTCCGCCGTGCGGTGGTTGGTACGGAAGTGGTAGCACCAGTAGCGCCGCGCCTGGGGCGTTTCCAGCACGGTGTCCAGCCAGCCGGCTGCGGCGCGCGCGGGCCATTGGCCCATGGCCATGTCCTGGTGCCGCCAGGCACGCTTCCAGGTGGCCCAGCCCCAGAGCAGCTGGTACCGGGAAAAGGCATAGCTGCCTCCCTCCGGCTGGATCCCGACGCCGAGGTTGCTGCCGGCGATCGCCATCACCCGCTCCGTGTCGGCGTAGCGCTCCAGCAGCTCCGCGCAGAAACTGAAGAAGCTCGGATCGGGAAGGCAGTCGTCCTCCAGCACGATCACGCGTTCATGGCTGCGGAAGACGTGCCGCATGCCCAGATCCAGGCTGGCGGCGATGCCGAGGTTCGTGGCTGAAAAAAGCCTCTCGACCCTGCAGGGCCAGTCGATGCGCCCCAACTCCCGGCGGGCCGCCTGGCAGAGTCTCCCCTCGCCGGGGACATCGCCGCGAGGGCCGTCAGCGACGACCACCAGGTGGGTCGGCCTCAGCAGGCGGAGCCTGTCCAGAATCCTTCGGCTGGTGTCAGGCCGCCGGAACAGCAGCAACAGCACAGGGATCGCAAAGGCTGGCGGGTTGGCCAGGGTCATGGGCGGTGCCGGGCCCGTTCCCGATCAAGCAGGCGCTTCAGGCTGCGGAGGCGTGCGGCATGCAGGTGCGAAGGCGAGAACCCCTGCTCCAGGGGCTTGCGGACATAGGTCAGGACGACGGCTTCGACCCTGCGCACCACGGCCCCTTCCGCGCGCAGACGGATCCAGAGATCGACGTCTTCGCCGCTACGCAGGGCCGGATCAAAGCCCCCGATCCGCAGCAGGGCACTGCGGCGGAACAGGGCCGCGCCCACATTGAAGGAATGACGCGGGGCGGACTGTGCGGCGAGCCCCGCTTCCCGTGGCCAGGCGTCGACCAATCGCCCCTGCACCACATCAGGTGGATCGGGGGCAAGGAAAGGAGCCTGAAGCAGCTCCAGGGCCCGCGTGCTCCAGACGTCATCGGCGTCGAGAAACCCCACCAGATCCCCGCGCACCCGCGCCAGGCCGTCATTGCGGGCCGCGGCGGGGCCACCGTTCTCACGACGAAGCAGCTCGATGGCGCCGAGCTCCAGGCCAGGGGCAGCGACGAGGTCATCGCCTGAGCCGTCATCAACCACCAGGATCTCGTGCGGCCTCACCGTCTGGTTTCGGACCGAGGCCAGTGCCCTGCCGAGAGTGGCGGCCGCTTGATAAGCCGGAATGACCACGCTGATCGTGGGGCCTTCGGCGCGACTGGCCTTCCCGCCCGGACGCTTCACCGGTTCTCCTCCAGCCAGGCGGCGAGGAGGGGGGGGATGGCGGCGGGTTCCGCGCCCGTGTGCAGCAGGAAGCAGGGAAGCTGCCGCACCAGCTGGCCCAGGAGCCGGAAGGCCTCGCGCGCCGTGCCGGGCAGCTGGGCGACGGCGCTGGGTGCGGCGGCAGCCAGGGCGGCCGAGGCGCTCAGAGGTTCCAGGCGAGCCGGTCCCTCCGCGCCGACCTGGGGGATCAGCACGGCCTTGAGCGGAAACCCATCGCCAAGCTGTTGCGGAAACGCTGCGGCCAGCTGCAGGAGCAGCTTGTCGCCCGGCTGCGGCGAGGGATTCACCACGCAGCCCGCCAGCGCTGGGAACCGGTGCAGATCCGCCAAGGTCTTGAGCTTGGCGGACCCATAGAGGCCATGGGCTCGCGGCGGCTCGCCCGCTGTCACCAGGCTGTAATCGTCGCCGGCGTAGCGCAGCCCCGCACAGAGGGCGAGCAGGGCTGTGGTGGATTTGCCGCGCCCGCCGGCACCGGCCACGAGCAGGCCTCCCGCCGCAGTGCCCACCGCGGCGGCATGGAGCAGCGCTCCGCCGCGCCCGGCGATCCACCAGGAGAGCAGCCGCAACAGGGGCGCCGCCTGTTCGTGGATGCGCAGACGCTCCGCATCCTCGATCCAGAAAAAGCCCTGGCCAGCGGCCCCATCCAGCAGCTGAAGGGTGTGGGGCCAGAGGTTGAACGAACAGCGGATCCCTTCCCTGTTGCCCTCGGGGAGTTCGCCATGGCAAGGAAAGCGGTCGGTGACGGCACCGCGCAGCCAGGCGGGGGGAGAGGGCGGGGCGGGCCAACCGGATCGGCCCGAATCCCAGAGATACAGGTGGAGATCTGCAGCGGGAGAGGCCTCGTTCGCGGCGAAGGCGGGCAGGGATCGATGCTGCAGGGAGGCGGTCAGCAGCGGCTCCAGGGCCGGGCTGCCGATGTGCAGCTGGATTCGCTGGTCGGCGATCCGGAAGGAGCGCTGGGGCCAGGGGCCGGCCTCGACCTCCATGGCGGCCTGGAGAGCGCGCACATGCTCGACGTAGGCCCGGGCGCCACTGCTCAAGGGGTCCTGCCCGGGCGTTGTGCCCTCGACCGCAGGCTGGAGAGCGCCTCTGTGGCACGAGCCTCGATCCCGAGGCGCTGATCGGCGCTGGCGGGCAGGGCCGCGGCCTTGAACGCCCGCGCCAGGAGCAGGGCCGCCATCGCGCGTCCCTCCGTCTGAAGGCTGTCGATGCGACGCAGCACATCCTCGGCTGCTGGCCGCCCCACCCGCCAGTCGGCGACCCGACGGTCGTACGCCCGGTCCGGGGCAACAGCGGCGGGTCCCTGGAACGGGGCTGGCAGGGAGAAGAGAGCCACGGCGGGCTGGCTCGCGGCCAGCCCCACCGTGTGGGTGGCCTGGGGATCGATGCCGATGTTGCTGATCAGATTGCGGGCCGGCACCACGGCCAGGCCGCCCTCGCACAGCTGGCTCAGCGTCCAGGCGCCATCCCAGGTGTCAACCCTGCCGCCGGCCGTGGCCCGCCAGAGCGCCAACCAGAGATCCACGAGCTCAGGCAGGCCGGTGCCGGCGATCAGCTCCTCCCTGAGCCCGGGGCGGGCCAGGTTGTGCATGGTGAAATCCACGCGCTGCCAGGCTCGCCGCCAGGTGGCCCAGCCCCAGTGACAGCCGAAGGCCGAGAAGTGATAACTCTGCTGCGGATAGCGCCAGCTCTCCAGCGGATTGCTGCCGTTGACCATCACCACCCGTGGATCGCTGCGGAAGCGCTCCAGCAGTTCCCGGCAGAACGGAAAGAAGGAGGCAGCCGGAAGGCAGTCATCCTCCAGGATGATCGCCTCCTCCACCTGCTCGAACACCGCGTTCAGGCCACTGATCACACGGGCGGCCAGGCCCAGGTGGGTGGCGGCGAAGTGGCGGTGCACAAGGCAGGGCCAATCGATCGTGTCGATCAGAGCCCTGGTGCGGGCGCAGAGGGCGTCGTCCTCCGGATGCGTGGGGCGGGGTGCATCGGCAAGGACGAACAGCTGGGCCGGCCGGACCTGGCGCACCACCTCCAGCACCCGGGCCGTCTTGGCGGGGCGGCGGAACAGGATCAGCACCACGGCGGGTTCAGCCATCGCCTTTTCCGAGCCGGAGCGCTTCGGTCCGTTCACGGGCGGCGGCCTCGAAGCGGCCCGCCGCCTCCAGCACAAGACTGCTCCAGTGCCGCAGCCAGGGATCTTGAGGGTAGGCATTGCGGAACTGGATGATGCCCCCCTCCCCCTGGGAGAGCAGGAAGGAGGCGGCGGCGATCTGGCGGTCCGCCTCCGGGTCGTTGCCGCCCATCGATCGGAGGAACGGCGCCTCACCCGCCTCCAGCATCCGGGCGAACCGCTCGCCGGCGGTGAGCCCGGGTGCGAAGCGGTGCTGCTCCCGTTTCGGCAGGTCCATCAAGCGGCCGTAGAGGGCCGCGAAGGCCGCGGCCGCCCGGCGGGGATCGAAGGCCTGGCGGACATAGCGGCGGGCGGCCTCGCCGAGCCGGCGGCGCTCAGCCGGATCCCGGGCCAGCTGGTCCAGCGCCGTTGTGTACTCCTCCGGGCTGCAGACCACCCTGCCGGTGACCCCGTCTTCCACGAGGTCCGGAACGCCTCCATAGGGAAAGACCACAGGCGGAAGGCCAACCGCCATCGCTTCCTGCAGGCTCTTCTCGCTGGTGGCGTAGGTGTCGCGGCAGAGGGGATAGCCGAAGATGTCGAGGCTTTCGAGAACCGTGCGGATGTTCTCCTGGAAGCCGAGGAACGAAAACCGGCCGGAGGCCCCGAGCGCCTCCGCCTGCCGGCGCAGTTCCGCTTCTCCCCCACCGGCCCCAACCACGGAAAAGCTGAGCTCGGCGCTGGTGGTGGCCGCGCTCATCGCCACGAAGCCAGGATGCATCTTGCTGAAGTTGGTGGTGCCGAGATAGCCCGCCCGGATCCCGGCATGGCTGGCGGACCGGAAGCCCTGCACCCGATCGAAGTCGGCGAGACCGGGGATCAGCTCAACCCGGCCCTGTTTGCACAGGCGCTGAAGGGCGGGCAGGCGCAAGGTGCTGGAGGCCGTCGCCACGCAGAGATCGGCGCAGGCCGCCAGATCTTCCGTGATGGTCTGCGGGGGGGACCCACCGGCGACCATGAACCACAGGATGCGGCGGTGGGGAGGCAGGCGGCGTCCGAGCAGATCCAGGAAGGCTGGATTGTTCCAGTAATGCAGCTGAACGATGTCGGCCTGGGCGATCTCCTCGGCCAGCTCCGCTGCGTCCACGGCCCTGCGCACCTGCAGACCGGCCCTGCGTGCCATCAGCAGGGCGTGGGGATAGAGCTCCGCCTGAAGAGTCACGACGCGGTGCTGCCAGGGGGCGCCGGCCTCCCGCTGCAGGGCCGCCAGGCTGATCAGGGAGCGGGTGGGGCCAGCGGCACTGAGCCGATCGAGGATGTGAAGCACCACGGCCATCAGCTTCCACCGTTGCCTGACTGCGGCAACCGGCGCCGAGCCAAGGAGGCGGCGGCGATGCGGAACATCTCACTGCGATTGATGGCGCTGCGGTTCGAAAGGTTTGTGTCGTGCAGACGCTTCTCGAGCAGGACATCCTCCAGGAGCGCCGATGGGATGCCGGCATCGCGGGCACGGGTGAACCAGGCGGCATCGCAGCCGATCGCATAGGCCGGATCAAAGCCCCCCAGCGCGTCGAACAGCGAGCGCCTGGCCACAAGGCCGCTTGGCGTGACCGCAGGAAAGCGACGGGAGGCGCCGGCGCGGTTGGCGGGAGGGACGATCGGCTCCCCATGGGCGGAGATGAAGCGCAGATGGCAGAGGCCATACCCGAGCCGGGGCTGCTGCTCCAACGTGGCCAGCTGCAGGGAGAGCATGCCGGGCAGCCAGCGATCGTCGTGGTCGAGGAAGGCCACATAGGGATGACGGGCCAGCGCCAGTCCCTGGTTGCGGGCGTTGGCCAGGCCCATCCCCTCCTGCTGCACCACCGTCACCCCAGGAAAGGATTCGGCTACCGAAACGGTGGAATCGCTGGAGTGGCCATCCACCACCAGCACCTGGGCCGGGGTGTGGGACTGACGGCAGAGGCTCTCCAGCGCTTCCGCCAGGTAGGCAGCACCGTTGCGCACCACCAGGATCACACTCACCGCGGGAGCGGAGGCCAGCGGAGGTGTCACAGAGCTCGGTCCTGGGGTGAGGCACTCGGCCATCCCTGTTCATCCACGTCATGGATCGGGTCGAGCATCAGCAGGTCGGCCATGTTGGTGTGAATGGTCAGCTCCGGCGTCGTGAAGGGGCACCCAGTGCGATCCGATAGTTTGAACGGCTCGATGGATGCCGGGGAGGAATCCGCCGCAACCAGAATCTCCTCGGCCAGCAGGGAAGCAAGCAAAGCTTCCACCGCTTCTCCTGCCAGCTCAGGTGCCACGCCGTAGGCGCTGCTAAGCGCCTTGACGATCTCCTGGGACGGAACGCCTACTTCCAAGCCGAGCCATACATCTCTGCCCACATCCACGAGGTTGTAGTAGGTGCCTGTTTCAAGATGAATGATGATCACCTCATCCTCGATGGTTTCATGGGCCACCTTGTCGGCATTGATTGTTAGAGCCGCGTGTGATTGGGTCGTTGTCATAAAGCTGCGTTCACTGGCTAGGAATTTGCAAGGCCGAAACTACCTTGTCATGATTGCGCCCGAGTGTAACCACTTCTCGCCGATTCGTCTGCACAGTTGCGTCGGTAAGACATGGACAGCCCTTTTGCCGCGTCGCTCACGCAGTGAGCGGGGCAATGCCGCCCGCGCTTTCCGTAGAGATCATGATGCTGTTCCTGATGCCTCAACCACCTCTACCATGCATCCAGTTGACACGTCCTGATGTGCGGGATCGCCGGAGTTATCAGGCCTGATGCCGCTGCGTATGATCATCACCAGCTGGTGAATGAATTCCAGCGAAGCCTTAGTCACCGCGGGCCGGACGGAAGGGGAGACTGGCAGGAGACGAAAACCTGCAGCGTCAGTTTTGTTCATACCCTGCTGGCGATTCGAGATCCCTCTCCACTCGCTGGTCAGCCAATGACATCCAGCTGTGGGCGTTATGTGCTGGTCTTCAATGGCGAGCTGTACAACCTAGAGGAGGTCGTCAGGTTATTGCCTCCACGGCGCCGGCGTCTTCGCACCCGAAGTGATAGTGAGGTGTTGCTGGAATTCCTTGCAGAACGGTGGGTTGATGCCCTTCCAAGTCTGCGGGGAATGTACGCCTTCGCGCTCTGGGACCGTGAGCGCGAACGTTGCTTGCTCGCACGTGATCCCTTTGGAATCAAGCCGTTGTATGTGCGACACGGTGAGCAGGGTGAGATCTGGTTCGCTTCAGAAGTGCGTGCCCTGCTGCGGGTGTCCACCAGGCGTGGGGAACTGGATGTGGCGGCGCTTGCCTCCTTCCTCAGCTGGGGGTTCGTTCCCGAGCCATTCAGCCTGGTGCAGGGGATTGAAAGCCTGCCGGCCGGATGTTTCGGGATCTGGGAAGAGGGGCGATGGAGCCAGGGACTGTTCCAGCCGCCACCCTTCCCTGCCGAAGCGGTGGTCGCGGATGGGGATGCGGTAGAGCTGGTTCGGGATGCGTTGCGATGCTCCACCCGGGCTCACCTGACCGATGACCCCTCCGTAGGACTTTGCCTCTCTGGCGGGCGCGACTCCGCGACCCTGATGGCTCTCTCGCCCTTCCCCCTCCCCTGCTTCACACTGGGCTTCGCGGAGCCCGGCTTTGATGAATCCCGCCTGGCTTCCAGACTCGCCGGCGCCTGGCAGAGGCCCCATCACCTTCGGCACATCGGGGCACACCGGGCCGCCCTGGAGCTCCATTCCTATCTGGCGGCGATGGATCAGCCGAGCACCGATGGCTTCAACACGTACTGCCTGGCTCGGTTGATCCGGGAGAGCGGGGTCAGGGTGGTTCTCAGTGGCATCGGCGGCGATGAACTCTTCGGGGGCTACCCCACCTTCGAGCGCATCCCGCACCTGCTGCGCCTCCATGCTGAACTAGGGCACCGCAGCACCACCCTCGCCCTCTTGCATGGGCGATGCCCTGGAGCCGAATCGCAGAGGTTGGCGGGCTTTCTTGGGGGCGCTGCCTCGATCGATTCAGCCTATCGATGCCTGCGGGGCTTGTTCGCGCCCCCAGAAGTGCAGGCTCTGCTGGAGAGCTGGGGCTTGGGGGAAGCGGCCGCTACGGCGTCGCTGTCTGTGGAGCCACACACGCAGTGCAACATTCTTGAACATAAACCAGCTCCCCATGTCTGCGAGCGGATCGCCTGCTTGGAGAGCAGCCACTACATGGCCGGTCAGCTGCTCCGCGACGCTGACGTGTTCGCGATGGCGCACGGCGTGGAGCTCCGCCTACCGATGGTCGATCCGGCGCTGGTTGCGGTGGTCGCACGCCTGCCCTGGGAGCAGCGATTCGGTCCGGGAAAGGAGCTTCTCCGCAGAGCTGTTCCTGAGCTGGATCCGCTGCTGGGCAACTGCGCCAAGCGGACTTTCTCCTTTCCTTTCCAGCGTTGGCTCGATTCCCCGGATGGAGGCTTCGCCGAGACCTTCAGCAGATTGCCCTCCCTTCCCGTTCCCGAAACGGTTGACACCCATCCCTGGCAGCGACGCTGGGCCCTGATGACGCTGGGCTGGTGGATGTCCACCCACCTGGACTTTGAGCTTTCGATCTAAGGAATCTCTGGGAAATGCCACTTGATGAGCGGCTCTTCGCACCAAAGCTTGTGTTTAATCCGGATTGTTGCTGATCAGGCCGACATCGCTCCTGATCTATGCGATTTAGAAATCTTCTCGGCCCATTATTCGGATGGTTAATTAGAGTCAGAAGGCGCACCATTCCACTGATTATTACGTAGCCATCAGTTGGTGGCGCGCCAGGTACAGGTTGGTCAGCGCTGCCATCACCTTCACCTTGCAGTGATTCTTGGCCATCCCTCGCAGTCGGGCCTTCTGATAGCCCCACTGTTGTTTCATCGCCCGAAATGGATGTTCCACTTTGGCCCTGATATGTGCCTTGGCAGTCTCAGCCCAGTTGTCCAATCGCCCTTCCGGCGTATCGGGTAGTGCTCGCCGCTTGCCCGGACGTATCGCCACACGGAATTGCGCGGATGAGCCTTCCATTTCCGGTCGCTTCTCAATGCCCTGTTATCTGGCATCGGTGTAGACCACCTCCTCCTCGCCATACAACAGCTCGGCAACGTAGTCGATGGGAGGCGCTTGGGGGTTGAAGATCTACAGGAGCATCACTGCTGCATGAGGTGGATGCGCAGCATGCTCATCAGAGGATACGGAGGCCGCCCACCTTTCTTGCTGGTCTTGGAGTAGTGCGGATCGATCAGATCAACCAGGGCCTGCCAGGGCACCACTTGGTCCATATCAGCGAGGAACTTCTCGCGTTTGGTGCGCTTCTAGTGGCTCCGCCAGCTCGCCCTGCGGGCTCGGTAAGGGCCGTGGACTGCTCGTAATCGCCGTGGGCGACGCCGTGGGCGAAGCCCTCCGCGAAGCGGTAGCCGAGCTGCTTGCTGCCCAACACCCCAGTGCTGGCCTACGATCACAAAGCCATTTTTGAGTAGATTGGTATGGTTTTCCAGAGTTTCCCTGGCTCAGCTGGATGGCCCGGTCAAATGCTGTTTTGAAGGCGACCTGACCGGTATCCGGTGCAGTATTGCGATGGCGAGCAGTCAGAGACCCCCCAAGGTGCTGACTTCCATTATCACTTCTAAAAGAAGTTGCATTCTTGTCTCTCGATGTTGATGTAAAGCGACTGTCTTTGCTCCTCCGCCAACAGGAATCTGTGACAGAGTCTTTGAATGCTTGATGGCGCGATCTGCAAAGACCCCTCCCCCGGTGGCCTCCCGGGCGAGGCGTGCGTCACGGTGGCCTGTGCGGCCGACGGTCGCTACGCGCTTCCTCTGGCCGTGATGCTTCGTTCGGCCGGGGAGCAGCTGGCGGCCAGCACCTGGCTGAGGGCCTGCGTGCTTGACGACGGCCTCACCCCAGAGGACCGCGGCCGTATTGAGCTTTCGTTGCCACCCCGGGTGTGCATCGAGTGGTGCGTTCCGCAACGGATCTTGCCGTCGCTACCTCTATGGGGACGGATGACGGCGACCACCTATCAGAAGCTGATGCTCGGCGACTGGCTGCCCCGGGATGTGGACCGGGTGCTCTGGCTCGATGCAGATCTGCTGGTGCTCGACGATCCGGGTCGCCTCGCCCACGTCCCCGATCCCGGAATAGTTGCAGCCGCTGTTATCGACCCTCGAGTACCTCGGCTGGCTTCGCGCTTCGGAGTCGCCGGCTGGGAAGTCCTCGGGATGAATCCGGACGCGCCCTATTTCAATGCTGGCGTGATGGCTATCAACTTGGCCCATTGGCGCAGGGAGAACGTGGGAGGACGCTGCCTCGCCTACCTCGAGCGCTTCGCCGATGGCGTTTCCTTCTGGGATCAGGAAGCTCTCAATGCAGTTCTCTGCCAGGGTCTCTGGCAGCCACTGCCGGTGCGCTGGAATGTACACCCTTCCCTGGCGCCGATTCCCGGATCACCCGCTCCCCCACATCCGGCAGTGATTCATTTCAGCGGCAGGCTCAAGCCCTGGACCCATCGCGGCAGCGACGCCTGGAGCCGCCAGTTCTATGCTGTGGTCGACCGCACAGACTGGGCGGGTACCCGTCCCGTTCATCGCCTGAGCACCGACCTGGCCAGGTGTTGGGAACGCTCGCGACTGCGCCCCTGGTTCTATCCGCTGGAAAGCTGGGGCACCCTGCTCCACCGACACCTGACCGTCCGTAGATCCCGCTGATGGTCTCTCTCGCCCTGAGCTATGTGGTGGTCACGGATACCTGCGCCACGATTGCCCCTCTGCTGAGTCATCTCCGTCGGCAGAGCGCCGTAGAGCGGATCGAGCTCGTGCTTGTCACCCCATCACGCCATGCCATTGATGAGCTGCCTGCTGCGGCCGCCGGGATCGGACGGGTGGTCGTCGTCGAGGCCGACATCAACAACTACGCCCACGCTCTGGCTCAGGGCATCCATAAGGCCATGGGTCCTTACGTCTTCCTCGGTGAGACCCATTCCTTTCCCGATCCCCGCTTCGTCGAAACGCTCATGCGCACCTTCGCGAAAGGTGATTGGTCGGTGGTGGCGCCAGGCATCGGCAATGGGAATCCCAGCACTCACTGGAGCTGGGCGGCCTATCTGTGCGACTACGCTTGCTGGTCTTCGGCCCTGCCGGCCGGAGAATGTGCCGCCGCGCCGATCTACAACGCCGCTTACCGCCTTTCTTTGCTGCAGGAATTCGGGGCAGATCTTGAGCGATTGCTGGCCCGCAGCGACTCTCTGCCGCGCGCCCTTCAGGCCCGGGGAGCGCGGACGCTCTTCGAACCGACGGCACGGCTGGCCCATGTGAACATCGCTCAACCCCGCACCTGGATCGATGAACGGATGCTCACCGGCCATCTGGTGGCGGCCCATCGCACCAGGATCTGGGGGGCCGGGTGGCGTCTGGTCTACCTGCTGGCTTCGCCGCTGATTGCCCTCGTACTGTTCCGGCGGGTGCTGCCTGGTGCCTGGCTAACGATCCGGCGGCAGCGGCTCTCTCCGCTCCTGCTGCTCTGGATCCTGGCAGGGATGGTTCTGCGGGCCTGGGGAGAGTTTCTGGGCTACCTCGGTCTATCGGCTACTGACGGAGAACGGCGGATGCAGGACTACGAGTTGCACAAGCTCGACTACGCCGCCCTCCCGCCGGGACAACGGTTCTGAGAAGGCTGCGGCGTGCGGATCCTGATGTTGATCGAATGGAACCCCGGCCGTGGCGGCGCCGAGGCCTTTGCCCTGCGGCTCCGGAATGGCTTGCGGCAGGCTGGCGATGAGGTACGCCTTCTCACCAGCGCAGCAGGTAGCGCCGCCGATGGCACTGCGGACTATGTGGTGCCGACCAGCCAAAGGCGGGCCGTCCGGGCCCTGCTCCAGATCCACGATCCCCGGGCCGCAGCCACGGTGCGTCGTGCTGTTCGGGAGTTTCGTCCCGATGTTGCCTGGATCAATATGTTTGCCCTCCAGCTTTCTCCCTCGGTGTTCGGGGCACTCGGATCCACTCCCTCGGTGTTGTTCGTCTCCGATTACAAGCTCCTTTGTCCGCTGAGCTCCCGGTTGCTGCCTGACGGCAGCCTCTGCAAACAGAACGCCGGCATCGCCTGCCTGGCGGCCGGCTGCCTGAGCCCGCCCCACTGGCTGCGCGACCAGCTCCGCTACGCGGCCGTCCGCCGTGCCCTTTGCCGGGTGCACACGATGGTGGCGTGCAGCGCCTGGGTGCAGAAGGAACTGCAGAGGGCCGGCTGGCCTTCGCAGGTGCTCCCCACTCCCGTCGTCCCCCGGCCTGCCCGCCCCCGTCGGCCATCCTCGGAGCCCAGCTTCCTGTTCATTGGTCGGCTTGATCGGGAGAAGGGAGTTGACCTGTTGCTTGGGGCGTTCGCGAGGATGCCCTCGCCGGGCCGTCTCCACCTGGCCGGTGTGGGGCCGTGCCGGCGCGATCTCGAAGCCCTGGCACGTTCACTCGGCTTGGGCGATCGAGTGCGCTTCCTTGGTTGGTTGGAGCGAGAGGCGATCGATCGTGAGCTGACCACTGCCTGGGCAGTAGTTGTGCCCTCCCTGTGGGCCGAGCCTTTGGGGATGGTGGCCCAGGAAGCCATCGCTGCCGGAGTGCCGGTGATCGCCAGCGCTGCGGGTGGGCTGTCCGAGATCGTGCAGGACGGGCGCCATGGGTTGCTGTTTCCCAACGGCGATGGCGTGGCCCTGACCGCCTGCCTGACGCGGATCGCCACTCAGGCGGACTTCCCGGAGCACCACGTGGCAGGGGCGGTGGTGCAGGAGGTGGCGCAGCGCTTCGATCCCGAAGCCACCCTTGAGCACTGGCGAGAGATCCTCGCCGCCGCCTCCGAGGGCCGCGTCGGAACGAACGCTTCCACGGCCTTCAGCGATACGCCGAAGGCCCCACATCAAGCCCCCGCAGCGCACGCACCATGCCAGGGATCTCAAGGGCATGCACCACCAGGGTGAGGATGATCACCAGGGGCAGGTCACCCCGGCGCAGACCGAACGGGCGGAGCAGCGGCAGCGCCCGGACGAGGCGATCCACAACCCGATAGAGCACCAGGGGCGGAATTGCCAAAGTACCCAGCCTGCGGACGACAAGCGCCCCGCGGATCCTGGTGTCGAGCTGGCGGATGCGGATTTCGGTCCAGCCCACGCCACGTCGCACGTCCCGCTCCATCGGCCAGCCCTCGAAGTCGTGCACCACCCGCATCTCGGGACAGAAGAACAGAGGCAGACCCTCGCGCCGCCAGGTTTCGGTGAGCAATCGATAGGCAAATGGACCCATACCCTCGGGCAGCGGGGTCGCCAGCAAAGCGTCGCGGCGAGCGATCATGTTGTTGGTGGCGAGCAGCTCGATCCTGCCTTCACGGCCGATGTCGGTGTAAGAACGGGACAGCAGTCCCAGTACGCACTCAACCCTCGTGCGGCCTGCATAGGTGGTGCGTCCGCTGATGGCCACTGCCTCCGGATGCCTTCCCATCGCCGCAACGCCGGCTGAGATCCACGATCGATCGGGAACGTTGTCGGCATCAAGCACCATCAGCAGTTCCGAGCGGGCCTGGCTGATTGCGGTGTTCTTCAGCTCGTAGCTTCCATCCGCCTTGCCTCTGACAAGCCTTAACCCCGGCAGCAGGCCCGGCAGATCAGCCGGCATGGCCGCCAGACAGCTTTCGTTCTCCACCAGGAGCACCTCCACGCAGCCATCGAAATCCTGATCGGCAAGGCCGGCTAAACAACAGCGCATGTCCTCCCACCCCTTGCCCTCTCCGCCGCGGTAATCGGAGACGACCAGCACTGTCAACACAGGATCGCAGGTCAAGGGGATCGTGAGCAGTGGGACGGGTCTCAGCATGCTGGTTCTGCCAGCACAGGTGCATTCACTGGTCCTCGGTCCGGGCGTTCGGGTTCAAGCCGGTGGTGCTGTTGTGTCGTCAGCCCATGCCTATAGTCTCTCTGGCCCGGCGATGGTTTGCCTGCTGGAAAAGTGACATATCGAGGCCGACTTTGCGCTCCAGAGTGATCAAGTGGCCGTCGAGAAATGCCCTGCTTAATATCTCAAGCTCTTCTGGCCGCGTTGACGGCATGGTGTGATTGGCAGCGGCCGAATGGCTGCTCCATGACCTCATCGGGATAGGTCAATGCCGGCATTGCTATGGCCCCGGCATCGACTAGGGGGGGCTCTGGAAAACTGAGCCTCATCGCGGGATAATGGCCCCATGACCTTTGGCCAGGACTGGGTTGATGGGTGGCAAGCAGCTTGGCTGTCGCTTCGCGGAGGGCTTGGCCCACGGTGATTACGAGCAGACCACGGCCCTTACCGAGCCCGCAGGGCGAGCGTGGCGGAGCCACTAGAAACGCACCAAACGCGAGAAGTTCCTCGCTGATATGGACCAAGTGGTGCCCTGGCAGGCGCTGATTGAACTGATCGACGCCTACTACCCCAGTACCAGCAAGAAATGCGGCCGTCCGCCTTACCCGCTGGCCACGTAGCCCTTGGCTTCCGCGAAGCGGTTGCTGCGGATCCACCTTATGCAGCAGTGGTACAGCCTCAGCGATCCAGGCATGGAAGAAGCGCTGATTGAGGTGCCCACCATGCGCCGTTTCGCTGGGATCGAAATGATCAACGATCGAATCCCGGATGAGACCACGATCTTGGCTTCCGGCATCTGCTGGAGAGGCACAACCTGGGAGAGCAGATCTTTGAGACGGTGAAAGGCCATCTCAAGCAGCGGGGAATGGCGATGAAGCAGGGCACGATCATCGATGCCACCTTGATCGCCGCACCGAGTTCCACCAAGAACAAAGCTGGGGAGCGTGATCCTGAGATGCACCAGACCTGCAAGGGCAAGCAGTGGCACTTTGGAAGGTTGAGCATCCCTTTCGCGTGATAAAACAACAGTTCGGCTTCCAGAAGACGCGGCTGCGGGGCATGACCAAGAACGGCTGCAAATTCAAGGTGCTGGCCACACTGATAAACCTGTTCTTGGCCCGCCGCCAACTGCTGTTGACAAGCTGAATGAGGGATCAGTGTGCCTATTAGGCACTGATCAGCAGAAGAAACTGGGCAGATCTACTTCGGAATCGGCAGTAATTGCCTGATTGAAGCCTTGATGCCCATAGATGCGCACATTTAGGACATGGTGCCGCTGTTTGTTACCGCACGGAGGGCGTTGCCCAGAGTTTCCCTAGGTGCTGCATCTGGGCAGCAAGGGGGCTTGGGCAGCAGTGCTGAACAAAGGCGGCCCGCTCGGCTGAGGCTCAGGTCTGCAGGTAGGTGCTCTGGCGCAGGCTGTTCTGCAGATGGGCCATCAGCCGGCCGGCGCCAGTCACCGTGAGGGTGCCGCGGTGAATGGCGGCCTCGCTGGCCACCCGCAGACGCTCAAGCAGGGCCTCAGGATCGTGTTCCATCGCTTTGAGCACCTCCGCGTTGCTGTTCCCCCGCACCACATGGTCGACCCGATAGCGGCCGTTGGCGCCCAGACGGATATGGACTGCATTGGTGCTGCCGAACAGGTTATGCAGGTTGCCCATCACTTCCTGGTAGGCACCGCCGAGAAACAGGCCGATCCAGTAGGGCTCACCCTCGCGAAGTTCATGCAGTTCCAACAGCGGTTTGGCCTGTCCGGGGCCGATGAAGCGAGCCAGCTTGCCGTCCGAATCGCAGGTGAGGTCAGCAAAGCTGCCCAGGCGGCTGGGGCGCTCATCGAGCCGGTGGATCGGCATCACCGGAAAGAGCTGATCGATCGCCCAGGTGTCTGGAGCGGAGCGGAAGATCGAGAGGTTGGCGTAGTACGTGCCCGCCAGGGCTGCCTGCAATGCCTTGAGATCGTCGGGAATGGGAGTGTTCGAGCTCCAGTTCTCCAGCTGAGCGGCGATCGCCTGGCAGCAGGCCCAGTAGAGCTGCTCGGCCGCCCCCCGCTCGGTGAGGCTGAGGTAGCCAAGCCGGAAGGCGGAGAGGGCGTCCTGCTTGAACTTGATGGCGTCGTTCCAGCCCTCCTGCAGGTGTTCGGCGTGGCCTGGGGCATCGAGGACGGTGGCCTGGATCGAGGCCAGGGTGTCGCGCAGGTTGCGCACGATCAGCGGTTCCACCTCCTGCGGCGCCGGCTCCTCCCCCTGCACCCCCCCGCTGCCGAGCACATCGAAGATGAGCACGCTGAAGTGACTGGCGATGGCACGGCCGCTCTCGCTCACCAGGGTGGGCAGCGGCACCGAGCGGTGTTCGCAGCACTCCCGCACCGTGGCCACCACGTCGTTGGCGTAGTTCTGCAGGGAGTAGTTGGTGGAGGCGGCGGTGGCGGTGCGGCTGCCGTCGTAGTCGATGCCGAGGCCGCCGCCCACATCGAGATAGCCCATCGGCGCTCCGAGCTCGGCCAGCTGCACATAGATCTGGCCCGCCTCCTGCAGGGCGTCCTTGAGCACGGCGATGTCGTTGATCTGGCTGCCCACGTGGAAGTGGAGCAGGCGCAGCTCGCTGAGCAGATCGACCTGGCGCAGGGCCTCGACCGTGGCGAGCAGATCCGGCACAGAAAGGCCGAACTTGGCGCGCTCGCCCACCGAGCTGCCCCAGCGGCCGGTGCTGCGGCTGGCCAGCTTGGCGCGCACACCGATCAGGGGAGCTGCTCCCAGATCCCGGCTGGCACGGATGATCCTCTCCACCTCATCGGGCTGCTCGATCACCACCACCGGCTGCCGGCCCAGCTGTCGGGCCAGGATCGCCGTTTCGATGTAGCGCTGGTCCTTGTAGCCGTTGCAGATCAGCAGGGCCTCGGGGTCCTCCACCAGCGAGAGCGCGATCAGCAGCTCCGCCTTGCTGCCGGCCTCCAGACCGAAATGCCACTGGCGGCCGCTTTCCACCAGCTGCTCCACCACGTGGCGCTGCTGGTTGCACTTCACCGGGAACACCCCCTGATAGCGGCCGGCGTAGCCGTACTGGGCGATCGCCCGCTCGAAGGCTGCATGGAGCCGCTCCAGCCGGTCTTCGAGGATGTCGTCGAAGCGGATCAGCAGCGGCAGGGAGAGGTCGCGGCTCTGCAGGCCCTCCACCAGGTCGACCAGATCGAGGGAACCACCGCGATCACCACGGGGCTGCACCATCACATGACCGCGACTGTTGGCGCTGAAATAGGGCTCGCCCCACCCCTCCAACCCGTACAGCCGCGTGCTGTCTGCCACGGTCCAGGGGGCGGAAGCACCGGGGAGAGCTTCCGGCGGGCGGGTCGGGTCGGCGAGCACCATCGGAGGCTGGGTTGCGGCGAAGCCTGTCGGTGGGAATCTAGGCGGGATGCCGCTGCCAGACTGGGGCCAGAGAGAGCACTGCCGGCGCTGCTGGCATCAACGCAGTTCCGGCCGCAGACCCGATCGTATGGCGGTTGTCATGCCAGGGCTTGCTTGCCAAGCGGCAGGCCCAGCGCGGACGATGGCTCGATCAGCCGTCTTCTCTTGCCATGGCCACCGAACGCACCTTCCTCGCAATCAAGCCCGATGGGGTGCAGCGGGGACTGGTGGGCGAGATCCTGGGCCGCTTCGAGCGCAAGGGTTTCAAGCTGGTGGGCCTCAAGCAGCTCGTGCCCAGTCGGGAGCTGGCCGAAAGCCACTACGGCGTGCACCGCGAGCGCCCCTTTTTCGCCGGCCTGGTGGAGTTCATCACCAGTGGTCCGGTGGTGGCGATGGTGTGGGAGGGCGACGGCGTGATCGCCAGCGCCCGCAAGCTGATCGGCGCCACCAAGCCCCTCGAGGCTGAGCCCGGCACCATCCGCGGCGATCTGGCGGTGAACATCGGCCGAAATGTGATCCACGGCTCCGACGCTCCGGAAACCGCCGTCTTTGAGATCGGCCTCTGGTTCCAGCCCTCAGAGCTGAGCGACTGGTCGCCGGCCGATCAGGTGTGGCGCTGCGAAGACTGAGAGGCCAGGCTGGATCCAGCCGCAGCCTGCAGTCATCGCCAGCCTCAACCCTCTCGTCCCATGGGCCTTGACCGGCCTGGTCGTTGTAGCTGGCTTCCTGCCGCCGGCCCAGGCCCGTGGGGCTGTGTCTTCTCTGCCGAAGGTGGTGGAGGTGCCCTCCAGGCCGGCCTATGTCATCCCGCCCCGGGAGAAGGAATCCGACGCTCGCCCCGGCCAGAGCCTGGTTCCCTCCACGGTGTTGCGTACACGCAAACCAGGGCGGGTTCAGGTGGCATTCCCCGATGGCCGTCGATTCCGTCTGGGGGGCGATTCTCTCGCCTTGATCGGCCACCGCGACGTGGAACTCAGCCGCGGCCAGATCATCGGTTGGTTGCTGCCCGGCCGCACCGGTGGGGCGCCCCTGCGGATCAGGACAAGGGTTGGTACCGCCTCGATCTCAGGCACCACCGTGTTTCTTGAAGCCGGCCCAGAGCGGCTGCGGATTTTCAGCTGGGAAGGGTCAGTTCAGGTGGAAGCCGTTGACGGTCAGCGCTTCATCCTCAGCAGTGGTGAGGAGGTGATTCATGAGAACGGCGCCTGGAGTGGGCCGCGGCAGTTAAGCCGAGCCGAGGCAAGCCAGCGACGCCGTGCCAGCACCTTGCTCCAAGGTTTCAGCTCGCCGATGGAAACCCTGCCGGCCCTGGAGCGGGAGCTGGATCGCATGCCGTGAAGCGTGCCCGTGTCTGGTGGCTGGCGCTGGCCCTTCCCCTGGTCGTGGCGCTCCCTTCCTGCCGCGACACCTCCCCGGCGGCGGCTCTCGCCCGATTCGATCGCCTGGCTCGTGGAACGTTCTTTCGCTGGCGGGGTCCCAGGCCCGCGCCGCGGGATCCCCTGATCCTGGCGATCGACTCCGAGTCCCTGCGCCTGGCGGATCTGCTGGGGTCCGACGAACGCCAGGCATCGCCGCTTTGGCGGCGGATGGGCCCCTGGCCCTGGCCCCGCGCCCTGCAGGCGGAGCTGGCCGCCACTGCCCTGCGGGGTGGCGCCAGGGGGGTGCTGGTCAACATCGAGTACAGCCAGCCCAGTCGTTACGGCCCGGCCGATGACGCGACTGCTCTGGCGCTGCTTACCCCCTGGCGGGATCGGGTGCATCTCGCCACCGGCTACACCCTGGAGCAGGGGCAGGGGTTGGAGCAGACCAAACTGCGCCGTCCGGTGCTGGCCCTGGGGCCATCCGGCCTCACTGCCCTGTTGCACGCGGACGATGGGGTGGCGGAGGCAGTGCCGGGTCGGCTCTGGTGGCGTGAGCAGCTTGCGGGATTTGCGCCCCCCAATCCGCTGCCCATGGCCTTTCTGGTGCGGCCGGATGCTCTGGCTGAGGAACCGCTTGGCCTCAACTACCGCGGCCCGGCGGGCACCCTGCCAGTGCTGCCGGCCTGGCGGATCCAGCAGGCCCAGGCGGGGATCTGGACGGGACGCACGGTGGTGATCGGCGCCACGGCGGCGGAGCTGGGGGATCAGCAGGAGACACCCTATGGGCCCATGAGCGGCAGCGAAGTGCTGGCCACGGCCGTGGGCAATGTGCTGGAGGGCGATGGGCTGCGTTCAGTTCCAGGGGCGGCAGAGGGGCTGCTGCTGCTGGTCTGGGGTGCTGGTGTTCTGGTGCTCCTGGGACGGCCGGCTGCGGCCCTGGGCACGGCAGCCACAGCCGTCGCGCTGATGGCCACGGGCCTTGGCCTGGCCTATGGGCTCTGGCTGTGGGCCCAGCTCAACCTGCCACTGGCGGCCCTGCTTCTGGCCCCCCTGCTTGGTGGCGGCCTGCGTGTGGCTGGCCAGGCCCGTCAGGAGCTGCAGGAGCGGGCCTACCTCCACCAGGTGCTGGCTCGCCGGATTTCCCCGACCCTGCTCAACGACATCCTGCGCAACCCCGCAGCGATCTGGAACCAGGCGGGGGGCCAGCGTTGCCGCTGCGTGCTCCTGTTCAGTGATCTGGTCGACTTCACTCCCCTGAGTGCGGCTCTGGAGCCGCCGGAGTTGTTCGCTCTGCTCAACCGTTACTTCGAGGTCATGGCCGAGGCGGTGCTGGCGGAGCAGGGCCTGCTCGACAAGTTCATCGGCGATGCGGTGATGGCGGAGTTCGGTGTGCCACGCAGCCGTGGCGATCAGATCGAGGCCAGGGCAGCAGTACGCGCCGCCTTGGCGATGCAGCGTGGTCTGCGGGACCTCAATCAGCAGCTGGCCGCGGCCAATCGCCCCCCCCTGCGCCACGGCATCGGCCTGCATGTGGGTGAGGTGATCGCCGGCAATCTCGGCTCCAGCCAGCGGCTGGAGTACACCGTGGTTGGCGCCAGCGTGAACGTGGCCAGCCGCCTGGAGGGCCTCACGCGCCACTATCCACAGCATCCGATCCTGATCAGCGCCGAGCTGCTGGCCCTGCTGCCCGGGGAGCTGGAGGTGGAGCCCCTGGGAGCCCACCAGCTCAAGGGCTGGCCCGAGCCTCTGGAGGTGCTGGCCCTGCTGGGACTGCGTGCTCCAGCGCAATTGGAGCCAGCAGAATGCCCATGACTGAGACCCGGTCTGCCTGATAGTCCCTCTGCGGAATCGCCCATGTCACCTTCGTCTGCTGCAGTTGGTGTCGGCATGCTATGGAGGCAATCGCGGCTGGGGCTGCTGGCCCTCGTCAGCCTGATGGTGCCGTTACAGCCGACGGCGTTGCTGGCCGCCGAAGCGGCCACGGTGCGGGAGATCCTTGATGGCAAGGAACTGTTCATCGACACCCGTCAGGCCAGGGTGAACGACAAGGCGGTCACTCCCCAGCAGGTGAGCACCCAGAACAGTCGCGGCCAGCTGGCCTTCCCCTCCGGCGCCGCTGGCCGCCTCAATCGTTTTTCCCTGCTGCGCCTTGGCCAGGACTGCTTCCTGCTCAGCAAGGGTCAGGTGCTGGTCTCCGGCAAACAGGCCGGCTGCACCCGCTCGTCGCGCCTGAGCGTGCGGGGCACCAACTACCTGCTCTCGGTCGATGAGAGCGGCGGCACCGAGCTCTCGGTGCTGGAAGGCTCGGTCGAGGTGGAGCCCCTCAGCGACGGCCAGCCGGCCCCTGGCGGCTCAACCACCGTGAATGCCGGCGAGAAAGTGCAGCTTTCCCCGGCCGGTGTGGTGCTGACGCTGCTCAAGCTCAGCAGCGGCGACTACAGCACCATCCTGGGCGGGCCCCTGTTCCAGGGCTTCACCACCCCATTGCCGGCCTTCGGATCCCTGGAGAGCTACCTGCGCTCCAACCTGCCCTCGGTAACGATTCCATCGGTACGGTCGGCGCCTTCGATTCCTTCGTTCGGTCTGCCGCGTTTCTTCTGATAGGGGATCCCCACCATGACCCGTACCCGCAGCCTGGCTGCCGCTTCCCTTGGGGTAGCCGTGCTGGCGGGAGTGATCAGCGGCTGGCCCATCGGCCGCTGGCGTGACTGGGAGCGGGGTCTGGAAGACCAGATGCTGGCGCTGCGTGGCCAGCGCCGGCCGCCGGCTCAGGTGGTGGTGGTGCCGATCGACGATGCCACCCTTCAGCAGGGCGACTGGTACCAGAGTCAGCCGCAGGGACGCCCGCCCGCCTGGGCGGTGGGCACTGGCACCCTGCCCTGGCCCCGGGCGGCCTACGGCCTGCTGGCCTCCCGCCTGATCGAGGCCGGAGCCAGCGCCGTGGCCGTCAATGTGGTCTTCGCTGGCCCCAGCGGCCGGGGTCCAGCCGACGACCGGGACCTGGCGGCGCAACTTCGGCGTTACCCAGGCCGCGTGGCCCTGGCGGCCGAAATGCTGGAGCCCGAGGATGCGCTTACGGGGTCCTCCGGTCTGACCCTGATCCGGCCGGAGGCGGTTCTGGAGGCCCTGGGCGGGCCGGAGCGCCTCGGGCTCGGCAACACCCTGCCGGCCGAACCAGGGGAGCCGCCGCGGCACCCCGAGGCTTATGGCCGCCGTCTGCTGCCGGCCAATGGGGTGGAGCCGTTCCCCTCGCTCTCTGCCACGACCCTGCGCCTGGCGGGGCGCAGCAGCCGCCAGCACGACGCCGCCATGGCTCTCAACGTCTATGGGCCGGAGGGCACCTTCCCACGCATCCCGGCCTGGGAGGTGCTGGATCCTGGTCGTTGGCGGGGGCATCCCCTGCGCCCCGCCGTCCGGGGCTCCGTGGTGCTGATCGGGCCTGTGGTGTCCCAGGGCGAGGCCGGAAACCCCACGCCGTTCGGTCGCCTCTCAGGCCTGGAAATCCTGGCCACCGCCACCGCCAACTCCCTGGGCGGTGACGGGTTGGCCCCCTGGCCCACCGCTGCGCCTTGGCGGGCTCTGCTGGCCATGCTCCCTCTCCTGGTGGTCTCGGCCGTGGCCCTGCGGGGGAAACACCTGAGCTGGCGACTCGGCTGGGTGGGCGTGGGCCTGCTGGCCCTGGTCCTGGCTGGCTGGTTCACCTTCTTGCACGGCCATCGCTGGCTGCCCCTCCTGGGGCCCGCCGGGGGTCTGGTGCTGCTGGGCCTGCTCTATGGCGGTGAGGCCTACCAGCGGGAGGAGTCGGAGCGGCGCCGGTTGCGGCGCACCTTCGAGCGCTACGTGGCCCCCAGCGTGGTGGCCGAGATCCTGTCCGACCCCGCCGCCGCCGAGGGCATGCTGCGCGGGCGCGTCCGTCCGGTGACGGTGCTGTTCTCCGACCTGATCGGTTTCACCCAGCTCACCCAGAAGCGCGGCAAGGAGGGGCACACCGAACTGCATGTGCGCCAGCTCAACCGCTATCTCGGCGCCATGGTGGCGGTGATCACCGACCACGGCGGCACGATCGACAAGTTCATCGGCGATGCGGTGATGGCGGTGTTCGGCTCGCCCCTGGGCCGGGGTGAGCGCCAGGAGGCCCTGGCGGCCCTGTCCTGCGCTCGGGCCATGCGCCGTGCCCTCGAGCAGCTCAACATCGCCTGGCGGGCCGAAGGGGTCGAGCCCCTCAACAGCGGTATCGGCCTGGCCAGCGGCCCGGCGATGGTGGGCCAGATCGGCAGTCCCCAGCGCCTGGAGTTCACCGTGATCGGCGACACGGTGAACCTTGCCAGCCGGCTGGAGGGCCAGACTCGTCCGCTGCAGGTGCCGGTGGTCTTCGATGCGGCCACAGCCGAACTGGTCAGGGGGGAGTTCCCCGTGCGCCCGCTTGGGCCGGTGCTGGTGAAGGGGATGGGAGAGATTCCTGTTTACACCCTGGAAAGCGATCCCAGCGAAAGGGCCTGAGCAGGGCTGCCGCCTCAGGCTCGATGGGCGCTGGCGCGAGATCTGGATCGCCGGCCTGGGGGATGGCCGCAGCGATCAGCTCCGCTGTGATCGCCGCCAGCAGCACGCCGTTGCGGTAATGGCCCGTGGCCAGCCACAGACCCGGGACCGGGCTGGGCCCGAGCAGGGGCGCTTCATCCGGCGTGCCTGGCCGGAAGCCCCACCAGCGCTCCATCGGCGGCCAGCTGGCCGCTTCCGGAAGCAGCGCCTCGATGCCCGCCTGCAGTTGCCGCTGCCCGAAAGGGGTGAGCCCCTCGCTGAAGGCGGCGTCCGGTTCGCTGGTGGCCCCCACCACCAGCAGACCGTCTTCGCGGGGCACCAGATACGTGCCCGGGCCGAACAGCACCCGCTTGAGGGCGTTTCGGGGCCCCTGCAGCGAGAGCATCTGGCCCTTGACGGGGACCACCGGCAGCTCGGGCAGCAGCCGGGCGCTCCAGGCGCCGCAGGCCAGCACCGCCCGCCGGCAGCTGAATGTGGCCTCGTCACCCTGGGCGCGACGGATGCGCACCGCGTCGAGCGCTCCGCCCTGATGGCGGATCAGCCCCAGCACTTCGGCCCCTTCCTCGAAAGCCACGCCCCGCTCCACGCAGGCCCGCTCCAGGGCCCGCATCAGCTGGCGGCGGTTGTCGATCTGCCCGTCCTGGGGGAAGAGCAGCCCGGCCTGCCAGCGCGGGCCGATGCCTGGGATCTCGAGCTCCAGTCCAGCGCGCGTCAGTGTCGTGCCGAAGGCGGCGGTGGGGTACGCGTCGCGTTGCTGCGCCGTGGCAAAGGGCACCACGATTCCGCAGGCGCGCAGGCCGCAACTCAGGCCGCTGTCGGTCTCGATCTGCTCCACCCAGGCCGGAATGCGCGCCAGGCTGATCTGCCCCAGCTTCAGCATCGGGCCCGAGAGCCCCTCGGCGTGGGGAGCGAGCATGCCGGCCGCCACGAACCCGGCTGCCTCGCTGCGGCGTCGGCTGAGTACTCGCACCTTTTCGCCCCGGCGGGCCAACTGGTGGGCCACCGCCAGACCGATCAGGCCGCCGCCAAGGATCAGCACTGGTTCCGGACCTGACTCGGATGGGGCTCTGCCTGTCGAGACTCCATCCACGCGACGGGGTGTCATCCCTTCAAGCTATCCAAGCGTCATCAGCTCGGTGATGGCCCTGCTGAGCCTGCGGCTACCTCCCGGCTTCGGCGCCAGGGCCCTGCCCTCTGAATAGGATCGGCTCAAGCCAGGAGAGCGGGATGGGTGCGGCGATGGGAGATGGGGCCTGGGAGGCGGTGATCGGCCTGGAAACCCATGTGCAACTGGGCACAGCCAGCAAGATCTTCACGGCCGCCTCCACCAGCTTCGGCGACGATCCCAACACCCACATCGACCCAGTGGTGTGCGGCCTGCCGGGCACGCTGCCGGTGCTGAACGAGAAGGTGCTGGAGTATGCGGTGAAGGCGGCCCTGGCCTTGAATCTGCACATCGCCGAACACAGCAAGTTCGACCGCAAGCAATACTTCTATCCCGATCTGCCCAAGAACTACCAGATCTCCCAATACGACGAGCCGATCGCCGAGAACGGCTGGATCGAGGTGGAGGTGGCCGAGAAGGGCAAAGACACCTACCTCAAGACAGTCGGCATCGAGCGGCTGCACATGGAGGAAGACGCCGGCAAGCTGGTGCATGCCGGCAGCGATCGCCTGGCGGGCAGCAGCCATTCCCTGGTGGATTACAACCGCGCCGGTGTGGCCCTGGCCGAGATCGTGAGCAAGCCGGATCTGCGCACAGGCCGGGAGGCTGCCGAATACGCCTCCGAGATCCGCCGGATCATGCGCTATCTGGGCGTGAGCGACGGCAACATGCAGGAGGGTTCTCTGCGCTGTGACGTCAACATCTCCGTGCGTCGCGGCCCTGAGGCCCCCTTCGGCGTGAAGGTGGAGATCAAGAACATGAACTCCTTCTCGGCCATCCAGAAGGCGATAGACCACGAGATCCAGCGCCAGATCAAGGCCTACGAATCCGGCGAGCCGGTGGTGCAGGAAACCCGCCTCTGGGATGAGGCCAAGCAGCTCACAAAGAGCATGCGCATCAAGGAAGGCAGCAGCGACTACCGCTACTTCCCCGAACCGGATCTGGGCCCGATCGAGGTGACCGCAGAGCGGCGTGAGGGATGGCGGGCTGAGCTGCCCGAGCTGCCGGCGGCCAAGCGTCACCGTTACGCCGAGGAGTTCGGCCTCTCGATCTACGACGCCCGGGTGCTCACCGATGAGCGCGCGATGGCTGAATACTTCGAAGCTGCCGTGTCTGCTGGCGGCGACCCGAAAGGAGTGGCCAACTGGGTGACGGGCGACATCGCCGCCTATCTCAATGCGGGCAAGCTCTCGATCATCGAGCTGCCCCTCAAACCAGAGGAGCTCTCGGAGCTGGTGGGTCTGATCGACGACGGCACGATCAGCGGCAAGATCGCCAAGGAGATCCTGCCGGAGCTGCTGGAGCAGGGCGGTTCCGCCAAGGCGATCGTGGCCGACCGCGGCCTCGGGATGATCAGCGACCCCGCCGCCATCACCAAGGTGGTGCAGGAGCTGCTGGAAGCTCACCCCGAAGAGGTGGAGGCCTTCCGTGGCGGCAAGACCAAACTCCAGGGCTTCTTTGTGGGGCAGCTGATGAAGCGCACCGGTGGCCGCGCCGATCCCAAGCTGGCCAACCGGATCCTCAACGAGCAGCTGAAGGGCTGAACCTCCGGGATAGCCTCGAGGCTTCCTTGATCAGGCCGACGGCGTGAACTGGCCGGACGTCATTCTTGTCAACGGACCGTCCAGTGCCGGTAAGTCCACTCTCTGCCGCCGGCTGCAGGAGCGTATCGAGCACCCCTACCTGTGCCTGGGCTTCGATGACCTGATCTTTTTCGCTGCTCCTCGCTATTACAGGGGGGCAGACACGCCCAGGCAGGACGGATCCGATCCGTTCACCGCCCAGGGGGTGCAGATGTGTCGGGTTTCCGGGGAGGGGGATCCGCTGGATGTGCGCCCCTGCTTTGGCCCGGTCTTCCGGCGCTTGATCGGGACCATGGCTCCGGTGGTTCGCACGCTGGTGGAGGGAGGCAACCCGGTGATCTTCGACCATGTCCTGCATGACCAGGAGATGATGGACAGCTGCACGGCCGCCTTCGCGGGGCTGGGCGTGTTCAGCGTGGGCATCACCTGTGACCTCGCCATCCTCGAGGCCCGGGAGAGGGCCCGCGGCGACCGCGTCCTTGGTCGAGCCCGGGGCCTGGTGGATGTGGTTCATCGCTTCTGCACCTACGACCTGACCCTGGATTCCGGCCAGCTGGGGCCAGAGGCCTGCGTGGATTGTGTGGTCTCCGCTCTCAAGCGGGTTGATGCGACCACCTAGGTCTGCTGTGCTGGGCCGTCAGCTGAACCTCCCGTCAACGCGGTCGTCAGTTGCTCATGCAGGGCTTCGACGGGGCCGCGGTTGTCGAGCACGAGATCGGCCAGTAACCGTTTTCGCTCCAGAGGCCACTGGGCGGTGATGCGGTCCCTGGCCTCGGTTTCGGGCAGCCCATCGCGGGCCATCAGTCGCTGCAGCTGGTGCTCTGGATCGCAGTCCACCAGCCACACCTCACTGCACAGTCCCTCGAGGCCGGCTTCGAACAGCAGGGGGATCATCAGCACCACCACCGGTGCGGCCGCCAACCGCTTCAGCTCCATCTCGAACCTCTTCCGCACCAGCGGATGCACCAGCTGCTCCAGCCAGGCCCGCTCGGCTGGGTCGCTGAACACGATCCGTCCGAGGGCGGAGCGATCGATGCTTCCCGCAGGCGCTCGCACTCGCGCGCCGAAGTGCTCCAGTACGTCTTGCTCCCCATGGCTGCCGGAGGCCAGGGCCTCGCGGGCGTAGGTGTCCGCGTCCAGCACCGGGAGCCCATGCCGTTGGGCGAGCCAGCGGCCCACGCTGCTCTTGCCGCTGGCGATGCCGCCGGTGAGGCCGATCCGCCGCTGGCCGCCCCGCCAGCGGGGCCGATTCAGCTGCTCCAGCATGGCTGGTGGCCCCAGTTGCTCCAGGTGGAAGCGGGCTCCATAGCTGGGGGTTGGGCGTTCGGAGTAAAAGCGGGTGTCGCCCTGCCTCTGCGGCCAACGGCGGGCCAGGCGGCTGCGTAGGCGCAAGCCCCCCAGCACCAGGTGCTGCAGCCAGTCGGGGCTGCTGGTCCACCCCAGGCTGCCGCACACGTCGCGGCTCACCAGCGCCAGCAGTACTCCGCGTAGTGCAGGACGCAGGGGAGCAGGCCAGTCGTCCAGAAGCATCGCCAGGGTGGACTCGGCGATCCGCCGGTTGCTGGGGGCGCTCCGGAAAGCCTCAAGCTCGAAGCTGTGGTTGAACGCCATCAGCGCTGACAGGCTGTGAGGGATGGCCTGAATTCCCATCGCCTCGCCCACCTGGCGCCAGAAGAGGTACAGACACGTCTGCTCCCGGGTGCTCAGGGCCCTCCAGCCGTAGCGGGCCAACCAGCGGATCGGTTCGGCCACGAAGGTGGAGAGCACGTAGAGGAAATCACGGTTGCTGATCGCATAAGCGCCATGGATCCGGTTCATCCGGGTGATCACCGCCTGTCCCTCCGGGCTGCGCGGGCCCCAGCGCAACAGCTCCGCCACCATCAGGCCGGTGTCGTCGTAGCGCTTGCGAGGTCTGTGCGTGAATTCACCTGTGCGCTCCAGCAGGGCGGAGATCGAGGGGACGCAGAAGGTCTTGAGCAGGGCCAGCTCCAGGGAGCGGGTGGTGTCCCAGGGGAAGTGCACGCCGGCCAGCTCGCAGCAGAGGGCCTCCACCTCCCGCGGAGACGGCGATTCGGGCGTGGTTGGATCCGCCACGGCGGCTCGGCAGGATGGTGTGAGTCATCCTGCCGCTGTGTCCCTTCCCTGGCACCCGATCCCCGGCGGCCTCACCGCTCCCACCGGCTTCCTGGCGGCCGGCAGCACCGCTGGCCTCAAGGCCTCCGGCAAGCCTGATCTCTCGCTGCTGCTGGCTCCGACAGGGGCCGTCTGCGCGGGCAGCTTCACCACCAACCGTGTGCGGGCCGCCTGCGTGGATCTCTGCGCCGAGCGCCTGGCGGCCAGCGGCGGCCGCGCCCGGGCGGTGCTCACCAATTCCGGCCAGGCCAATGCCTGCACGGGCGATCTGGGCCTGATCGACAGCCTGCGCGCCACCCAGGCCACCGCCGATCTCCTGGGGCTGGCCGCCGAGGAGGTGCTGATCTGCTCCACCGGCGTGATCGGCGTGCCGATACCGATGCAGATCCTGCTGGCGGGCCTGGATCCCCTGGTGGAGGCCCTGAGCCCCGAGGGGGGCGCCGCTGCCGCCACGGCCATCCTCACCACCGATCTGATCGACAAGCAGGTCGCCCTGGAGGCCGACCTGGGCGGCCGGCGTGTGCGCCTCGGCGGCATGGCCAAGGGCTCCGGGATGATTCACCCCACCATGGCCACGATGCTCGGTTACCTCAGTTGTGATGCCGGTGTGCCGGCGGAGCTGTGGCAAGGGATGGTGCGGCGGGCGGTGGATCGTTCCTTCAATGCGATCACGGTCGACGGCGACACCAGCACCAACGACACGTTCCTGGCCTTTGCAGCCGGCGAGCCCTTGAGCCCGGAGCACTTCGACGCGCTGGAGGCTGGCCTGACGGCGGTGTCGCAGCACCTGGCCAGGGCGATTGCCCGCGACGGCGAGGGGGCCACCTGCCTGATCGAGACGCGGGTGGAAGGGGCGACGGATGACGCCGGCGCCCGCGCCATCGCCCGCACCATCTGCGGGTCGTCGCTGGTGAAGTGCGCGGTCCACGGCCGTGACCCCAACTGGGGCCGGATCGTGGCCGCGGCTGGCCGCGCCGGTGTGGAGTTCGACCCCGAGGCGGTGGCCCTCTGGCTGGGGGAGCACCAGCTGATGGCCGCAGGTCAGCCCGTGTCCTTCGACCGCCAGGCCGCTTCCCGTTTCATGGCTGAGCGCGCCGCCGGCGCCTATCTCAGTGGCGACACCGTGACCATCCGCCTGGTGGTGGGCGACGGCCCCGGCCAGGGTCGGGCCTGGGGCTGTGATCTCTCCGATCAATACGTGCGCATCAACGCCGACTACACCACCTGAACGCCGGTGTGCCAAGCGGTGACAGCCGCACCGATCGGCTCAGGGTTGCGCTGGCTTCCGTGCAACGCTCCAGTCACGAATCTTCCAGTCGGTGGCGGCTGCCGGGTGGCGGCTCCCGATTGAACAGGCCTTGGTACGAGCGATCTCTCTGACATCGATCCTGCCCGGTTTGCGGCAGCTGCGCTCCTATCAACCCGCCTGGATCAGGGGAGACCTGCTGGCGGGAGTAACCGTGGCGGCCTATCTGGTTCCGCAGTGCATGGCCTATGCGGAACTGGCCGGTGTGGCGCCGGTCGCTGGGTTGTGGGCGATCCTGCCGCCGATGTTGCTCTATGCCCTGCTCGGTTCCTCCCCCCAGCTTTCGGTGGGGCCTGAATCCACCACGGCCGTGATGACGGCGGTGGCGATCGCGCCGCTCGCCGGGAGTGATCCGCTGGCCTACGCCAGCCTCGCCAGCTTGCTGGCCCTGGCCGTGGGCCTCGTCTGTTTCCTGGGGGCCTGGGGCCGGTTGGGCTTCCTGGCCGATCTGCTCTCCAAGCCGATCCTGGTGGGTTACATGGCCGGGGTGGCCGTGATCATGATCAGCGGCCAGATCGGCAAGATCAGCGGCCTGGATCTTCAGGCTGAGTCGCTGCTGGGTCAGCTGCGGGAGTTGGCCGGCCGCAGCGGTGAGATCCATGGCCCCACCCTGCTGCTGGCCATCGGGGTGCTGGTGTTTCTTCTGCTGGTGCAGCGCCGCTTCCCCGCCGCCCCAGGTCCGCTGCTGGCGGTGCTGCTGGCGGTGGCGGTGGTGGCGGTGCTGCATCTTGATCAGCAGGGCGTCGCCGTGATCGGGCAGATCCCCGCCGGATTGCCAGGTTTCCACCTGCCGGAGGGCGTTGCTCCTCAGAAACTCAGATTCCTGTTGTCCGCAGCTGTGGGCATCGCCCTGGTGGGCTACTCCGACAACGTGCTCACCGCCCGCGCCTTCGCAGCCCGTGGCGGTTACCGCATCGATGCCAACCAGGAGCTGCTGGCGCTGGGGGCGGTGAATCTGGGCAACGGTCTGATGCAGGGCTTTCCGGTCAGCAGCAGCGGCAGCCGCACGGCCATCGGCGCGGCGCTTGGCAGCCGCTCCCAGCTGTTTTCGCTGGTGGCCTTCGTGGCGGTGTCGCTGGTTGTGCTCTTTTTGCGGCCGCTGCTGGCCCTGTTCCCGAAGGCGGCCCTGGGCGCGATCGTGATCTACGCCGCCCTGCGCCTGATCGACATCTCCGAGTTCCAGCGCCTGCGGCGCTTCCAGCTCAGTGAGTTCCGCCTGGCGCTGGTCACCTTCGCCGGGGTGCTCCTCACCGACCTCCTGATGGGCGTGGGGCTGGCGGTGGCGCTGTCGGTGATCGATCTGTTTGCCCGCCTGGTGCGCCCCCATGACGCGGTACTGGGTAACGCGCCCAACCTGGCCGGCCTCCACGACGTCGAGGACTGGGAGGGCGCCAGCACGATCCCCGGGCTGGTGCTCTACCGCTATGACGCGCCGCTCTGCTTCGCCAATGCCGAGGACTTCCGCCGCCGCGCCCTGCTGGCGATCGATGCCGAAACCGTTGCCGTCGACTGGTTCGTGCTCAATGCGGAGGCGATCGTGGAGATCGACATCACCGCTGCTGATGTGTTGCGGGAGTTGCAGCAGGAGCTGGCTGGGCGGCACATCGTCTTCGCCATGGCCCGGGTCAAGCAGGATCTCTACCTACAGCTCGCCAGAGCCGGTGTGGCGGAGAGGATCGGCGCCGAGCACTTTTATCCCACCCTGCCAACGGCGATCGCCGCCTTTCAGGACCAGGCTTCGAGAAGCGCCGCTGGGTCCGTCGGTTGAGCCTGATCGAGAGCGTGAGGTGAAGCCATGACCCTGCCTGCCTCCCTGGAGGTCAGGATGGCAGGGCAGTTGCATCCAGCTCCCATGCCAGAGGCAGAGGGCGGAGCCCGGCGCCGATCCCGTCGATCCAGCCTTGAGTCGCCGTCACCGCCGAAGCGCTGGGCCCCGTGGGTGCTGCCCCTGGCGGCTGGCCTCTGCTTTGGCGTGGGCTACAGCCTCACCGACCGGCTGCTGAGCCTGGGCAAGGGCGAGGCGGTCAAGCTGGACCAGAGCTTTGATGTCAAGCCCTTTCCAGGAACCAGCCTGGAGAGCCTGCGTCTGCGCTTCGGTGCAGACAAGAAGGAGCTTCCGGGCAATCCGGAGCTGATTGAGCAGGAGAGCAGCAAGACGGACAGCAGTAAGAACGAGAGCAGCAGGCAGAGCGAAGCGGCCAATCCCGAAGCCAGCGAGCCCCGGCAGGAGCAGCCAGCCAGCGAGGCTGCCTCCGAGCGCTCAGGTTCCACGCCTGAACCCCAGGGGGTTGAACCTGCCGGGGAAGCAGCCCCGCCGTTAGCGCCGCCACCACCGCGCTCTCCCGACCTCCAGCCCTGATCTGCCACAGTTTGGCCAGAGCGGACGGTCCATTCGATGCATGCCCCCCAATCCCTCCTGCAGGCTGCGTTGAATCGGTTGGGAGCCCGCCTTGGCAGCGGCTTCGCCGATTCGGCAGCCAGCCTGGCGGTGCTGGCCCAGGAAGCCCCGGAGCGCCTTCGCCGTGAACTGGAACTGTTCTGGAGTGAAGTGGAGCAGGAGGCCCAACGGCTGGAAACCGAAGCAGGAGCTGGCTTCGCCGCAGATGACGAAGAAACTGGCCCATCCTCCGGAGGCTCAAGCGCCCGAGGATGGTCTGTTTCTTCGCCCCTGGACCAGATCGACGAATTGCGTGCCCGCGTGGCCACCCTTTCCCGCCAGCTCGAGGACCGGGGTTGATGGGGACCTTGCGCCAACAGTGGCGTGCCCTGGCCCGTTCACTGCGGATCTGGTCGGCAGTACTGAGCCTTGTGGCGGGGCTCTGGTGGGACGGAAAGGACTGGACCTATCCAGGTGGCGTCAGCGAGCAGCGGCGGCAGGAGCGGCAGCAGCGGCGCGCCCGCTGGCTCACGAATGAACTGATCAGCCTCGGCTCCGCCTTCATCAAGCTGGGCCAGCTGCTTTCGGCACGCCCGGATGTGTTGCCAGCGGGATATGTGGAGGAACTCGCCCATCTTCAGGACCGGGTGCCGGCCTTCCCCTTCGTCACGGTGCAGGCTCTTCTGGAGCAGGAACTGGGGGAGCGCTGCGCCGAGATCATCGATCTCGAGGAGCAGCCTCTCGGCTCCGCCAGCCTGGCCCAGGTGCACCGCGCCAGCCTGCGCAGTGGCCGCCAGGTGGTCTTCAAGATCCAGCGGCCGGGGCTGGAGCGGCTGTTCCGCCTCGATCTGGAGGTGATGCAGCAGGTGGCGGCGGTGATGCAGCGCCATCCGCGCTGGGGCGAGGGCCGCGACTGGGTGTCGATCGCCCAGGAGTGTCGCCGGGTGCTGTTGCGGGAGCTGGATTTCCGCCTCGAGGCCGAACACGCCGCCCGCTTCCGCCAGCAGTTCTTCGATGACGCCGGCATCCGCATCCCTTCTGTGATCTGGGAACTCAGCACCCGCCGGGTGCTCTGCCTCGATTTTTTGCCCGGCATCAAGATCACCGATCGCAGCGCCCTGGTGGAGGCAGGCATCGATCCGGCAGCAGTGGCCGAAAAGGGGGCGGCCAGCTACCTGCAGCAACTGGTGCGCTTCGGCTTCTTCCACGCCGATCCCCATCCCGGCAACCTGGCCGTGGCGGCTGATGGTGCCCTCATCTACTACGACTTCGGAATGATGGGGCAGATCTCCCAGCGTCTGCGCAGCCGGCTGGGCCGCATGGTGCGGGCCGCGGCGGCACGGGATGCCTCGGCCCTGGTGGTGGAACTGCAGGGGGCCGGAGTGATCGCGGCCGGCATCGATCCCGGCCCGGTGCGACGGCTGGTGCGGGTGATGCTCACTGAAGCGCTCACGCCGCCGTTTTCCGCCAACATCCTCGAGAAGCTCTCCGGTGACCTCTACGACCTGGTCTATGGCCAGCCGTTCCGGCTGCCATCTGAGCTGATCTTCGTGATGCGAGCCCTCTCCACCTTCGAGGGCGTCGGCCGCAGCCTCGATCCCGGCTTTAGTCTTGTTTCGATTGCCCGCCCCTACCTGCTGCCCCTGATGACCGCCAGCGGGAACGGACCGAATGATTTTCTAGGTGAACTCGGGCGCCAGGCCGGCGACCTCGGCAGCCGCGCGCTCGGCATCCCTCGACGGCTGGACGACAGCCTCGCCCGGATCGAGCAGGGTGATCTTCAGGTGCAGATCCGTGCCGGTGAGACCGACCGCCTGCTGCGGCGTCTGGCGCTGGCCCAACAGGTCTCCGGCCAGTCCTTCCTGCTCGGCGGCCTCGCCGTGGCGGCGGCGCTCCTGGCCTCCGGCCCGATCCCGGCTCTTGTGGCCGTGCCGCTGGTGCTGGCCGCACCGGTGGCGTTGAGCTGGCTGAAGCTGCAGGGGCGGCTGCGCCGCGACGCACGGCTGGAGAAGCTGCCCGGAACCAGCGGAGGGGGCAGCTGATCAGTTGAGCGTCCCCTTGGGGGTGAGCTGGTCGATCACCTGAGTCCCATGCCGTCGCGCCGTCAGTTCCTGCTTGGATCCACGGCGCTGGCCGGCTCCGTCCTGGCCGGGGCCTGGAGACCCGTCGCTGCGGCCCCCACAGCGGAAGGATCGTTCCTCCCCGCCGACTTCACCGTTGCGGTGCCGGACCTCGCCCCCGAGCGCATCGTGCGGCGGCTGGTGGGTCTGAGACCCTTCCGGCCCATGGGTGTCCGGCTCGAGGCGGAAGCGATCGGCCGCACCACGCTGATCCACCACTACGGCCACGGTGGCTCCGGCGTCACCCTTTCCTGGGGGACGGCCCGGCAGGCGGTGGACCTGGCGCTGGCGGCACCAGGCCGCGGGGCGGTTGCAGTGCTCGGCGGCGGCGCGGTGGGCCTGGCGACCGCTTGGCTGCTGCGGGAGCGGGGCCGCCCGGTGCGGCTGTACGCCGATCGCTTCTCCCCGCACACCACCTCGGATGTGGCGGCGGCGCGCTGGTTCCCCTCCCAGCTGGTCGACCCCGCCTTCCGCTCACCCGAGCTCGATGCCAGCCTGCGGCAGGCGTTGCTGTTCTCGCATCAGCGCTTCCGCCGCCTGGTCGGCAGAGGCTATGGCGTGGCGCTCCTCCCTCACCTCCGCCTGGGCTCACAGCCGCCCTCACCCGGCTGGGCCGACACGTTGCTGGCCGATCTGATCCCGCCACCCCAGGATGTCTCAGATCGTGGCCTGCCCTTTCAGGCGGCCTGGGTGGGGGCCACGCCTGGGCTGCTGATCGACATGCCTCAGTACCTGCTGGCGATGCAGCGTGATCTGCGGCGCCTGGGCGTAGAGCTGGTGCAGCGGCGCTTCGAGGCGCCAGGCGAGATCGCTGTGCTGCCGGAGTCCGTGGTGGTGAACTGCACCGGGCTCGGCAGCGCCGCCCTGTTCGGTGATAACGAGCTGGTGCCCGTCAAGGGTCAGCTGACCATGCTTCCCCCCGATCCGCGCCTGCGCTACACGCTCTCAGCTGGCTCCCTCTACCTGCATCCCCGCTCCGAGGGACTTCTGCTGGGGGGGACGTACGTCCATGGCGACCCAACGACCACGTTCGACTCCGAAGCGGAAACGGAGATCCTCAAGGGTTTCGCGGAGCTCTATGCCATGCCGGGTTCGGCGTTGGGCTGATGCTGGTGACGCCGTCAGAAGAAGAACTTCACACCGGCTTCCACGCCATTCTGATTGATGCTGTACGCATTTTCGGGGGTCTGATCATTGCTTCCCCCCAGGTGCAGATAGCGCCACGACAGGTTGAGCTGGGTGGAGTTGCCGATGGCATAGCCGAGGCCGGCCTGGGCGTTCCATGAGTAGTCATCGGAGTTGTTCACGCCGAAGCCGCCGACATCGGCACGGGCGAAGAGCCTCAGGCGGGGAGAGAGAAACACCATGGCCTGGGTCCCCACCAGGGGCTGGGCCACGGTGCTCCTGAACGACTGCTGCCGCTGCAGATTCAAGCCCTGCAACGTCCGTGACTTCTCCAGGCTCGGCCCCTTGAACGTCAGGGTTCCGCCAGATGCCTGGCTCTGAACCTCCAGGTCGTATTGCATGTCGACGAACCGCACCCCGGCATAGGGAATAATCGTGAAACTGCCGGAGCGTGCCACGGCCGATTCGCGCTCTCCGAAGCGATAGCGCAGGGCCAGGTCATAGATCCCCTGGATATTTCCGATACTGGCCTCGATGCTGCGCTGGCCGTCAGGAGTGAAGGTGAGGCTGCGCTCGCCAAGGGGGCCTTCGATGGAGCGTGTCCTGATCTCCTTGAGCTTTCCCTCTTCTCCCTTGACGGAGACATAGCTGATATCGGTGAGGAGTCCGAGCCGGCCGTACTCGACGCTGCCCCGGAAGTAGGCCGCGGACGTCAGGGGTCTGAGCACCTGGCCGAGGTCCAGATCCAGGTCGGTTGTGAAGCCTCGGACGGTGGTGGTCCCAGAAGTGCGCAGCGGCGCGAAGCCGTAGAGCTCCAAGGTGGCGGCCCAGGGCGACGGCGCTGGCTGGGCTTCGCTGGCGCCCGGCTCAACGGAGGCGGGTTCAACCTGGGTTGATTCGTTCTGGACTGGTTCAGCCTGAGCGGTCTCCCGCAGGATCGGCCCCATCAGGGAGGGCTCCGCTGAAGGCGGTTCGGCGGCCCTGGCAGCACAGGGTTCCAGGGAAATGGTCGAAGCCAGGAGGCCAGTCAGCAAACTGCTGCTGATCGGCAGGACCCGGGCCCATGAACGGCGTTCTGGAGAAGAATGAAGGAACCAGGCCACGTGATCAAGACAAGAATTGAACCCAACCCATTCGCGAGCGCCAGCCGGCGGCATCGAACAAGGTAGGGAAACTATTCCATACCATCTCAATTCCTGCCTCGCTCCGGTTGGAGATTGCGGTCTGCCTGTACACCTGTGCCAACGCGGCAATCCGTTGGCAGTCTGCTCAGTCCGGTGAACGCCCCAGGCGCAACACACCCGAGGGCAGCACCCCGTAGCGACGCCTAAACCCCATGGCGAAGCCGGAGAGATCAGCGAAGCCGTGGCGGCGGGCGATCGACGCCACCGTGTCATCCGCTTCAGGATGGAGCAGGGCCTGCCGGGCCGCTTCGAGGCGCTGAGCCTTGAGCCATTGCATCGGGCTGCAGCCGAACCTCTCCTGGAACAGGATCTGAAGATTGCGGCGGGAGTAGGCGCTGCGCAGTTCCATCTGGGTGAGGGTGATCGGGCTGTGCAGATGGGCCCTCATCCACTCCAGCAAGTCGGTGAACGCCTGCTCCCGCGGCTGGGGAACCGGGCGGAGGGGGCGGTGAACGGCCGCAGGATGCGGCAGGAACGGTCATGGCTGGCCTTGGTTCCGGACCGTGGCAGATCCCTGCGGTAGAAAAGCAGCGACGGCCGTCCCACCGGCGCGTCTTCCCCCTTGAAGGGTCCTCCGACCTCGGGGACGCCGCATTCCCGAGACCCCGGACCCGACCACGATGGACCCGATCACGATCGCCTTCTTCGGCCTCGGTGCCGTTGGTTCCTCGATGCTGATCTGTCTGGCCGAACTGGCCGAACGCGACGGCGTTCCGCTGCGCTTCGTCGTGGTGGTGCTCGATCCCGATCTGGCCCGGGATGCGCTCTGCCATGCCGAGCGCCTGTTCGATCGCATCGATTTCGTCGGCGTCGTCGACTTCGCTCCGCTGCTCGCGGCCGATGCTGAACCGCCCGCGTCCTTGATCGGAACACAGGTACTGATCAATGCGGCCCACCCCGCCTTCAACCAGCCGCTGTTGGCACTCGGACTTCGCCTGGGGGCACACCTGGTGGACCTCGCCTCCGACATGTACGACGCCGAGACCGAGCGCAGCCTCACCTTCGCCCAGTACCAGGCCGATGCCGATCTCCGTGCGCGTGGCCTGACGGCCCTGATCAACCTAGGCATTTCTCCGGGCGTAACCAATTTCCTGATCGGTCAGCGCCTGGTGGAGCTGTGCGCGGCCCGTCGTCGCGACCTGGAGATCGAGAGCGTCGATCTCTATCTGCTTGAGGACATCGACTCCGACGAGGTGGTGTTCTCCTGGTCGCCGCTGGTGGCGCTCGAGGAACTGGCCCAGCAGCCGCGCCAGATCCGTGATGGCCGGCTGCAGATCCTGGAACCCTTCAAGGACCCGCGCGATTACACCTTTCCCAACGAAAGCAAGCCCGTTCGCCAGTACCCCCTCTACCAGGAGGAGCTGCTGTCGCTGCATCGCTCCTTCCCAGAGATCCAGTCGATCGGCATCTACACCGGTGGCTCAGAGGTTGAGCTGGTGAAGGCCCTCTTCCAGCTCAACCTGCTCTCGAAGCGCACATTGCCGCAGCAGAGTGAGCTGACGGTGGAGGCAATGGTGAGGGCCATTCTGCCGGGGATGAACAAGCCACGCCGGATCGAGGATTACCTGCGCAATGGTGTCATCCGCCGCGCCCATTTTGCGGCTGCCGCCGAAATCCGAGTCACCGAGACGGTTCGCAACGAGCGTCAGACCGTGATCGAGACGGTGGGGCTCAGCTATCTGCGCTACCACGGGCTGCTCAACAGCCCCTATGCCGGCGCCACCTACATCGCCTACCCCACTGCGGTGGGGGCGGCGATCCTGACCTGGCACGCGCTGGCCTTCCTGCGCGAGGACGGTGGAGAGCTGCCTGGGGTGATCACCGGTGAAGACCTGGCCCGCCAGCTGCCGCGTCCGCGAGCAGAAGCCATCCGCCGAGATCTGGTGGGCTGGGACATCGACCTGTTCTCCAGCGTCAGGGATGCCACCCCCGTCTGAGCCTGAGGGGGGCCGAGGCCGAGCCGGCCGCTTTCAATTGCAGCCCTGGACGGAGATCCGATAGCTGAACCCCACTGCTCCAGGTTGGCTGGAGGAGCCGATCCTGAAGTTCATCTGGCTGGTGCGCTTGCCCGGCACGGAGGCGAAGGGGCCCCACATCCGTCCGGTGCCCTGGGGGGGCGTGATCGTTTCGTTGAACAGCTGCAGGCTCGTCCCGTCGGTGAAACGCATGAACCCCTGCACCGGATAACTGGCCTGGTCGGTGGAGGTGGCCGTGAAGAAGAAGCGGTAGCTGGTGAAGGGCTGATCGACGATGAAATCGGTGTTCCAGTTGTTGCGCCCCAGCAGTCGTCCTCGCCCGATCCGTTTGCTCACCACCGGCTCGGAGCCACCGATGGGCATCAGGAACGTGCATGTGGGAGTGGGCTGGGCCAGCGATGGTCCACCAGCCATCACACCGATCGTCAGAACTGCCAGGGCATGGGTCAGACGCGCCGGAGTGGAAGGGATCACCAGTCAGCCAACAAGGATGGCGGCGATGGTACCGCCTAGGAATCAACCAGCGAGGAGTGGCTGCTCAGGCTTTCCCCTGGGGTCCCCGTCCTTCGGCTCCGGCATAGAGGGCCTGGCTGCCCAGTTCGTCCTCGATGCGCAGCAGCCGGTTGTACTTGGCCACTCGCTCGCTGCGGCTGAGGGAGCCCGTCTTGATCTGGCCGGCGCGGGTGGCCACCGCCAGGTCGGCGATGGTGGTGTCCTCGGTTTCGCCGCTGCGGTGGCTGATCACGCTGGTGTAGCCGGCCCGGCCGGCCAGATCGATCGCCTGCAGGGTTTCGGTGAGGGAGCCGATCTGATTAACCTTGATCAGGATCGAATTGGCGGTGCCGGCGTCGATCCCGCGCTGCAGGCGGCTGGTGTTGGTCACGAACAGGTCGTCGCCCACCAGCTGGAGCCGGCTGCCCAGGCGCTCGGTCATCAGCGCCCAGCCCTCCCAGTCGTCTTCGGCGAGGCCATCCTCGATCGAGACGATCGGATAGCGGCTCACCAGCGCCTCCAGTTGAGACACCATCTCGGCGGAGCTGTAGCTGCCGCCGCCGAAGGCGTAGCGGCCCTCGGCATAGAACTCGGTACTGGCCACATCGAGGGCGAGGGAAATCTCCTCGCCGGGCTTGTAGCCGGCTTTTTCGATTGCTGCCACCAGCAGGGCGCCGGCTGCGTCGTTGCTCTCCAGGTTGGGGGCGAAGCCGCCCTCATCACCCACGGCGGTGGACAGGCCCTGGGCCGCCAGCAGACCCTTGAGGGTATGGAACACCTCGGTGCCCATGCGCAGGGCCTCCCGGAAGCTGGGGGCACCGTGGGGCACCAGCATGAATTCCTGGAAATCCAGGTTGTTGGCGGCGTGGGCCCCGCCGTTGATCACGTTCATCAGGGGCACCGGCAGCAGGGTGGCCATCGGACCGCCGAGGTAGCGGTAGAGGGGAAGGCCCACTCCATCGGCGGCTGCCCGCGCCACCGCCAGGCTCACGGCCAGTATCGCGTTGGCCCCCAGGGCTGATTTGTTGTCGCTGCCGTCGAGCTCGATCATCGCGGTGTCGACCGCCACCTGCTCGATGGCGGTGAGACCGCAGAGCACCGGGGCGATCTTCTCCTCGATGTTCGCCACCGCCTGGAGCACGCCCTTGCCGGCGTAGCGGCTGCCGCCATCGCGCAACTCATGGGCCTCATGGGCGCCGGTGCTGGCGCCGCTGGGCACGATGGCGTGGCCCTGAGCGCCCCCTTCCAACCGCACTTCCGCCTCCACCGTGGGGGTGCCCCGGGAGTCGAGCACCTCCCGAGCCACGATGGAATCGATCACGAGGTCGAGGGAGTCGAACACGAAAACTGCAGGCGGTCAGGGCTTGCGGCGATCCTATGGGCCGCCCCGGGGCGCTCCGATGTGACGGTCGGTACCGACGGACCAGCCGTTTGGGTCGGCCCTGCCGCCAGAGTTGACTGGATCTGCCCTCCCGAACACGATGCGCCTGCTGCACACCATGCTCCGCGTGGGCGATCTGGAGCGGTCGATCACCTTCTATACCGAGGTGCTGGGGATGCGTCTGCTGCGCCGCAAGGATTATCCCGCCGGCCGCTACACCCTGGCGTTTGTGGGCTACGGCGACGAGAGCGACTCCACCGTGCTGGAACTCACCCACAACTGGGACATCGAGCGCTATGAGCTGGGCGAGGGCTACGGCCACATGGCCCTCGGCGTCGATGACATCCACGGCACCTGCGCCGCCATTGCCGCCAAGGGAGGGCGGATTGTGCGGGAGCCGGGCCCGAAGAAGCACGGCAGCACCGTGATCGCCTTCGTCGAGGATCCAGACGGCTACAAGGTCGAGCTGATTCAGTTGTCGTCCAGCCCCGAGCGGAGCCCTGCCTGAACGCCAGCGGCGCATGAAGATGGGTTGACCTGAGTCCGATGGCCTCGCGGTCCGATGCGCCCTGAGTCCCTGCCCTTGAGCACTCCCCAGCCCGTCAGCCTCACCAGCGATCCCGACCGGTTCAGCGAGGCCGCCTGGAACTTGCTGCTGGCCTCCCAGGATCAGGCCCGCCGCTGGCGTCATGACCAGATGGATGTGGAGCACCTCCTCCAGGCTCTGCTGCAGGATCCACGCTTCGCGGCCTGGGTGGATCCCTTGCCGATCGAGCGCGAGCGCCTGCTCGATGGTCTGGAGGCGTTCTGCGCCGAGCAGCCCTCATCCCCTGGGGACGAGCTCTACATCGGCGATGCCCTCGAAGACCTGCTGGAGGAGGCCGACCGCCGCCGCGCCGGCTGGGGCTCGCGCCTGCTCGACATTCCCCATCTGCTGCTGGCCCTGCTCGATGAACCTCGCCTGGGGGGAGCGCTGCTGGCGGAGGAGGGGCTGAACGAGCCGCAGCTGTTGCGCCAGCTGCGGCCCGCGGCCGCCCCAGCCTCTGGCCCCCGCCGTTTCGAAGCGCCTCCCGCCCCATCCGACGACTGGATCGACAGCCCTTCCCAGGAGCCGGCTGCGCTGTCGCCGATCCCTGGCCCCGCTGCAGCCGCTGCCACTTCCATGCCCCGCCGCCCCCGGCCTGCCCCCGCGCCCGGTCCGGTGCCCGGTCCGGCGGCGGCAACTCAGGCCCAAGCCCCCGATCAGGAGCTGACTCTGGAGGCTGAGCCCAGCGCCCTGGAGCAGTACGGCCGCGACCTCACCGCCGCCGCCCGCGCGGGCCTGCTCGATCCCGTGATCGGGCGCGACACCGAGATCCGCCGGCTGATCCAGGTGCTCTCCCGCCGCGGCAAGAACAATCCGGTCCTGATCGGGGAGCCCGGTGTCGGCAAGACGGCCATCGCTGAACGCCTGGCCCAGCGCATCGCCACTGGCGAAGTGCCCGACTCCCTCAAAGGCCTCCGCCTGATCGCCCTCGACCTCGGTGCCCTGATCGCCGGCGCCAAGTTCCGTGGTCAGTTCGAGGAACGCCTGCGCAGTGTGCTGGCGGAGGTGAAGGAGCCGGAGCAGGGACGCCGCGCTTCGGACGGCGATGGCGGTGTGGTGCTGTTCATCGACGAGCTGCACACCGTGGTGAGCACTGACCGCTCCAGTGCCGATGCCGGCAGCATTCTCAAGCCGGCCCTGGCGAGGGGTGAATTGCGCTGCATCGGCGCCACCACGCCGGAGGACTACCGCCGCACGGTGGAGAAGGACCCCGCCCTCAACCGCCGCTTTCAGCAGGTGGTGATCCGTGAACCCAGCAAGGAGGTGAGCCTCGAGATCCTGCGGGGCCTGAAGGAGCGCTATGAGCTCCACCACGGCGTCACCATCACAGATGGAGCCCTGCAGGCGGCGGTGCGTCTGGCCGACCGCTACATCGCCGACCGCTGCCTGCCCGACAAGGCGATCGATCTGATCGATGAGGCCGCCGCCCAGCTGCGCATGGAGGTCACCTCCAAGCCCCAGGTGGTGGAGGCCGCCGAACTCGACCTGCGCCGGATCGAGCTGGCCCTGCTCGGGGCTGAGGCCTCCTCCCAGGACGAGCGGGTGGGCCTCCAGGAGCAGCGGCGCACCGCCCTGGAGCGGCTGCAGGATCTGCAGCGGCGCTGGCAGGCGGAGCGCGATCAGCTGGCGGAGCTCAGGGAGCTGCTGCAGCAGGACGATGAGCTGAGGCTGGCGATCGCCGAGGCCGAACGGGACGGCGAGTTCGAGGAAGCGGCTCGCCTGCAGGTGGATCAGCTGCAACTGGTGCAACAGCGCCGCGCCGCCCTGGAGCAGGAACTGCTCGACGATCAGCGCGGCGGTTTCTCCCTGCTGCGCGAGCAGGTGGAGGAGGGCGACATCGCCGATGTGGTGGCCCGTTGGACTGGCATCCCGATCCAGCGCCTGCTGGCTGGAGAACGGCAGAAGCTGCTGGAGCTGGAGCAGCGGCTGGCGGAACGGGTGATCGGCCAGCCCGAGGCGGTGGCGGCGGTGGCCGCCTCGATCCGGCGGGCCCGGGCCGGCATGCAGGATCCGCGTCGGCCCGTGGGCTCCTTCCTCTTCCTCGGCCCCACCGGCGTGGGCAAGACCGAGCTGGCCAAGGCCCTGGCGGCGGCTCTCTTCGATGAGGAGGACGCCCTGGTGCGGCTCGACATGAGTGAATTCATGGAGCGCAACGCCGTGGCCCGGCTGGTGGGGGCGCCTCCCGGCTATGTGGGCTACGAGGAGGGTGGACAGCTCACCGAGGCCGTACGCCGCCGTCCTTACGCGGTGCTGCTGCTCGATGAGGTGGAGAAGGCCCACCCCGAGGTGTTCAACCTGCTCCTGCAGGTGCTCGACGACGGGCGCCTCACTGATTCCCAGGGGCGCACGGTCGATTTCCGCCACACCGTGGTGGTGATGACCAGCAACCTGGCCAGCCGGGCCATTCTTGAAAGTGCCCGCAGCGGCGACGAATCCGGCCTTGAGGCGGCGGTGGAGCGCGCCCTGTCCGGACAGTTCAGGCCGGAGTTCCTCAACCGCATCGACGAGGTGATCCGCTTCCGGCCCCTGGCGCCGAGCGACCTGCAACGCATCGTGCGCCTGCAGGTGGCGGAGCTGGCGGCGCTGCTGCGGGAGCAACGGCTGGAGCTTGAGATCGATGAGGCGGTGGTGAGCCGGCTGGCGGAGCTGGGCTATGAGCCGGAATTCGGCGCCAGGCCCCTGCGCCGGGTGCTGCGCCGTCGCATCGAGAATCCCCTGGCCACCGAGTTGCTCGAAGACCACTTCCGCGGGGCCCGAGGCGTGCGCGTCTGCCTCTGCGATCCAGCCGGCCCCGGAGGTGCCGACAGTCTGCGCTTCCTTCCCCTGGAGTAAGGGTTGAAAGGGTGTCCGGTAGGGTGTTCGTTTGCCGGTTCGCCTTGCCGTCCGGTGCGCCCGCGCCCGTGGATTCTCCCAGCCGCACTAACGCCCCCGACGACATCGCTGAGCCGGAGACCAAGCCTGCCCAGCCCACTGGTGTCGGTGGATTCGTCTCCTCCACCCTGGAGGAGTTGCGCAAGGTGGTCTGGCCCAGTCGTCAGCAGCTCTTCAGCGAGTCGGTGGCGGTGATCCTGATGGTGAGTCTCTCGGCCGCCACCATCGCCGCCGTCGATCGCTTCTACAGCTGGGCCTCCAGCCAGGTCTTCCCCTGAGGAGCCGGTGGCTCCTCCTCTCTCCCGGTCCCGTTCCTTCTGAGCACCCACTCCTCCGTCCCCGTGTCCGAAGCCGATCTCGTCACTGCCGCCAGCCTCGACGGCGCCCCTGAGGACGCCGCCAGCCTTGACGGGCCCGCCCTTGAAGCTCCCCCCCCGGCGGCCGAGCGCGAAGGCAAGCCGATGGTGGCCCGCTGGTATGCGGTGCAGGTGGCCTCCAGCTGTGAGAAGAAGGTGAAGGCCACCCTGGAGCAACGTGCCATCACGCTGGGGGTCGACAGCCGCATTCTCGAGATAGAGATTCCCCAGACCCCGGCGGTGAAGCTCAAGAAGGACGGCAGCCGCCAGGCCGCCGAGGAAAAGGTCTTCCCCGGCTACGTGCTGGTGCGGATGATGCTCGATGAAGACACGATGATGGCGGTGCGGAGCACCCCCAACGTGATCAACTTCGTGGGCCAGGAGGAGCGTCGCTCCACCGGCCGGGCCCGTGGTCACATCAAGCCCAGGCCCCTCACCCGCCAGGAAGTCGATCGGATCTTCAAGCGCGCCGCCGAGAAGAAGCCCGTCGTCAAGGTCGATCTGGCCGAAGGCGATCAGATTCTGGTTACGGCGGGTCCCTTCAAGGACTTCCAGGGCGAGGTGATCGAGGTCTCCGGCGAGCGCAGCAAGCTCAAGGCCCTGCTCTCGATCTTTGGCCGGGAAACCCCGGTGGAACTCGAGTTCGCCCAGATCAGCAAGCAAAGCTGATCGCCACGGGGCCGCCTCCCTGCGGAGGGTGGCCCGACCTGGCGGCATCGCTCCGGTGTCGCCGCCCAACGCCTTGACCCAAGGGTCAGGCGATCCGCAGCGCTTCCCTCCGTAGACCAGCCGATGGCCAAAAAAGTCGTTGCCGTAATCAAGCTGGCGCTCAACGCCGGCAAAGCCAACCCCGCACCACCGGTGGGCCCTGCCCTCGGCCAGCACGGGGTCAACATCATGGCGTTCTGCAAGGAGTACAACGCCCGCACCCAGGACAAGGCCGGCTACGTGATCCCGGTGGAGATCTCGGTCTTCGAGGACCGCAGCTTCACCTTCATCACCAAGACCCCTCCGGCTTCGGTGCTGATCACCAAGGCCGCAGGCATCGATAAGGGTGCCGCCACCTCGGCCAAGGGCAGTGTGGGCGCCATCAGCCGTGCCCAGCTCCAGGAGATTGCCAGCACCAAGCTGCCCGATCTCAACTGCTCCAGCCTGGAGTCGGCCATGCGCATCATCGAAGGCACCGCCCGCAACATGGGCGTCGCCATCAGCGACTGATCCCGCTGGAGCCAAGCTCCGCGACTCCCGCTTCAACCACCAACATCACCCCACCCGGGGGAGACGGTCACCGCCGGCCCTGGCCGCGCAGAGCCTGTCGCCTGAACCCCGCTGAAACCCATGCCCAGACAATCCAAGCGTTTCACCGCCCTGCTCGAGACGATCGAGGACCGCGACTACACCCCGCTCGAGGCCCTCGAGCTGGTGAAGGCCAACGCCAACGCCAAGTTCGATGAAACGATCGAAGCCCACGTTCGCCTCGGCATCGATCCCAAATACACCGACCAGCAACTGCGCACCACCGTGGCCCTGCCCAAGGGCACCGGCCAGACCATCCGCATCGCCGTGATCGCCCGTGGTGAGAAGGTGGCCGAAGCCAAAGCGGCCGGGGCAGACCTGGCCGGTGACGACGAGCTGGTGGACGCCATCGCCGGCGGTCAGATGGACTTCGACCTGCTGATCGCCACCCCGGACATGATGCCCAAGGTGGCCAAGCTGGGCCGAGTGCTCGGTCCCCGTGGTCTGATGCCGAACCCGAAGGCCGGCACTGTGGCCACCGATCTGGCGGGAGCCATCAACGAGTTCAAGGCGGGCAAGCTGGAATTTCGCGCCGATCGCACCGGCATCGTGCACGTGCGTTTCGGCAAGGCCAGCTTCTCAGTCGACGACCTGCTGGAGAACCTGAAGGCCCTGCAGGAAACGATCGATCGCCAGAAGCCCAGTGGTGCCAAGGGCCGCTACTGGCGCAGCCTCTATCTCACCTCCACGATGGGCCCCTCCGTTTCCGTCGATTTCACCGCCCTGCAGGACATCAAGCTGGAGGGCTGAGCACTGGAGGTGAAGTGACGGCGCATCCTGCCGTGTAGGCTCATGGATCGGGCACGCGCCCGGCCCAAGACAGCAGGTCAGTGGTTCGGCTTCGGGTTCTCCGCTTCGGTGGGAGATCCCAGTGGCTCGGGTCCTGTAAACCCTGCCGAGGTGCACGCGACTCTTTTCGGTTCGGATTCTCCGGGCAGATCACCGTTCAGCGGCCTCGATGCTCCCCCTTCGGTTCACACCGGCTGGGGAGTCGGCGGCCGCGTCCCGGCTTGTTCCCCCCAACTCCGTACCAAACCCATGGGCCGCACGCTGGAGAACAAGCAACAGATCATCGAAGAGCTCAAGGGGCTCCTCGGTGAGGCCGAAATGGCACTGGTCCTTGATTACAAGGGTCTTTCCATCAAGGAGATGTCTGATCTGCGGACCCGTCTGCAGGCCAGTAACGGTATTTGCAAGGTGACCAAGAACACCTTGATGCGCCGTGCCATCGATGGAAACAGTGCCTGGTCGGAACTCGATTCCCTGCTCACCGGCACCAACGCCTTCGTCCTGATCAGTGGCGATGTCAGTGGCGCCGTCAAGGCCATTCAGGCCTTCCAGAAGGACACCAAGAAGTCGGATGTGAAAGGCGGCCTTTTCGAAGGCAAGCTCCTCTCCCAGAACGACATCAAGGCCCTTGGTGAGCTGCCCTCGAAAGAGGTGCTCATCGCCCAGATCGCTGGTGCGATCAATGCGGTGGCCACCAAGCTGGCTGTCGGTATCAACGAAGTTCCCTCCGGTCTCGCCCGGGCCCTCAAGCAGCACGCCGAAAGCGGCGACGCCAGCTGAGCCCCTCGAAATCCACCGGTTCGGCCGGTTCCATTCCACAGATCTGTTGCTGATTCTCAACCATGACCACCAAAACTGACGACATTCTCGAGTCACTGAAGACCCTCTCCCTGCTGGAAGCTTCCGAGCTCGTCAAGCAGATCGAAGAGGCCTTCGGCGTGTCCGCCGCCGCTTCCGCCGGCGTGATGATGGCGGCTGCTCCTGCCGCTGCCGCCGAGGCCGCTGAAGAGCAGACCGAGTTCGATGTGATCCTCGACGGCTTCGATGCCGCAGCCAAGATCAAGGTCCTCAAGGCCGTCCGCGAGGCCACCGGCCTCGGCCTGGGCGAAGCCAAGGCCCTCGTCGAGGCGGCTCCCAAGGCCGTCAAGGAAGGCATCGCCAAGGACGAAGCCGAAGCCCTCAAGAAGTCCATCGAAGAAGTGGGCGGCAAAGTCACCATCAAGTGATCGCGCCCGGCGGAGGTTTTCCCTCCGCCAGCACCACCCCACCCATCTCACTCAGCCGGCCTCCCGGGGCCGGCTTTTTGCTGGTGGGACGACAAGGCCAAAAAAAAAGCCCGCCGAAGGCAGGCTTTCGAGGTGGAACGATGCCGGGAGTCTGTCCTCGTTTCGACCCCGGGAGAGCGTTCTGCACTCCTCACACAAGTGAAAGATACGGAATGGATCCGTAGGGTGCCAGCCGCGAGGGCCGCTGTGTCGACTGTCACTCCCGGAAGGGGATCACCTGCAGGGCGATCGGACCACTCTCCAGCTCGCCACCTCTGGCCATGTTCTCCATGGCGCGTCCCAGGTTGTCCGGTCCCGTGCTGGCGATGGGCTGAACCCTCTCGAGGCTGCGCCCGCCGGCCTGGGCGATCAGTTGCTCCAGGGGATTGCTGGCAGCGAAATAGATGTGGTTGAGGGTTTGCTGGCCGAAGACGCGGCGGTTCAGTTGCCAGTCGGTTTCGAGCCTGATCGGAACGAATCCATCGGGATCCCGGCGGCTGATCTGGCCCCGGCCCAGCAGCAGCAGGGTGGTGTCCGCGGGGCTCATGGCCTGCAACTGGAGCTCGTTGCCCACCTGAGCAAGGCGAAGGCGGTAGCGGCTGGCAAGGTCCTGGCCAGCCACGCGCAGGGAGTAGGCGTTGCTGCCGGCATAGCTGGTGCAGATCCCCCTGGAATCGAAGCGGTTCATCGAGGCATCCACCAGGCCGTCGGGCCTGGCCTGCCAGCAGGGCTGGCCGTTGGCCGTCTGCTCGATCAGCACCAATGACCAGTCGGCGAAGCCCACCGGCTTGGCCAGCACCGCAAAGCGGGACGCTTCCACCGGTTGGCTGTCGAAGACCCCGGCGGCTTCCGCCAGGGGCGTTGTGACGGCCTGGAGCGCGGCGGCGGCCAGCCCAGCCCCAGCAAGGGCCAGGTAGGTTCGCTGCATGGTGGATTTCATGCGTCCCAACATCGTCACCAAGGTCTACGGCACCACTGTCTACCGAACAATTGCCGGATTGCCCAGTGGCAACTGAGCCGGTGCGGGTGGTGGCGGCCGCCTGTGATGGCGCCTGCAGCGGCAATCCTGGCCCTGGTGGCTGGGGCTGCCTGCTGCGTTTCGAGGACGGCAGCGTGCGCGAACTGGGGGGTGCAGCCGCGGCGACCACCAACAACCGCATGGAGCTCACCGCGGCCCTGGCCATGATGAAGGAGTTGCGGAATCTGCCCCTTCATCCCGACCTGCGCCTGCGCACCGACAGCCGCTATCTGATCGATGGTCTGACCAAGTGGATGCCGGGCTGGAAGCGGAAGGGTTGGCGGACCGCCTCCGGCGGCCCCGTGCTCAACCGCGACCTCTGGGAGGAGCTGGACCGGGCGCGGCTGCCGGGGTTGAGCCTGGCCCATGTCAAAGGGCACAGCGGTGATCCCGATAACGATCGCTGCGATGCGATCGCCGTGGCCTACTCGCGCGGAAGCTCCCCCGAGCTGGCCCAGCCTGAGGGGGACGGGCTCGATCAGCCGGCGCCCGCGGCCCTTGGCGAACTGCTCACCCGCCTCGAGGTGGCCGACCGCCTCGCCAGCGGCGGCTACGCCCTGACGACCGCCGAACTGGCCCGCCTGGTGGAGCAGCCCCTGGCCCGTCTGCAGGAGCGGCAGGGCCCCTGGATCTGGCGTGACTGGCGGGTGAGTCCCACCAGCGAGGGCCGCTGGCGTCTGGAGCGCACCGATCCAGCCCTGCAGGAGTCCCGATGATCCTGGAGCATCCGGATCACGCCTCCTCAGGCGCCAGCAGCGGCACCAGCACCAGCACGGGTGCGCTCTACCGCCGTTGGGTGGGCCCGCTGCTGGCCAGGGATGAGGGGGCCGATGCCGAGCAGCTCAGCAGCCTCACCCTCGCGGCCCTGGCCCAGGCCTCCCTGCGACGCGACTGGCCCCTGGTGTCAGGCAGCCTGGCGGGGCTCGGCGCCGAGCTGCAACGGCGAGACCATCGCTTCGAGCAGATGCTGTTCGGTTGTCGCTTCGCCAATCCGGTTGGTCTTGCCGCCGGCTTCGACAAGAATGCGGTGGCGGCTGGGATCTGGCACCTGTTCGGGTTCGGCTTCGCTGAACTGGGCACGATCACCTGGCACCCCCAACCGGGCAACCCGCGGCCGCGGTTGTTTCGCCTGGCCAAGGAGCGGGCCGCGCTCAACCGCATGGGCTTCAACAATGACGGCGCCCTGGGGGTGAAGCGCAACCTGGAGCGCCAGCGCCTGCCCCTGCCGGGCCAGCGGCCTGCGGTGCTGGGTCTCAATCTGGGCAAGTCGAAGATCACGTCTTTGGAGCTGGCCCCCGACGACTACGCCTCCTCCCTGGAGCTGCTCTCGCCCCTGGCCGACTACGTGGTGATCAATGTGAGTTCACCCAACACCCCGGGCCTGCGCGAGCTGCAGGACGCCGTGCAGCTGCGGCGTCTGGTGGAGCGGCTGCGGCGGCTCTCGGCCTGCCCGCCCCTGCTGGTCAAGATCGCCCCCGACCTCGAAGACGACGCCATCGACACGATTGCGCGACTGGCCTATGAGGAGGGGCTGGCCGGGGTGATCGCGGTGAACACCAGCGTCAACCGGCTGGGGCTGGAGAACCGGCGCCTGCCCCAGACCGGAAAAACCCTCGCCCAGGAGGCCGGCGGCCTCAGCGGCGCTCCCCTGCGCGGTCGGGCTCTGGAAGTGATCCGGCGGCTACGGGCCACGGCCGGTCCAGCCTTGCCCCTGATCGGGGTGGGAGGCATCGATTCTCCCGAGGCCGCCTGGGAGCGGATCACGGCGGGAGCTTCGCTGATTCAGCTCTACACAGGCTGGATTTACCAGGGTCCGGGCCTGGTGCCGGCGATTCTCGAGGGCCTGGGCGACCAGCTGGATCGTCATGGCTGCAGCCACCTCAGTGAGGTCGTGGGCAGCGGTCTGCCCTGGCGCTGAGCGGGGGAGGTGCGCAAACGCCTGGAGGCCGATACGCTGCCTGCGGATTCCAGGACGAGACGATTGGTCCTTGCCGGTTTGCGGCAACAACTCCAGCCATTCACCGCAAGGCTGTTTCCCCGCAGGGTCTGGATCGCTCTGGAGGATCGTGCGGTCACGGTGCTCACCACCAAGGGTCGCGGCCAGCCGCTGCAGCTGGATCTTCTGCGGCGGGTGTCCCTGCCCGCCGGTGCCTGCTCCGGCGGCGAGCCCCAGCAGGTGATGGCCCTGGGCGATCTGATCGGCGATCTGCTGGTGGAGCTGGGTCTGGTGGGGGCTGAGGTGGTGGCGGTGCTTCCGGCTGCGGCCTGTGCCTGGAGGGTGGTGCAATGGCCCTTCGACGACTGGCCAGAGGAACCAGGCGAGGCCCTGCGCGAGATCGATCCCGCCCTGGCTCTGCCCTATGAGCTATCCCAGGCCACCATCAGCCTTCTGCCGCTGGAGGCTGATGGAATCCAGGCCACTGGCTGTTCCTCCCTCCTGGTGACTGCGCCCCGCCAGCGGGTGCTGAACTGGATCGAGGTGTTCGACATCGCCGGCGTGGAGCTGGAGAGGCTGGAAGCCGCCCAGGTGTGTGAACTGCGGGCCCTGGCCCCTCTGCTGGACGGGGCCGGACCTGATCGGCTCGACGCGTTGCTGGTGCCGTACGAGCGGGGGGCACGGCTCACCCTGGTGCGCCATGGTTTGCCGGAGTATGGGCAGGAATTGAACGGCTCCATGGACGACCTCGGCGATCAGCTGGAGCGATACCTGGCCTATTGGCGCAGCCGGGATCCCGGCGCGACGGACGTTCGCATCTGGCTGGCAGGAGCCAGCCCGGATCTGCCCCTGCTGGCCGGGAACCTGCGCCGCAGCGGTGACTGGCCCGTGGAGATCCTCGATCCTGTAGCCCTGGGCTGGATCGCTCTCCCCCCCGATGACGGCGAAGAGGAGCTGCCCCCCGGCCCGGCTCTGCTCACTCTGCATGGGCTGATGCAAGCGGAGCTGGCTTTATGAGCCCGATGCTTCCCGGCCTTGACCTGCTGCGTGAACGCCGCCTTGAGCTGGGCCTGCCCGCTGAGCCGCCCAGGCCGCCCGACGCCAGGCGGCTGCTGCTGATCGGATCGGCCATCGGCGCTGGCCTCGTGCTCTGCGCCCTGGGGGCGACGCTGCTGCTCAAGCTGCAGGCCATGTTGCTGGAGCAGGAACTCGCCAGGCTGGCACCGGTGCGGGGCCAGGTGGAGACGCTGGAGGCTGAACTCGCCGCCGATAAGGGGAACCTGGAGCGCAAGAGCAAAGGAAATGCTGAGCTGGTGACCGGCCTGGTGGCTGTGCGCTCAGGCTCAGCCCTGATGACCGACCTGGCCGGCCGCACACCGGCTGAGTTGCAGCTCACGTCGGTTCTGGTGGGCAAGGACGATCTGCAGCTCAAGGGCCGCACCAGCGACCCCGGGGCCTTTGAGCGGATCAACGCCCTGGTGTTGCGCCTGAAGGGCTCGCCACTGATCAACCCTGCCAGCGTGAATCTCAATCGCGCGATCCGCAACGACACAGATCCCAACCAGACCGGTAAGGGCCCCGAGAGTGGCTTTGTGGAGTTTGAGGTCAGTGCGGCCTTCAGCCCTCCACCGTCCGGGCCGGCCCAGTTGACCCAGCTGCAGGAGCTGGGTGCCGGCGGCATGGCACGCCGCCTGGAGCTGCTGCAGAAGGAGGGCCTGCTGCGATGACCAATCTTCAGCAGGGCGCGCCGCCCCGGTCTCTGCTTTTGCGCAATGGTGTGTTGATCGGCTTGCCCGTGGCGGCTGGGGTGGTGCTGGCCGGCCTGGTGGCCCTGGGGGGAGTGTTTCAGCCCTGGGATCAGCTGCGCCGCAATCAGCTCCAGCTTGATGAGCTTCGGGGCATGAATGAGCGGCTGCCGCTGCTGCGGGCCCAGCGGGTGCGCCAGCTTGACCAGGTCAAGACCGTGGATGGTCAGCGCTCCAGCCTGCTGAAGCTGATCGCCGGCAGCGGCCAGATCAGCACCTTTCTGGCCCAGCTCAACCGGGAAGCCGCAGCCACTGGGGTTCAGCTCGATGTGTTCGAGCCGGTGGAGGCCAAGCCCGCTGCGGCTCCGGCGCCTGCTGGCGGAAATGAAAAGGAGCCTGCCCCCCCGCCGGATCCGCTCGAAGCCGATGGCCTGCGCCGCACGACGCTGCTGCTGAGCGCCCGTGGTCGCTATCCGAACCTGCTGGTGTTCCTGCGCCGGCTGGAGCGTCTCAGCCTGCTGGTGGCCCAGAGCGATCTCAATCTTGATCTGGAAGCCGTCCGTGCCCAGGCCCAGCCGGTCGCCAACAGGCCCGCAGCCCAGGCGCCGCCCATTCCCCAGGTGGTGCTGAAGCTGAACCTGGCGCTCTACGGCGAAGGCCCAGCCGTCAAGCCCGCCGGCAAACCGGCCAACACTGCCGTCGCCCCAGCCCCTGCTGGTCCGCCACCAGCGGCCAGCCCCACTGCACCGGTGTCACCGCCGGCTCCCCAACCCCAACCCACAGCGCAGCCCCCGGCTCCACCCCAATGAGCAGGCAGGGGCCACAGTCGCATTTGGTCATCTGGTTTTTACAGAGCACTCCTAATAACATTCCGGCGTGATGGATGTGTTGATGGGCTCAGCTGGTCTTGGATTCCGCGCCGGACTGTGGCTGGCCACCAGCAGCACACTGCTGGCGAGCTTCCCTCTGGCGCTGTCTCCCGCTCCCGTGCTGGCCCAGGCGGCCATTCGCTCCGACGGCCTGCAGCTGAAGCTGCGCCGCCTGCCCGATGCCCTGGAGCTGGTGATCCAGGATGCGGGCACGGGCAGCGACCTGCGCCAGCAGATGCAGGGCCAGGCCTGGCTGGGCGAGCTGCGCACCTCGCAGATCCGTGGACTCAAGGCCGGCCCCCAGTCGTTGTCGATGACTGACGCCGGCGTGGATTCGATCACCTTCGATGGCACCGGCACGGAATTCCAGCTGAAGGTGACACCGATGCCCGGGCGCAACCTGGGCACACCGCTGGTGAGCAGCGACGGCCGTGATCTCACGGTGCGCTTCAACGCCCCGCAGCTGGCCGTGAGCCAGACGGCCAGGGTGGATCTGCGTGCGCCGGCGCGGGTGCCTACGGCGCCCTATGTGCCGCCTCTGCGCCCGCGGGCCGTGGCGCCTCCCTCGGGAGACATCGCTGTGGGCACGATGACAATCCGCAACCGCGGCTACCTCAGCCTCTACGGCCCGCCGGTGACACTCACCACCCGGGCCGCCAATCCGCGCGACGTGCTGATGGTGCTCTCGCAGATGGGTGGGTATGGCTTTGCCTTCTCCGATGCCTCGCTGCAGGGGGGAGTGAATTCCCCTTCTGCGCCAAGGCCTCCCGCCCCGGTCACGGTTGCGTTCCAGAACGAGCCCTATGAGCGGGCGTTCAACTTCGTTCTGCTCTCCTCCGGCCTGCAGGCGCGCAAAGAGGGCAACACCATCCTGGTGGGCTCCGACGTGCTGGGCAAGACGATCGGCCCGCAGATGTCGAAGGTGTACCGCCTCAACCAGGTGTCACCAAATTCAGCGGCGGATTACCTCGCCAACCTCGGGGCCCAGGTCACCAAAACCACGTCCGTCACCACGGCCGTGTCCCAGGGTGTGCCCCTGGGGGCTCAGCCTGCCGGCAGCGGTCTCACCGCCACCTCCCAGAGCACCACCTCCACCCAGCAGACCGTGGAGGCTTTCGGGGCTTCCAGTGGCCCGTTGGTGGGGTTGCGCGCCACCACCGACCCACGCCTGGGCACGATCACGATCGTGGGCGAGCCGGCGCTGGTGGCCATCGGCGAGCAATACCTCAAGCAGCTGGATCTGCGCCAGCGTCAGGTGGCTCTCTCGGTGAAGATTCTCGACGTGACCCTCACGAACGACACCGAGATTGACAACAGCTTTGCCTTCCGCTTCGGCAACAACTTCATCGTGAACGATGGCGGCAGGTTGCTGGCAGCTTTTGGACGCAATCTGCCGGCTAATGCCAGCGATTTCAGCGATGCCAACACGCGAGAGTTCTTTGGATCCTCGTCGACTTCGTCGAATAACTCCCTCAATAATTCTTCTAATAATGCGACATCCGGTGCCAACTCAAGCGATCAATTTGGCAGCAATTCAGGAACTGGTAATGCTTCCAGTTTTACTGAAGATCTCACCCTCTCGCTCAATAACGGCCGCTCGCTGGATCAGAGTCAGATCAGCGATTTGAACCGGCGACTGTTCCGGGAGACGGGCACGGAGATTCAGCCCTTTGAAGTGACACGGTTTATTCCGAATCCAAATGCTGGAGCGCCTGACCAGCTACCCAATATCGAAGTGACTGATACCGAATATCGTATTGTGCCCACAGGCCGCACCACGCGGGGTATCACGGATGATCTCACATCCAGGATTTCCCAGATTGTATCTTCACGGGTGAACAGCGGAGTGAATATCACACGCAGCAGATCGGGCTTCGCCAACTCCGGTTCCACTTCCAGCTCTGCCTCGGGTCGCACGGGTTCGAGCACCTCCAGATCAGGATCTGATTCCTTTTCTGATTCTGCTTCAGACTCATTCCAGCGCTACACCGGCTCACGCCGCCGCAACCCCGGCCTCAACTATCCCGACAACGAATTCTTCAGCTTCCTGCAGGCTCAGATCGTGTCACGCAATGCCAAGGTGCTGGCCAGCCCCACCCTGATTCTCAGTGAGAACCCTGAGCTGATCGAGGGTGGCGCCAATGTTGGCGGAGGTGGTCTTGGTGGGCAGGCTGGCGACACCTCTGGCCTCAGCCCCGCCACGATCGGCCGCTCACGGGCCAATGAGTCGTTCGTCACCGTGGGTCGCCAGGTCGTGTCGGCCTATGAAGTCACCAACACCGCCAATGTGGGCACCAGCTGCGAGCCCACGTTCAGCACAGCTGGCCTCACGTTTGGGGCGCGGATATCGAAAATCGACGACAATGGCTTCGTCACCTTCACCCTCTCTCCGGCGATTTCCGGCGTGGTCGACCAGCAACCGGTGCCGGGCTGTGGCTTCATCGACATCCTGCGCCTGCGACGTCTCGACACCGGCAGCGTGCGCGTGCGCGATGGTCAGACCCTGATCCTCACCGGTGTGATCTCCGATGAAGATAATCAGGAAGTGTCGAAATGGCCGATCCTTGGTGATCTGCCCCTGGTGGGTCAGTTCTTCCGCAGGACCAATGGCGCCCGCCTCAAGAATGAACTGGTGATCCTCGTGACCCCCCGCATCATTGATGACGAGCAGGGAGGTACCTACGGCTATGGCTACACCCCCTCCACCCAGGATGCTCGCCGCCTGATCTACAGCCCCTGAGCCCAGGGACCCAGATCCTGTGATCAGAAGGCCAGCGGAGCGAAGTATTTGATCGCCAGTGGTGCCAGCTGCTGGAAGATCGCCGTGGCGCTCTGCAGGAACTGGCCGCCCCAGCCATTGCCGCCGGCCCCGCCCTGGGGGTTCTTCTTGAGCTGTTCGGCGCCCTGCAGCACCTGTTTGGCCACCACCGTGTTGCCCTGCTGCTCGAACAGGCTGGCGGCGTAGGTGAAATCGGCGGCGGCCTGCTCACGCTTGGCCTGCTCAGCCCGGCTGATGCCCCGCGCCAGCCAGCTCAGGGCCGCATCAGGCTGCTTCAGGATCGCCTGGTTGAAATAGGTTTCCGCTTCGCTCGCCCGGCCCTGCAGGGCCGCTTCCACGCCGGAATTGTGCAGGTCGGCGTAGCTGCTGGCGCTGGGATTCACCCCCACCGCCCGCTTCCAGTGGCTGCGGGCCAGGCTGTCCACATCCAGCAGGGCGCCGCTGAGGTCGGCCTCGCGCAGATCGGTGCCCTCCAGCTGGGCACCGCGCAGGTCGGCGCCGCGCAGGGAGGCCCCCAGCAAGGAGGTGAAGGTGAGGTTGGCGCCCTGAAGATTGGCGCCATCGAGCTGGGCACGGCTGAGGTTGGCTCGCTGTAACTGGGCTTTGCTCAGGTCGGCGTCGCGCAGGTCCGCATGGACCAGATCCGCGTCCTGCAGCCGGCAGCTGGAGCAGGCCTTCTTGTCGAGCAGGCGCATCAAGTCGTTGGCTTCCGCGGCCAGGCCCGCTCCGCCCAGGAGCTGGGCGCCGGCGGTCAGCAGCAGAGCTCCCCCAAGGAGGGGGCCATGGAATCGCGGCGGGGATGCCATGCCGGAGGGGGGAGATGGGGGTGGACTCAGCGGGCGGCCGCAGGGGACGCCGTGACATCGCGGGGCTCGATGCACCAGCGAGGGCCGATTTTCTTCCATTCGTAGGCCGCCGGCAAGGGCTCCAGGCCCACCATCCCGGCGATCAGCTGGTTGAGGCAGAGCTGGCCGCTGGAGCAGCTCTGGATGTTGCGCCCATTAACCCGCTCCACCGAGGCGTCGGGCGGTTGCGGTCCCTGGCTGAAGAATCGCTGCGCCGCCAGGCAGTAGGGGGCGGCCTGGGCCATTGGCGACAGCAGGCTGACCGCCGCGGTGAGGCCCGCCATCAGCCCGTTTGCGCTGCCCCAGCCCTTGCCCACCAATCTTTCTCTTCACGGGGCCGATTATGGCGACCTCCTCACCTGGGGGTCGTTCGCCAGCACGATCAACCTCTCAGGTCCGGCCTGGGCCATGTTGGGGCCCATCGGCGTTCACGCTGGAGGCCTGCTGGAGCTGGCATGGACGCTGCCCCTCTGGATCTGCTGACGCCCGATCTCCATGGCGGCAATCTGGAGGCCGTGGCCCGGCGGTTGGGCTGCCGCCCGACCGATCTGCTGGATGCCAGCGCCTCCCTGGTGCCATTCGGGCCGCCGGCCTCGGTGCGGCGGGTGCTGGCGGCGGCGGTGCGCACCTCACCAGGCCGGCCTTCGCCCCTGCGGGATTACCCCGACCGCGAGCAGCTGCGGCTGCGCCAGGCCATCGCCACCCACCACCAGCTCGATCCGGCCGCTGTGCTGCCCGGCAACGGGGCCGCCGAGCTGTTCACCTGGCTGGCCCGCGATGCGGCCACAGCGGGCGTCAGCCTGCTGCCCACCCCGGGCTTTGCCGACTATCCCCGGGCCCTGGCCTGCTGGGGTGGTGCCTGGAGCGCCTGGCCCCTGCAGCTGCCGCTGCCGGGAGCGCTGACCTGGCCCCAGCCACTGCCGCCACCTCCGGCCGGTGCGCATCAGGCCCTGTGGATCACCAATCCCCACAACCCCACCGGCCAGCTCTGGAGCCGCGCCTCGCTCGAGCCCCTGCTGGAGCGCTTCGAGCTGGTGATCGTCGATGAGGCCTTCCTGCCCCTGGTGCCCGGCGGGGAAGAGCAGTCGCTGGTGCCGCTGCTCAAGGATCACCCCCAGCTGGTGGTGATCCGCAGCCTCACGAAGCTGCTGGCGATCGCCGGCCTGCGTCTGGGCTACGCCCTGGCCGATCCCGAGCGGCTGCGGCGCTGGGCCGGCTGGCGCGACCCCTGGCCGGTGAATGGCCTGGCCGCCGCGGTGGGGGAGGCGGTGGTGGGTGATCGGCGCTGGCAGGAGCGGGTGCAGCGCTGGGTGGCGGTGGAGGGCCCCTGGCTGGAGCAGGGCCTGCAGCAGCTGCCTGGCCTGACACCGCTGCCCTCGGCCGCCAACTTCCTGCTGGTGCGTTCGGAGAGTTCCCTGGTGCCGCTGCGTGAGCGACTGGAGTGGCACCATCGCGTGCTGCTGCGCGACTGCCGCTCCTTTGCTGGCCTGGGGGAGCGCTGGTTGCGGATCGCCCTCCAAAACCGCCGCAACAACCGACGGCTGCTGCGGGCCCTGCGGCAGGAGATCAGCCGCTAGCCAGCTCGATCAGCAGTTCCGCCAGCCGCTGATCGGCGTCGCGCACGGCCAGGCGCTCCATGCCCGCCCTCAGGGTGTGGAGCGGATCGAGGCCAGCGCTTGCCCCGCGAAGCCGTGGCCCCAGCAGCCGCCACACCGCCTGCTCCAGGGCCGGGTGCTCCGGGGCGTGCTGCCACACGATCACGGCGGCTCCGGCTTCGGCGGCTGCTTCGGCGTTGGCGTCCTGGTGGTGGTCGGCCGCCTGGGGGAACGGCACCAGGATCGTGGGGGTGCCGCAGACGGCCAGTTCGCTGAGGCTGCCTGCCCCCGCACGGCTGATGGCCAGCTGGGCGTGCTGCAACAGGCCGGGCAGTTCGTCGCTGAAGGGCCGCTCGATGTAGGCGGGGATCTGCAGGCTGCCGCTGTCCGGATCGCTGCTGCCGGTGAGGTGCACCACGCGGCAGCCGGCGGCCACCAGCCTCGGCACCAGGGGGCGCACCATGCGGTTGAGACCGAGGGCACCCTGGCTGCCGCCCATCACCAGCACCAGGGGGCCTTCTCCCTCGGGCACCCAGCTGGGCAGGGGGGCTGGCTTCAGGAAGTCGGCGCGCACCGGTGTGCCCGTGACCAGGGGCCGGCACTGGGGCAGGCGCTCCGCCGCCGCCCGCAGCCCCACCGCAACCCGGCTGCAGTGCCTGCCCAGCAGGCGGGTGACCCGTCCAGGGATGGCGTTGGATTCATGCAGGACCACAGGCACTCCGCACCAGCGGGCCGCCAGGATCGCCGGAGCGGCGATGTAGCCCCCGGTGCTGAACACCAGGCCGATGCCCTCTCGTCGGATCAGCCGGCGTACCGCCACGCTGGCGGCGATCAGGCGCAGCAGTTGCCACAGTTTGCGCAAGCCCCGGCCCTGCAACCCCCCCGCCCGGATCGTGTGCAGCGGAAAGCGGCTGGGAACGAGCTCTCTCTCAAGCCGGTTGGGAACCCCCAGCCATTGCACCTGCCAGCCGGCGGGCAGGGCTTCCGCCACCGCCAGGGCCGGGAACAGGTGCCCGCCGGTGCCGCTGGCAGCAATCAGGAGCCTGGGCATGGACCTTCACTGACGGGCACGGCGCTTGACCTGGGCGCGCCTAACTTAAAAGGGCCGCCATGGCCGCCCCTGATGTCGCAGTCGCCCCTCCACCCGTTCCTTCTGGCTTTGCTGGCGGCCACGGTGGTTGTCAGCCTGCCGGCTGCCAAGGCCGCCCCACCGTCCCCGGCCCTGCTCCAGAGCCTGGAGGGCGCCCTCAACAGCGGCAGCTCCTCCAACCTGACCGCCATGGTGGAAGCGGGCCCCGGCCTGGATCCCGCTCGCCTGGAGGCCCGCTACAAGATCCTGCGCGACCGCTTCCCTGATGCCCGCTGGACGGTGAGCCCGGGCGCTCCCCTGCGCGATGGTCGCCCCACCGTGGCCATCGCGGTGACCGGCAGCCGCTCGGAGGGCCCCTTCCGCTACAGCCTGCAGGCCGAGCAGGTGCTGGCCCTCAGTGCCAACGGCTCGCGGCTGAACGGCCAGGAATTGATCCGCGAAACCACCACCCTGCGCAGCGGTGAGGCGAGCCTGCCGGTGAGTGTGCTGATTCCGGACGCGGTGCTCACGGGCCAGCGCTACGACGTTGACGTGGTCTTCGATGAACCGCTCGATGGGGCGGTGGCCGCCGGTGGAATCGCCGCTATCACCCCCGAGCAGATCAGCGCCCTGGAAACCCCCGATCTGGAGCTGGCGGCCCTCGGCGGTGGCGGCCTGTTCAAGTCGGTGCAGGCACCCCTGAAGCCCGGCAGCCAGACCTGGGCTGTGCTGCTGGTCCACCCCAAGGGCATCGTCAGCACCACCAAGCGGGTGCGGGTGGTAGCGGACAAGGCCGCGCTCACTCCCTGAGGAAACCTGGGGCCTGGTCTGGGCAGAACCACCGCGCCAGGGCTGACACATCCTCGTCGCCGTGACCGGCGGCGATCAGGGCATCTTCGATCCCGGCCACGCTGGTGCTGATCGGCAGGCTCACGCCGGCTGCGGCGGCTGTCTCGAGGGCGATCGCCAGATCCTTGCGGTGCAGCGCCAGGCGGAAACCGAGGGGGTAACAGTTCTCGATCATTGCTCCGGCTCGGTGCTGCAGGGCCCAGGAGCCAGCGGCGCCCCCTTCGAGGGCGGCGCAGACCTGTCGCAGCGGCAGCCCCAGGGCCCTGGCCAGGGCCAGGCCTTCCGCCAGGGCGGCATAACTCCCGGCCACCAGGATCTGGTTGACGGCCTTCACCTGCTGGCCCGATCCCACCGGCCCGAAATGACTGATCCGGCCACCCACCACCTCCAGCAGGGGGCGGGCACGCTCCAGGTGGTTGCTGGAGGCTCCCACCAGCAGGGAGAGCGTGCCGGCTCGAGCCCCCTCGGTACCGCCGGTGACCGGGGCATCGAGATATCCCACCCCCAGCTCGCCCAGGCGGGCGGCGACGCGCTGGCTGGTGGCTGCCGCGATGGTGGAGAAGTCGATCACCAGGGAGCCTGGGGCCACGCCCTCGGCAACCCCGGCTGGGCCGAACAGCACCTCCTCAACGGCGGTGTCATCGCTGAGGCAGACGGCGATCAGCTCGGCTGAGGCCGCCGCTTCAGCCGCTGTGGCGGCTCTCGTTGCCCCTGAGGCGGCCAGCGGCTCTTCCGCCCCTCGGCTGCGGTTGTGGACGATCAGGGGAAATCCCGCCGCCAGTACCCGGGCCGCCATCGGTGCCCCGAGTGCTCCAAGACCGAGGAAGGCCGTGGCTGGGCGGTCCAGCTGGCCTGGTTGCTCTGGACCGTCTTGGAAAGATCTGGTCATCAGTTCTGCCCGTTCAGTTGGACCCTGGTGATCCGGCTACGGGAGCATGGTTGAGCCTGAACCGTTTCCGCCATGTCGTTCATCCGGAATGCCCAGCTTGTGCTGATGCCTCCTGCCGCGGCTGCCCTGGCGATGCTGCTGCAGGTGGGCTCGGGCCAGGCCCAGACCGGGCCAAGCCGCCTTCAGTTGACCCCCAACCAGAAAAGTGAGCTGTTCAAAGGGCAGCGCACTCTCTCGTTGCGGGCCCATACCGACCAGATCGCCATCCTCCGCAAGGGTGAGCGCTGCCTGAACGAGGCCAAGGACCTGGAGGCACTCAGCGCCTGCCGCCAAACTGAACGCCAGGCCAGGCGCGAGCTGATGAGCCGGACCCGGGAGGAAGCCCGGGCCCTGCATCAGCGGCTGGGTTTACCGGCTCCCCAGGGCCGCCGTGGTAAGGGCGGCCCTGGGGGCTGGGGCGATCCGGCCGACCAGATCTGAGTGGCCTCAGGCGTCGTCGAGGGCGGCGACGCCTGGGAGCACCTTGCCCTCCAGCAGTTCGAGGCTGGCGCCACCGCCGGTGGAGATGTGGCTCATCTTCTCGGCCACCCCCACCTTCTCCACCGCTGCCACGGAATCACCGCCGCCGATGATCGTGCAGCAGCCCTGAGCGCTCAGCTCGGCCAGGGTGTGGGCCACGCCATTGGTGCCGGCAGCGAACTTGTCGAACTCGAACACGCCCATCGGTCCGTTCCAGATCACGGTCTTGCAGTCGGCCAGGGCGGCCTGGAAGGCCTTGAGCGAATCCGGGCCGATATCGAGGCCCATCCAGCCATCGGGGATCTCGGTCACCGAGGTGGTGAGGGTGTTGGCGTCGGGGGAGAAGGCGTCGGCCAGCACCACGTCGGTGGGCAGCAGCAGCTGCACGCCCTTGGCGGCCGCCTTGGCTTCGAGCTCCCGGGCCAACTCCAGCTTGTCCTCCTCAACGAGGCTCTTGCCCACTGCCAGGCCGCGGGCTTTGTAGAAGGTGAAGATCATGCCGCCGCCGATCAGCACCTTGTCGCACTTGTCGATCAGCGACTCGAGCACGCCGATCTTGCTGCTCACCTTGGAGCCGCCCACGATCGCCGCCAGGGGGCGCTTCGGCTCATCGATGGCGCCCTGCAGATACTGCAGCTCCTTCTCCATCAGGTGACCGGCCACGTTGGGAGTGAGGAATTCGGTCACGCCTTCGGTGGAGGCATGGGCCCGGTGGGCGGCGCCGAAGGCGTCGTTCACGTAGACCTCGGCCAGGGCCGCCAGCTTCCTGGCGAATTCGGTCTCGTTCTTCTCTTCGTCGGCGAAGAAGCGCACGTTCTCCAGCAGCACCACATCACCGTCGGCCATGGCCGCAACCTTGGCCTCGGCATCGGGGCCGATGCAGCTCTCGGTTTTCACAACCGGTTTGCCCAGCAGCTCGCTCAGTCGGGCAGCCACCGGGGTGAGGCGCATCGCTTCATTCACCTCGCCCTTGGGCCGACCGAAGTGGGCGGCCAGGATCACCCTGGCGCCCTTGGCTGTGAGGTCGGTGATGGTCGGCAGTGCCGCGCGGATGCGGGTGTCGTCGCTGATGGCACCGCTCTCATCCAGAGGTACGTTGAAGTCGACCCGCACCAGAACACGCTTGCCTTGCAGATCGGCCGCGGACAGGCTGGTCAGGGATCGCTTCGCCATGGGGGTCTGGGTGATCGAGGATGGGAGAGATTAACCCGCAGCCCTCGGCCCGGGTCCCAGGCTGGCGCTAGGACAAGTGGGGCGGCACGTTCTGTCCGACCCTTGCGCCGGGATGGCGACCACTCGATGGCGAACCCATGTTCAACACCGTTCTGTTTCCGATCGACCAGAGCCGCCAGACCATGGACACGGCGGCCCTGACTCTGAAGCTGGCTCTCCAGCACGGCAGCCGCCTGGTGGTGCTCTCCGTGGTGGAGCCCGAGGAGGGTGTCATGCACGATGCCGCCGCCGTGGCGCGGCTGCTGGAGCAGGCCCGCGGCCACTTCGAGCAGGCCGGTGTGACCTGTGAGGTGATCGAGCGGGAAGGGCGGCCCGCCTTCGTGATCGGGGATGTGGCCGATGAGATCAATGCCGACCTGATCGTGATGGGCACCCGCGGCCTTTCCCTCGATGCCGATCAGCCCAGCACCGCGTCGCGGGTGATCCAGCTGGCCCCCTGCCCTGTGCTGGTGGTGCCCTGATGGAGGGGATCGCCACCCCCGTCGGTGAGGGTCTGAGCCAGTCGGCCCCCGCGATCCAGTGGTATCCGGGGCACATCGCCAAGGCGGAGCGGCAGCTGTTCACCCAGCTCGCCAAGGTGGACCTGGTGATCGAGGTGCGCGATGCCCGCATCCCTCGGGCAACCGGCCACCCCCGTCTGCAGCGCTGGATGAAAGCCAAGCCGCGTCTGCTGGTGATCAACCGCCGCGACATGATCAGTGAGGCAGCTCGCCAGGCCTGGGACCACTGGCTGCGTGAACGGGGCGAGACCCCCTGGTGGTGCGACGCCAAGGTGGGCACCGGCGTCAAGCAGCTCCAGGAGGCGGCTATCCGCGCTGGCGGGCAGCTCAACGCCCGCCGGGCAGGACGGGGCATGCGGCCGCGCCCGGTGCGCGCCCTGATGCTCGGCTTCCCCAACGTGGGTAAGTCGGCCCTGATAAACCGCCTCGTGCGTCAGAAGGTGGTCGACAGCGCCCGCCGCGCCGGGGTGACCCGCACCCTGCGCTGGGTGCGGCTGGGCCAGGAGCTGGATCTTCTCGATGCCCCCGGGGTGCTGCCGCCCCGCCTCGATGACCAGCGCGCCGCCCTGCTGCTAGCCCTCTGCGATGACATCGGCCAGGCTGCCTACGACGGTGAGGCCGTGGCCGTGGCCTTCCTGCGCCTGCTTGATGGTCTGCAGGTCCATCCGGCGGCGGGTATCTCCTCCAGCGGCGTACTGGGGCGCTATGGCGTGCCGATCACACGCCTGGAGAACAACGTGGTGGATGGCTGGGGCTGGCTGGAGGCCGCCGCCGCCCGCCACACCAGTGGCGACACAGCCCGCATGGCCCAGCGCCTGCTTGACGACTTCCGCCGCTCCATTCTGGGTCCGATCGCCCTGGAGCTGCCCCCTGATCAGGCATGACGGGCTTCGGCGAAGGAGAGGGTGAACTGGTCACCCTCCACTACCCGAAGCCGCTGCCGATGCGCCTCGACCGCTGGCTGGTGGCCCAGCGGCCGGAGCAGAGCCGGGCCCGCATCCAGAAGTTCATTGATGCCGGCTACGTGCGTGTCAATGGCGTCACGGGCCGGGCCAAGACCCCCCTGCGGCTCCACGACGAGGTGCAGCTGTGGATGCCGCCGCCTGAGCCGCTGCCCTACCTGCTGCCCCAGCCGATCCCCCTCGATGTGCTCTACGAGGACGCCCATCTGATCGTGCTCAACAAGCCGGCCGGACTCACGGTGCATCCGGCGCCGGGCAACCGCGACGGCACGCTGGTGAATGGCCTGCTGCACCACTGCCCCGATCTGCCTGGAATCGGTGGTGAGATGCGTCCCGGCATCGTGCATCGCCTCGACAAGGACACCACCGGCTGCATCGTGGTCGCCAAGAGCCAGGAGGCCTTGGTGCGACTGCAGGTGCAGATCCAGAAGCGGGTGGCCTCAAGGGAATACCTGGCAGTGGTGCATGGGGCGCCTGCGGCCGAGAGCGGCACGATCGTGGGGGCGATCGGCCGTCATCCTGCTGATCGCAAGAAATACGCCGTGGTGGCCGATGAAAAGGGTCGCTTCGCCTGCACCCACTGGACCCTGATCGAGCGCCTCGGCGATTACTCCCTGCTGCGCTTCCGGCTCGACACCGGCCGCACCCATCAGATTCGGGTCCACTGCGCCCACATCGGCCATCCGATCGTGGGCGATGCCACCTACAGCCGCTGCCGCAAGCTCCCGCTGGAGCTGCCCGGGCAGGCCCTGCATGCGGTGGCCCTGGGTCTCGATCATCCAATCAGCGGCGAGCGACTGGCTTTCGCGGCTCCACTGCCGCCAGTGTTCGAGGCCCTGCTCACCGCCCTGCGACAGCGCCTCAACCCAGCCGTCAGCGGGAGCCCGGGATGGCTTCCTCAAGCATCACATCGAACAGAGTGAGGCGCTCAAGCTGGTCGGCCACGGCGATGGCGGTGAGCACCGCAAAGCCGATCGGCAGCAGCAGGGCGTAGTTCTTGCTCAGCTCGAAGCTGAGCAGGATCGCCGTCAGCGGGGTGCGTGTGAGGGCGCCCAGGAAGGCGCCGCCCCCGGCGAACAGCAGGGTGGCCGGGGCATAGGAGAACAGCACCAGACAGAGTTGCTGCACCAGGGTGCCCAGGGAGGCGCCCACCACCAGGGCCGGTGCCAGGAACCCCCCCGGTGCCTCCGCCGCCACCGCCACGGCCGTCCCCAATCCTTGAACCCCCAGGGCCAGCAGGGCGGTGGACGGGCCGCTGAGCCCCAGCAGGGCGTCGAAGTCGAGGCGGTCAGGGTTGTCGAAGCTGCCGGGCAGGAGTGACCAGCCCAGGCCGATCGCCAGTCCTACCAGCGGCAGCAGTTGCCAGGCCTCCAGACTCAGCTGCCTCAGGACCAGGCGCAGGCGCAGGATGCCCCGCTGATAACAAACCGCCAAACCACCGGCGAGAACTCCCAGCAGCAGCAGGATCGGCACATCCACCAGGCGGAAATCATTGAGGCGGCTGGGATAGGGGATCGTCGGCAACAAATCACGCAGCCAGGCCGGTCCCACGGGAGCCGCCGAGAGCAGGCGGGTCCAGGCGATGGTGGCAAAGGTGGCGAAGGTCGCGATGGCGTTGGTGCGCACGTCCGAGCGCTTGAGCAACTCCTCGATCGTGTACAGCGTTCCACCAAGGGGGGAGTGGAACACGGCAGCCAGTCCCGCGCCACTGCCGATGGCCACCGCCAGACGTTGCTGGTGGTCGTGGGGATAAATCCCACCAGCTGCTTCCTTGGCCAGGGAGGCGCCGATCTGAATCGATGGCCCCTCAGGCCCCACCGGGATGCCGCCGCCGATCGCCACGCCACTGGCCAGCAGCTTCACCACCGCCACCCGCCAGCCCATGGGCACCGGCACCCCCCGCAGCCAGAGCATCACCTGCACGATCCCCGATCCCTTGGCACCGGGCTCCACAGCGCTGATCAGGCCTCCGGCGATGCCGCCCCCCAGCGCGCCCATCATGGGCAGCACGAACCAGCGGGGCAGGTGATTGGCCAGCTGCAGGCGCAGGGCATTCACCGCCTGAATCTCCAGTCCATAGACCCAGATCGCCAGGGCCACCCCGATGCCGATCGCATTCACCAGCAGGAACAGCCGCAGCAGGCTCGCGATCTTCCGCAATGACACCCGGCGGAGGAAGGGCATGGTTCAGGCGGGCGCTGGCAGCCGCGGGCAGGCCTCCACCAGCTGGCGGGTGATCACGGCCTGGGGCCGCTCGAGCATCGCTCCAGCGGGCCCTTCCTCCACGATTCGCCCCCCGTCAAGCACGATCAGCCGCTGGCAGAAGCCGCCGGCCACAGCCAGGTCGTGGGTCACGAAGATCAACCCCAGACCGAGGCGCCCCTGCAGCTGCCGCAGCAGGGCCAGCACCTCAGCCTGCACTTCGGCGTCGAGCATGCTCACGCTCTCATCGCATAGCAGCACCTTCGGCTCCAGCACCAGGGCGCGGGCGATGGCCACCCGTTGCTGCTGGCCTCCCGAGAGCTGCCGCGGCATGCGGTTCTCGTAGAGCTCCGGCGGCTCCAGTCCCACGGTGGCCAGTCCTTCTCGGGCCCTGGCGCGGGCCTCAAGTCGGCTGGCGAGGCCATGGATCAGCAGCGGATCCGCCACGGCTTCCCCCACCGTCATGCTCGGATTGAGGCAGGCCAGCGGATCCTGGAACACCATCTGCAGGCTGCGGCGGGCTCTGGCGAGCTCCGTCCCGCCCATTCTGAGCAGGTCGCGGCCCTCCAGACTCACCCGGCCACCCCGCACCGGTGTCAGCCCCATCAGGGCGCGGCAGAGGGTGCTCTTGCCGCAACCGGAGGCTCCCACCACCCCGAGGGTTTCCCCCGGCCCCAGGCGCAGGCTCACCCCATCGACTGCCTTCAGCCAGCGCCGCCGCCATGGCGCTGAGGGCAGCGGATGCCAGCAGCGCAGTTCCTCCACCTCCAGCAGCAGTGACGCCTCGGCGGTGGCCGGGGTGTGGCTGCCTTCGCGGGCACGGGCCGCCGCCACCAGCCGCTGGCTGAGCGGTGCCTTGGGAGCGCGCAGCAGGCCGATGGCGGGCGCCTCCTCCACCACCTGCCCGTGGTCGAGCACGGCGATGCGCTGGCACCAGCGCCCCGCCATGGCGAGGTCGTGGCTGATCAGCAGCAGGGCGCTGCCACTCTCGCGGCAGAGGTCGGTGAGCTCGGCCATCACCTGGGCCGCCACGGCCACATCCAGGCTGGTGGTGGGCTCATCGGCGATCACCAGGGCTGGCTCCAGGGCCATGGCCAGGGCGATCGCCAGCCGCTGGCGCATGCCACCGCTGAACTCATGGGGATAGCTGCTGTAGCGATCCGGGCCGATGCCGACCCGCAGCAGCAGCTGCTCCGCGCGCTGGCGCACCCGGGCTCGCTCCCAGCCGGGACGATGGGCCGAGATGGTGTCGCTGAGGTGTTCACCGATGCGCAGGAGCGGGTTCAGCCTTGTCATCGGGTCCTGGAACACCAGCCCAACGGCTTCCCCCCGCAACTGGCGCAGGGCCGGACGCTTCAGAGCACGGGGGTCCTGACCCGACAGGCTCAGGTGTCCGCTGCAGTGACTGCCGGGGGGCAGCAACTGCAGCACCGCCCGCGCCACCGTGCTTTTGCCGCAGCCGGAGGGCCCCACCAGGGCAAGGGTGTCACCGGAGCAGAGGCGCAGGTTGAGGCCATTGAGGGTGGGGGCCGCGCTGCCGCCTGGGTAGCTCACGACCAGGTCGCTGATCTCCAGCACCGGCTCGGCGGCACGCGTGTCGGCCATGGGACGCGGCGGATCAGGACGTGCTGGCACAGCATGGGGGGCGTGCGGGCGCACTCGTGGTTTTGTTGCGTGATCTGCATACGATGGAGTCAGAAGTGTCCGGTGATGCTCGATACCGCCGTTGGAATCAAGGACAACGTTGCGGGCGAGAGCCTGGTTGAGGGCTTTGGCGATCCGCCGTCCCTGGCGATCGACGCGGTCCCAGTTCTGAGACGGCGGCCGATCCGCTCCCCCGACGACTACGGGGTGAAGCTCCCCGATTGGCTCAGGGAGTGCATAGTGCACGTGCCCCCCGGCGACGGGGAGACCTGTCCGACCGACCCTGAAGCCCTGCTGGCGGCAGCCTTTGATTTCGCCTTCCAGCTCCACGACGGCCAGGTGAGAGCCACAGGCGAGCCCTACATCATTCATCCGGTCGCCGTCGCTGATCTGCTGCGCGACATCGGCGCCAGCGCCGGTGTGATCGCCGCCGGCTTCCTGCACGACGTGGTCGAGGACACTGACGTCACCTCCGAGGAGCTTGAGCTTCATTTCGGCGCCGAGGTGCGCGCTCTGGTGGAAGGGGTCACCAAGCTCGGAGGCATTCACTTCACCAATCACACCGAAGCCCAGGCAGAGAACCTGCGACGGATGTTCCTGGCCATGGCCAGTGACATCCGCGTGGTGCTGGTGAAGCTGGCGGACCGGCTGCACAACATGCGTACCCTCGGGGCCCTCAAACCCGAAAAGCAGCAGCGGATCGCCCGTGAAACCAGAGAGATCTACGCACCCCTCGCCAACCGGCTCGGCATCGGCCGCTTCAAGTGGGAACTCGAAGACCTCGCCTTCAAGATCCTCGAGCCAGAGGCCTATGGCGAGATCAAGCAGCAGGTGGCCAGCAAACGCAGCGACCGTGAGGAGCGACTGGCTGCCACGGTGGCCCTGCTGGTGCAACGGCTTCAGGGCGCGGGTCTGCACGACTGTGAGGTGAGCGGCCGGCCCAAGCATCTCTATGGCATCTGGAGCAAGATGCAGATGCAGCAGAAGGCCTTCCACGAAATCTTCGATGTGGCGGCCCTGCGCATCCTGACCCCCAATCTCGAGAGCTGTTATCGCGCTCTGGCGGTGGTTCATGACACCTTCCGTCCGATTCCTGGCCGTTTCAAGGACTACATCGGTCTGCCAAAGCCCAACGGCTATCAGTCTTTGCACACCGCCGTGATCGGCCGGCATCGGCCGATTGAGGTGCAGATCCGCACCACGGAGATGCACCAGGTGGCGGAGTACGGCATCGCCGCCCATTGGAAATATAAGGAGGGGGGATCACCCGCCTCAGCCGGTGCCGCCGATCGCTTCAACTGGCTGCGCCAGCTGGTCGACTGGCAGCAGGACGATGGAGGTGAAGACAGCAGCGATTACCTCGCCTCGATCAAGGAAGACCTCTTCGATGAGGAGGTTTTCGTGTTCACACCCCAGGGGGATGTGGTGGGGTTGCGCAAGGGATCCACGGCTGTGGATTTCGCCTTTCGCATTCATTCCGAAGTGGGGAACCACTGCCAGGGCGTGCGCATCAACGACCGTCTCTGCCCATTGGCCACGCCACTGCGCAACGGTGATTTCGTTCAGATCATCACTGCGAAATCCGCCCATCCGAGCCTCGATTGGCTCAACTTCGTTGCTACCCCCACCGCCCGCAACCGCATCCGGCAGTGGTACAAACGCAGCCATCGCCAGGAGAACATCCAGCGAGGCACTGCCATGCTTGAGCGGGAGCTGGGCCGCGATGGCTTCGATGCCCTGCTCAACGGAGAGGCGATCGCGAAGGTGGCCCGCCGATGCAACCTGGTGGGCACCGAGGATCTGCTGGCGGCCATCGGCTTCGGTGGCGTCACCCTGCAGCAGGTGGTCAACCGCCTGCGTGAGGAGGTCCGGCTGGCGACCGCGGCGGCGGCGCCGGTGCTCAGCAACGAGGACCTTGCCCGCAGCGTGTCGAATCAGGCCAGTTTGCCGCTGCCATCCTCGGCGGATGGCTCTGGCAGTCCGATCCTGGGGCTGGAGGGCCTGGAGTACCGCCTGGGAGGCTGCTGCTGTCCCCTGCCTGGGGAAGCGATTGTCGGCAGCGTCGCCCTGGGCAATCACGGCATCACGATTCACCGTCAGGACTGCGCAAATGTGGCCGCCGTTCCGGTGGAGCGGCGATTGCCGGTGCGCTGGAATCCGGCCGCTGACCAGCAGCGTCGTCGCTATCCCGTTCAGATCCGGATCGAGGTGCTCGATCGTGTCGGTGTGCTCAAGGACATCCTCACGCGCCTCTCTTACAGCCGCATCAACGTCAGTGATGCCAGGGTGCGCACGGCTTACGGCAAGCCCGCCCGCATCGACCTCAAGGTGGAGCTCGCCAGCGCCAGCCAGCTTGCAACCACCATGGATCAGATCCGCTCCATGGCCGACGTGCTCGATCTCTGCCGCACCGGCATCGGCTGATCAGGGGGTGTCTGCCGCGGAGCTGGTTTGACCTTCAAACAGCTTGTCTTGCTCACCACTCAGGCCGGCGGATCGTGTCAAGTCAGAGGGGGCCGCAGCCGAAATGGGGTCGCCCTGGCGGCTGAACAGTCTGAATTCGCCGGTGCGCAGCCCCAGATCCTGGGTGAGCTCTACCCAGCGCCCAGGCTCCTGGCTGAGGCACTGGCGCATGAAGGCCTCGGTGTTGGGACCCTCCGGATCGACCCGCTTCCACACCAGGTGAGCGTTGGCGGGCTGAAGCAGCTGGGCGCAGGTCTGGGCCACCCCCACCGGCAGGCCGATCACGGAGGTGGCCCAGGACGCTTTCATCCCCTGGGGATTGAGGCTCCAGTCAGGGCCGATGCCCACGGTGGTGGACGGCACCTTCAACTGCCATTGCAGAGCTGGATCCTGAGGCGCCGTGAAGCCGCGGCTTTCAGCGGGAAGGGAGGCCAGATAGGTGCGCAGCATGGTGCGGTCCTGCTCCAGCGCGATCACTCGGCTGGAGAGTCGTGACGGGGCGCCGAAGACTTCGGCGATGAACATGTTGTTGAACAGGATCAGCGAGAGGATCAAGGTGCCACCGAAGGCGGCCCGGCGAACGGCGGGCCGGCCGGAGCGCTCCAGAGCCGCCATCCCCGAGGCCACGAACAGAACCACGGGAACCACGACCAACTGGCCGTCATGACCGTTGAAATCGGTGCGCTGGAACGACCAGGTGAGCTCGAGCAGGAACACCACGGCCAGGCCAGGCACCAGCAACAACCGTTCGCGGCGTCGCCCAGACGTTTTCCACGTCTGTCGGGCGATCAGGAGAACCCCGGCCGCTGGCATCAGCACAAGCAGCCACAGCGGCAGTCCTGCGATCGGCGTGCGGATCAGTGCTCCGAACAGGAAGCCCACGTCGGCTTCCCTCCAGATCTGCTGACTGATCCACTCCAGCGGCAGGGCCACGGCACCGGCCCAGGCGTGGCTCAGGCCATTCGCCACGAACAGATAGGGCAGGACCATCAGGGCTGTTGCCAGGACGGCGCCACCAGCGAGGGCTCCTGCGGCCCGACCCGGCTGACGGTGGTGCACCAGCACCAGGAGACTCACCAGGGTGAGGGGATAGATCAGGGTGAAGAAACAGGCCACCGCCAGCAGCCCCATCGCCCCGGTGGCCACCAGCCAGGCCCGCGGCCCATGGGGTTCGCCCGCAGCGGGCAAGCCCCGAGCCAGCGTGTAGACGCAGAGCACCAGGAAGGTGTTGGCGAACTGGTGCGGGCTCCCGGCGATCCCGCCGGGAATTTTCTGGCTCAGGATCACCAGCAGAATCCCACTGGCCAGGGGGACCAGGGAGTTGGGCTCCAGCTGGATGAGGCCAGCGCGTGAGAAGTTCCGCACCGCCGAGGCCAGCAGAACGCCGCCGAGCAGGTTGAGGCCCAGGATCAGGATTCGGTGGGCCTGGATCGATCCCAGCCAGGCTGCGGGGGCGTAGAGCAACTGGACGATCGGCCACTGACGCAGATAGCTCTCTTGATAGAGGAGTCCCCCCTGCAACCAGCGCTGGCTGAGATAGACGAGCGAATCGATCTCCTCGTCGTAACTACCGGAGATGCTGCTGGCCCGCCAGACACGCACGGCAAGGCCAACCAGGGTGAGCAGCCACAGCGCCGTCAGCACGATGCGTCGTCTGCTCAAGCTTCGCTGCAGGTCGTCCAGCGCACAGTCTGCATGGATGGGCCGTTTGAGCGGTCCCAGCGGAACAGCTTGACGGCCCTGGAGCAGAGCCCGAGCGCAGGCCATTGCGCTGGAGGGCCAGTGAGGATCCAGCCACAGCGAACGATCCGAGTGCTCGGCGCTACAGCTTCCACAGCTGGGCTCTGTCTGAATTCAGCAATCGATGACCCTCTGGCATGTGCTGCCATGACCTCCGAGCAAGCGGCCCAACTGATCGACGACACCCTTGATCTGGTGCATCAACGGCTTCAGGCCCTTGATGCGGTCCAGAAGCGGCGTGAGCACAAAGCACTGGCCGAGGAGTTCCGGGAGTGGCGCCAGCCGAGCGGAGGCCACATCGACCTGATGCTCTGCCCTGGGTTCGGCAACAGCTGAGCCCTCAGCTGGCGGTTGATCTGTCAGCTGCCGGTCACGTTTCTGCCGCTCTGGCGCTCTAACCAGCGCCAATAAACGAAGCCCAGCACCAGTGAGGCCACCGTGCCCACGATCGTCGAACCCAGCAGCAGCCGGCTCGAGAACGACCAGCCCAGCTCCCAGAGGCCCTCCCCCTTGAGCACGTCAAGGCTGGGCCAGCCCTGCCCTGTGCCGAGCAGCCAGCAGCCCAGTTGATAGTTGAACCAGTAGAGCGGCACGTAGGTCAGGGGGTTGCTGATCCAGGTGCCGGCCGCCGCCAGCAGGTGGTTCCCTCTGACCAGGCTGGCCAGTCCCACCCCCAGCAAGGTCTGCAACCCGAAGAAGGGAAAGCATCCACAGAACACCCCGGCTGCCAGCCCTCGGGCCCGCTGGCCATGGCTTCCCTCCTGCATCCACAGCCAGTGGATCCAATGCCGGATCCTGGTCAGGAAGCCAGAACTCCAGCGCCGCCACCCAGACTGGCGTGGACCACGGCCTTTCGGCTCCTTGGATTCGGACGACACCATTGCTGCGATCGCCACGGCGTTGACGCCCGGTGAGGGAAGTGTGGCGATCGTAAGAATCTCCGGCCCCGAGGCGGAGACCATCGGCCGCAATCTCTTTATTCCCCCCGGTGAGCAGCCTTGGGGGAGCCATCGCGTGCTCTATGGCCATGTGGTTGACCCAGGCAGCGCGGAGCGGCTGGATGAGGCCCTGCTGCTGCTGATGAAGGCACCCCGCAGTTTCACCCGGGAAGATGTGGTCGAGCTTCATTGCCACGGGGGGCTGATCGCCGTGCGCCGTGTGCTGGAGCTGGTGCTCCGCTCCGGGGCACGCCTGGCCCGGCCGGGGGAGTTCAGCCAGCGGGCCTTCCTCAACGGCCGCCTCGATCTCACCCGTGCCGAGGCGATCAGCGACCTGATCACGGCCCGCAGCCGCCGGGCGGCCCAGCTGGCGGTCGCCGGCGTCGATGGCGGCCTGCAGCGGCGGATCAGCGCCCTGCGCGCCCGCCTGCTCGACCAGCTGGCGGAGCTGGAGGCGCGGGTGGATTTCGAGGAGGATTTGCCGCCCCTGGATCCGGCGGCTCTGGTGGCGGAGCTGGAGGCGGTGCAGCAGGCGCTGCGACAGCTGGTGGAGGAGGCCTCCCAGGGCCGGCTGCTGCGGGAAGGCCTGAAGGTGGCGATCATCGGCCGTCCCAACGTGGGTAAATCGAGCCTGCTCAATGCCCTCAGCCGCAGTGAGCGGGCGATCGTGACGGACCAGCCCGGCACCACCCGCGATCTGGTGGAGAGCGAGTTGGTGCTGCAGGGCGTTCCGCTCACCCTGCTCGACACCGCCGGCATCCGCGCCACCGACGATCTGGTGGAGCGCCTGGGGATTGAGCGCAGCCACCGGGCCCTGGCCAGCGCTGACGCGGTGCTGCTGCTGGTGGACCTGAGCGAGGGCTGGACCGAGGCCGACGCGGCCCTGGCCGGCCAGTTGCCCGCCGAGGTGCCGGCGCTGGTGGTGGGCAACAAGGCCGATCGTGCTGTCGCCGCTCCCCCTGCGCAGGTGGATGTGGCGATCAGCGCACTCACGGGCAGCGGCCTCGAGGCGCTTGCGGAGGCGCTGCTGGGCCGTTGTGGTCTCAGCCTCGGGCCTGGCCTGGAGGTGGCCCTCAATGCCCGCCAGTGTGATCTGGCGGCGGCGGCGGCCGACAGCCTTGATGGCTCCCTGGCGGCAGCCGCGGAGGATCTGCCCTGGGACTTCTGGACGATCGACCTGCGTCAGGCCGCGCGCAGCCTCGGCGAGATCACCGGTGAGGAGGTGAACGAAGCCGTGCTCGACCGTGTCTTCTCCCGCTTCTGCATTGGCAAATAGCCGCGTCGTGGCCGTCAGGATGGGGGAACCCCTGCCTGTCCATTTTCCCGTTGGCCATTCCTCCGAGCGCCCTGGCGGCCGCCGCCCTGCTCAGCCAGCCTCAGCTGGAGCTCCAGCTCCGCTCCTGGCTGGCGGAAGATATCGGCCGTGGCGACCTCAGCGCCGCCGCCCTGATCGGCCAGCATGGCCGAGCCAGCTGGACAGCCCGGCGTGCGGGGACTTTCTGTGGCGGTGTGCTGGTGGAGCCGCTGTTCCGCTTGCTCGATGCCTCGGTGCAGGTGCGCCTGTTGGTGGCCGACGGGGAGCCGGTGGCGCTGGATCAGCGGGTGCTGGAACTGGCGGGACCGGCGACGGCCCTGGTGGCTGGTGAGCGCACCGCCCTCAACCTGGCCATGCGCCTGTCCGGGATCGCCACCGCTACGGCGGCGCTGGTGGCGGTGCTGAGCGGTACAGGAGTGAGGCTGGCCGACACCCGCAAGACCACCCCTGGTCTGAGGCTGCTGGAGAAGTACGCCGTGCGCTGCGGTGGGGGCACGAACCATCGCTGCGGGCTCGATGACGCCGCCATGCTCAAGGAGAATCACCTGGCCTGGGCGGGTGGGGTGGCGCACGCCATCGCCGCTGTGCGCTCCGTCGCCCCCTGGCCGTCACGGGTGATCGTGGAGGCGGAAACCGACGATGAGGCGTTGCATGCCGTTGACGCTGGTGCCGATGCAGTTCTGCTCGACGGCTTTACTCCCGAGGACCTGGGGCAGTTGGTGCCCCAACTCCAGCGGCGGGCGAGCGAGCGGGGTCTGCCGGTGCTGCTGGAGGCCTCCGGTGTGGATCCCGCCCAGCTGCGTGCCTATGCCGCCACCGGAATCGATCTGATCTCCACCAGCGCCCCCATCACCCGCAGCCCCTGGCTGGATCTGAGCATGCGTTATGAGCCCGTGCTGGCCTGAGCGCCTACGGCTCGTCACAATGCTGTGCATTGGCGGCCTTGATGCTGGCCAAATCCGCCTGGGGCACCCAGATTGTGCATGGTCTGCCTGGCGACTTTCTTGACGCGACTGTCTCCTGATCAGCAAATGTCTCCCGTTCAGCGACTCTTTCGTGTCCGTTCGTGCCGCTGGTTGCTGCCTGGCTGTCTGGCCCTGCTGGCTGGCCTCGCGCCGGCGGCCTCCGCTCGCGCCGAGAGTGTCGTCGACCGGGTCGCTCGCAGTGGCGAGCTCGTGCTGGTGGGCAGTCCCGACCTGGCGCCCCTGCTCAGCCTCGATGCCCAGGGCCGGCCGGCCGGCCTGGCGATGGAGGTGGCCAACAGAATCGCCGCCGAGTTGGCCGTGGCCGTGGGCCGGCCGGTGAGCGTGCGCCTCGATGCGGTCACCGACCCGGCATCCCTGGGCCAGCGCCTGGAGGAGGGCAAGGGCGATCTGGCCTGTGGTGTGCCCTTCACCTGGGAGCGGGACATCACCCTCGACTACTCAATGCCCTTCGGTCTCTCCGGCCTGCGGCTGCTGTCGCCCGCCGGCCGTCTCGACGGATCGCCACAGTCGCTCGCGGGCCGCCGCATCGGCGTGGTCGCCGACTCCCTCGGCGAAACCGAGCTGAGAGGGATCCAGCCGGCTGCCCGGCCTGTCGGTTTTGCGGATCTTTCCCAGGCGGTGGCAGCTCTGCAGGCCGGGTCGGTGGAGGGGGTGATCGGTGACACCGTCCGCCTGGCCATCTTGAACGCCGGTGGCAAGGCTGGAGCGCTGCTCCAGACCCCCGCTGAGCCCTATGAGCGCTATGCCGTGGCCTGCCTGGTGCCTGAGAACGACTCCGCCTTCCGCAATCTGGTGAACCTGGCGATCGCGCGGTTGCTGCAGGGGTATCTCGACGGTCAACCGGAGGCGGTGGCCTCCATCGATCGCTGGGTGGGTCCTGGCAGTGTCCTCAACCGCTCGCCGGAGCAGATTCGTAATTACTTCGACGCGGTGCTGCTGGGGGTGGAGGCCCTCAGGCCACTGCCCAGCCAGGCGGGTGCGGCTCCCACCAGGCCCGCCGCTCCCTGATGCCCTGGGTCGGCCACCCGGCCCGCCGTTTTCTGCCGCTTCCGTTTCAACCCCGCTCCCTCCCCGCTCCGATGGCCTTCCTCACCCGCTCCCGGCTCTTCGGCATCCTGCTGCTGGCGGCATCCCTGCCCCTGGATCCAGGCGTGGGCCGGGCCATCGCGGCTTCGGGTTCGGTTCCACCCGCCGCTGATCCGACCCGCCAGTCGGATGCCATCGAGGAGCGCCTGCGCCGCATCGCCGCCGCCATCCGGGAGCAGGACGACGCAGAAGCCGGGGGGGTTGAGGCCGGTGTCGACGACAGGCTGGCGCGGGCCTTCATCAACGGTCCCAGGGTGGGCTGGGGCAATGGTGGCTTCCGCAACGGCGGCTTCCACAACGGCGGTTTCAGGAATGGCGGCTTCTACAACGGCGGCTTCCGGAATGGCGGCTTCCGCAATGGCGGCTGGCCCAACGTCGGCTGGCGCAATTTCTGGTGAACCCATCCGCACCGGTCCTGGCTGGTCCCCTGCGCCTGCTGGTGGTACAACCCACGCCCTTCTGCAACCTCGACTGCGATTACTGCTACCTGCCCAGCCGCGATGACCGCAGCCGGCTGCCGCTGGAGATCCTCGATGCGGCCCTGGATCGGGTGCTCGAAAGTCCGTTCCTTGAGGGAGGCTTCACCCTGCTCTGGCATGCGGGCGAGCCGCTCACCATGCCGATCGCCTTCTACGACGCGGCCTCTGAGCGCATCGACCAGGCTCTGCAGCGCCATGGCCTGCCGCCTGGAACCATCGTGCAGTCGCTGCAGACCAATGCGGTGGTGATCGACGACGCCTGGTGCGACTGCTTCGAGCGCAACGGCATCCATGTGGGCGTGAGCATGGATGGACCGGCTGCCCTGCACGACGCCCACCGCCGCACCCGCACGGGCCTGCCCACCCATGGAGCGGTGATGCGCGGCATCGCCGCCCTGCAGCGCCGCGCCATTCCCTTCCAGGTGATCTGCGTACTCACGGCCGATGCCCTCGATCAGGCCGACGCCCTCTACGACTTCTTCACCGGCAGCGGCATCACCAGCGTCGGTTTCAACATGGAGGAAACCGAAGGTGAGAACCTGCGCTCCACCCTCGAGCGGCCCGACAGCGAGCGCCGCTACAGCGCCTTCATGGAGCGCTTCTGGCAGCGGATCCGCGCGGAGCCCGAACGGCTGCGCCTGCGCGAGTTCGATGGCATCACGAGCCTGGCCTGCGGTGAAGCCCGGATGGAGAGCACCGACATGAACACCCCCTTCGCGATCGTGAACGTGGACGCGAAGGGCAATTTCTCCACCTTTGATCCCGAACTGCTGGCGGTGGCCACGGCCATATACGGCGACTTCGTCTTCGGCAACGTGCTGGAGGGCAGCCTGGAGGCATCGATGGTCACCGACAAGTTCCAGCTGGTGCGCCGAGAGATCGAGGCCGGTGTGCAGCTCTGCCGCCAGGAGTGCGCCTATTTCGGCCTCTGCGGCGGCGGCGCCGGCAGCAACAAATACTGGGAGCACGGCCGCTTTGATGGCAGCGTCACCGAGGCCTGCCGCTACCGCATCCAGCTGGTGGCCGATGTGGTGCTCAGCGGCATGGAGCAGGAGCTGGGGCTGAGCGCCTGAACGGGCCCAGCGTCTGAGCGGTCTGGATAGGCCCGTGCAGCCACCCCCAGGAGGGATGATCGGAGCTGGATCTCCCCCTTGCCACGGCGCTTCGGCCGCACCCGCCACCCATGCTCCGCATCGCCCACGCCCTTGAAGCCCAGCTGCGCGCGGCCCTGGAGCGGGCGTTCCCGGCGGAGGCCGCCGCCGCCAGCGGGGACGGCACCCCCCTGGATCCGCAGCTGGCGCCAGCCAGCCAGCCGGAATTCGGTGATTTCCAGGCCAACGGAGCCCTGGCCCTGGCCCGGCGCCTGAAGCAACCGCCGCGGGTCATCGCCAGCGCCATCGTGGACCAGCTGGCCGCCGATTCGTCCTTCGCCGAGCTGTGCGAACCCGCCCAGATCGCTGGGCCTGGTTTCATCAACCTCACCCTGCGCCCTCGGACGCTGGCGGCGGAGCTGAGCACCCGCCTGGGCGATCCCCGTCTGGGGGTGCCCAGCGCGGCGGAAGATCCCGTTCAGGCCAGCTCCGCTGAGGTGCTGGCTCCGGTGATCGTGGATTTCTCCAGCCCCAACATCGCCAAGGAGATGCACGTGGGGCACCTGCGCTCTACGATCATCGGCGACGCTCTGGCGCGGGTGCTGGAGTTTCGCGGCCACGCGGTGCTGCGGCTGAACCACGTGGGCGACTGGGGCACCCAGTTCGGCATGCTGATCACCCATCTCAAGCAGGTGGCACCCGAGGCGCTCACCACTGCGGATGCGGTCGATCTGGGCGATCTGGTGGCCTTCTACCGCCAGGCCAAGGCGCGCTTCGACGCTGATGAGGCTTTCCAGGCCACCTCCCGCGAGGAAGTGGTGAAGCTGCAGAGTGGCGATCCGGTGAGCCGCCGTGCCTGGCAGCTGCTGTGTGAGCAGTCGAGGCGAGAGTTTCAGCAGATCTACGACCGGCTCGATATCCGCCTGAGCGAGCGGGGCGAGTCGTTCTACAACCCTTATCTGGAGCCGGTGGTGGTCGATCTGGCGGCCAGCGGGCTGTTGGTGACCGATGCCGGTGCCCAGTGCGTGTTCCTCGAGGGCGTGACAGGAAAGGACGGCCGGCCGCTGCCGCTGATCGTGCGCAAGAGCGACGGCGGTTTCAACTACGCCACCACCGACCTGGCCGCGCTCCGCTACCGGTTCGCCGTGCCTCCGGAGGGGGATGGCGCCCGCCGGCTGATCTACGTGACCGATGCCGGCCAGGCCAGCCATTTCGCCGCCGTGTTCCAGGTGGCGCGCCGCGCCGGCTGGGTGCCTGAGGGAGGACGGCTGGAGCACGTGCCCTTCGGCCTGGTGCAGGGGGAAGACGGTAAGAAGCTCAAGACCCGCTCCGGCGACACGGTTCGGCTCAAAGACCTGCTCGATGAGGCGGTGGAGCGCTCCGAGGCCGATCTGCGTCGCCGGCTGGCCGAGGAGGAGCGTGAGGAAGACGAGGCCTTCATCCAGCTTGTAGCCACCACCGTGGGCATTGCCGCGGTGAAGTATGCGGATCTCTCAACCAACAGGATCACCAACTACCAGTTCAGCTTCGATCGCATGCTGGCCCTGGCCGGCAACACGGCGCCCTATTTGCTCTATGCCCTGGTGCGCGTCGCTGGCATTGCCCGCCGCGGCGGCCTCGGCGCCGGCGAGGGGGAATCGGCCGCGGGCTTCCCTGATCACCTGGTGTTCAGTGAGCCCCAGGAATGGGCCCTGGCGCGCCAGCTGCTGGCGCTGGACACCGTGATCGCCGAGGTAGAGGAGGAACTGCTGCCCAACCGGCTCTGCTCCTACCTCTTCGAGCTCTCCCAGGTGTTCAACCGCTTCTACGACCAGGTGCCGGTGCTCAAGGCGGAGGAACCGGCCCGGGGCTCACGGCTGGCCCTCTGTCGCCTCACCGCCGACACGCTGCGGCTGGGCCTGGGCCTGCTGGGCATCCCGACGCTGGAGAGGATGTGAGCGAAACCCGTCGGCCGCATTCAGCTGGGGCTCTCTCGGCCCGCCCCGAGGTAGAGGACCTGGTTGCTTACAGCGCCCCCTTGGAGGGTCGCCGGGGCCTGCTGCGACTCGACTTCAACGAAAACACAGTAGGCCCAAGCCCGCAGGTGGTGGAGGCGATCCGCGCCATCCCCGCCGACCACTACGCCATCTATCCCGAATACGACGGCCTGCGCGAGGCGGTGATCAGTGCGCTCGTAACTGAAGCAGCTGCCGGCCCTGAAGCGCTCATTCCCGCCCACATCGGCCTGTTCAACGGCGTCGATGCTGCCCTGCATGCGGTGTTCCAGGCCTACGGCGCCCAGGGCGATCGGCTGCTCACCACCAGTCCCACCTTCGGTTACTACACCCCCTGTGCCCGGATGCAGGGCATGACGATCGAGGCGATTCCCTACCGGATGCCTGATTTTGTTTTTCCGCTCGAGGAGATCCGCGCGGCGCTGCTCGGTCCCGGTGGTGCCGGCGAAGCCAGCAGCGACTGGCATCCGCCGCGCCTCCTGCTGATCTGCAATCCCAACAACCCCACCGGTACCCGCCTGGCGCCTGAGCGGATCCTCGAGCTGGCGGCCGCCGCGCCGCGCACGCTGGTCGTGGTGGATGAGCTGTACGAGGCCTTCACCGGCGACAGCGTGCTGCCTCTTCTGCTTAACGCCCCAGCGGCATCGCCAGGAGGCGGTAATGGGGTTGGCGCCGATCCGTTCGCGGCCCATCCGAACCTGCTGGTGCTGCGCTCCCTGGCCAAGACGGCAGGTCTGGCGGGGCTGCGCATCGGCTTCGCGATCGGCGCGCAGGCCCTGGTGGACCGGGTGGGCCGCGTCACCGGTCCCTACGACATCAACAGCTTTGCCGTGACGGCAGCCCGCGCCGCCCTGGCCGATCAGGCCTACACCGACGCCTACGTGGCCGAAGTGCTGCGGGCCCGGGAGTGGTTGCTGGAGCAACTCCAGGCTTCCGGCGTGCGGTACCACGCTGCTGGTGGCAACTATCTGCTGATCTGGCCCTCCTGGCCGGCTGCCCAGGTGGAGGCTGAGCTGCGAAAGGCGGGCATCCTGGTGCGTTCCATGGCCGGCAAGCCCCTGATCGATGGGGCCTTGCGGGTGAGCCTGGGCACCAGCGAGCAGATGGGACGCTTCTGGCGGAGTTTCTGCAAGGTTGAACAGATTGACTTGAGGTCGGATGATCAAGCAATCGTGACCGATCGCCCTGAGAATGTCGGATGAAGCTGTTATTGCCCAATCATCATAGAGAACATGCTGATAATCTCATCTGCTATTGACGATGAATCGATGGTCAAATTGCTGAAGTCGATCATTGGTTGCCTGGACTTATATTCTCATGCTAGCCGCTCAATGTGCTCTGGAATTAAACGACGTTGTCTCAGAAGGTTGATGCTTGCCAAGCTTTAATGGGCAAGGGCAGATGAATCAGTTGATCAGCTGATCCATATTTAGTCCCCCAAAGCCACCACCACCCGAGCCACCAGATCCGGAGTCCGCACTGCAGGGGGTATTGGGGCATCCATCGTTGGCTGGAGGGCAGTACAGCTCAAGGGGAACCACGATGCTCCATTCCTCGCATAGGGACTCGTCACCGCGGGTGATGCAGAGATGGCTCGTGCATTCTTTGGTGACTGGAAGTTCGTCGTCATCGTCAGATTCCAGGCTGGCCGTTGGGAGCAGAAATCCTTGAAGAGTGGCGGACTTGATGGTGTCGGCGCCTAAGACAAGAATCAAGAAGGAAAGCTGTGCCTTGGATCGGCCAAAAGTCAGGCCGTGAATGATAAACCCAAGATTCTCCTTGCTGGAAAGTAATGGCTTGAGTTTTTGTGTCAACTTAGGTGGCATCAGCTTGATGAGCTTGGGGGCGATGACGCCGACATCAAGAGAGAAAGCGCATTCCGGCCTAAGTTTCCCAAAAACTGAGCCGAATGCTGTGCTAAGCACTTGGAAGGGAATCTTTTGCAGAGGAGAGGTGGGGTATTTCATATAGACCCAAAGACATGAATAAAGTACGAAGTCGTCAATCCAGGCGGCCTGAAAATGCTGCCTAGTGTCTTTATTGATTCAATTAAGTAGCAAATGAATCAATTTCCTGCTTAGAGCATATAGCATGCTCCTTGGGCTAGTTGCCATGCAAAGGTTTGGCAACACTCTTCGTAATGGCCTCTAGAACGGAATGGGGCCGCTGAATAAGCTCAGGCGATGGATCAGCTGATGCAACGATGAGCTGTCGTAAATCAAATCGCTTCAGCGCATCACCTTGATCTGGGGCCCATCACTCAGCGGCGCGCTGAAGCTCACAGTGCGTCCCACCCGTTGCACCGGTGTGCCGCTCATCGCTTCCAGGAAGGGCTCGATGCTGCCCTGATCGCAGCCGCTTGGGGCGTTGCCACTCACGTACTGCACCGGGATCACTCGCCGGGGTTCGAGCGCACGCACCACTGCCGCCGCCTCAGCGCCGGTATACACCTTGGCGCCACCGCCAACGCCGATGATCAGCACATCGGGCTTGCCGATCAGCACTCGGTCTTCGGGGCGCAGGGGCGCAGCAGTTCCGCCCAGGTGGGCGATCTCCAGGCCGCCCTGCTTCCAGCGCCAGAGCGTGGCCTGGCCGAAGCGCCGTCCGCCGATGCGGTCGTGGGGGATGGCTGCCCCCTCCAGCTTCAGGCCAGCAACCCGGTAGGAGCCAGGGGTCACCAGCATCCGGCCGGAGGCCACCGGGGCACCCTCATCCAGGAGCCGGCTGCTGGCCAGAATCACATCGGCGCGCACCCGCGGCTCCGCCAGGCCGGCAGCGCAGCCCACGGCCTTGAAGGGGTTCACCAGCACGGTGGCACCACCGCCCTGGATCAGCAGGGCGCTGTGGCCGTAGCTGGTGACTGAGACCCCACCGACGGCCAGGCCGGCGCCAGGCAGGCCCAGACTCACAGCAGCCATCAGGGACGCCGCGCCCACGGCTGTTGCCCGGCGGCGATGGGCCTTGCTGCCGTTGCTGGAGGGGGCCTGGTGCGGTTGCCCTGATGCGGAGGCCATGCCAGCTGGTGCGCGCCGCAGGCGCTGATCGTGGCGCGAACCTAGCAGCGTTGGCATGGAGGCTTTCAGGAGGGAGTTCCGGTGAGGGGGCTGGCGCTGGGTTGCTGGTGCTGGGCCGCCTGGCGCAGGAAGTTGGCCAGCAGCCGGTGACCGTCCTGGGTGAGCACGCTCTCCGGATGAAACTGCACGCCTTCGATCGGGAAGTGGCGGTGGCGCAGACCCATGATCGTGCCGTCTTCCAGCCAGGCGGTGATCTCCAGCTCCGCCGGCAGGCTGGACCTCTCCGCGATCAGGCTGTGGTAACGGGTGGCTGTGAGCGGGCTGGGCAGGCCGGCGAACACCCCTTGTCCTCCGTGCAGCACAGGGGAGGTCTTGCCGTGCATCAGCTCATCGGCTCGCACCACCCGGCCGCCGAACACCTGGGCCAGACACTGGTGGCCCAGGCAGACCCCCAGGGTCGGCACGGTCGGTCCCAGCTCCCGCAGCACATCGAGGCAGACCCCGGCCTGGTCGGGGTCGCCCGGGCCTGGTGAAATCAATATGGCCGCTGGCTGCAGGGTTCTGATCTGATCCACGCTGAGGGCATCGTTGCGCTCCACCCGCAGATCGGCGGCGATCGGGTGCTCCGTCGCCAGTTCACCGAGGTACTGCACCAGGTTGAAGGTGAAGCTGTCGTAATTGTCGAGAACCAGGAGCATCAAGCCAGCCGCCAGGCCTCCATTCAAACGCCCAGGCGCAGCAGCAGGGGCGGCAGCAGCAGCAGGGCGGCGATCAGCAGCGAGGCCGCTGCGGCCACCAGCACGGCCGCAGCGGCGCAGTCCTTGGCGATGCGGGCCAGGGGATGGAAGCGGCGGCCGATGGCCAGATCCACCACCGACTCGATCGCCGTGTTGATCAGCTCCAGCACCAGCACTGCCGCCACAGTGAGCACCAGCAGTGCCAGCTGCTCGGTGCTCAGCTGCAGCCACACCCCCAGGGCGAAAACGCAGCCGCCGGTGATCGCATGGATGCGGAAGTTGCGCTGGCTGGTGAAGCCGTAAGCCAGGCCCTGGGCGGCATAGCGAAAGCTCAGGGGCAGATCGCTGGCCACACGCCATGCCCCACTTCGTTGGCCACGCCCCCGTCGCGGTGAGTCGCTGTTCATGGGATCAGCCAGCGCAAGGGGCACCGGTTCAAGAGGGACCGGGTTAACCATGCTGCTTCCTCCTCCTTGCGTTCCGCCGCATCGGGCATCCGGGCTGAACGTTACCGCTGTCGTCCAGGGGGCTCGCTGCCGTCGCTACAGGCGGAGCAAGCCAGCAGTTGATCCTGGCGGCGCAGCATGGCCTCCAGGCGGGCATCGTCGGGGTGGTCCCAGCCCAGCAGGTGGAGCAGGCCGTGGCTGGCCAGCCAGTGAAGCTCCCGGGCCAGGCTCACGCCCGCCGTTTCAGCCTGGCGGGCAGCCGTCTCCAGGGAGATCACGATGTCGCCCAGCTCCAGGGGCTCCTCTTGATCGGGCTCAGGCGCCGGCAGCTTCGGCATCGCCGGCGCCCCTGCCAGCCCCTCGTCCTGGGCGGCGAAGGCCAGCACATCGGTGGGGCCTTCCTGACTCCGCCAGCTTTCGTTGAGCTCGGCCATTTCCCCGTCGCCCACCAGGCTCAGCCCCAGGCTGTAGGCCCTCGCCCGCAGAGGTTCCGGCAACTCGGGCTGCATCTGCTCCAGCCAGGTTGCCAGCAGATCAAGCCACTGCCCATCGGCCCTGGCAGGGTCTGCCAGGCGGCCAGCGGCCTTCAGTAACTCCGGGCTCAGCTGCTCGTCACAGCTGAAGGCCAGATCAAGGCCAGGGCGAAGAATCGAGGTCACTGGGGCAGGCTGGGCCGGCCGAACCAGGCCAGCAGCAGCAGGACGGCGCTGAATCCCACGGCGGTGAGGCCGAAATGAAGCAGGCTCTGGCGGCCCTTGCGCACCATGTTGCGCATCGCCAGCTTCACGAAGCTGGGCGGTGGGCTGGCAGCTGCCTGCGTGGGAGTGGATTCCGAGAGGTTGGCTTCGGCTGGGCTGGTGTCTGGGTTGCTGCTTTCAGTCATTGGGGCATGCGCAGGGCTCAGGCGGCCACATCGGCGGCGATCTCCACACCCTGGCGCAGCAGCGCCTGGATGAAGGGATCCAGGTCGCCATCCATCACCCCCTGCACATCGGTGGTTTCCACGGCGGTGCGCAGATCCTTGACCATCTGGTAGGGGTGAAACACATAGTTGCGGATCTGGTTGCCCCAGGCGGCTTCAACGATGTCGCCGCGGATGTCGGCGATCTCGGAGGCGCGCTGCTCCTGGGCGATCACCATCAGCTTGGCCATCAGCAGAGCCATCGCCTTCTCCTTGTTCTGGAGCTGGGAGCGCTCCTGGGTGCAGCGCACCGCCAGGCCGGTGGGCACATGCAGGATGCGCACCGCTGTCTCCACCTTGTTGACGTTCTGGCCGCCGGCTCCGCCGGAGCGGGAGGTGGTGATCTCCAGGTCCTTGTCGGGGATGTCGAGCTTGACCTCCTCATCGAGCTTGGGCATCACCTCGACGCCGGCGAAGCTGGTCTGCCGTTTGTCGTTGGCGTTGAACGGCGAGATCCGCACCAGCCGGTGAGTGCCCTTCTCGTTGCGCAGGTAGCCGTAGGCGTAGCGGCCGTCGATCTCGATCGTGCAGCTCTTGATGCCCGCTTCCTCCCCTTCCGAGAGCTCATCCACGGACACCTTCATGCCATGGTCTTCGGCCCAGCGGGTGTACATCCGCATCAGCATCAGGGCCCAGTCCTGGGCGTCGGTGCCGCCGGCGCCGGCATTGATCGAGATCACGGCGCCCTCCTTGTCGTAGATGCCGCTCAGAAGTCGCTCCAGCTCCCAGCGATCGAGCTCGGCCTTGAGCTTCTGCAGGCCGCCATTGGCCTCAGCCAGCAGTTCTTCGTCGGGCTCCAGGTCGTAGAGCTCAAGGGTTGCGCGGGCATCCTCCACAGCGGTTCGCCACTGTTGCAACTGCTCCAGCTGCGCCTTCACCTCATCGAGCTGGCGCATCTGCTTCTGGGCCTGCTGCTGGTCGTCCCAGAAGTCGGGCTGGGAGGCCAGCTGCTCCAGGTCCTGCTGACGCGCGTTCAGGGCCGGTACGTCAAAGACAGTCCTGGGCATGGCCCAGGCGGTCGGTGAGCTCGGAGAGGTCGCGCTTGAAGTCGGTGAGATCGAGCACTGGCTGCTGCCCAACGGTTTTCCCGACCGTATCAGCGGGACTGGGCCACTGGAGAGGCTTCTAGGATCCCGCCATTGCCATGTAGTTGGTCGATTGTGGTGAACACACCGGCGAAGGTCGAGATCTACACCTGGCGGTTCTGCCCCTTCTGCGTCCGAGCCAAGGCCCTGCTCGATCGCAAGGGTGTGGCCTACGAGGAATACGCCATCGATGGCGATCAGGCGGCCCGTGCCGCCATGGCTCAGCGGGCTGAAGGCCGCTCCAGCCTCCCCCAGATCTTCATCGACGACCGGGGCATCGGCGGCTGCGATGAACTCCATTCCCTGGAGCGAGCTGGCCGGCTCGATCAGTTGCTGCAAGGGGCCTGAGGGTGCCGAGTCGCGCCGAGGCCGCCAGCCGCTCCCACCTCTTTCTCGTCGATCCGGTCCAGCGTCTGCGTCCGGGTAAGGATTCGAGCGTTGCCCTGATGCAGGCGGCCCAGCGTGCCGGCCATCAGGTCTGGATCTGCAGCCTGGCCGATCTGGCGGTGGAAGGGCAGCGAGCCGACGCCACTGAGCCGGGTCACCGCCCCACGGTGCTGGCCCAGCCCGCCCGCCTCGCCCAGATTCGCCCCACTGCAGCTGGTTGGGAGATTCCCGAGCCCTGGGTGGAGCTGGGGGAACCCGAGCGGATGCCGCTTGACGCCTTCCCCTGGGTATGGATGCGCAAGGATCCGCCCGTTGATGAGGCTTACCTCTACGCCACCCATCTGCTGGAGCTGGCCGAGCCAGCCGGGGTGAGGGTGCTCAACCGGCCGGCCTCCCTCCGGGCCTGGAACGAGAAGCTCGGCGCCCTGCGTTTCAGCCATCTGATGGCGCCCACCCTCGTGAGCGGCAACATCGATCAGCTCTCGGCTTTTGCCGCCGAGCACGGCGAGGTGGTGCTCAAGCCCCTCAGCGGACGCGCCGGTCAGGGGGTGGTGCGCAGCGAGGCGCGGGCGCCGGGGTTGCGGGCCCTGCTGGAGCTGGTCACCAACCAGGGCCAGCTGCCGGTGATGGCCCAGGCCTTCCTGCCCGAGGTGGTGGCTGGCGACAAGCGCATCCTGCTGGTGAACGGCGAACCGCTCGGTGCCGTGAACCGCCGCCCCTTGCCCGGAGAGTTCCGCAGCAACCTGGCTGTGGGTGGGGAGCCCGAAGCCACCTCCCTCACCGACGCCGAGCGCCGCATCTGTGCCGAGCTGGCACCTGCCCTGCGCGAGGCTGGGCTTTTCTTCGTTGGCATCGATGTGATCGGCGACCGCCTCAGTGAGATCAACGTGACCAGCCCCACAGGCGTGCGTGAGATCGAGCGGCTGGGCGGGGTGCCCCTGGCTGATCTCACCATTGAGGCGCTGCTGGCGAGCTGACTGAAACTCGAACTACTCTGCGGTTCAAGCCTCCCCCGCGGGACCAATGAGCTCCGATTCCCATCCGCTCAACTCCCAGCAGAGCGACACTGTCACGAGCAACACCGTCACGAGCCGGGATGACGTCATGGAGGGGGCAAGTCGTCGGGCTGATCGGCTGATGACCGAAGAGATCGAGGATGCGGTTCAGCCCTTGTTCAAGGTGAATCGTGCCCTCGGCTGGGGCCGGCTGCTGCTGTTGCTGTTGCCGGCCCTTGCCTGCCTGGTCATGTATATCCGCGAGCCGTATCTGCCTTTGGCTGTTCTCTGGTTGCTGGCGGCGGCCGTGTTTTATGGCTTCGTGATGATCAGCACCCACGACATCAGCCATGCCAGCCTGCTAGATCTCGGCAACGCTGAGCAGGCGTTGGGATGCGCCCTGAGCTGGCCCGTGGCATGGCCTTATCGCACGTACCGCAATCTCCATCAGCTTCACCACCGTATGAACGGGATGGATCTCCGCGATCCGGAACGACGTGAACCATCCGAAGAGGAACTGGCCAGGGCCGGTTGGTGGAGGCGGCTCCATTTCAGCCATCCTTTCTGGCTGAGCGTGCTGGTGCTCGGCGGCATCCAGTTGATTGGTTCCATGTTCTGGTTCGGCTGGAAGCTGCGCGACAGCCATTCGAGACTGATTGGAGGCCTGGTCAGCGATGGGATCGGGATCCTGGTGGTGCAGGCCGCCATGTTCACTTGGGCGATCGGCCATGGCCAGCTGATCAAGTTGCTGTTGATGCTGGTGGTGGTGGAGCGGGTGGTGGGGGCTCTGATGCAGGTACGCGGAATGATTGAGCACCATGGAATCTGGAAGCGGTTTTCCACCTATGAGCTCACCCAGCTCTACAGCTCCCGCAACATTGAAGCCAGTCCTCTGGTGAATCTGCTGATGGGAGGTCTGCCCCATCACTCCCTTCACCACGCCTACCCCTCCATCCCCTACGACAAGCTGCCCCAGGCCACACTTATCGCGGAAGAGGTGCTCAGTCGGAACGGTCATCCTCCCCTGCCGAAACTGAACAGCTATGCGGAGGGCGTGGCTCTCCTGCTCTGAGCGTTGGTTAGCTCAAGTCCCAAGGGAGGTACCAAGGTGGCTGGTCAGTTTCCCCTGATGGCCTGCAGCCACCAACGCACACCCACCAGCAGAAAGCGAGGGTCGCCCAGAAATTCCGGCAGGGTTCCCTCCACCGCGTGACCGGCGAACTGCAAAGCCCATCCGGCCAGGAACAGCGCCGCGGCAGGGAAACCAAGTCCAGGCCACCAGATGGCCAGGGCCGCGGCCACCAGGGAGATCACTATCAAAGGGATGCCGATGAGATGGCAGAAGCGGTTCAGCGGGTGGCGATGGCTCCGCTCGTAGCGTTTGATCCATTCGCTCCAGGGTTGACCGTTCAGCATCGTGATCAGGACGTCGAATCCTGGGAGGGTGATTTGACTACCGCCTCATGGCCAGACCAGGAGGAGAGGTTCTCACGGGCATGCTTGTAACCGGCTTCGAAACTCTGGAGATAACTTTTCCACTCCAGAAACGGAATGTGCCCAATCTCCGGCCTGAGCACAATATCGGCTAATCGTTCCTGGGAATGGGATGTGGAATGGGAGGCACACATCATCGCATTGATGAGGGTTTTAGCCAGTGACGGGCGTCGTCGCTGGCGATCCGGACCGTAGTTATTGGCCGAATCAGGCTCCACATCCAGGGACACCGCAATGATCCGTCCGTCGGTGAGCGCACGGGCTGGAGCGATCGGCAGATTGCTCAGGATCCCTCCGTCCACATGCAGGTGTCCTGTGGCATCTTCCACGGGCGGGAAGATCCCTGGCACTGACATGCTGGCCAGCACGGCGGTGGGGATGTCGCCGCTGGTCCAGGCCTGCAGCTGATTGGTGGATAGGTTGGTGGAGAAGCACTGCAGCACCAGCCAGCTGTCTTCGATTTGCGAGGGGCCGAAGAAGGCCCTGAGTTCTCGTTCTGAATTGGCCAGGGAGAAGAGTGATTGCCGTGGAAGGGTCAGCGAGTAGGGCCGTGAACGGATGATCACCCGCTCAAGGTGGCCAAGAATCTCATCGGCCTTGAGATCGAATGCGGCCAGCGATGACACCAGCGCTCCGATGCTCACCCCCATCACCATGTCGATGTCAAGGGCCTTGCACTCCTGCAGTGCGGCGATCGTTCCCACATGGGCAAATCCCCTGGCCCCACCCCCGCCGAGCACCAGCACATTCTGACGACGCAGCACCGTTCGGGCCAGCCGCTGCAGATGGCTGCGCTGGCCGGATCGGACATTGAGCACAAAGGAGACGCGCCTGCCGCCGCCCCAGGGTTTCGTGCAGGGGCGCTCCTGATCGCTTGGCCAGAGCCGGACCAGGATGCACTCCGCTTTGGTCGGATCGGGAATCTGGATGTGATCGGCAGTCCCGTCCGTGAGAATCACCAGGCGGTCGAGAAGCTTCTGATTACGGGAGCTCAGCAGCTCTGGAGCCTGTGTGAGGAACACCCGGCTCAATCCCGCTCCGGTGGCCTGGGTCAGTGCCAGGTGGAGGTCGGCTTCATTGGTGAAGGGGCTGAGAAGTGGACCTTCGCCCAGTGAGATCTCACCGGCGCCAAGGCTGATCAGTTCTTCCGGCAAGCCCTCCAGGACCAGCTTGGTGAGGTGGGAGTATGGGCTGGCGTTGTGAATCAGGATCGTGCCCAGGGCAGATCGCCGCGGGTCACGTCCGATCGAGGCCGCATCAGCCAGGGTTGTGATCAGCAGCGATTGGAGCTCTTCTGAGAGGGAGAGCAGCTGGCGCAGATTCTCCAGGTTGAAGCCAAAAACGTTCAGATCGGTGAGTGCGATCGCCGATGCGGACCGTGGCTCATCGCCCAGCAGTCCGTATTCCCCCACCAGATCACCGCGCACCACTTTCCGGAACCAGGCCGTGCTTGGGCTCAGGGGGCCGTTGAACAGTCCGAGGATGCCCGACTCGATCACATAGGCGAGCTTGGCGGCGTCCCCTTCCTGGAAGAGCAGCTGCCCCTCCAAGAGGCTGAGCGGAAGTGGATTCAGGGCCTCGAGGCACTCTGGCGGGATGGTGCGGAACAGACGGGAGCTGGCAAACACCTGCTGGAGGCGCTCCTCTGGGGACGGGTCGCTCATCCCCACCAGGACGCTCGCTCGCCCTGGGGTTGGCCGACCCGCTGGATTGGGGATTCGAGCGGAAGATTGAGCTGCTGCTGCAGCACCCCCAGCTTCAGGGCCACTTCCTGGAGTTCCCGCTCCGGCTCGGAACCGCGCACAAGACCGGCGCCGGCGGTGAGTTCCAGCTGGTGGCCCTGCAGGCGACCACTGCGGATCGCCACCCTCAGCTCGGCATCACCGGCACTGTCGATCCAGCCGATCGGTGCGGCGTAGTGGCCCCTCTCGAACGGTTCGAGGCTGCGCAACCAGGCCATCGCCTCCCGCCGCGGCAGCCCGGCCACCGCCGGGGTGGGATGCAGGGCCTCGGCCAGGGCCAGGGGCTGGTGCTCCATCAGGGCGGCGGTGATGGGGGTGTGCAGATGAACCAGCTTGCCGTGTCTGGCCAGTCTGGGGTGGCGGGGCCGCCGGGGCGTCAGTCCAGCCTCCGAGAGCACCCGGGTGATCGCCTCCACCACCAGTTCATGCTCGTGGCGGTCCTTGACCGAATGGGTGAGCTGCTCGGCCGGTGGTCCCAGGGAGGCTGTGCCTGCCAAGGCATCGCAGCGCAGTTGCCCCTGCCGCACCGCCAGCAACCGCTCGGGCGACGCCCCGATCAGCGCATCGCCGGGTCGCTGCTGCCAGAGGAAGCGGCAGCTGCCCGGTTGGTGGCGGCGCAGGCGGGCCAGCAGCTCCAGGGGCTCGAGCGGCTGATCCAGTCCCACCTGCTGGCGTACCGCGACCACCAGTTTGCGCAGGGCGCCGCTTTCCACCAGGTCCAGGGCCTGACGCACCGCCTCGCGGTAGTCGCTCTCCCAGCAGGAGCGGCTGGTGATGCCCACCCCGCTGGTGCCTGGCAGACCGCCTTCGCCTTCGGTCGGTAGCCGGCTCAGCAGCTGGGCCCGCTCCCAGAGCTCCTCGGCCACGCCACGGGGGGTGACCTCTCCGCCGAGGCAGCGCTGCAGCCGCAGCCAGCAATGGCGTCCCTGACGGCTCAGCTGCCAGCGGGGCAGCACGGCCTGCACGCCGGCAACGGAGCCGCTGCCCTCCTGCAGGGGACTGTCGAAAAAGGAGAAGGCCAGCAGCACCCTCGGCCTGGCCAGGGGCGGAACGTGCTGGGGCTGTTGCCCCAGACGGCTGAGGCTCATGGCGCTGAAGCGCTGGGCCAGCTCGAAGCGCCTCGGTCCGCTCAGCTCCAGGCGGTGGGTGCTGCCGCTGGCTGCCAGACAGAGCCCGGGCGCGCCGTCCCAGAGAAAGCGGAAGCGTCCCCCGTCATCGAGGTGGGGGAGCAGCGCCAGGGGATCCCGGCAGGGCATGGGCAGCGCCAGGCTGAGCACGCCCTCTTCCTCCAGCTGCCGTGCCCCCTGGGCGGCGGCGGCGAGCAGTTCGGTGAAGGAGGGAACGACCTGCACCAGGACGATGGCGGCGGTGGCCAGGAAAGCTGCTCAAATGTATGGGTGCTTTCCGGTCCGCCGTCCCCGCTGCCCATGTCCGACCCCCAGGTCGTCGCAAGCCGTTACGCCGATGGGAACTCCGCCGGCGACCTGTCGCCCTGGGACCGCTCCCACGACCCATCCCGCCGCCGCCTCTGGAAGGCGGCGATCAAATGGCCGATGTATTCGGTGGCGGTGATGCCGGTGCTGCTGGCTGCGGGTTGGTGGACCGGCCGGGGCCAGGTGCCTCGCCTCGATCAACTGCTGGCTTTCCTCCTGGCGGCGGTGCTGCTGCTGGGCTGGGAGAACCTGGCCAACGATGTCTTCGATGCTGATACCGGCGTGGACCGGCTCGGCAAGCCCCATTCCCTGGTGAATCTCACCGGCCGCCGCGACCGGGTGGCCCAGCTCGCCAATGGTTGCCTGGCGCTCGGATTGGCGCTGTTTGCCCTGGTGGCGGCCCGCAGCAACCCCTTGGTGCTGGCGCTGGTGCTGGGCTGCTGCGCGCTCGGCTACATCTACCAGGGACCACCCCTGAGACTGGGCTACCGCGGCCTGGGTGAACCACTCTGCTGGCTCGCCTTCGGCCCGCTGGCAACCGCCGCCGCCCTGTTGGCGCTGGCGCCCTCGGCCGGCGCCGGGCTCGGTGACCTGGTTCCTGTCGCCGGTATCCCATGGAAGGCGGCCCTGCTGCTCGGCAGCGGACCCGCCCTGGCGACCACCCTGGTGCTGTTCTGCTCCCATTTCCATCAGGTGGAACAGGACGCCAGCCACGGCAAACGCTCGCCGGTGGTGAAGTTGGGCACGGCCGGCGCCGCTGCCCTGGTGCCCTGGTTCATCGCCCTGAGCCTGGCCCTGCAGTGGGCACCGGTGCTTCTGGGGCGCTGGCCCCTGACGGCCCTGCTGGGGATCGTGGGCCTGCCTTCAGCCAGGGGCCTGATCAAGCTGCTGCGCGATCACCACGACACACCTGAGCGGATCGCCGGCAGCAAGTTCCTGGCCCTGCGCTTCCAGGCTTTCAATGGTCTGGGCCTGGCGCTGGGCCTGGCGATCGGCCCCTGGCTGCCGCTGTGATGACCCTGGGCCTGCACTGGCGGCCCTTTGAACTGGTTCTGCCCTCGCCTCTTGTCACCGGTCGGGGCACGCTGAGGAGCAAGCGCGGCTGGCTGCTCCGGCTCAAGGTGCTGGCTGGGGGAGGTAGGGGGCCTGCGCCGGTGCTCGATCAGGGCTGGGGGGAGGCGGCCCCGCTGTCGTCGGGCGCCGATCAAGGGGCTGAGGGCCCGGAGCTTGTCAGCATCGCCAGGGCCATGGAAGCCCTGGGTCCAACGATCGAGTGCCAGGAGTTGGAGGCACGCCTGCCGGCCCTGCCGGCGGCGCTGGCCTTTGCCCTCGGTGCCGCCCTGGGCGAGATCCAGGGGCTGGTGGGGCCCGCCGCCGGGGGGTGGCTGCCGCCGCCGGTCTCTGCATGGCTGCTGCCGGCAGGACCGCCGCTGTTATCAGCCCTGGAGCGGATCCTGGATAGCCACCAGCAGAGCCAGCCAGCTCAGCCCGGCGCTCTCCCCCTCACGTTGAAGTGGAAAGTGGCGGCTACGGATGACCTTCAGGAGCGTCAGTTGCTGGAGCTGCTGCTGGAGCGCTTGCCGAGCGGGGCCAGACTCCGCCTGGATGCCAATGGGGGCTGGGCGCGCCCAACAGCTGCGGCCTGGGGCGCGCGGCTTGCCGCTGAGGCTCGCCTGGATTGGCTGGAGCAACCGCTGGCTCCCGCCGACCACGCCGGTCTGCTCGCCCTGGCGGCTGGCCCCCCGGCCCTTCCGGTGGCCCTGGATGAGTCGCTGGCGAAGCATCCGGGTCTGCGCCGCAGCTGGGGCGGTTGGCAGGTGCGACGGCCCTCCCAGGAGGGAGACCCCAGGCCCCTGCTGGCGCAGTTGCGGGCAGGGGTGCCCCGGCTGATGCTCAGCACGGGCTTCGAGACCGGCATCGGCCGCCGCTGGCTGAACCAGCTGGCCGCTCTCCAGGCAGGGGGACCGACCCCCGCGGCGCCGGGTCTGGCCCCGGGCTGGGGCGCCAGCGGCGATCTGGCCAGTTCCGACCCCGAGCTGGTCTGGGCGGCGGCCGCCGGGCGTTGGCTGGAGCCGCCAGAGTTGGCGTGAACAAAACCGCCACCGCGATGAGCCTCAGCAAGCAGGACACCCTGGCGGCCTCGGCCCCCTGGGTGGCCGTGGTCCTCAACCTGGTGCCGGGCCTGGGCACCGGTTACATCTATCAACGACGCTGGCGGGCCTACTGGATCACCTCGGCCTTGAGCACCGGCTGGTTTGTGCTCGGCCTGGTGCTCGGCCAGCGGGACGGAGTGGATCTGGGCTCCCAGGCCGATCCGCGGCAACAGCTTGTCGGTCTAATTGGCCTGCTGCTGCTCGCTGCTGTCACCGCTGTGGAGGCGGGGATCGCCGCCCGCCGCGCACGGCAGGACTGAACGCGGGATCGTTGCCGATGGGTTCTCCTCTGCTGCTCACCAGCGCCGAGCCGGCCGAGGGGCTGGTGGCACGGCTTGAGCAGGCCTGGCGTGAGGAGCGGCTGGTGGGCCTCTGCGCGGAGCAGGAGCAGGACCTGCTCGGCGCCGCTTTGGCAGGGTCAGTCCTGAGCGGCGCAGCAGTGGTGGTGGGCAGTGGCGGCAGTGCCGGCGGCCGCCGTTGGTGCCTGCAGCCCCTGGCCAACCTGGAGGCCTCAGCGTGCGCCACTGGCCAGTGGTTGCAATCGATCGGGCTGGATCCCTCAGCGATGCTGCAGCTCAACCCCCTGCCGCTTCATCACGTCAGCGGTCTGCTGCCCCTGGTGCGGAGCCGGGTCTGGGGGACGTCCTGGCGCAGGCTGCCGCCGGAGCTGATGCGCCGGCCCCGGGATCTGGCGGCGGCGTTTCCCCTTTCAGCCGACCGTCCAGCGCTGCTCTCCCTGGTTCCCATCCAGCTGGAGCGGCTGCTGGCCGCAGCGGAGGGCTGCGCCTGGCTGCGGGGCTGCGCCGTGGTCTGGGTGGGAGGCGCGGCGCTCTCCAGCGAGTTGGCCGCCCGGGCCCGGGCGGCTGAGATCCCGCTCTCTCCCTGTTATGGCGCCAGCGAAACCGCCGCGATGGTGGCGGCCCTGCCTCCGGAGCGTTTCCTGGAGGGGGATGGGGGGTGTGGCCGGGCGCTGTCCGACGTGGAGCTGCGGCTTGACCCCGATGGTGCCCTGCTGGTGCGCACGAAACGCCTCAGCCCGGGCTTGCTGGAGGCCGGGCAGCTGCAGCCCCTGGAGCTTCAGGAGGGTTGGTGGTGCAGTGGCGATGGGGCCCGCTTCGGCCCCGCTGGGCTGGAGATTATGGGGCGGTTGGATGGGGCGATCAGCAGCGGCGGCGAAACCGTCTTCCCTGAACAGGTGGAGGCTCGGCTGCTGGGCTGGGCCCGGGCGGAGGAGCTGCCCCTGGACCAGTTGCTGCTGTTGCCCTGCCGTGATCCCCTCTGGGGCGAGCGCCTGGTGGCCCTGGTGCGTCATGGCGGGGCCTCAGGGTCACCAGCGCCAGGGCCTGAGGCGTCCACCGCCACAACGGCGGCCCTCATCGCCCATTGCCAGCGGCTGGCCAAACGGCTTCCCCCTGCCCAGCGCCCCCAACATTGGCTGGCCTGCCCTGATCTGGCCCCCAATGTCCTGGGCAAGTGGGAGCGGGGGCGCTGGAGCCGCTGGCTGACGGCCCGGGAGTCGACGTCGGCCGATGGGCCGGCTGACGCCACTATTACGGATCCATGACAACGGCCCGGACCGCGGCTAGAAGCGGGGGGGCACCGGATCCGCCATGACCGTCAGCCATCTCACCGAAGTCAGAAACAAACAGCTGGCGGAAGCGCTGTCCTGCATCTTTCTGGAGACGTCGGCATCCACAAGTTCCTGCTGGGGGCCTAAAGCAGGCAGGAGATAAGAGGATGGAGCTTAAACTCTAATGATTGCTTGAATAAATCCTGACAACAACTCTGATTTTTTGATTTTATGGCTATCAAGACAGCTTTTCTGCAGCTCAGGACTTCCGAGCCAATCGAAGAAGTTGTAGAGGCTGTGCAGCTCTCTCTAAGAAGATTAGGAGGGCAAATTCTTGCAAGAAATAACACTATAATCGTGACAGATGGCAGTCAAGGTGTAAGCCTTGGATTTCTGGCAAGGATTCAAGCGACTGTTACTGTCAGCCCTAGTAAACGCAAGGAAGGAGCTTATGATATTGATTGTCAAATCATTACAAAGCCTAGCGGTATTTTTTGGATTTGCTTGGCTTTAGGATTTTGTCTGATTATATCATGGGCTGGCAATATTGCCTACTTGTTTGTCGATCCAATCCCTGTGTATCAACAGGCGCTTGATCGTGTACAATATGAACTCCCTTAAGCTGCGCAAGGCTAACCTGTCATTGAGGGAATGCTTTCTGTCATTGATGCGATATCAATACTGTTCTTGTCACAGTTTTCCGCAAATGAACTATAATCACTTCCTGATTTATGCTTAGAGCGACGATTGGCAATTCCAGTATGGACAACAATGGAATGACGAAAGCAATTTCCTGCATCATGGCTACTTTTAAGGGGCGTGCTTGAGCAATATAGACTTGTCGTTGATTGCGCTCCTTATGGCATGCTTGTTTGTTAGGCTTGCTGTCGCTCATCCCGACTTTGATTCTTGCCAGCTTTGTTGGATGCGATAATGGTTCGTGTGCCTTTGTCAAGGGTTGCCAAGTTTGCAGTTCATTCGCTCTTATTCTTTGGATGACTCAGTGGATTTTAGGAGTTTTAACGTGATCAGTATGATCAAGGGGGATCATCTATCTCAACAAAATCCCCGACGAGTTCAAGGCCACCTACATCGATGCCAAGAAGGAGTGGTTCTGATGGCTGGCCGCGGCCCCACATCATCACCTAAGGCTGGAGCCCTCAATCTGCGGGCACCCGGGCTCTCCGGCCGTCTCGGCCTGACGCTCCTCATCGCCATGGCGGCCTCGGTGAGTTTCTCCCTGGCGGGGGTGGCGGTGGAGGATGGCTTCCATCCGCTCACCCTGGTGGCCAGCCTGCTCCCGTTGCAGCTGGCGGCCCTGCTCTGGGCGCTCTCCCGCCGGCCACCAATCCTCTGACTGGATCGTTAAGCGTCGGCTCCATCACCCCTGCTCTTCCGGAGTTGAGGGAGGAGACTCCCAGCCGGCTGAGGCCTCCAGCCAGCGCTCGATCGGCTCCGGCAGCCCGCAGCGCCGCCGGCTGGTGGCCTCGATGGCCACGTGGTGGGTGAGGCCACGGGCCACTAGGCGGCTGGGGACATCGAGGCACGTGAAGTTGTAGCTCACCTCAAAACTTCCGGACGTGAGCCGTCGTGGTGCGAGGCCGATTGCCAGCGGATCGCCGCACACCAGGGGTGCCAGGAAGTCGGCATGACAATGCACGATCGGAAGAGCCACCTTCGGCGGGCAGGGGTCGTCTGTGTCATGGGTCTCAGGGGTCCGGCCGGGGGTGGGAAAGATCGCAGCGGCTGAAATCCCGAAGGCTTCGAGGCTCTCCTCATAGGCCTCATGGCACCAACGCAGCAGTTGGTGGAAGTGCATCACGCCGGCGGCATCGGTCTCGCCGAAACGCACCCTTCGGTGGAGCAGCAACCACCCGGAGGGATCGATTGGGGCCGTCCCGCTGCCGAGGAGGTCGCTGGTCATGTTGTTGCCGCTCGATTCAATCTTGGCTTGCCTTGAACTTGGGTCTCCCGTTATGTCCTGCCCATATAGATGATCCCACCTCCCCGCCGCGCCTGGTGACCAGGCTGGTGGTGGAGATCGGCATCCCAGCCAGCAAGGATCCGTCCAGGTGATGGTCAGACAGATGATGACAGAAAATGTCGTTTTCCTGTCTTGCTGGTCAAGGCGGCTTTTGAGAGCAATGCTTTGAACACGAGTTGAGTGGCGGCGAGGGCGTCAAGGGGTTCCAGGCGCACAACTCATGCTTTCCCCGGCAGAGGTCGGTCTTCCAGTCCTGCTTTTTGGGTGTTCACTGATGGCACGTTCGATCGTTGATCTATCTGGAGCCCTGTCGGCGGCTTCGGCCGAGCCCCGGTCCAGGGAAGCCAGTCACTCCCTGGGGTATAGGGGGACCCGTCTGATGGCAGGAGCCTTCAACCAGGCCCAGATGGCCATGGCGGAGGCCTACATCAATGGTCTGGAAATTCCTGACTCTCTCTTCCGAGGGATGATCCACGCCTCCATGCCCATCCTGTTTCGCCACTTCCCTGGTCTGTTGGCGCCATACGAATGGGTGCTGGAGGAATCTGATCAGATTGCGGAATCATCCAGGGAGCTGATGGAGATTCAGTATGATCGCCCCCAGGAAATGCTGAACCGAATGCTGGGTGATTGGGAGCCTATCTATCCAAAATACAGCACTGGATACTGGGAGCATGGCGCCAGAGATCTGGAGGAATCGCAACGGCACATGATTGATCAGATGATTGAGCGTCTAGGCATTGTGGATGGAGACAATCTCCTTGATTTTGGTTGTGGGTGGGGCTGCGTTCCCAATTACATCCTTTCAAAGTTCCCCAACCTGCGCTGCACGGGGGTCAACCTGAGCCGGCAGCAATGTGCGTACATGCGTGGGAAGATGAATGATCCTCGTAGTCACCTGAGCTCTGGCAGGTTCACCCTCGTGGAGGGTGACATCAACGAGGTGGTGTTCCCGGAAAAATTCAACAAGATCATCTCGGTTGGCGTGTTCTGCCATGTGGGCAATCTCACCAAGGCCTTCGCCAGGCTGGCTTCCCTGCTGGAGCCCCAGGGGAAGGTCCTGATTCATATCATCACCGTGCGAATCCCGAACAACATGTCGTCGGGCTTCACCCACAAGTATATTTTCCCGCATGGGAGATACTGGAATCATGACGCCGTTCCCGGCCACGATCGCGACCTGAGAACCATTGAAAGATGGTATATGAATGGAACCAACTATCACCAGACTCTCGCTGCCTGGCTGAATCGATTTGATGCCTGCCAGGATGTGGCCAGGCAATTGAACTATGGCATGGGCTATGCAAGATTTCGGCGAATATGGCGCTTTTATCTCCTGTTGCTTGGGACAATCTTCAGCAGCTGTGATGGCGAATTCAATGGCAACGGCCAGTATCTGTTGACCCATGCCTGAGCCCTGCTGAGTCGGTTCTAGGTGTCTGGAAAGACGGCAATGCCGACTCCATAGGTGAGCCCCATCCGTCCAGCCCAGTAGAGCAGCAGCAGCAGCGTCGCCAGGGCCAGGTGGGTGTCCTTCAGCCCCTTGGGCATCAGCCGCCGGGTCCAGAGAGCCTGCGCCGACCACGCCAGCAGGGCGACAGCGGCGATCGGCCCGAAGGCGTGCAGGTCCACCGACTCCGTGAAGCGGCCATGCAGGGCCGCGGCCGTGGACCTGGTCAGGAAGCAGGTGGGGCATGGAAGACCCGTGAGTGCCCGCAGTGGACAACTCAGTCCAGGCAGAGCCGGATGCCAGCCCTTCAGCCAGAGGTAGCCGGTGAGCAGCGCAGGCAAAGCGATGCCGCACCGGCGCAACTGATCGAGCCAGCGGCCTCTCCGACCACGCACCCGCCACTGGCTGCCGCCGGCGTTCAGCGGTCCACCGAACCCATGATCACGTCGATCGAGCCCAGGATCGCCATGATGTCGGCCACCTTGGCCCCGGTGAGGATGTGGGGCAGGATCTGCAGGTTGTTGAAATCAGCGGCTCGGATCTTCCAGCGCCAGGGGGTCACATCGTCGTTGCCCATGATGAACACCCCCAGTTCACCCTTGCCTGATTCCACCCGGGCGTAGAGCTCACCACTGGGAATCTTGAAGGTCGGCGCCACCTTCTTGGCTACATACTGATAATCGAAGCCGTACCACTCGCTCTTCTTGCCTTCGCTCATGCGGCGGGCTTCGAGGTTTTCGGTGGGGCCGCCGGGGATGGCTGTGCAGGCCTGGCGCAGGATCTTCAGCGACTGGCGCATCTCCTCGATCCGCACCCGATAGCGGGCGTAGCAATCACCTTCCTGCTCCGTGGCCACGTCCCACTCGAAGTCGTCGTAACACTCGTACTTGTCAACCTTGCGCAGATCCCACGGGACCCCGGAGGCGCGCAACATCGGACCCGACAGGCTCCAGTTGATCGCCATCTCCCGACTGATCACCCCCAGTCCCTCGATGCGACGCTTGAAGATGGGGTTATTGGTGATCAGCTTCTCATATTCGTCTATCTTCGGGCCGAAGTAATCGCAGAAGTCGAGGCATTTCTCCAGCCAGCCGTAGGGCAGATCAGCCGCCACGCCACCAATGCGGAAATAATTGTTGTTGATCAGCCGCTGACCGGTGGCCGCTTCCCAGAGGTCGTAGATCATCTCCCGCTCGCGGAAGATGTAGAAGAAGGGAGTCTGGGCGCCCACATCCGCGAGAAAAGGACCAAGCCAGAGGAGATGGTTGGCGATGCGGTTCAGCTCCAGCATCAGCACCCGGATGTAGCTGGCGCGTTTCGGCACCTGAATGCTGGCCAGTTTCTCGGGAGCGTTGACCGTGATCGCCTCGTTGAACATCCCGGCCGCGTAGTCCCAGCGGCTCACATAGGGGACGAACATCACGTTCGTACGATTTTCGGCGATCTTCTCCATGCCGCGGTGCAGATAGCCGATCACCGGCTCGCAATCCACCACGTCTTCACCGTCGAGGGTCACCACCAGGCGCAACACCCCGTGCATCGACGGGTGGTGCGGCCCGAAGTTGACCACCATCGGCTCCGTGCGCGTTTCCAGTTGCGTCATGGGCCCGTGGACTCGAAGGCGAACTCGGGGATCTTAGGAAGGAACCCATGCAGCAGACGTTCGACCACCAGCCGGTTCTCGCCGCCGCCGTGGTGGCTGGTTTTGCCGAGATCCAGGGCGAGGGAACCCTGCTTGATGCCACCGTGGGCGGCGGCGGCCACAGCGCCCTGTTGCTCGCCGCCCATCCCGGTCTGCGCCTGATCGGCCTGGATCAGGATCCCTCGGCCCTGGCGGCTGCAGCTGAGCGGCTGGCTCCCTTCGCCGATCGGGTTCGCCTGCTGCCATGCAACTTCGCCGACTACTCCCCGAAGGAGCCCCTGGTGGGGGTGCTGGCTGATCTTGGAGTTAGCAGTCCCCAGCTGGACCGGCCTGAGCGGGGGTTCAGCTTTCGAACGGATGGTCCCCTCGACATGCGCATGAACACCGCCGGCGGTGAGACGGTCGCCGAGCTGATCGACCGGCTGGAGGAAACGGAACTGGCTGATCTCATCTATGCCTACGGCGAAGAGAGGCTGTCTCGGCGGATTGCGCGCCGCATCGTGGAAGCCCGGCCGTGGACCGGCTCCAGTCGCGGCACGGCGGCCCTGGCCTATCTGGTGGCCGGCTGCTATCCCCCCAAGGCCCGCCATGGCCGCATCCATGCCGCCACCCGCACCTTCCAGGCCCTGCGCATCGCCGTGAACGACGAACTCGGGGCGCTGGAGCGCCTGCTTCACAAGGCCCCCGACTGGCTGATGCCGGGAGGCCTGTTCGGGGTGATCAGCTTTCACTCCCTCGAAGACCGGCGGGTGAAGGAGGCGTTTCTGGGCGATGGCCGCCTTGAGCGCCTGACCCGCAAGCCTGTGGTGGCCGTCGATGAAGAACTGGAGCGGAATCCCCGCAGCCGATCGGCAAAGTTCAGGATGGCCCGGCGGCGTTGGACGGATCTCTCGCTGGAGGACCGCTGATGGATCGCGCTGACCTGTTCTGGTGTATCGCCTTCACCATCCAGCTGATGGCGATCCCGGGCACACTGCTGCCCGTGTTGCCTGGGCTCGTCCTGCTGCCGTTGGGGGCGGCGGTCTGGGTCTGGGCCGAGGGCTGGGCGGGCACCTGGCCGGAGTTTCTGCTGGCTGCCCTGATCCTGCTCCTTGGCTGGGGAGCGGATGTACTCGGCGTGACGCTCGGAGCAGCCAGACTGCAGGCCACCCGCTGGGCCTATCTCGGCGCTGGCCTGGGCTTACTGGTGGGTCTGCTGGGGCTGTTGCCGGCGCTGCCGGTGGGGGGACCGCTGCTCGGGGCCCTGCTCGGTCCTTTGCTTGGAGCATCGCTGGGTGAGCTGCTCACGGCCCCCACCTCGCTCGGGCCCCTGGGCTTGCTCCGACTTCGCCGCTCCCTGCTGGTGGGGCTGGCCGTGGTCACCGGGATGCTCGTGAGCCGGGTGGCTCAGTTTCTTCTCGCCCTTCTCGGAGTGCTGGGTTTCGTGCTGCTCAGTCGGGTGCTGCTGCCGGGTTGAGCAGGGTCTAAGCAGGCCTGGCCCAGCGGAGGTAACAGCGGCCGGCATGCAGCAGCACACCCAGGGAAAAGAAGGCTTCAGCAACCTCCTGGTCGCGGGTCACCAGCACAGGGATAGCCACATCGTGCTTGATCAGCGCCACCGGCACGTAGAGGAGGGCCGCAAACAGGAAGTAGCCCAGCAATGTGGAGTGCGGCAGAACCACATCGGCCAGGGAGCGCGGGATTAGGTGTCCTCTTGCCTCCAGGGCACGACGCACAGCCACCAGCAGGGTTGCCCCCACGCACACCGCCGCCGTGATGGTCCAGATCCGGTCCTGAATCAGCGCCAGGTTGTGCAGGTTCGTTTCCTTCTGGGCATTGGCGGTGACGAACAGCTCAGGTGTTTCCCAGTTGAAGATGGTCTGCCCCCAGCTCATCTCCTCGAAGCCGATCAGAAGGTTGACAACGCCCAGGGCGATGAAGAGCGCACCGAGACCCAGCCGTCCCTTGGCCCTGTCCGTCACCCATTCCCCTCTCCCAGTGAGCAGGAAGAGGCATCCGGCGGCAATAAAGAACAGGAACGTCAGCCACTCCACCACGCTCCCTTCCGACACCAGAACCTTGTAGGCCTCCACGTCGCTGACTCCGAGCCTGTAGATGGCAAACAAGGCCATGGCGCCGAAGGGAAACCAGCCCACCACGCGTTCAAGCTGCCTCTGCCCTTTGGGCGTGGCAGTTGCTTCCAGCAGCCCGCGGCCGAGTCGGCGCCAGCCGGCCGTGAGCAGCAGCAGTCCGAGCCCCGCCACCACGGCCTGCACGAACGTGGGTCGACTGCCACCGATACCGGCGATCCTCCCGGCCGCCGAGAGCACCAGGGCCGCGCCAAAGGCTCCCAGCAATCCGTCAATCGTCCCGGCAAGGAAGCGCTCCCGCTGCCGCCGCTGCGTCGTTGTTCCCAATGGCGGCAGGCTCTGTTCCCCTGCAGCCAGTTCGGAGGCACGGATCGAGATGGACCTCGGCAAGGCAAGCCTCCGCAGCGGACTGTCGTTGGTTAAGGATTAACCATGATTCATTCAAGGTTGAGGAAAGGTGGCCTTTAAGGCAAGAATCTTTCATCAGCCCCGCAGCTCGTTCAGGGCCGCCGCCACCACCACCACGGCCTGGTCGATCTCCGCGGCTGTGGTGGTGCGTCCGAGCCCGAACCGGATTGAGGCCGCCGCTTCCGCCGGACTCAACCCCAGGGCGGCCAGCACATGGGAGGGGCTGCCGCTGCTGCAGGCGGAGCCACCGCTCACGGCCAGCTGCCGGCGCAGGGCCCGGTACAGCTGGGTGCCATCCACCCCATCCACCTGAACATTGAGGTTGTGGGCCAGGCGGTGCTCCAGGCTGCCGTTCACCCGCACCCCTCCCAGCTCCAGCAGACCCGCCAGCAGCCGATCTCGCAGCCCGCCCAGGCGCTGCTGCCGTGCCTCCCAGTCGTCGCAGGCCAGCTCTGCCGCCCGCTGCAGCCCCACGATCAGGGGAACCGGCAGAGTTCCCCCTCTCAAGCCCCCTTCCTGGCCGCCGCCATGCTGCTGGGGTGCCAGGACCATCCCCTCAGCGAGCACCAGGGCGCCGATGCCCTTGGGCCCGTAGATCTTGTGCCCACTGAGGCTGAACAGGTCGAGGCCCAGCTCGCCCGGGCTGCAGGGGCGGTTTCCGAAGATCTGGGCTCCATCGCTGTGCAGGGCGATGCCCCGCTCGCGGCAGAGCGCTCCGATCGCGGCGAGGGGTTGCAGCACGCCGATCTCGTTGTTGGCGGCCATCACGCTCACCAGCAGGGTGTCGTCGCGCAGGGCCTCGCTGAACCGGTTCAGGTCCACCAGGCCGTCACGCTGCACCGGCAGCACGGTGAGCTCATAGCCGTGGCTCGCCAGATAGCGCAGGGGTTCCAGCACCGCCCGGTGCTCCGTGGCCAGGGTCAGCAGGTGTCTGCCCCGCTGGCGACGGGCTTCCACAAGCCCTTTGATCGCCAGGTTGTTGGCCTCCGTGGCCCCACTGGTGAACACCACCTGCTCAGCGACCACACCCAGCTGCTGGGCCAGGTTGCTGCGGGCCAGATCCACGGCCGCCGCCGCCTCCAGGCCAGGGCGGTGGGAGCGGCTGGAGGGGTTGGCGAACCGTTCGCTCCAGTAGGGAGCCATCGCCGCCACCACGGCTGGATCACAGGGGGTGGTGGCCTGGTGGTCCAGATAGATGGAGATGGTGGCCATCCCTCCTTCCCATCCCCGCGGAACCGTTCCATGCTGACAACCCAGCCGCCCCGAACCAGCCGATGGCTTCACCCTCGCGATTGCGGCTCCTGGCTGCTGCCCTCTCCGGCCTGGCGACGGCGGTGCTGACCTCCATCCCCTCGGCCGGTGCCCAGAGCGTTTTCTTGCGCCCGGATCAGAACCGCCCCAAGGGGCTGGCCCTGTTACTGGAGCGGGACATCGCCGACGGCAAGCAGGCCCTGGGGGTGTTCGGCATCACCGCCGATCCCGTCCAGCCCCAGGTCTGGCGGATCAAGGTGTGGGAGGAGCTGCCCAACGACGTCAAGGTCCGCTCCGAGACTGTCCAGTGCTCGCCCACGGCGCCGCTACGGGTCACCAACGACGGCCGCAACCTGATCCTGCGGGAACTCAACCCCGGCGGGGTGGTGACGCCGGCCAACCGCATCGATCATCTGGTCTGGTGGGCCACCTGCTTCCCCGAGCAGGCCGGCAAGGACCCCAACAGCCTGCGCAGTCTGGCCCTTCAGCACGGCTACAGCGGTAACCGGGTGGAACGGGAGCAGGTGGTGCCTGCCGGCAACCTCTGACCGCCGCGGGGGCCTGGATAGATTCCTCTCAACGCCAGCCGGTTCATGAGCCAGATCGAGTCCACTACCAGGCCGGAAGAGGAGAACAGCGGCGAGGACACCCCGATCAGCCCACCGGCTCCGGCCCGGCTGTTGTTGGTTGACGATGAACCGGGCCTGCGCACTGCTGTGCAGGCCTACCTGGAGGATGAGGGTTTTGATGTCACCACCGCCAACGACGGCGAGGAGGGCTGGACTGCGGCGCAGGAGCTCATTCCCGACCTGGTGATCACCGACGTGATGATGCCGCGCCTGGATGGTTACGGCCTGCTCAAGCGCCTGAGGGGCGACGAGCGCCTGGGGGGCACACCGGTCATCTTCCTCACCGCCAAGGGCATGACGGCCGACCGGATCGAGGGCTTCCAGGCCGGGGTCGACGACTACATCCCCAAGCCCTTCGACCCGGATGAGCTGGTGGCGCGGGTGCGCAATGTGGTGCGCCGTCAGGAGCGGCTGCTGGCCGAGGCGGCCCGCTATGCCGATGCGGACATCGGCCAGATGGCGAGGCAGATCACCGAGATCCGCTCCCTGCTGCAGCAGACCGGCTCCCACAAGAGCGCCACACCGGCCACCCATTCCTTCACTCCCCGCGAGGCGAGTGTTCTCCAGCTGGTGGCCGAGGGGTTGATGAACAAGGAGATTGCCCGCCGCCTGGAAACCTCGATCCGCAATGTCGAGAAGTACGTGAGCCGCCTGTTCACCAAGACCGGCACCACCAGCCGCACCGAACTGGTGCGCTACGCCCTCGAGAACGGCCTGGTTGACTGAGCCGCTGCCGCCGGGCTGGCTGCCGGCCCGGCTCAACCAGGGCTGGACCTACAGCGAGCGGGTGAACCAGGCTCAGGCGCCGGTTCTGATCAGTGTGTTCCTGGCTGATCGCTACCGCCATTCCGAGGCCTCCCTCTGGAGAGCGCGCCTGCAGGAGGGCGAAATCCTGCTGAATGGCCGTCGGCTCGATGGCGATGGGTTGCTCAGCGCCGGCGATCGGCTCCAGTGGCAACGCCCCCCCTGGCGAGAGGAGGCCGTGCCGGCGAGCTGGCGGCTGATCCACGACGACGGCGATCTCTACGTGATCGACAAGCCCAGCGGCCTGCCCGTGCTCCCCGCCGGTGGATTTCTGGACCACACCGTGTTGCGCTTGCTGGAGCGATCCTTCCCGGGTCACGGGCCTGAAGGGGGCGAGGCGTTTCCGGCACTGCCGCGGCCTGTGCACCGGCTCGGGCGCCACACATCGGGGCTGCTGGTCTGTGCCCGCCGGCCCCAGAGTCGTGCCTGGCTGAGCGCCAGGCTGCGCGAGAGCACCGCCGAGCTCCACCCCCAGGCCCGGCCTGATGTCCACTCCGCTCCCACTGCCGCTGCTTGCCGCAAGGTGTACCGGGCTCTGACCGTGCCGGCCCCGCTGCAGCTGGGCCTGGGTGAGTCCCTGGCGATCACCACCCCGATCGGCCTGCGCCCCCATGCCGTGCTTGGTCAGATATGGGCCGCCGCTGCCGGGCCCGATGACCCTGGAGCCCTGCCCGCCTGGAGCGAATTGCGACTGCTGGAGCGCCGTTCCCAGGGACACCTGGTGGAGGTGACGATCCGCACGGGTCGTCCGCATCAGATCCGCATCCATCTGGCCAGTTTGGGGATTCCTCTGCTGGGCGATCCCCTCTATGGACCGGGGGGGGAGCCCCTGCCCGGAGCCCTGCCGGGCGACGGCGGCTACCGGCTGCATGCCCACCGGCTGCGCCTGCCGCTGCCGGCTGGGGACTGGCTCGATCTGGAGGCCCCGGCGCCTGGGGAACTCTGCTGAGCGCTGCCTCAGCGGGGATGTTGTCGCATCAGCCGTTGCACCTCCCCGGCGTGGTAGCTGCTGCGGGTGAGGGGGCTGCTCACCACCTGCAGGAAGCCCAGCTCTTCCTCGCCGGTGGCTTTGAAGCCAGCGAACTGCCCGGGGGTCACGAAGCGCTGCACCGGCAGATGCCTGGGTCCGGGCGAGAGGTACTGGCCGATGGTCACGATGTCGACCCGGTGGGCCCGCAGGTCCCCAAGCACCGCCACCACCTCGGCGTCGGTTTCCCCAAGCCCCACCATCAATCCCGATTTGGTGTAGGTGCGCGGCCAGCCATTCCGCACCCGCTGCAGCAACTCCAGCGAGCGGCCGTACATCCCCTGGGGTCGTACCTGCCGGTAGAGCCTCGGCACGGTTTCGATGTTGTGGTTCAGCACCTCGGGCGCCCCCTCCATCACCGCGGCCAGGGCCTGCCAGTTGCCGCAGAAATCGGGGATCAGCAGCTCGATGGTGGTGCCGGGTGAGCGGCGACGCACCTCGGCGATGCAGGCCACGAACTGGCTGGCTCCGCCGTCGTCGAGGTCGTCGCGGTTCACCGAGGTGATAACGACGTGTGAGAGGCCCATGCGGGCCACCGCTTCTCCCAGCCGCTCCGGTTCAGTGGGGTCAAGCGCCCTCACGCTCTTGTCGAAGTCGATGTCGCAGTAGGGGCAGGCCCGCGTGCAGCCCGGCCCCATGATCAGGAAGGTGGCGGTTCCACCGGCGAAGCACTCGCCGATGTTCGGACAGCTCGCCTCCTGACAGACCGTGTTCAGCTTCAGGTCCACCAGCAGATCGGCAACCGCACCTATCCGCTCCCGCTGGGGGGCCTTGACGCGTAACCAGTCGGGCTTGAGCAGGGCGTCGGGAGCCATCACTGCCTAATCCTGGAGCCGGGAGTCTAGAAACCCGGCCCGGGGGTGATCCCGTAAACTGCCAGAGGCGGGATGTGGCGCAGCTTGGTAGCGCACTTCGTTCGGGACGAAGGGGCCGCAGGTTCGAATCCTGTCATCCCGATCTCTGAGCTCCGGGCCCGATGGCCGCCCGGAGCCTTTCAGCTGAGTTCGGCGCCCGGGTAGCCCCTGGGTGTCACCATCACCCCGTCCTGCTGGCGAGAAGTGCTGTTGCCCACCAGCACCAGGCTGAGCATGTCCACCTGTTCCAGGGGCAACTCCCCGAGGGTGTGCAGCTGCACACTCTCCTCTGCCCGGCCCAGTTGCCGTGCCAGCACCACCGGAGTGTCGGCGCTGCGCCCCTCGAGCAGCAACTCCCGGGCCCTGCCCAGCTGCCAGTCGCGGCCAAGGGATCGGGGGTTGTAGAGCGCCACCACGAAATCCCCGCTGGCGGCGGCCCGCAGCCGTTTCTCGATCGTCGGCCAGGGGGTGAGCCGGTCGCTCAGGCTGATCGTGCAGAAGTCATGCATCAGGGGCGCGCCGGCCCTGGCCGCGGCCACCTGCAGGGCGGAGAGGCCGGGATGGACCGAGAAGGCAGGCCTGGTCTGGGGTTCATGCTCAAGCCAGAGCTCCAGGGCCAGCCCCGCCATGCCGTAGATGCCACTGTCACCCGACGACACCAGGGCCACGCTCAGTCCGGTATCGGCCAGCTCCAGGGCCAGCCGGCAGCGGTCGCGCTCCTGGGTGAGCTGGCCGTCGCGTCGTAGTTGGTCGGGGCGCCGCAGGGGCTCCAGCAGATCCAGATAGAGGCCATAGCCCACCCAGACCGTGCTCTCGGCCAGGGCGAGGCGAGCTTCGGGGGTGAGCAGGTCGAGCTGTCCTGGACCGCTGCCCACCAGATGGAGTTTCCCCCGCTGCGGGGCCCACTGCCCGGCGGTCAGGGCCACCGCCAGGGTGGCGGCCCCCCGCTCCCCGGGCTGGGCCCGCTCGATGCGCTTCTCCAGCAGCAGCTCCGAGTGTGGGGATGAGGCCAGCAGGGCTGCCGCTTCAGCCACGCTTGCGGTTCCCATTTCCTTCAACACCGCCTGCGATGGGCTGGGCACCTGCACCGCCGCCAGGGCCTCGGCACTGAACAGTCGCAGCGGCCACTGATGGCGCCGGGCCAGTTCCAGCAGGGCCGGCTCATCGCCTTTGCGGTCGATGCTCGCCAGTCCGGCGACGGCGTCCGGGGCCAGTTGGGCGCCATCGAGGGCCTGCTCCAGCAAACGCTCCAGCAGGCTGAGGCTGGTGTCACGCTCGCAGCCGAAGCCCAGCCAGAGGCTGGGTGGATGCCAGCGGCAGCCGGGGCCCAGGCGTGGGCTGATCACCATCTGCTCAGGCGGGTTGTCTGCGGGGAGCTGAAGCAGCGTTGCGGCGGCCTCCAGGCCCTGCCAGTCGGGACAACCGCTCTCCTGCTGCACGGCGATCCGCTCGCCACGGGCCGCGGCTTTCACCAGGCCATCCCAGTCGCCCATGCCCTTCCGCCAGCCCCAGGCCAGCCCGAAGCTGTCAAGGGCCAGGCTGCCGCCGCCACTGCTCGCGCCCGTGAGCACCGCTTCACCCCCCAGCAGGGCGGCCACGCGCTGGCTGAGCTGCTCGGCTCCCGCCCCGTGCCCCCCCAGCAGGGGGATGGCGAAGCGCCCCTGGGGATCCACCACCACCACGGCCGGGTCGTGCTCCTTGCCCTGGAGCAGTGGGGCCACCAGCCGGGTCACCGCCCCGCAGGCTCCCACCACCACAAAGGCCGACGCCCGCTTCCAGTGTTGGCTGAGCAGCTCGGCGGCACCGGCGCCGGGCTCCGCTCGGGCCTCCACCAGCCCGCCCTGATCCAGGCGCTCGAGCACGGGGGCACCGGCCCTGCTCAGGGCCAGTCCCCAGCAGATCAAATCACTCATCCCCCGAACCTGGCACGCAGCCGATCCAGCGACGATGCCGCCGCTTCAGGCAGCATCACAGTCTTTGACACCGGCTCCTCTGATGGCTCTCTCAAAGGAGCTGAGCCAAGCGCTTCGGGCTGGGTCCGCGGTTCGGTTGATTCGGGCGGTGCCAGCAACGCCGCAGGGTCTGGGGAGTCCACCCCCTCCACGGACTCCCCCGACTCGACAGGCTCCGGCATCGCTGGTACCGGCTCCAGTGCGCTCCTGTCTTCACCTGCCTCAGGTTCTGTCGCTGCCTCAGGTTCAGGCGCCGTCTCAGATGCAGTGGCCTCCTCCTCAAGCGGTTGCTCAGTGCTCGCGGTTGTCAATGACCTGGCGGCTTCGTCGCGGTCGGTGGCCATCCCCTCAGCCTGAGGGTCCCGCTCCGTGCTGGGTTTCGATTCCTGCTCAGCGGCCTCGACGGGCTGCGGTGATGGTGTGCTCTCACCTGCGGGCGCGCTCGGCCGCTCGCCCAGCAGACGCTTCAGATCCTCGGCGGAGATGGATGCCGTCTGCCAGGGACGGGGGGCCTCGGGACGCATGACCAGGTCCTGCACCTGGCTGTTGAAGGGTGGATTCAACGGTTCCCCCAGCCCGTCGAGCAGCTCCAGTTGCAGGGGGTTGCTGCCGGAGTTCAGCCCTGTGAGCCAGATCGGCTCCTGCCGGTCCACCTGGAAACTGTCGCCATTGAGGGTCACCCGCAGCCGCCAGTTCGAACCGTCTCCGTCGAGGGGCTGAAGGGGCGCGTCGATCAGCAGCCAGTCGATCAGCACGGGTTCGTGATGAATCAGATCGCTGGGGGTGCTGCTCACCAGCTGGGGGGTTCCCCGCAGAGGCTGGCTGAGGGGGTTGGCGGCCAGGCCGTGGAGGCGGATCTGCACGGCGGCGCCGGGATCCTTCACTGCTTCGCCCCAGGGCCTGGCCGCATAGACAGTCAGGCGGTGGCTGCCTGGGCTGAGCGGCGCCATGGCCACGCTCAGCCGGGTGTCCTTGCTGGTTGGCGCCATGGGGTCTTTGGGGCCCAGTCGCAGGGGTGCGTGGTCATCGAGCTGCACCACTAGGTGGGCGCCAAGGCCCAGGGCGCCTGCATCGGCCAAGGGCCAGTCCTCGAGCGACAGATCCAGCGACCAGGGGGTCATGGGGAGCACGGTGTCGTCGGCTGGAGCCAGGATCTGCAGCCGGGGCTGATGCTCTGCCAGGCGCAGACGCAAGGCCTGGCTGGCCTTGGGTGGGGGGATCTCCCGCAGGCGCCCGGATGGGGCCGGGTGGCTACTTGCGGCTGGCGGCTCCTGGGGCCTGGGCCGCAGGCTCCAGCCTCCGCTCAGCAGCACAGCCAGGCAGAGCAGCACCGCCCCCAGGCCCCGAAGCCCCGCTGCCAACATGCGCATCGCTCCTGATCGAAGTCGGCCCGCGGCCTTGGTGCCGGAACCCAGGCAACAGTTTGCCGAGAGTGCCTCGGGCCCGTAGAAAAATGATGCCGAATGTAGCCCCAGATCCGCTGGGAATTGGATAAAGAAAGCGCGCCATCGCGTCGTCGATGAGTGATAGGGAGCCTGGGTCAGAGCCCTGTTCCAGACAGGGGTGGTGGCGGATTGAACCTTTGTTACTGACCCCCCAAGGGGCCTGAAACTCGCCCTTATACTTCCGCCAGCGGTCCCCTCATCGGGGCCCCAGCTCCAGTGGTGGCAGCGGCTTTCGGTCTTTTCCGGAGCCACTCCGCACTGGTGCCCATGGTTCCAAGGGTCTCGATCCGCGGAACCGTGAGGCCCACCGGCCTGGCCTTTCGGCCCGGTCCGGAGGGGTGGACCTCCACCTCGACTCCGTCCCTCGAGGAACGTCTCGATGACCATCAGCCCACCAGAGCGTGGGAAAACGGCGAAGGCCATGGTTGACCGGAATCCTGTTCCCGTCGACTTCGATGTTCTCGGCAAGCCCGGGCACTTCGATCGCACCCTCGCCAAAGGTCCCAAAACCACCACCTGGGTTTGGAACCTCCACGCCAACGCTCACGATTTCGACAGCCACACGAGCGATCTCGAAGAGGTCTCCCGGAAGATCTTCAGCGCTCACTTCGGCCACTTGGCCGTCATCTTCATCTGGCTGAGCGGCGCCTTCTATCACGGTGCTCGCTTCTCCAACTACACCGGCTGGCTGGCCGACCCCCTGCACGTCAAGCCGAGTGCTCAGGTGGTCTGGCCTATTTTCGGCCAGGAAATTCTCAACGCCGATGTGGGTGCCGGCTTCCATGGCATCCAGATCACCTCAGGTCTCTTCCATGTGTGGAGAGCCTGGGGTTTCACCAGTGAGTTCCAGCTGCTCTGCACGGCCATCGGTGCCCTGGTGATGGCTGGCCTGATGCTGAATGCCGGCGTTTTCCACTATCACAAGGCAGCTCCCAAGCTCGAGTGGTTCCAGAACGTTGAGTCCATGCTCAACCACCACCTTGCTGGCCTTCTGGGCCTGGGCTCCCTGTCCTGGACAGGACACCTGCTGCACGTGTCCCTGCCGACCACCGCCTTGATGGATGCCATCGATGCCGGCAAGCCGCTGGTGCTCGATGGCAAGACCATCGCTTCGGTGGCGGACATCCCCCTGCCCCATGAATTCCTGAACCTGGATCTGCTGACCCAGCTGTACCCAGGATTCGGTGCCGGTCTCTCCGCTTTCTTCACCGGCAACTGGGCCGCCTACAGCGATTTCCTCACCTTCAAGGGTGGGCTGAATCCTGTCACCGGCAGCCTCTGGATGACCGACATCGCCCATCACCATCTGGCGATCGCGGTGCTGTTCATCGTGGCCGGCCACCAGTACCGCACCAACTGGGGCATCGGTCACAGCATCAAGGAAATTCTTGAAGGACAGAAGGGAGATCCCCTGCTGTTCCCGGCTCCGAAGGGTCACGATGGCCTGTTCGAGTTCATGACCACTTCCTGGCATGCCCAGTTGGCCGTGAACCTGGCGCTGCTCGGTTCGTTGACCATCATCGTGGCGCATCACATGTATGCGATGCCGCCCTATCCCTACATCGGGATCGATTACCCAACGCAGGTGTCGCTGTTCACCCACCACATGTGGATCGGTGGCTTCATCATCGTTGGCGCCGGTGCCCATGCGGCCATTGCGCTCATCCGCGATTACGACCCAGCCCTGCACGTGGACAACGTGCTGGATCGGGTACTCAAAGCCCGTGATGCTCTGATCAGCCACCTCAACTGGGTGTGCATTTTTCTGGGCTTCCACAGCTTCGGGCTATACATCCACAACGACACCATGCGTGCCCTGGGGCGTCCCCAGGACATGTTCAGCGACTCCGCAATTCAGTTGCAGCCCGTCTTCGCTCAGTGGATTCAGGGTCTGCACGCCGCTGCTGCCGGCACCACCGCTCCAAATGCGTTGGCCGGTGTCAGTGAGGTGTTCAATGGCGCCGTCGTCGCCGTTGGCGGCAAGGTCGCTGCCGGTCCGATCCCCCTAGGAACGGCCGACTTCATGGTCCACCACATTCACGCCTTCACGATCCACGTCACCGTGCTGATCCTGCTGAAGGGTGTTCTCTACAGCCGCAGCTCCAGGCTTGTGCCCGACAAGGCGAACCTGGGCTTCCGCTTCCCCTGCGACGGCCCCGGCCGTGGCGGTACCTGCCAGGTTTCGGCTTGGGACCACGTGTTCCTTGGCCTCTTCTGGATGTACAACTCCATCTCGATTGTGATCTTCCACTTCAGCTGGAAGATGCAGAGCGATGTGTGGGGAACCGTGAATGCGGACGGCAGCGTCCAGCACATCACGAATGGGAACTTTGCGCAGAGCGCCATCACCATTAATGGCTGGCTGCGTGATTTCCTCTGGGCTCAGGCCGCGCAGGTGATCAACAGCTACGGCTCGTCCTCCAGTGCTTATGGCCTGATGTTCCTTGGTGCCCACTTCGTCTGGGCCTTCAGCCTGATGTTCCTGTTCAGCGGCCGCGGCTACTGGCAGGAGCTGATTGAGTCCATCGTCTGGGCTCACAACAAGCTGAAAGTGGCTCCGGCCATCCAGCCCCGTGCGCTGAGCATCACCCAGGGCCGTGCCGTAGGCGTTGCCCACTATCTCCTGGGCGGTATCGCCACCACCTGGGCCTTCTTCCTGTCCCGACTCATCGCGGTCGGCTGACCTCACACCTGACCTTTCCCAATGGCAACGAAATTTCCTTCGTTCAGCCAGGGTCTGGCACAGGACCCGACAACCCGCCGTATTTGGTACGGCATCGCCACGGCTCACGACTTCGAGAGCCACGACGGGATGACGGAGGAGAAGCTTTACCAAAAGCTCTTCTCCACCCATTTCGGTCATCTGGCGATCATCGGCCTCTGGGTTTCGGGCAACCTGTTCCATATCGCCTGGCAGGGCAACTTTGAGCAGTGGGTCGCCGATCCGCTGCATGTCCGTCCCATCGCACATGCGATCTGGGATCCCCACTTCGGCCAGGGGGCCATCACCGCCTTCACCCAGGCGGGAGCAACCTCCCCGGTGAACATCGCTTATTCAGGTCTGTACCACTGGTGGTACACGATCGGAATGAAGACCAACGCCGAGCTGTACCAGGGTTCCATCTTCATGATGATCCTGTCGGCCTGGGCCCTCTTCGCCGGCTGGCTCCACCTTCAGCCCAAGTTCCGGCCTTCACTGGCATGGTTCAAGAACGCTGAATCCCGCCTCAACCATCACCTCGCCGTCCTCTTCGGCTTCAGTTCAATCGCCTGGACCGGTCACCTGGTTCACGTGGCCATCCCTGAAGCCCGTGGCCAGCACGTTGGTTGGGACAACTTCCTGAATGTCCTGCCCCATCCCGCCGGTCTGGCTCCGTTCTTCACCGGCAACTGGGGCGTTTACGCCGAAAATCCCGACACCCTTAACCAGGTGTTCGGCACCTCCGAAGGCTCCGGTACAGCGATCCTCACCTTCCTGGGCGGCTTCCACCCCCAGACCGAGGCGCTCTGGCTCACCGACATCGCCCATCACCACCTGGCGATTGGCTGCATCTTCGTGATTGCCGGCCACATGTACCGGACCAACTTCGGGATCGGTCACTCGATCCGGGAGATTCTGGAGGCTCACAACCCCCCTAAGGGAACTCCTTTCGGAGGTGCGCTCGGTGCAGGCCACAAGGGTCTCTACGACACGATCAACAACTCCCTGCACTTCCAGCTGGGTCTGGCCCTGGCCAGCCTGGGAGTGATCACCAGCCTGGTTGCGCAGCACATGTATGCGCTGCCGTCCTATGCGTTCATCGCAAAGGACTACACAACACAAGCTGCGCTCTACACCCACCACCAGTACATCGCCATCTTCCTGATGTGCGGTGCCTTCGCTCATGGTGCGATCTTCTTCATCCGTGACTACGACCCCGAAGCCAACAAGAACAATGTTCTGGCTCGGATGCTCGAGCACAAAGAAGCGATCATCAGCCACCTGAGCTGGGTGTCCCTGTTCCTCGGCTTCCACACCCTTGGCCTTTACGTCCACAACGATGTGGTCGTTGCCTTTGGTACTCCCGAGAAGCAGATCCTGATCGAGCCTGTCTTTGCCCAGTTCGTGCAAGCGGCGAGTGGTAAGGCCATCTACGGCTTCGACGTGCTGCTCTCCAACCCGACGAGTGCCGCCAGCCTGGCTTCGGCCAATATCCCTGGCGATCACTTCTGGCTGGATGCCATCAATGGCAACACCGATGTGTTCCTGCAGATCGGCCCTGGTGACTTCCTTGTTCACCACGCCATTGCCCTCGGACTGCACACCACCACCTTGATCCTGGTGAAGGGTGCCCTTGATGCCCGGGGTTCCAAGCTGATGCCCGACAAAAAGGACTTCGGCTACTCCTTCCCCTGTGATGGCCCCGGACGTGGTGGCACCTGTGACATCTCGGCCTGGGATGCCTTCTACCTGTCAGTGTTCTGGGCCCTGAACACTGTTGGTTGGGTCACCTTCTACTGGCATTGGAAGCACCTCGCCATCTGGCAGGGCAACGTGGCCCAGTTCAATGAATCCAGTACCTATCTCATGGGCTGGTTCCGCGACTACCTCTGGCTGAACAGCTCCCAGCTGATCAACGGTTACAACCCGTTCGGTTCGAACAACCTTGCCGTCTGGGCCTGGATGTTCCTGTTCGGTCACCTGGTTTGGGCTACCGGTTTCATGTTCCTCATCTCCTGGCGCGGTTATTGGCAGGAGCTGATTGAAACCATCGTCTGGGCTCACCAGCGCACCCCGCTTGCCAACCTGGTTGGCTGGCGCGACAAGCCGGTGGCTCTGTCGATCGTTCAGGCCCGTGTAGTTGGTCTGGCTCACTTCACAGTGGGATACATCCTCACTTACGGCGCCTTCCTGATCGCCTCCACTTCAGGCAAGTTCGGCTGATCCAAGCGATCAGTCACCCCGAGGGACGCACCTCCAACAACCAACCCTCGGGGAATATCTCCGAGGGTTTTTTCATGACCTTTTTGCCTGGGGCCACCAGCGACGGCCTTCCAGCAGTTTCACCTCCAGGTACACCACAGGCACCACGAACAGCGTCAGTCCGGTTGATACCAGCAACCCGAAGAACACCACCGTGCCGATGCTGATCCGGCTGGCTGCCCCCGCTCCGGTGGCCAGCAGCAGCGGCAGGAATCCGGCCAGGGACGAGAGTGCTGTGAGCAGAATCGGGCGAAGGCGACTGATGGCAGCCTCTTCCACGGCCTCCCGTAAGCCCAGACCTTCCTTAAGGCGCTGGTTGGCGAACTCAACGATCAGGATGCCGTTTTTGGCGGCCAGGCTCACCAGAACGAGCATGCCCACCTGGGCATAGATATCAAGAAAGAGCCCACGGCCGGCCAGGCCCAGCAGGGCGCCGAGCAGGGCCATCGGCACCGTGATCAAGATGATCAGTGGATCGAGAAAGCTCTCATAGAGGCCGGCCAGAACCAAGTAAACCACCGCCATCCCAAGGACGAACAGTTGCCAGGTGCGCCCTCCCGCCTGACGCTCCTCCTTGGCCAGCCCCACCCATTCCAGGGCGATCACTGGATTGGCCAGTTCTTGCTTCACCTCCTCCAACCGTTCGATCGCCTTGCCTGTGCTGAGTCCCGCTTTGGGCAGTGCCTGGATGGTGATCGAGCGTGCCAGGCGGCTGTGGTTGATCACCGTCGGCCCACTGTCCTGCTCAAGGGTCATCAGTTCGCGGAGAGGAACCAGGTTCCCTTCCCGGCTGCGCACCTGAAGCGAAAGCACATCTGCGGCTGTGCGCCGGAAGGCCCCATCCAGTTGCACGATCACCCGCCTCACCCGTTCGCCTTCGAAGGTGTCGTTGACATAGCTGCTGCCGAAGCTGGCACCGAGGGTGCTCACCACCGTGTCGAGGTCCACCCCCAGTGACGCCATGCGCAGCCGGTCGGGCTTCAGACGCAGTTGCGGTGAATCGGCACTGAAGCGAGTGCCCACCCTCTCAAAGTCCCCCGTGGCGTTGGCGGCGGCGATGAATTCGCGGGTGGCTTGCTCGAACTCGCTCAGGCTGAGTCGTCCGCCGCTGAGATCGAGCAGCTCCAGTTCCAGTCCCCCCTCACTGCTGAAGCCCCTCACGACCGGTGGAACGCTGACCTGCACGGTGGCCTCGCTGACGGAGCTGCGCATCCGTTTGGAGAGTCGTTCGGCAACAGCTTCACTGCTGTCCTCAGCACGGGAGCCGCGCTCCTGAAGCGGCAGCAGGCGCAAAAAGAAGATGCCCCGGTTCGGGGCACTGTCGCCAAAGGAGCGGCCTGCGTAGAAGTTGCCAACCCGCACCAGGGGCTCGTTCGCCACCTGCTCCCGGACCTGCTCCATCACCGCTTCGGTGCGCTGGATCGAGGCCCCCCCAGGCAACACCACCACGCCGCGAATCTGACTGTCGTCTTCCTGGGGAATGAAGGCTGTGGGCAGTTGCCCCAGGCCCCAGCCCGCCAGGATTAGGCTGCCCAGCAAGCCAAGCAGGATGCTCCGCCGCCAGCGAAAACTGCGATCCAGGGCACGGCCGTAGTCCTCTCCGAGCCGGTGGATCCAGCGCTGGGGCCGATCCAGCAGCCGGCGCATCCAGTGTGGTTCCGTCCAGCCATGCTGCAGGAGCCAGCTGGAGGCCACCGGCGTGAAGGTGAGCGCATTGATGGTGGAGAAAAGGATCGTGGCGCTGATCGTGATTGCGATCGGCTGGTAGAGGCGGCCCACACTGCCGGGCATCGCCAGCACCGGCAGAAACACCACCACCAGCACCAGGGAAGTGGCGATCACGGCACTGCCCAGCTCCTGCATGGCGTTACGGGCGGCCTGCCAGGGGGGTTCCCCCTGCTCGAGCCTGCGGCCGATGTCTTCGCTTACCACGATGGCGTCATCCACCACCAGGCCTGTGGCCAGCACCATGCCGAACAGGCTGAGGGTGTTGATCGAACTGTCCGTCAGCCGCAGGATCGTGAAGCTGCCCACCAGGGCCACGGGCACCGCGACGGCAGTGATCGCCGCCAGGCGACTGTTGCCAAGCGCCAGCAGCAGCACAAGCAGCACCAGCAGCACTGCGTCGCGCAGGCTGACCCAGGTGAGCTGGATGCTCTCGCGCACACTGTCGGCCACATCGACGATGCGCTGCAGCTCCACCCCCGGCGGGAAATCGGGCTCCAGGCGGCTCAGCGCTGAGTTGACAGCCTCGCTCACCTCGAGGGCGTTGCTGCCGTCGCGCTGGAAGATCAGCACGGCCAAGGTGGGTTGTCCTGCCAGGTTCATGGCGGTGCTCTCGAAACTCTCGTCATCGAGCACGACCCGCCCCACGTCCTTGAGCTGGACCACACCGCCGTTGCTGGCCCGGCTCACCACCAGACCCTCCAGTTCGGCGGGGGTGCGCAGCCGACCCTCCATCTCAAGGGGCAGGGTGATCTCCTGACCGGTTGGGCTGGGGGCATCGCCCACCTGGCCCAGAGCGGCGAGAACGTTCTGCTCCTCCAACGCATCTTCGATGTCGGCGATGGTGAGGCTTCGCTGCTCAAGGGCCACCGGATCCAGCCAGACCCGGAACGCCAGTTCACTGCCGCCGGCAACGGCCACGTTGCCGACCCCGGGCACCCGCTGCAGCTCATCCCTGAGGCGCTGGTCAAGCCAGCCGCTGAGGAAGGCGTCGCTGTACATCCACTTCGGAGTGCTGAAGCTGATCACCATCAGCAGGTCGTCGGAGCTGCGGCGCACCTGCACGCCCAGGCGGGCCACCTCCGGCGGCAGTCTGCGGTTCACCAGAACGGCTTCGTTCTGGGCATTGATCTGGTTGAGCTCGGGATTGCCTCCCTCAAAGGTGAGGGTGATCGAGCTGCCGTTGGCGGAACTGGTGGAGCGGATGCTCTCCAGCCGATCCAGCCCGTTCAGCTGCCGCTCCAGCGGAGTGGTGACCCCCTGCTCCACCGCCAGGGCCCCGCCCCCGGGATAGGTGGCGCGAACGTTCACCCGCACAGGCGCGATCGGGGGCAGGTTTTCCACCTGCAGGCCCGGCAGGCTCAGCAGGCCGGCCATCACGATCAGCAGGCTCACCACCAGGGTGAGCACAGGCCGACGCAGGAATGGATCGGAGACTGACATCGAAACGGCTGCTCAGGGCACGCCGCAAGAGTCTGCCTGCCCTGCCCCACTGGCGTTGAGCCCCCTGGCCCGAGCAGGGGGGGATCCCCGGCCATGAAAAAGCCCCGCATTAGCGGGGCCTGGCGCAACGCTGAAGTTGCACTTTCCGGATTCTGAGATCAGCTCGGTGCGGCGTGCGCCTCAGCCGGCGCTCCAGCCGCCGCCGACGAGGTCGACCAGGGGGGAAACCAGCGCCGTGCTGGCCAGGAACCAGGCGAAGGCGGCACCACCGCAGCCACCCAGCCAGAAACCGCTGGCGAATTCGGCCCAGCCGGCCTTGGTGAACAGATCAGCGGGCGGGTTGTCGATCGTGGCGTCGGGGGGCTGCACGTTGGGGCCTGTGCCGGCGGTGCCGTAGATCGACAGGCAGATCGTGAGGATTGTCACCAGGCCGATCGTGGCCAGCAGGCCAGCGGTGGTGGCGTACTCCGTGTGCCGCAGGGGGCCGGTGAGGGCGAACGGGCCGTAGAGGAGGTACCCGTGGGCCATTCCCACTTCCAGGCCGCGGCGGTTGGGGGAAAGAGCCGGGCGATAAGCGGGCAGAGCGTTCAGGAACGCTTTGGTGAAGTAACTGCTGTTAATGGGGGTGGCGAGGTTGCCGACGGTGGGGTCGGCCACGGGATGCACGGTCATGGGCGGGCTCGTGGTGGGAACGAAAGGCAGAAGAACGGGCGAGGCGCTCAGTCGCGCGCTTCGATCACGTTGAACAGCAGGGCCATGGCCACGGCAGGGCCGAGGATCCCCACCACGGGGACCAACAACGAGGGCAGCCAGGCGGCAGCGAATTCTCCAGTCATGGCGCGGGCCAATACAGCAACCGCCGATACTGTAAAGATCACTGCAGGGCAGGCCTTGTCGCCCTGCCGTTGCGACATAAAAATTCAATCCGATGCAGCAGGCCCTCCCCGCCGCCGCGGCTCTCCTGGTGATGGTCTTGCTTGTGCGCCGCAGCAGGCTGCCCCTGCTATCCGGCGATGACGGCAGTGCAGTGGCCGCCGTCAACAGGGCGCAGCTCGAACGGGTCGTGACCCCGGCCACTTCATCAGCGGCCTCATCAGCCCCCTCTGCGGTGGCGATCTCCGCGTCTCCTGCGCTCAAGCCCTCGAAGCTGTTGCCGGAAGCCCTGGCCTCAATGGCGCCAGGCACGCACCGGGATCCTCGCTGGCGCCGGCAGGTCCTCGCTGAGCTTCGCGCAGCTGCCACAGGCGGCGAAGACGAGCGTCTGGCGGCCGTGGCCGCCTGCCTGGTCTGGGGAGATCGGGCCAGCCTGCCGCTGCTGAAGCGGGCTCGCTTCGATCCCGACCCTTGCGTGGCAGCCCTGGCCGCCGAGGGGATTGCGGCGTTCCGTGGTCGGACGGCCGTTCAGGCCAGCCGCACTCAGCCTGCAAGGCTGCCGCGCAATGTGCTGCGTACCCGGTAGATCGGCCGGCCCTGGCTTTCGTGGTAAGTGCGCATCTGCAGCTCCGCCAGCAGCCCGAAGCAGAACAGCTGGATGCCGGCCATGATTGCAAGCACAGCCACCATCAGCAGCGGCCGGTCGCCCACGTCGGCGTTGATAAAAACCTTCTCGCCGAGCAGCACGAGCCCCAGCACCAGGCCGATCGCCAGGCAGGCCAGGCCACCGAAACCAAACACATGCATCGGCCGGGTCAGAAAGCGCTTCATGAACCAGACCGTGAGCAGATCCATCAGCACCCGGAAGGTGCGATCAATGCCGTACTTGCTCTGACCAAAGCGGCGGGCGTGATGGTTCACCTTCACCTCGCTGATGCGGGCTCCTTCGATGAAGGCGAGCGCCGGCAGGAAGCGGTGCAGTTCGCCGTACAGGTTCATGTCAGCCACCACTTCGCGGCGGTAGGCCTTGAGCGAGCAGCCGTAGTCGTGCAGGCGCACCCCGGTGACCCTGGCGATCAGACGGTTGGCGATCTTGGAGGGCAGCAGGCGCTGCAGTGCAGCATCCTGGCGCTGGTGGCGCCAGCCGCTCACCAGGTCATAGCCCTGCTCAAGCCGGTCCAGCAGCAGGGGGATGTCGGCGGGATCGTTCTGCAGATCGCCATCAAGGGTGACGATCACGGCACCGTGGCTGGCATCGAAGCCAGCGGCCATGGCGGCGGTCTGGCCGTAGTTGCGACGCAGCAGCACCGCCACCAGCTCAGGGGTCGTTGCGGCGAGCTCCTCAAGCCGGCTCGCGGTCCCGTCGCTGGAGCCGTCGTCGACCAGAACCAGCTCGAAGCGGCGACCCAGGGGCCTGAGGCTGGCGAGAACCTTCTCCACCAGTGGACCGAGGCTTTCCTCCTCGTTGTACAGAGGGATCACGACCGAGAGCTCTGGGCCGTGCGACGCGGTCATGGCGGCTGGGCTGTGTCGAGCTGCAACCTACGGGAGTCCCGGGTCAGGCCAGGGTGCTGCCGTCATGGCAACGCACCACCCGTCCGGCTCCGCGCAGTTCACTGCGGTAGTGGCACGAAACGGGGTGGTCGGCTTCGGGGCTGAGCTGGTCGATGCCGAGGCCATCCCGGCCGTGCTCCTTGCCGGAGCTGTGCAGATAGTGGCCCGCGCCCAGATACAGCCCCACATGGCTGCAGCGTTGGGGACGGCCGAAAAAGATCAGATCCCCTGGCTGCAGCAGCGCGAAGACTCCCGGCCGTACGGCCACCGGCTGACAGAAGAGCTCCTGCTGGTAGGCATCGCGAGGGATCCAGATCCCGGCGCTGGCGAAGGCGCTCTGGACGAACCCTGAACAGTCGAAGTCGGGGCCGAGGCTGCCGCCCCAGAGGTATCGGTTGGGCTGCTCCCGGGCCCGCTCGGCGAAGCTCAGCACATCTGGCAGGCGAGCGGCGATGCTGCTCGGCCCCAGTGGGAGCGACCGGCTGGGCTGGGCGGGGATGGCCCGCTCAAGCAGCTGGCTGATCTCCAGCCAGCAGGGGTAGCCATCCTCCAGCAGTCGGGCCCGCAGCCGGGTCCCCTCGCGCTGGCCTAGCAGCTGCAGCATGCGGCCGCGGCGTGCCTGGGTGGCCAGCCCCGGCCCGCTGGAGCGGGCGTGGCCGTCGATGTCGGCGTTAAGACGCCAGCAGCGGCCGGCCTCCAGCCCAGCGGTGTTCTCCCCGGTTCCTAGGCTCTCCACGGTAGACAGCGGTACCGATGGCGTTCTACAGCCCCGATGCGGCGATGGGAGCGATTCTCGAGGACCACCTCCATTCCCTGGAGCTGCAGGGCCGCCCCGGTCTGGCCTCCCAGGTCTCTATCACCTGGTTGCGCTATCAGCGCAGCCTGATCGGCGCGGCCGAGGCGAGTGAGTCGTTGAGGCCATGGCTGGAGCCAGTGGCCGGTGCTGCCTGGGCCGGCTCCACGGCCCGCTATCCGGCCAGTGTGGTCAAGCTCTTCTACCTGGCGGCCACCGAAGCCTGGCTCCAGCGCCAGCTGCTCGAAGACGGCCCCGAGTTGCGCCGGGCGATGACCGACATGATCCGCGACTCAAGCAACGATGCCACCGCCGTGCTGGTGGATTGGCTCACGGGCACCACCAGCGGCCCCGACCTGCCGGAGCGGCCGCTGCGGGCCTGGATCGAGGCCCGCCAGCTGGTGAACCAGTGGTACGCCTCCCAAGGCTGGCCCGAATTCGAGGGCTGCAACGTCTGCCAGAAAACCTGGGGGGATGGCCCCTACGGACGAGAGCGGCAGTTCTACGGACCGGAGCTGGAGAATCGCAACCGCCTCAGCACTGATGCCACGGCCCGGCTCCTGCACGTGATCATGGCCGGCGCCCTCGTGTCTCCCCCCGCCTGCACCCGGATGCGGGAGCTGCTGGGCCGCTCTCTTGACCCTGAGCTGAGGGCGGCGGATCCGGAGAACCAGGTGGATGGTTTCATCGGCGCGGGTCTGCCAGCCGATGCCCGGCTGTGGAGCAAGGCTGGCTGGATGAGCCAGGCTCGCCATGACGCTGCCTATGTGGAGATCGAGGGACGGTCTCCTTTCCTGTTGGTGATCTTCAGCGAAGGGGCGGAGCGGGCCGCCGATGAAAAGCTCCTTCCAGAGCTGAGCCGGCTGCTCAGCGAGGCTTGTTCAACGAGCTGACCGCCATTGGCCGTAAAGCTTCGCCAGAGTGTGCCAAGGCGAAGATGCTGCTGGAGCCAGGGTCTTGGAACGGAGAGGGAGGGATTCGAACCCTCGACAGAAGTTGCCTCCTGTAACTCCTTAGCAGGGAGCCGCTTTCAACCACTCAGCCACCTCTCCAGGGGCCAGATGAGCTTATCAGCGATCGCGCTCGGCCTCGCCAAGGTGCAGGCGGGGCAGACGGTGCTTGAAGCCACAGACAATCTCCCAGGGGATCGTGCCAGTGGCCTGGGCCCAATCCTGGGGGGCGATGCGCTCACCTCCTTCGTCACCCAGCAGGGTGACCACCGAGCCCACCTCCAGCTGGGGCGCCTCGGTGGCATCGATCAGCAGCTGATCCATGGTGATCGCCCCCACCTGGGCCAGCCGGCGCCCTGCGAACAGCACCTCCAGCTGGTTGCTGAGCAGCCTTGGCACCCCATCGGCGTAGCCGATCGTGACCACCGCCAGCCTGGTTGGGCGCCGGGTGCGGTAGCGATGGCCGTAACTCACTCCAACTCCGGCAGGTACCTCGCGGATCAGGCAGACCCTTGCCCGCACGCTCATGGCGGGCTGCAGGGACACTGTGTGGCTCAGGTGCTCGGCGGGTGCCTGGCCGTAAAGCGCCAGGCCCACACGCACCAGGTCGTAGTGGAGCCGGCGGCAGCGCAGGGTGCCGGCGGAATTGGCCAGATGACGCACTCCGGTGGGCAGCCCCAGCTCAGCGGCGCCGCTCAGCACCCTCTCGAAGCGCTGCTGCTGGATGGCGGTCAGTCCCCCACCTCCCGGGTCGGGTGAGTCGGCATCGGCCAGGTGGGAGTAGACCCCAGCCAGCTGTACCGCCTCCAGACCATGGATGGCCTGCAGCAGCCTCACCCCATCGCTCCAGTCCACTCCGAGCCGGGCCATGCCGGTGTCCAGCTTGAGGTGCAGCGCCATGGATCGGCCGCTGCCACTGGCCAGATTCTGGCAAAGCAGAGCTTCGCGCATGCCGCTGATGGTGGGCATCAATTCCCACTCCAGGCAGCTGCGCAGCTCATCGGGGTGGATCAGATTCCCCATCACCAGCACAGGCTCCTTCAGGCCCGCCTGGCGCAACTCGATGCCTTCCTGCAGGGTGGCCACCCCCAGTGAGGTTGCGCCACCGGCCATGGCCGCGCGAGCAACCGGTGCGGCGCCGTGGCCGTAGCCATCAGCCTTGACCACAGCCATCAGCGACGACCCCGGAGCCAGCCACCGGCCCAGCGCCCTGGCGTTGTGCTCGATCGCTGTCTCATCAACCTCCACCCAGGCCCTCTGCCGCGGGTGCAGCCCGGGTGCCCCGAACTGCTGGGGATCCTCAACTGGCAGTTGTTGGCAGGGCTGGGGCATCTGTGCAATCTCAGACCGGCATCGCAGCAGAGTCAATCTGATGTGATCCGTGAGTCCAATCTCGTGCCTGATGACTCAGACCCATTAGCATGGCGGCCATCTGGGGATCTGGCACCCCTTCCGTGGACCATGCGCCGTGAGCCAGGTTCTGGTCCTTAATGCGTCTTATGAGCCGTTGAACATCACCAGTTGGCGTAGAGCCACGGTGATGCTGCTGAAGGGCAAAGCCGAAGGCCTTGAGCACGATTCTCAGCATCCCATCCGTGGCGAGATGCTGCTGCCGTCGGTGATCCGTCTGCGCCAGTTCGTGCGGGTGCCCTTCAAGCAGTTGCCGCTGACCCGACGCAACGTCTTCCAGCGTGATGGCCATAGCTGCCAATACTGCGGCTACCAGGGGGAGCAACTCTCGATCGACCATGTGATCCCCCGCAGCCGCGGCGGAACTGACACCTGGGAGAACGTCACCACCGCCTGCCTGCGCTGCAATGTGCGCAAGGGCAGCCGTACGCCCAGGGAAGCGGCCATGCCCCTGGCCAGGGTGCCGAGGCGGCCGGTGAGCACCCTTTACTTCGAGGCCACCCGCCACATCCGCTCCGGTCGCCAGGAGTGGGCCAAGTACGTGATCGGAGCTTGAGGCACCCTTTCAGGACGCCCCTCATCTTGGACATCAGTCCGCGCCTGCGCCCTCGGCCACCAGCTGCTCCAGACGAGTCTTCTGTTCCGCCGCCACGCAGGCGCCGATCATTTCGGCGAGCTGGCCCTGCAGCACCGGCTCAAGGGCGAAGTTGCGCCCCAGGCGGTGGTCGGTGACCCGGTTGTCCTTGGCGTTGTAGGTGCGGATCTTTTCGCTGCGTTCGCCGCTGCCCACCTGGGCACGGCGGGCAGAACTCTCGGCGGCAGCGGCCTCAGCCAGCTCCCTCTCCAGCAGCTTCGCCCTCAGGATCTCCAGAGCCCGCTCACGGTTCTGCAGCTGCGAGCGCTCCTGAGTGCAGAACACCCTGATGCCCGTTGGTTTATGCAGCAGGTCCACGGCCGTTTCCACCTTGTTGACGTTCTGCCCGCCGGCTCCGCCGGAGCGGGCCGTGCTGATGTCGAGATCAGCGGGATCAAGCTGGACCTCGACCGGATCGGCCTCTGGCATAATCGCCACGGTCGCGGTAGAGGTGTGCACCCGTCCCTGGGACTCGGTTGCAGGCACCCGCTGGACCCGGTGAACGCCGGCCTCGTACTTGAGCTGGCTATAGACGCCATCGCCGCGGATCGCCAGGATCAGCTCCTTGAAGCCGCCCAGGTCGGATTCCGAAGCACTGAGGGGCTGAACGCTCCAGCCCACGGCCTGGGCGAAGCGCTCGTACATCCGGGCGAGATCACCGGCCCAAAGTGCCGCTTCATCCCCCCCAGTGCCGGCGCGGATCTCCAGCATCACACTGCGCTCATCACGGGGGTCACTGGGGAGCAGGGCAAGGGTGAGTTGCTGCTCGAGTGCATCGATCTGACCTCCCAGCTGGCTGAGCTCGTCCTGGATCAGGGCCTCCATTTCGGGATCCCCCTTGCTCTGGCGCGCCAGTTGCTGAGCGTCCTTCAGTTGCTGCTGCAGGCTCTGCCAATGGCTGAGGCCCGTGGCCAGGGGCTCAAGCCGGGCCCGTTCCTTGGAGAGACGGCGTAATTCAGAGGGGTCGGCTGCCACGGCGGGATCTGCCAGCTGACGCTCGAGCGCGTGGAAGGTGCGATCGGCAGCCTCAAGGCGCTCACGCAGCAAGGATGAATCCATGGGGGCAGGTGAGCAGACAGCACAAAGCCGGACACTCGTGAGTGTCCGGCCTCTGAAGCAGATCTCGAGCGATCAGGCCTCGACCTCTACCTCCACCTTGGGCTCTTCGCTGCTGGGCTTGGTACTGGCTGTATCGGCGCTGCCCATGCCGTACTTGCGCATGAAGCGGTCCACGCGCCCCTCGGTGTCGAGGATCTTCTGGGTACCGGTGTAGAAGGGGTGGTTGCCACTCCACACATCGACGTGGAGCTCTGGCTGGGTGGAGCCGGTGGTCATCACCACCTCTCCGTTGCAGATCACCTTGGCGTCGGGATACCAGGTGGGATGGATGTCGGCCTTGGGCATGGCTGGAGTGGGCTGAATACGGAAGGGAAGGATCAGCGCTTGGAGAACTGGGGCGCTTTGCGGGCTTTCTTCAGGCCGTACTTGCGCCGTTCCTTGGCCCGGGGATCCCGGCTGAGGTGGCCTTCGGTCTTGAGAGGTTTCCGGTTATCCGGGGAGAGCTCACAGAGGGCCCGGGCAGCTCCCTGCTTGATGGCATCGGCCTGACCAGTCAGACCGCCGCCTTTGACGTTGACCAGCAGGTCGTACTCGGTGGAGAGCCCGAGGGTGTCCAGGGGCGCCTTCACGGCACTGAGGTAGCTGGGGTTGTAGTTGAGGTAGTTGTCGCCGGGGCGGCCATTGATCGTGATCGAGCCGGTGCCGGGAACGACACGCACGCGGGCGACGGCCGTTTTACGGCGGCCGGTGCCCCAGTAGACGACGCGGTTGGAAGCGTTGCTCATTGGGCGGTGGCGGAGGGATCGAGAGCCAGAACCAGAACCTGGGGCTGCTGGGCGGTGTGGGGATGCTCGGCACCCTTGTACACCTTCAGCTTGCGGAACAACTGACGGCCGAGGGCGTTGTGAGGAAGCATGCCCTTGATGGCCTTCTCGACAATCCTCTCGGGCAGGCGAGCCTGCAGTGCCTCAAAGGTTTCGGTCTTCATGCCGCCAGGACGACCGGAATGGCGGCGGTAGATCTTCTGGCTGGCCTTGTTGCCGCTGATGCGGATCTTGTCGGCGTTAATGATGACCACGAAGTCACCGGTGTCCAGGTGGGGGGTGAAGGTTGGCTTGTTCTTGCCGCGCAGCACACTGGCCACCTCGCTGGCCAGACGGCCGAGGGTCTGATTCTCGGCGTCCACCAGAAACCACTGGCGGTCGAGGGAATCAAGAGAGGGAACGGAGGTCTTGTTCATCGCACCGGCAGGCCGGATCGGAGTAGGGCGCCATCCGAAGAGGATGGGGCTGGACATGGGGCGGAAGGGCGGCGTCGAAGGGTGACCCCATCAGCACGACGCGCAAGTCCTGAGCCTAACCTGTGGCCCATTGGCCCGTTTCCGGGTCTCCGCTGGATACATGATCCAGTGGCGAACACGCCTTGAGGCTGGTGAACAGCGGAGGCGGGCTCAGGGAAGGAAGCTCAGGCGGATCCTGGCATTCCAGCCAGTGCCGCGGCTGGCAATCATACCAGGCAGACAGTGGGAAAGGAGAGGCGGGGTAGCCAACCCGCAGCAGGGAGAGTCCGTGGGCAGGGGCTGCCTCCTTGACCTCCGAGCGGGTCCGCTGCCGCCAGCGCCCCTCAAAGCCGGCCAGGCTCAGCTGGCCTTCCCCCACAGCCACCAGCTGACCCATGATCAGGCGAACCATCCCGTAGAGAAAGCCGCTCGCCTGGATCTCGGCCACGACCAGGTCGCCGTGACGCTCCAGACTCACGGCCTGCACCTTGGTGCGGGCATGGGCGCGTCGGCTGCCTGCCCTTTGGAAGGCGCTGAAATCATGGAATCCCAGTAATCCGCGCAGGGCGGCCGCCATGGCGCGCTCATCGAGGCGCTGCCGGTAGCGGTGCCAGCTCCAGGGGGAGAGAAACAGGTTGGGCTTGCGGCCGTTGTACAGCGTGTAGCGGTAGCGGCGGTAGCTTGCGGTGAAGCAGGCATGCCAGCTGGAGGGCACCGAGGCAGCGGCCCTGACCCGGATTGAGGCCGGCAGGCGGCCGTTGAGGGCAGCAGCCCAGCGTTGGGCGGGAATCGGACCGCTGGCCTCGAAATGCACCACCTGGCCCGCCGCGTGAACACCGCTGTCCGTACGCCCTGCGGCCGTGGCCCGAAGGGGGCGATGAGGATCGAGCGTGGCGATGGCCTGCTCCAGAGTCTGCTGAACACTGGGCTGATGTGGCTGGCGTTGCCAGCCACAGAATGAGGAGCCTTCGTACTGCAGGCAGAGGGCGATCCGCTGGACCGGTCTCTGGTCTGGGGACGAAGGCAAGATCGCTTTGGCTTGGAGTGTCAGACCAGCTCGATGATGGCCATTTCGGCGTTGTCACCCCGGCGTGGGACGGTGCGGATAATCCTGGTATATCCCCCGCTGCGCTCGCCGTATCGCTCCTGTGCCTTGTCGAACAGGGAGTGAACCAGCTGCTTGTCGAAGATGTAGCCGATGGCTCGACGGCGGGCGGCCAGGCTGCCGTCCTTGGCAAGGGTGATCATCCGCTCGGCTTCATCACGCAGGGCCTTGGCACGGGCCTTGGTGGTGGTGACGCGGCCTTCGCGGATCAACTGAGTGGTGAGACCACGCAGGAGGGCCTTGCGTTGGTCGGCGGGTCGTCCGAGCAGAGGGACGCGGCACTGGTGTCGCATGGTTCCGGGGGATGAGAAAGGGGAAGGGAGGAAACGGTGCCGCTCAGGCTGTGGTGCGACTCTGGGGCAGAGAGATGCCGATCCTCTCGAGAGCTTCGATCACCTCATCAGCTGACTTCGAGCCGAAGTTCTTGATCTCGAGGAGATCCTCGTAGCTGAAGCCCATCAGGTCGGAGACCGAATTGACCTGGGCCCGCTTCAGGCAGTTGTAGGCCCGAACCGACAGGTTCAGCTCCTCCAGGGGGATCTGGCTCTCGGCCGAGGGCTCGGGTTCCAGGCCAGGCTCCTCGACCATGGTCAGAGTGGCCAGGGGCTGGAAGAGCTGGATCAGCTGATTGGCGGCCTGGGCCATGGCGTCGTCGGGTGTGATCGAGCCACTGGTGACGATCTCCAGGCGAAGCCGCTCACGGGCTGAACCGCCTTCGCCGACGGCCGTTTCATCGACCGTGTAGTTCACCCGTCGCACTGGCATGAACACCGCATCGATCTGGAGCAGATCGATCGCGCTGGTGTCCTCGTGATGACGATCCACCGGCCGGTAGCCGACGCCCCGCTCGACGTGAACTTCAAGCTCCAGGGAGTGACCTTCAGCCACGGTGGCGATCGGGCGATCGAAATCGATCACCTGAACCTGGGAGGAGAACTGCAGGTCGGCAGCTGTGACGCTGGCGGGGCCGTTTACGATCAGTCGTCCGATTTCCTGATCGCGATTGCGGCTGTTGACGACGACTTCCTTGCAGTTCAGCAGGATGTCGAGCACGTCTTCGCGCACCCCGGGAATGGTGGCGTATTCATGGTTGACGCCGGCGATGCGCACGGCGGTGATGGCACTGCCCTCCATGCCGCCCATCAGCACCCGACGCAGGGCATTGCCGAGGGTGATGGCCTGACCGCGGTCCAGGGGCCCGATCACGAACACACCGGTCTGGGAGCGGTCGTCGGCAATGTGATGCTCGACCCGATCGATCTGATACTGATGCACGGCCTGATGGTGGTGAAGAGGAACGCCGAAGAGCGGCTGGGAGCGGATGTTCAGACCCGGCGGCGCTTGGAGCGGCGGCAGCCGTTGTGGGGCAAGGGTGTGACATCCCGGATCAGGGTGATCTCGAGGCCGGCCACCTGCAGAGCTCGGATGGCGGTTTCGCGCCCGGAGCCCGGGCCGCGCACCAGCACCTCGATCTGACGCATCCCCTGCTCCAGGGCCCGGCGGCCGGCGGCCTCAGCGGCAGTCTGGGCGGCGAAAGGGGTGCCCTTGCGAGCTCCCTTGAAGCCGCTCGCGCCGGCCGACGACCAAGAAATCACCTCGCCGGCCGTGTCGGTGATTGACACGATGGTGTTGTTGAAGGTGCTCTGAATGTGCGCAACACCGTTGGGCACATTGCGCTTGGTTTTTTTCGCGCCGGATTTCTTGGCTGGCTTCGCCATGGACGGGGGCCTGGTGGGGTGATGGGGTGGTGAGACTGAGCGGCGGAGCCGTGGTCAGACGGACGGGTTACTTCTTCTTGCCAGCCACGGTCTTGCGGGCGCCGCGGCGGGTACGGGCATTGGTGCGGGTGCGTTGACCGCGCACGGGAAGACCCATGCGATGGCGGCGGCCTCTGAGACAGCCGATGTCCTGCAGGCGCTTGAGGGCCATGCCCTCCTGACGGCGCAGATCACCCTCGAGGGTGAAGGTTTCGGCAGCTGCCCGCAATTTCTGGACATCACCGTCGTCGAGGTCCTTGACGCGGATGTTGGGATTGACGCCGGCCTTGGACAGGATCTTCTGGGCGCGGTTGAGCCCGATCCCGTAGACGTACGTGAGAGAAATCTCAACCCTCTTGTCGCGAGGGATATCGACACCGGCAATCCGAGCCACGAAAAAACGATTCAGTTGGGCAGAGGGAGCCCGGCCGGCAAGGGCAGGGCGGTGCGCCCCGAAGGGCACTTGGGAAGGAAGAACGCGGCGCAGGTCAGCCCTGGCGTTGCTTGTGCTTGGGATTGGTGCAGATGACCATCACCCGGCCGTGGCGACGAATCACGCGGCACTTGTCGCACATCTTCTTGACTGAGGCACGCACCTTCATGGGCGGTGGCTCTCCATTTTGCAAACAGCTAACCTATCACATGAGTCAACCAAGTCCATCCACGATCCGTTTAGCCACCGTTTCCACAGCTCCCTCCGCTTCCACTTCCCGGATCAGGCCCAGCTGTCGGTAGAAGGCGATCAGGGGTGCTGTCTGCTCGCGGTAGACCTCCAGGCGGTTGCGGATCACCGCTTCGTTGTCGTCGTCCCGCCCGCGGCTGAGCAGCCTCTGCAGCAGGATGCCGTCGTCGAGCTGAAGAAGCACGACACACTCGATCGGCTGGTTCAGCTCCTCGAGCAGCTCACTGAGTGCTTCTGCCTGGGCGAGGTTGCGGGGGAAGCCATCCAGCAACCAGCCGCCCTCATGGCTGATCAGGCGGTCCCGCACGATCGCCAGCACCAAGGCGTCGCTCACCAGTTCGCCCCGAGCCATGACGGCCTGGGCTTCCGCACCCAGCTCCGTACCTGCCTCAACTTCGGCCCGCAACAGCTCGCCGGTGGATAGATGGAGAAGATCGCGTTCAGCGGCCAGCAGTTGGGCCTGGGTGCCTTTGCCGGCTCCTGGGGGGCCGAGGAAAAGAAGGCGGTTGGACATGGCGGGAGGGGTGACTGGAATGGAAAGGTGGCTTTGGGCTGGGGTGGATCACTCCCGCACCAGTCCTTCGTAGCGCTGAGAGATCACGTAGGTCTGAACCTGCTTGGCGGTGTCGATGGCGACGCCAACCAGGATCAGCAGGGAGGTGGCGCCCAGGCCCTGGAAGGTGCGCACCTGGGTCGCCCCTTCAACCGCGGAGGGAATGATCGCCACCGCTCCGAGGAACAGCCCCCCCAGCAGGGTGAGCCGGTTCTGCACGCCGCTCAGGTACTGGGCTGTGGCCGAGCCGGGCCGTACACCGGGAATGGCCACCCCCCCCCGCTTGAGGTTGGTGGCGATGTCGATCGGATTGATCGTTAGCGATGCGTAGAAGAGAGAGAAGCCACAGATCAGCGCGAAGAAGATCAGGGCGTAGAGCCAGGGGGTGCTGCTGTTGGGATTGAGGTAGCCGGCCAGCTGGATCAGCCAGGGGGCCCTGGTGATGTTGGCAATCGTCAGGGGCAGGAAGACCACCGCCGACGCGAAGATGATCGGCATCACCCCGCCGGCGTTCAGCTTCAGCGGCAGGTAGCTCTGGCGGCTGGCGAGACTGGCCTGACCCACCTGGCGCTTGGCGCTCACGATCGGGATGCGCCGGCTGCCCTCCTGCACGAAGATGATGCCCACGATCGTGACCAGGAAGATCAGCACCAGGATCACGATTCCCCCGATGGTGGCCCGATCGCCGCTTTCAGCCAGCTTCACCGTGGAGCCGAGCGCCCTCGGAAGGGTGGCCACGATGTTCACGAAGATCACCAGCGAGGCGCCTTGGCCGATCCCCCGTTCGGTGATCACCTCGCTGATCCACATCACCACCATCGCGCCGGTGACCAACGCCAGGGTGGTCTGGATCACGAACACCGGGACGGGAATGCCAGGTAGGGCGTACTGGCGCAGGATCAGCGCGAATACGGTGCTTTGCAGCAAGCCCCAGCCCAGGGCCACATAGCGGGTGATCTGGGCGATCTTGCGCCTGCCGGCCTCTCCTTCGTTCTTCTGGAGGTCTTCCAGCTGGGGCAGGGCCGCGGTCAGCAGCTGCAGGATGATCGAGGCGTTGATGAACGGCAGGATTCCCAGGGCGAACACTCCCAGGGTGGAGATGCCACCGCCGGTGAAGATGTCGAGGAAGCCGAGCAGTTGGCCGCCCTGCTGGATGAACTGCTGGAAGGCCACTCGATCGATGCCCGGGACGGGGATGTATATCCCCAGACGCACGAGCAACAACAGGCCCAGGGTGGTGAGAACCCGATCCCTCAGTCCCTTGGACTGGATCACCTGGGTGATGATTTCCGCGGCACTGGGGTTGCGGCCCCGGCTGACGAGCATGGCGAGAAGGGACGAGGGACGTACTGGCGGAACAGGGGCAACGATGGCAAAGCCGCCTGCCTGTCCGATCAACGGCGGCAGACGGCTGGTTGCCTGGCGGACCCCTGACGATCAGGGGTCGGGTATTGGCCGATCAGGGGATCAGCTCGCAGGTTCCACCGGCTGCCTCGATCTTGGCGCGAGCCGAGGCTGTGAAGGCGGTGGCTTCGACCTTGAGCTTGACGCCCAGCTCACCACTGCCGAGGATCTTCAGAGGGTGCTTGGGGCTTGTGACCAGGCCAGCGGCCTCCAGGGAATCGAGGGTGACTGTGCTGCCAGCCTCAAGATCGGCCAGTTTGCCCACGTTCAGCACGGTGAAGTGCTTGGGGTTCACAAGCGGGAAATGCTTGAGCTTGGGGAGGCGCCGGTAAAGGGGCATCTGACCGCCCTCGAAGCCAGGGCGGGTCGGACGGCCCGAGCGGGACTTCTGGCCGCGCATGCCGAAACCGCAGCTGGCGCCCTGGCCGGCGGCGATGCCCCGGCCTTTGCGCAGTTTGCGGCGGCGGGCACCGGTCTGGGGAGTGAGGGTGCTGAGAGAGAGGGTCATGGGTCTCAGGAGTAGATCTGCTCGAGGGAGATGCCCCTTTCCTTGGCCGTCTCTTTGTGGGTGCGGAGAGACTGCAGCGCCTGGATGGTGGCGCGGGCGTTGTTGAGGGGAGTTTTACTGCCGAGGCGCTTGGCCAGGACGTTCTTGATACCGGCCAGCTCGAGCACCGTGCGGATCGAGCCCCCCGCGATCACACCGGTACCCGGGGCCGCGGGCCTCATCAGGATGCTGGCGGCGCCGTCGACACCACGGCCGTCGGTGGGGATTGAGCTGGTGCGGGTCAGGGGCACCTTGACCAGATGCTTCTTCCCATCGGCAACGCCCTTGCGCACGGCGCCGATCACATCACCGGCCTTGCCAACGCCCACACCGACCTGGCCGCGCTCATTGCCGACCACGACGATGGCGCGGAAGCTCATCTTCTTGCCGCCTTTGACGGTCTTGGAGACCCGGCGGATCTGTACCACCCGCTCCTGCCATTCGGAGTCGCGCTCCTGGCCGCGGCGGTTGTCGCCTCGGCGTCCGCCGCCACCGCCGCCACGGCGATCACCACCGCCGCCGCCGCGGTTGCCGCCGCCGCGACGCTCCTGCTGGCCTTCAGTGGCGGCAGGAACGCCGACGGCCGCGGAGGGCACGTCGCTGGATCTGGTCTGTTCGTTGGTTTCGGTCATGGTTGGAGGCGGTTCAGAACTGAAGGCCCGCTTCCCGGGCGGCATCGGCGAGGGCCTTGACCCGGCCGTGGTACAGATTGCCACCGCGGTCGAAGACCACCTGCTGGATGCCCTTGGCGATGGCACGGGTGGCCAGCAGCTGACCTACGGCGACGGAGGCGTCACAGGAGGCGCTGGACTCGAGGCTGCTGCGCAGATCCTTGTCGAGGGTCGATGCCGCACAGAGGGTGGTCTGGGCAGCGTCGTCGATGACCTGGGCGTAGATGTGATTGTTGGAGCGGAACACCGCCAACCGCGGACGGTCGGAGGTTCCGTTGAGATGGCGACGCAGACGGCGATGACGCTTCTGGGTCTGCTGTTTTCTGGAAAGGGTGGACATGGCAGTACAGGGTGGGAACGCTCAGGCAGGCCTCATTTCTTACCGGTCTTGCCGGCCTTGCGCAGGATGCGCTCTCCCGCGTACTTGATGCCCTTGCCCTTGTAGGGCTCAGGCGGCCGGATGGCTCGGATCTTGGCGGCTTCGTTGCCCACCAGCTCCTTGTCGGCCCCGGACACCATCACCTGGGTGGTGCCTTCGACCGTGAAGCTCACGCCTTCGGGGGGGTTGACCTCCACAGGATGGCTGTAGCCGGCGCTGACCACAAGCTTTCGGCCCTGGACCTGGGCGCGGTAGCCCACGCCGATGATCTCGAGCTTGCGGGTGAAGCCCTGACTGACGCCCTCGACCATGTTGGCGACGAGGGTGCGGCAGAGGCCGTGACGCTCCCGGGAGCGGCGGCTTCCGTTGGAAGGGGTGACCACCAGGGTGTTCTCCTGCTGGCTGACCGCCACACCATCGGGGAGGGTGCGGCTGAGCTCACCCTTGGGGCCTTTGACCGTGACCGCCAGACCAGCCAAGGTGATGTTCACCTTGTCGGGGATGGGGATCGGCGCTTTACCAATACGTGACATGGATCAACTCCCAGATCAATAGATGTAGCAAAGCACTTCACCGCCAACGCCCTGCTTGCGGGCATCACGGTCGCTCATCACCCCTTTTGAAGTGGAGATGATCGCCACGCCGAGGCCGCCGAGGACCTTGGGAAGCTGACGGGTGTTCTTGTAGATGCGCAGGCCAGGCTTGCTGACCCGCTGCACCGAGCGGATTGTGGGCTGACGATGCTTGCCGCTGTACTTCAGCTCGAGAACGAGGAAGCGTTCGACGCCTTCTCCCTCCTCGCTGATCTGAGCGATGAAGCCTTCATGCTGCAGCACCTTGGCGATGCTGTGGGAAAGGCGTGAAGCGGGCACCTTGGTGGTCTGGTGCTTCTTTTCACTCGCATTGCGGATGCGGGTGAGCATGTCGGAAATCGGGTCGTGATTGGCCATGGTTGGGATCCGAGGAGGGCTCAGTTGCTGCGGAACGGCATTCCCATCTCGCGGAGGAGGGCCCGGCCCTCTTCGTCGTTGCGGGCGCTGGTCACGATGGTGATGTCCATGCCACGAATGGCGTCGATCTTGTCGTAGGAAATTTCGGGGAAGATGATCTGCTCCCGCACCCCCAGGGTGTAATTTCCCCGCCCGTCGAAGCTCTTGGGGCTGACCCCGCGAAAGTCGCGGATGCGCGGCAGGGCCAGGCTGATCAGGCGCTCCAGGAAGGCATACATCCGGTCTCCCCGCAGGGTGACAACCACGCCGATCGGCATGCCCTGGCGAATCTTGAAGCCGGCGATGGCTTTCTTTGCGCGCGTCACCACCACCTTCTGTCCGGTGATCGTGGCCAGCTCGCTGATCGAGGCTTCAAGAGCCTTGGCGTTCTGGGCGGCTTCGCCAAGACCCCTGTTGACGGTGACCTTCACCACCTTGGGGACTTCATGGATGTTCGAGAGGGTCAGATCCTTGAGCAACTTGGGCTGGATCGTCTCCCGATAGCGCTGTTTGAGTGACATGGCGGGGGTAGGGGAATGCGCTTCTGGGCTTTGTCAGAAAGCGGACGGGGTTGCGTTCAGCGGTGGGAGCGGTCGTCCTTGCACTCAGGCAAGAACTTCACCCGTCTTCTTGAGGCGGCGCTTCTTGGTGCCGTCGGTATCGACGACTAGCTCCACCCGGCTGGGGACGTTGTTGGCGGTTGAAAACACCATCACGTTGGACGCGTGGATGGAGGCCTCCTCGGTGAGGATGCGGCCTGATTCGCCTTCTTGAGTGGGCTTCATGTGGCGGGTGCGCAGGTTGATGCCCTGCACGACCACACGGTTCTCATCGGGAAGGGTGCGCAGGACCTCACCGGTCTTGCCCTTGTCCTTGCCGGCAATGATCTTGACTGTGTCACCCTTGCGGATGCGCATCTTGACCCTGTGAACGGGCCTGGGTTTTGGGGTGGCTGTGGCCATCTCAGATCACCTCCGGGGCGAGAGACACGATTTTGGTGAAGTTGCGCTCCCGCAGTTCCCGGGCCACGGGTCCGAACACCCGGGTGCCTTTGGGGTTGTTGTCGGTGCCCAGGATCACGGCGGCATTGTCGTCGAAGCGAATCGCATTGCCGGTGTCCCGGCGCAGGGTGGCCCTGGTGCGAACCACCACGGCCTTGACCACATCCGACTTCTTGACGCCCATGTTGGGCATCGCATCTTTGACGGCGGCCACGATCACATCGCCCACGTGGGCATAGCGACGATTGGTGCCCAGCACCCGAATGCACTGGATACGCTTCGCACCGCTGTTGTCAGCGACGTTGAGATAAGTTTCCTGCTGAATCATGGTGGGATCTTCTCAGCTCGCGCCGGATGTGGTGAAAACTTCGGCTACTGCCCAGCGCTTGGTACGGCTGAGGGGGCGAGTTTCGGTGATGCGGACCCGATCCCCCACGCGACAACGATTGTCCTCGTCGTGGGCTTTGTAACGGGTGGTGCGGCTGACGGTCTTCTGGTAGATGGGATGGGGGAAGCGGTTTTCAACCGCCACCACCACAGTTTTGTCCATCTTGTCGCTGACGACGACGCCGACCCTTTCCTTGAGTGCCATGGGTGGTGTGGGGGGGATCAGGAGGCGGAGGGGGCGGAGCTCTGACGCTCCTTCTGCACCGTCAGCAGGTGGGCCAGCTTGATGCGGCTTTCCTTGAAGCGGTGGGGTTGTTCCAGACGGCGGGTGGCCTGCTGGAAGCGCAGATCGAATAGATCGCGGCGGCAGCCATTGATCTGTTCGCTGATTTCGGCGTCGGTGAGTTTGCGCACCTCGGCGATGTCAGGACGGGCCATGGGTTCAGGACTCCACAGGAACGGTGGTCTCCGGTTCGACCGCGCTCGCCTGCTCCTCAAGGGCCAGGAACTTGGTCTTGATGGGGAGCTTGTACTGAGCCAGGCGCATGGCCTCCTTGGCAATGGCTTCGGTGATTTCGGGACCGCCCATTTCAAAGAGAATGCGACCTGGCTTGATGACAGCCACCCAGAACTCGGGGTTGCCCTTACCAGAACCCATTCGGGTTTCAGCAGGGCGCATGGTGACGGGCTTGTCAGGGAAGATCCGGATCCAGATCTTTCCGCCCCGCTTGACGTAGCGGGTCATGGCCCGGCGGCTGGCCTCAATCTGTCGGGAGGTGATCCACCCGCATTCCTGGGCCTGCAGCGCAAACTGACCGAAGGCAATGGTGTTGCCCCGGCTGGCGACACCGCACATGCGGCCTCGCTGTTGTTTGCGGAATTTGACGCGACGTGGACTCAGCATGGTTCAGGCTTCCTGCTCACTCCTCGTTGGAGCGGTCTTCGAACTGTTGGGGCCGGCGATTGGCGCGGCGCCGTGGTGCTGCCCCGACGGGGAGTTTTTCCTGTTGACCAGGAAGCACTTCTCCTTTGAACACCCACACCTTGATTCCCAGCACCCCATAGGTGGTGGAGGCCACCTTGGTGGCGTAGTCGATGTCGGCGCGGAGGGTATGCAGCGGAACCCGGCCTTCCCGGGTCCATTCGGTCCTGGCGATTTCGGCGCCGTTGAGGCGTCCGCTCACCTGGATTTTGAGGCCGAGCACGCCTGCCCGTTGGGCACGCTGCACGGTCATGCGCATGACCCGGCGGAACGCAACCCGCTTCTCCAGTTGCTGGGCGATGTATTCGGCCAGCAGGAAAGCATCGGCGTCAACCCGCTCCACTTCCACCACGTTGATGCGCACCTGGCGGTTGCGATCACCGACGGTTTTCTGGATGCCGGCGCGCAGTTCTTCGATGCCGCTGCCCTGGCGTCCCACCAGCACACCAGGCCGGGCTGTCTTGAGCTCGACCTCCAGCTGATCGGCCTTGCGGGCGATCAGCACATCGCTGATTCCGGCTGAGGCGTACTTCTTATGAATGAAGCAGCGGATCCGGTCATCTTCCTGGAGGAGGATCGGGTAGGTCTTGCTGGGGGCGTACCAACGGGAGCGGTGGTCCTGGGTGATCCCCAGGCGCAGGCCGGTTGGATGGATCTTGTGTCCCATCGGGCGGTGTCCTCGGGGGTCAGGCGGAAGGAGCCACAGCAATGCTGATGTGGCAGGTTTGCTTTTTGATGGCGTAAGCACGGCCCTGGGCCCGTGGCCGGAAGCGCTTCAGGGAGGGACCCATATCGGCGATGGCGGTGCTGATCACGAGCGAGGCCGGATCGAGCCCCATGTTGTGCTCGGCGTTGGCCACGGCAGAACGGAGCACCTTGGTGATCGGTCCGGTGGAGCGGTAGGGCATGAACTCGAGCAGGATCAGCGCTTCGCGGTAGGTGCGGCCGCGGATCTGATCGAGCACCCGGCGCACCTTGGACACGGAACCGCGGATGTAGCGGCCGTGGGCGCGGGCTTCTTGACTGGGGGTGGTGGTGTTGGCCATGGTGATTCGCTCCTTAACGGGCACCTTTTTTATCTTTGATGTGGCCCCGGAAGGTGCGGGTGGGGGCGAATTCCCCCAGCTTGTGGCCCACCATCTGCTCGGTCACGTAGACCGGCACATGGCTTTTGCCGTTGTGGACGGCAATGGTGTGGCCGATCATCATCGGCAGGATGGTGGAGGCCCGTGACCAGGTCTTGATCACGGTCTTGTCGCCAGCGCTGTTCTGCGCTTCGACCTTGCGCAGCAGATGGTCGGCGACGAAAGGGCCTTTTTTGAGTGAACGTCCCATAGCGAATCAGGCAGACAGCAGTGCGGTGTTGAGCATCAGGAATCCCGTCCGCCACGGCTCCGCTTGGAGGTGCGGCGACGCTTCCGCAGCACAAACCGATTGCTGGGCTTGTTGCGTTTGCGGGTTTTCAGGCCCAGGGCAGGTTTGCCCCAGGGTGTGACAGGACCGGAGCGGCCGATCGGAGCCCGGCCTTCACCACCACCGTGGGGGTGATCGCACGGGTTCATCACACTGCCGCGCACCTGGGGACGGCGCCCGAGCCAGCGGGTGCGACCGGCCTTGCCGAGGCTGGTGTTGCGCACTTCAGCGTTGCCCACTTCGCCAAGAGTGGCGAAGCACTCACGGCGAACCAGCCGAACCTCGGTGGAGGGCAGCTTGAGGGCGACGTAGTCGCCTTCCTTTGCCATCACCTGGGCGCTGGCACCGGCGGTACGCACCATCTGACCGCCACGCCCTGCATAGAGCTCGACGTTGTGGACGCTGGATCCGAGAGGAATGGCCGAGAGCGGCAGGGCGTTGCCCACTTCGATCGGGGCTTCGGGGCCCGATACGACCGTCTGGCCCACTGATATTCCGGCGGGAGCCAGGATGTATCGCTTCTCACCGTCGGTGTAGAAGAGCAGCGCCAGCCGCGCGTTGCGGTGGGGGTCGTAGTGGATGGCGGCCACCCGGGCGACCACGCCGGTTTTGTCACGGCGGAAGTCAACGAGGCGGTAGAGGCGCTTGTGGCCGCCACCCCGATGGCGACAGGTGATCACACCGCGGTTGTTGCGACCTTTCTGGCGGTGTTTGGCCACCACGAGCGAACGCTCGGGACGCCGCTCAGTGACTTCGCTGAAGTCGCTGGAGGAGCGGCCGCGGGTGCCGGGGGTGTAGGGGCGGTAATTGCGGATTGCCATAACGATTCAGACCCCTCAGGCCTCTGGGAACAACTGGATGGCATCGCCAGGGGCGAGGCGCACCACGGCTTTCTTCACCTGGGCACGCTTGCCGGCGAAGCGCCCGACCCGCCGGCTGCGGCGAGGGGGATTCATGGTGCTCACCCCGACCACGTGCACATCAAAGAGATGTTCGACGGCAGCCTTGATGTCGGGCTTGGCGGCCCGGGGATCCACCTCAAATGTGTACTGGTTGAGTTCCAGGGCACGGGTGGCTTTTTCGGTGATCAGCGGCTTGCGGATCACATCCGCCAGCCGGCCATTGAAACGTTCAGTCATCGCCGTAGATCTCCTGAATCTTCGCCAGTGCCTCTTCGCTCAACACCAGCACATTGGCGTGGAGCAGGTCGAACACGTTGAGCTGATCAGCGGCGATCAGCTTCACCTTCTCAAGGTTGCGCACCGAGCGGCGAACCACGTCGCTGGGGGCATCGATCACGAGCAGCACCTTGCTGCCCGCCGGCACCTGCCAGCGCTCCAGGGCCGCCACGATCTCCTTGGTTTTGGGAACCTCAAGATCGGCAGCGAAGCCTTTGACCACCAGGATGTCTGCGGCGCGGCTGATCAGGGCCGTGCGCAGAGCCAGACGACGTTCCTTGCGGTTCATCGCCAGGGTGTAGCTACGTGGCTTGGGCCCGAAGATCACACCACCACCAGGGCGCAGGGGGGTGCGAATCGAGCCCTGCCTGGCCCGGCCCGTGCCCTTCTGCTTATAGGGCTTGCGTCCACCACCACGGACCTCCGCCCTGGTGAGGGTGCTGGCGGTGCCCTGACGGGCATTGGCCAGCTGCCTGACCACCGCCCTGTGCACCAGGTCGGCTGCGGATGATTTCTTGGCGACTTTCAGATCAAGGCTGGCCTCGCCGGCCTCCTTTCCCTGCCAGTCGCGAATAACACAATTCACCATCTGATTTCTCCTCAGTTCGCGGCCTTAGCGCCGACCCGCAGGGCGGGACGGATGCTGAGCAGGGCGCCGGGCTTGCCGGGCACCGAACCCTTCACCACCAGCAGGTTGCGCTCATGGTCCACCTTGAGAATGGTGAGGCCGCGGGTGGTGATCTGCTTGCCGCCGTAGCGGCCCGCCATGCGTTTGCCCGGATAAACCCGACCCGGCGTGGTGCCGGCGCCGGTGGATCCGGGTTCGCGATGGTTCTTGGAGCCGTGGCTCATCGGACCCCGACTGAAGCCATGGCGTTTCTGGTAACCGGAAAAGCCCCGGCCGACCGTGTCGCCGCTGACGTCCACCTTCTGTCCGGCTTCGAAGGCCTCGACTGTGATGGAGGCGCCAAGCTCGAGGCCGTCAAGGGACTCCAGCCGGTATTCCTGCAGGTGACGCAGCAGCTCGTCGCCTGACTTGGCCAGGTGACCGGCCGCAGGTTTGTTGACGAGCTTCTCGCGGATCTCACCAAAACCGATCTGAGCGGCGCTGTAGCCGTCGGTGGCAAGAGTTTTGAGTTGGGTGATGCGGCAAGGACCAGCCTCGATCACGGTGACCGGGATGGATTTGCCGTTGGGGTCGAAAAACTGAGACATGCCCAGTTTCTTCCCAAGGATGCCGAAGGACATAGGAGGGAGAAACGCCAGCAGGACAGTGGCGCGCACAGGTGCGAACCACTTGGTACTGAATCGTGCAGTCGCGCTTGGCCAGAAACCTGGACCCTGAGCCGCTGGGAAGCGGGAGATCCGGGGCGGTTTCGGCTGGGCTAGCGGTTGGCGAAACAGTTGGCTGGGACTTGTCCGCGCCTGCTGGGCAAGGCGGCAGTATCCCGGCGGTCAGGCATTGCGCGGAGCAAACCGGCAAGCCTGGCCGCACTGGCCAGAAGAGATCGTCGCCAGCGACGATCCCGCGCACAGATCCGGAGGCCCGGCTAGCGGTCGGGCGCAGATCAGATGCACAAGCGAACACCATACTGCATGGCTCGAGGCCAGAGCCTTCTCTCCCCTGTCAGACTTCCGCTAACAGTTCTGAAGCTGCCCCATGCCTCTGCTGCTCTCAGGTCGCCGCTTCCGTCAGGACCTGGAGAAGGCCGGCGCCCTCGCCCTTTATGCACCCCTGGAAGGAGGTGCTGAAACCCGACTGCTTCGCCGCCTGCGCGCAGCAGGCTACGGCGCTCAGATCACTTCGGCCCGGGGCCTGGGCGACCCCGAGGTCTTCCTGTTCCAGAGTCATGGGGTTCGGCCGCCCCACCTCGGTCATCAAAGCGTTGGCCGCGGGGCCGCCGTGGGTGAGGTGCAGCGGGTGATGCCCCAGTTGGGGGCCTTGCTGGAGGGCATCAAGCCCATGGTGTTGTGGTTGCTGGAGGCTCAAGTGCTCTCCTCGGCGGAGCTGCAGTCGCTCTGTGCGCTTACCCGGCGCGAGCCCCGGCTGAAGATCGTGGCGGAGCTGGGCGGCTCCCGCAGTCTGCGCTGGACGCCCCTGGAGGAGATGGTTGCCGCCTGAGCAGGCTCTGGCCTGCGGTCGCTGGGTCAAGTTGATCTGCGGGGCCAGCAATCAGGATCTCGCTTCCATCGAAGACCTCTGCGGGCTCTACGCCCTTGCTGGGGTTCACTGCATTGACGTGGCCGCTGATGAAGCCGTGGTGGCTGCCGCCCGCCGGGGCCTGCGCTGGGCTCGTGAGCAGCGGCCTGAGCTGAGTACCCCCTGGCTGATGCTCAGCCTCAGCGACGGCGACGATCCCCACTTCCGCAAGGCATGGTTCGATCCCAGCCGTTGTCCGACCGACTGCCCCAGGCCCTGCGCCCGTGTCTGCCCGGCAGAGGCGATCCCGACCGGGGCCGGTGTGACCAGGGAGCGCTGCTACGGCTGTGGCCGCTGCTTGCCCGCCTGTCCCCACGGACTGATCGAGGCCCAGAGTCATGGGCTCGAAGCATCGGCAGTGCCGGAGCTCCTGGCTCGCCTGCGCCCGGATGCGGTGGAGATCCACACCTGCCTGGGCCGGGGAGAGGCCTTCGCCCGGCGCCTGGAGCAGGTGGCGGCCTCGGGCCTGCCCTTGCGGCGGCTGGCCGTGAGTTGTGGTCTTGAGGCCGGTGCGGCTGCCACTGGCGCCCCCCCTGACGCCAGCCCGGCGACCCTGGCCAGCGAGCTCTGGCAGCGGTTCGGCCTGCTGCGACGCCATCGCTTCAAGCCCCTCTGGCAACTCGATGGCCGCCCGATGAGTGGCGATGTGGGCGATGGCACGGCCCATGCCGCCGTCAACCTGCTGCTCGCCCTGCGCCGGCTGGCGCCCCCGGGGCCTCTGCAGCTCGCGGGCGGAACCAACGGCCGCAGCCTGCCCCTGCTGCGCCAGCGCAGCGGTGGCGCTCAGGCCGCCCGGACTGCCGCCGCCGGGGTGGCCTTCGGTGGTCTGGCCCGCCGGCTGCTCTCTCCGCTGGTACTGGAGGCGGAGCGCCGTGGCCGGCGTCTGCTCGATGAGCCTGCCCTCTGGCCCCAGGCCCTGGAGCTGGCGCAGGAGCTTGTCTCCCCCTGGCTGGCCGCCGATGGCTAGAACGTCGATTCAGATGGGCCGTGTCCATGCCCAGTCCAAGCGTTGCTGCCATTGCCGCGGCTGCCCGGCCAATCACCCCGCAGCGGATCACTGACGATCTCGACCGCCTGCTGGAGGTGTTGCCCGAGCGTGTCGCTGAAGCGCTGGCGAGCCCGATCAGCCGTGATCAGTTGCTGGAGGTGGTGCTCGACCTGGGCCGTGTACCCGAAGCTCGCTATCCGGGCCGAGCCCAGCTGCTGGATCATCGGCCGATCGAGCGGTCCGATCTTGCGGCGGTGGTGCAGCGGCTCGGGTCCTTCGGTGGCGACAACCGGGCCGGTATCGAGCGCACCCTGCATCGAATCAGTGCGATCCGCAACCGGGGTGGGGAGGTGGTCGGGCTCACCTGCCGGGTGGGCCGGGCTGTGTTCGGCACGGTGGCGATGGTGCGCGACCTGCTGGACAGTGGCCAGTCGTTGCTGCTGATGGGACGGCCCGGTGTGGGCAAGACCACGGCCCTGCGGGAGATCGCCCGGGTGCTGGCCGACGACCTGGAGCGGCGGGTGGTGGTGATCGACACCAGCAATGAGATCGCCGGCGACGGAGACATTCCCCATCCCGCCATCGGCCGGGCCAGACGCATGCAGGTGGCGAGGCCTGAGCAACAGCATCAGGTGATGATCGAGGCGGTGGAAAACCACATGCCCGAGGTGATCGTGATCGATGAGATCGGCACAGAACTCGAGGCCCAGGCTGCCCGCACCATTGCCGAGCGTGGCGTGATGCTGGTGGCCACAGCCCACGGCAACGAGCTGGCCAACCTGATCAAGAACCCCACCCTGGCCGATCTGATCGGGGGCATTCAGTCGGTCACCCTGGGGGATGAGGAGGCCCGCCGGCGTGGTTCCCAGAAGACGGTGCTCGAGCGCTGCGCCGACCCCACCTTCCCCCTGGCGGTGGAGATGCACAGCCGCAGCCGCTGGCTGGTACACCGCGACGTGGCCCGCACCGTTGACCAGCAGCTGCGTGGGCAGCCGGTCCGTCCCCAGGTTCGTGAGCTGGGCAGCGACGGCCTGCTGCGCCTCGATGATCCCGATCCCGGTCTTCGCTCTCCCCCCCGGATGCCGCGGCGTGGCCCGCTTCTGGCTGGGGACCGCGCAGCCCCAAGTCCATCCCTGGCACCCGTGCCCCTGCCCGATCCGGAGCTGCTCCCGCCCCATCGCCGCTCGACACCACCCTCCCCTGCGTCCCCTCCCCTGCGCCTCTACTGCTGCGGGGTCAGCCCTCAGTTGCTGGAGCAGGTGGTGCGCAGCCGTCAGTTGCCCGTGCAGCGCGTCAGCCAGGTGGAGGATGCCGATGCGGTGCTCAGCCTGCGCCAGCAGCTGGGTCGCGAACCCCAGGTACGCAGCCAGGCCCTTGAGCGTCATGTGCCGATCCTGGTGATCAAGGCCGACACCCTTCCCCAGATCCAACGCGGTGTGGAGAGGCTGTTGCGCCGTCGCGGCGGAGACGGGGCGGCAGCATCGACGAGCCCTGCCAGCGCCCCTGATGACGCCCATGGCGCCATGGAGGAATGCCGTCTGGCGGTGGAGCAGGTGGTGCTTCCCCATGGCCGGCCGGTGGAGCTGTTGCCCCGAAGTCCTTCAGTGCGCCTCATCCAGGCCGATCAGGTGAATGGTTACGGCCTGCGCAGTGCCGAATTCGGCAGCGGCGACCTGCGGCGGCTGCGGGTCTTCCCTCCATGAAACGGCCGGGCTGCGGTAGGCAGGTTCGCCGCCGGCATTCAGAGATTGACGAAGGACGGCCCGCTGTGGGTAACTAACAGGGCAACCGGTAAAGCGACCGACCAACCTGTATCCATCCACATGGATCGATTGGATTGGAAGGCCGCCACTGGAGCTTTGGGCCGTCGCCAAGTGGTAAGGCAGCGGGTTTTGGTCCCGCCATTCCTAGGTTCGAATCCTAGCGGCCCAGTTCTGAGAGATCCCTGCGTGACCCCCGGCCCGCTGCTGGTGTTCGATTTCGATGGCGTCCTCGTCGACGGCATGGCGGAGTACTGGTGGGCAGCTCGCCAGGCGGCCCTGAGGCTGCGGCCGGACCTCACCCTTCCCGAGCAGGCTCCCGTTGCCTTCGCCCGGCTGCGCCCGCTGATCCACAAGGGCTGGGAGATGGTGCTGGTGGCCGCGGAGCTGTCCCGCAGCTCCAGCGACCTCACCGCCCCGGGTGCGGCCTACGACCAGGCCCTGGCTCCAGCGCTGGCCCACTGGGGCTGGAGCCCCGAGATCTTGCAGACGGCCCTCGAAGAGGTGCGCCGGCAGGCCATTGAGGCCGATCGTCTTCATTGGCTGGCGCTGCACCGGCCCTACCCCGGAGTGCCGCAGCGGCTGCGGGCCCTGGCGGCGGAGGCGGCCGACTGGGCCGTGCTCACCACCAAGGGCGGCGCCTTCGCCCGGGAGCTGCTGACGGCCCACGACCTCGTTCCCCTGTACACCTTCGGCCACGAGGACGGCAGCAAGCCCGAGGTGCTGCTGCGCCTGCGCACGCTGCAGCGGCCGCTCTGGTTCATCGAGGACCGCCGGTCCACGCTCGAGGCGGTGCGCTCCACCGCTGGACTGGAGGCGGTGCGCTGCTTCCTGGTGAGCTGGGGTTACCTGGGGCCCCACGATCTGATTGCTTTGCCCGAGGGGCTGGCGGTGCTGGAGCCTGCGGCCTTCGCGGCCCCCTTGGCTACGTGGCCCTGATCCGCTAGCGTACGCCTGTACTAATTTGAGTTACCCGGCGTCAGGGGCCTGCTGCCGCTGTTTTGCCACCGCCTTGATACATCCATCGGCTTTGGTGGCACCTGTAGCTGTGAGGCCGCACGGCGACATCCCCCAGGGTCCGTCCCTTTCCGGCCCGTTCCTTCGTTTTCTTCTGACCATGCCTGTCGACCCCAAGAGCACCGACCTCAGGTCGGCCCAGCCCCGCTCCTCAAGCGCGTCAGCGGCCGGCGCAGCTGAGCGCGACAAGGCCCTCAACCTGGTGCTCGGCCAGATCGAGCGCAACTTCGGCAAGGGCTCGATCATGCGCCTGGGGGATGCCTCCCGGATGCGGGTTGAAACGATGTCCACCGGTGCCCTCACTCTCGATCTTGCCCTGGGCGGCGGGTATCCCAAGGGCCGGGTGGTGGAGGTCTATGGGCCAGAGAGTTCCGGCAAGACCACCCTCACCCTCCATGCCATCGCCGAAGCGCAGCGCCGTGGCGGGGTGGCCGCCTTTGTGGATGCGGAGCATGCGCTCGACCCGGTTTATGCCGCTGCCCTGGGTGTTGATATTGAAAATCTGCTGGTGTCCCAGCCCGATACGGGTGAAATGGCACTGGAGATCGTCGATCAGCTGGTGCGCTCCGCCGCCGTCGATATCGTTGTTGTCGACTCGGTGGCTGCTCTCACTCCGCGGGCTGAGATTGAGGGTGAAATGGGTGATCTTGCCGTCGGCAGCCAGGCCCGCCTGATGAGCCAGGCGATGCGCAAGATCACCGGCAACATCGGCAAGTCGGGTTGCACGGTGATCTTTCTCAACCAGCTGCGCCAGAAGATCGGCGTCACCTACGGCAACCCTGAAACCACCACCGGCGGCAACGCCCTCAAGTTCTATGCCTCGGTGCGGCTCGATATCCGTCGCATCCAGACCCTCAAGCGCGGCACGGAGGAATACGGCATCCGCGCCAAGGTGAAGGTGGCCAAGAACAAGGTGGCGCCCCCGTTCCGAATCGCCGAGTTCGACATTCTCTTCGGCCGTGGCATCAGCACCCTGGGCTGTGTGCTTGACCTGGCCGAGGAAACCGGTGTGGTGGTCCGCAAGGGTGCCTGGTACAGCTACGGCGGTGACAACATCGGTCAGGGCCGCGACAACACCATCACCTGGTTGGAGCAGAACCCGGAGCAGAAGGAGCTGATCGAGGCCGAGGTCCGGCGGAAGCTCACCGATGGTGCTGATGTGACCGCCAATTCGCTCAAGCCACTGGCAGCGGCGGCCGCCAAGCTCGCCGCCACGAGCTCGAGCGCTTCGTCTGTCTCGGAATCCACCGAATCAGCCATGGAGCACGGTGCTGATGCTCTGGAGCCTGCTGTCAGCTGAGATCAGGCAGGCGAAGCACAGCTCAGATCAGCGGAACCTCAAGCCTGCTGGCCTCGGGATCTTGCCCGGTGGCCGCAGGAGTTGGGGCGGACGGTTGAGAGTCCTGCAGGAAGGTGGCAACCCGCTGCAGTTCCTGGATGGCCTCGGCGCCTTCGAGCTTCACAAGTTCGCAGCCGTTGCGAGATTCCACCCAGCTGATCCCGAAATCGGAGACGAGAAAGCGCACCATGTGAGCGTCTCCGAGGTCGGCCACGAATGAGGCACCATGGCCATCTCGGCCATCACCGCAGACGTAGCAGGTGGCTACCAGTCCTTTGCGCTGCAGGCTGCTGGCCAGGGCCTGCAGGCTCATCACCAGGTCGAGCACTACGGAGCGGTATTGCTCAGCGAGGCGGGGAAACATCGGTCAGCTCAGGAATTGGGGTGATCCTAAGGTTTTCTTCCACTTTCTGCCACGGCTGAAGGCTGGTGTGGGCAAAGGCGCACCCGCTCAATCGGAGAGGGTCCACCAGCCGACAGATGGTCCGATGAAGCGGACTGTGACCCAGAACAGCACCAGGGCTGCAATGCCCACCCAAGCCCCCTGGGTGGAGACCTGAACAAAGCGGTCTGCCTGGCGGCGGGTCAATGGCAGCCAAGGGGCCAGCCGCGGGGAGGTGTCCTTGGCGGAGCTGGGGTTCTTCTGCGGCCCCCGGGGCGGTAAACCCTGTTCCGAGCGGCGTTTGGCCTCTCCCATGCTTCCCGGCGACATCCTGGCTGGCACCAGGCTACGGGCATCGCTGGGGTCACTTGATCCTGTCGTGTTCAGAGCGGTAACAATCTGTTCAGTGCCACCCATGGCTCCAGGGCGCTGAGCACCTGGTGCCCCCAGCTGCGGCTGCGCAGGCGACCGTCCAGCACCGCCAGCCGCCCGCCGCCCCGGCGCAGCCCCGCCAGCGCCAGCTGGAGACGGGTCATGGCCTCCGGCAGCAGCAGTTCTCGGAACCAATCGCGGCCAGCCTGGCGCAGCCGGTTGACCCGTGCTGCCGTGAGTGGGTCTTCGAGGCTGGCGATGGGCAGTGGCCCGACGATCACCTGGCGCGGCATCGGCAGCCGCCCCTGGTGGTCCAGCCACCACTGCCAGCCGCAGCAGATCACTCCGTTGCTCTCGGGTGCGGTGGTTTCATGTCCTACCCGCCGGCCGAACTCCGCCGCCAGGGCGCTGGCGAGGCTGAGCCGCTGGGAATGCTCATCCACCAGCACGATCGTCAGGCCGCTCTGGCCCAACACCAGTCGCCGGCAGTGATCGAGCAGATGGGTGCCGAAGTGCGGGCTGTTCGGGAAGGGTTGGCCCAGGGGGGCATAGAGCGGCAGCGGATCGGAGAGTGGTGGATCCGAGAGGTTCACATTCACCTGGGGATTGATGCCGGTCAAAGCGGCACTCCGCCCGAACTGACCGACCAGCACGACGCCGCGATTGTGGAGCAGGCCCTCCATGGCCTCCAGAGGTTCGAGCGGCTGGCGGTGCAGACGCCACTGCAGCAGCTGCCGGTCGACGCTGGCCCAGCTGGTCCAGCCGGGTCCAACAGCGGACCGCCAGAGTTGCCAGGCCTCCGGTAGGGGCCCCAGCAGCGCCAGCAGGTGCCGCAGAGGAGCTTCCTCCTCGGGACTGATCGGGACCAGGCCCGAGGGTGTGGGGGGATGGGCGAAGATTCGACGACTCATGCGCTCATGCAGCGCCAGCAGGCTGGGTTCGGCGCTGGGCAGAACCCGACGCAGCCGCTCCCAGTCGCCGTTGTCGATCGGACGGTCCAGGGCCAGGCGCAGTTGCTGGTGCAGCTGCTCGGCCTCAGGTACGACCAGTTGCCGCTCCGCTAGCTGGCCCTGGCGCCAGGCCAGCTCCAGCTCAGCGTGGTTCAGAAGCCAGAGGGGAGCCACCCCGGGGGCGCCCGCGGATCCTTCCCAGCAGGGCAGTTGCAGGCCCACGGTCTTCAGCCTGGGCATTTCCACCTGCTGCAGGCGTCGGCGCAGGGGGTCGCTGACCACTAGGGCGATCGCGGCTTCCCCCAGTGCCAGGGGCACAAGCAGGCCCACCAGCCAGTCGGGGTCGCTGCCCGGGGCCAGCCGCACAAGTGTGTGATCGGCGCGCCGCAGGCTGCGGGCCACAAGCCGGCTCATGGTCAGGTGGTGCGGCCAGCGGATGCCGCCCTCCTGGCGCAGGAGCTGCTTGAGCTGCTGGTGGGCGCGGGCTTCCAACATCGAGGAATCGTAGGAAGGTGGAGCCAGTGGGCCGTACCAGCGATGACAACCCTCTGGCATGAACGACCGGTGGGAGTGGTGGGCCTGGGCCTGATCGGCGGCTCGATCGGCCTTGACCTGATGGCACTGGGCGTTGAGGTGCGCGGCCTGGTTCATCGCCCGGCCACGGCGGAGCGAGCACGGCAGCGGGGCCTGGCCAGCCAGGTGAGTACGGATCCGGCGGTGCTCAAGGGCTGCGCGATGGTGCTGCTGGCTCTGCCGCTCGATCAGTTGCTGGAGCCCTCGCCTGATCTGCTGGCGGCCCTGCCGAAGGGGGCGGTGATCGCCGATCTGGCCTCGGTGAAGGCACCGGTGCTGGCGGCCTGGGAGTCGCTCGTTCCCCACTTCGTGGCTACCCACCCGATGGCCGGCACGATCGCGGCCGGGGTGGAGGCTGGTCTGCCGAACCTGTTTCGCGGCCGGCCCTGGGTGGCTACCCCAACGCTTCAGACCGACCCCGCAGCGCTGGAGCAGGTTCGCGCCATGGCAGTTGCCCTCGGGGCCCAGTGGCTGGTGTGCGACGCCCAGGACCACGACCGGGCCGTGGCCCTGATCTCCCACCTGCCGGTGCTCGTGGGCGCCGCCCTGCTGCGGGCGGCGGAGCATGGGGCAGAGGCGTCGTCCAAGGCGGCTTTGCCCCAACTGGTGCGTGCCCTGGCCTCCAGCGGCTTCGCCGACACGACCAGGGTGGGCGGCGGCAATCCGGAGCTGGGCACCTTGATGGCGCAGAGCAACCGCGCCGCCTTGGCCGAGGCGCTTGGCTACTACCGCCAGGCCCTCGACGGCCTTGAAGGTCTTCTTGAGCAGCACGACTGGGACGGACTGGGGCGGGAACTGGAGGCCTGCCGGGACCTGCGGCCTGAGTTTCTCTGACCCCCTGGCCTGGGGCCATGGCTGCTGGAGTTCAGGGCAGTTCCAGGTTTCTGCCCCGAGCCTGCAGCAGTTGTCTGCTGGCCATCAACGCCGAGAGGGTCACTCCTGCGGTGCCCTCTCCCGGGTGGATGCTGTCGCCGCACAGCCAGAGCCCCGGCAGGGGGGTGCGACTGGCCAGACCGAAGGGTCCGAAGCGGGATGGGTGCTGTCCCAGCCCGCCCACGAAGCCGAAGGGCCGCCCGGTCCAGCGGGCAAATCCCCGCGGCGTTGCCAGTTCCCCGTGGCGCCAGGCCGTGGCGTCCAGCCCCAGGTTCCGCTCCAGGCTGGCCTGGATCTGGGTCATGGCCTGACGCTTGGCCTCCGCATAGGCCTCTCTCTCCATATGCATCCAGTGGCGTGCCGGGGTGAACACGCTGGCAATCACCGTGGCCTGCCCCGCCGGCGCTCGCCCATCCCCCTCACGGCTCACCGAAACGAACAACGAACCGGGATCGCTGCAGTCGATCTGCAGATGGGCTGGACACTCCGCTGGCAGCAGGGCCCGCTCGACGGCGCCATAGAACACCAGTGCCCCGCTGGGGTCGGGGAAGCTGCTGATGCGCTGGCGGTAGGCCGCAGGCATCGCCTCCCCCAGCAGATCAGCCAGGGCCTGGGGGGGCAGTGACACCACCACATCACGGCTGCAGCTCGAGAAGGGGCGCCCGCCTGCCTGCGTCCCACGCACCCACCAGACTTTGGGTCCCGCCGCTTTCAGGCTCGTCACCCGATGGCTGAGCAGTAATTGGCCGCCCTGGGCCGCCAGGGCGGTTTCGAGCCTTTCACTCAGGGCCTGCATCGAGCCCTGGAGGTGCCACAGGCCCAACGGTGCCTGGGCCATGGACAGCACGCTGGCGCCGTAGAGGGCAGCGGTGCCCTCGGCCGGTTCCTGCGAGTAAAGGCGCAGCTGCAGATCCAGGAAGCGCCGCAGGCGCTGATCGCTGCCGCAACCGCTCAGGCACAGCAGGTCGGACACGCTTGCGAGGATCAGGGTCCCGCAGGCGAGATTGGCTGGTCTCAGTGCCCCCAGCAACTGCCCCAGGTCCCAGAGGGTGCGGGGTGGCAGCACCGGATCGCGCCGGGCGAATGACCAGTTGGCCTCATGCAGGACTGCGCACAGGCTCCAGAAGCGCTCACTGCCGGGGAACTGCCGCTGGCGCTCCTGGCGCCAGCGCTCGGGATCCCGCCACAGCTGGATTGGCGGCTGGCCGTCACAGAGATCCACCACACAGCCTGGGTCGAGTGGACTGGCCGCAGGCGTCTCGACCCCCAGATGTTGGAACAAGCGCTCGTGGATGCCGCCAGGTTCCAGCCCCGCCACCTGGGTGGCCCCCACATCAAAGACATATCCACTGCGGCGAAAGGTGCCTGCACAGCCCCCCGTCTGACTGTGGGCCTCCAGCAGCCGCACCGAGAGTCCCTCCCGGGCCAGCAGCGCTGCAGCGGTCAGCCCCGCGATGCCGCCGCCGATGACCGTCACATCCAGCAGCGGTGCATCCGTGGAGGAGGAATCCCTGGCTCGGGAATCAGCGGGGGAGGGACTGACGGCCAAGTGCTGGGCGGCAGGAACGGCGGGCATGCTGGCAGGCGTGGCATGGCCTGCGATGCGCGAACCCTGGGTGAGTTGGCTGGAGGAGACCCTCGGCCAGGAGGTGGAGCGCTGCCGGCCCGTGGCTGGCGGCTGCAGTCACCGTGCCTGGGCCCTGGAGCTCGCCGGTGGCGGCCGGCTGTTTGCCAAGACGAACCTGGCCAATCAGCTGCCCGTACTGGAGGCGGAGATGGAGGGTCTCCTGGCGCTGGCCTCGGCAGCCGGAGCTGAGCTGGTGGTGCCCAGGCCCATGCACTGTGCCCTGGCGGGCTCCGAGGCACTGCTGGTGATGGATTGGTTGGACCTGACCTCTGGTGGACCAGGATTGGGAGTTACCGGAGCCGGTACTGCCGAGGCCGCCCTGGCCTGGGAGTCGGCTGGGGCTGCACTGGCACGGTTGCATCGCCGCAGTTCCGCCTCCGGCTCGCCCGGCTTCGGATGGCAGCGTGACAACTTCATCGGCAGCGCCACTCAGCGCAATCGCTGGAGCCAGGACTGGGGAAACTTTTTCAGCGAGCAGCGCCTGGGCCCGCAGTTGAAGCTCGCCGAGCGCTCGGGCCGTTTGCTGAGGGGAAGCCGGAGGTTGCTGGAGCTCACTCCAGAGTGGCTGAATGGCCATGGGGCCGTTCCCTGCCTGGTGCATGGCGATCTCTGGGGAGGAAATGCCGCCCGGATGGCCCCCAGTTCAATCACCCCGGGCTCAGCCGGGGTGGCCCTGTTTGATCCCGCCGTCTACTGGGGGGACCGGGAAGTGGACCTGGCCATGGCCCAACTCTTCGGAGGATTCCCGCCGGTTTTCTTCAGCGGCTACGACGGGGAATGGCCCAGGCCCGCTGGCCATTCCCTGAGGTGCCGTCTTTACAACCTCTACCACTTGCTGAACCACGCCAACCTGTTCGGTGGTGGCTACTGGGGGCAGGCCCAATCCCTGATCGCCGGGCTTTTGGACTGAAAGCCGGGTTCCTGGCCGTGAGGTTCCGACAGAGTGGTTCTGGCGATAGCCGCTTCAGCCCAGGTATTCCTGGCGCAGGGTCTGAAAGCGGGACATCACGCCAGCGCGCTTCTCGCTGGTGCTGAGGTTCTTCCAGCTCCATTGGCCGACCACCACCAGGCCGAGGAGCTCCAGCAGGCCTGGCACCACCGGCAGCAGGTTGATGGTGTCGAGCACCCCTTTGATCAGCACCTGGGCCACGATCACAGCAAGCAGGATGCCGACACCCTTGCCGATCCGGCTGATCTGCGACCAGTCCACCTGATCCAGGGTCTGATTGACCTTGGAGAGGATCTCGCCGTAGCGCTCGCTGAAGTTGGCGCCAGCTTCGCTCTCCGCCCATGATGTGCCTGCCTCGCTGGTCTTCGGCTCCTGTTCGGTGGTTGCGTCGCTCATCAATGGGGTGGCGATGGTGTGAGAGTCAAGGGCTCAAGGTATCGGCATGGGCAGCGACTGGCCAGACCGGCTTGTGGTTGATTCGCATCAGCTGACCGTTCTGCGGGCCGTGCTGGCTGCCGTGGCCCCCCAGGAGGGCTGCGCCTTGCTGCTGGGTCACCCCGCTGGCGCGTGCCCGGGAGCCCCTGCCGCTGCCAGTCTTCGGTTCACCTGGCCTTGCCTGAACGTTTGGCCGCAGTGCGAGCAGCGCTGTGAGCGTTTCGCCATCGACCCCCGCGAGCAGTTGATGGCCCAGAAGTGGGGACGGCAGCGCGGCTGGCAAGTGCTGGGCACGGCCCATAGCCATCCCAGCTCGGCGGCGATTCCCTCCCTCACCGATTGCGCCTGGGCCTTCGCTCCGGCATTGATGCTGATACTCGGCGCCTCAGGGGAACTGCGCGCCTGGTGGATCGCGGACTTGCCCGGTGATTCCTCCGTCCTGCCGGCTGCGCGGGAACTGGCGCTGGTCCTATCGGCGCTCAGGCCATCAGCGGGGGGCGAGGATTTGGGAGAGTAGGTAGAGGGCCGCCGCACGCGGTCCCTTCTGCGGCCCACGGCCTTCTTGCCCATGCTTCCCCCCGACATCAGCGGCGTCCAGCTCAGTCCCGACGAGGTGGCGCGTTTTTCCCGCCATCTGATCCTGCCGGAAGTTGGCATGGCCGGGCAGAAGCGCCTCAAGGCCGCTTCCGTGCTCTGCGTGGGCACCGGGGGGCTTGGCTCCCCGCTTCTGCTGTACCTGGCCGCCGCCGGCGTGGGCCGCCTGGGCATCGTCGACTTCGACGTGGTGGATCACTCCAACCTGCAGCGCCAGGTGATCCACGGCACCAGCTGGGTGGGCAAGCCCAAGATCGAATCGGCCAAGGCGCGCATCCTCGAGATCAACCCCCACTGCCAGGTGGATCTCTACGAGACTGCGCTCACCAGCGAGAACGCGCTCGAGATCATCGAGCCCTACGACCTGGTCTGCGACGGCACCGACAACTTCCCCACGCGCTACCTGGTCAACGACGCCTGCGTGTTGCTGGGCAAGCCCAATGTGTACGGCTCGATCTTCCGCTTCGAGGGCCAGGCCACGGTGTTCAACCTGGATACCGAAAGTCCCAACTACCGCGATCTCTTCCCTGAGCCACCGCCACCGGGAATGGTGCCCTCCTGCGCCGAGGGCGGTGTGGTGGGGGTACTGCCAGGCATCATCGGCGTGATCCAGGCCACCGAGGCCGTGAAGATCATCACCGGCATCGGCACCACTCTCAGTGGCCGCCTGCTGCTCTTCGATGCGCTGGCCATGAAGTTCAGGGAACTGAAGCTGCGGCCCAACCCCGAGCGGCCGGTGATCGACAAGCTCATCGACTATCAGGAGTTCTGCGGTGTGGGCGGCACGGCGCCGGGCCAGGAGGAGGCCGGCAGTGTGCCCAGCATCACCGTGGCCGAACTCAAGACCGTGATCGACGGCCAGCTGGAAGACATCCTGCTGCTGGATGTGCGCAACGCCCCTGAAGCCGACATCGCCGTGATCCCTGGATCGGTGCTGATGCCCCTTGATCGGATCGAGAGCGGTGAGGCGATCGAGGATGTGCGCCGGCTGGCCCAGGGAAAACGTCTATATGTTCACTGCAAGCTTGGTGGCCGCAGCGCCAAGGCCCTGCTGGCCCTTGGTCGCCATGGCATCGAAGGGGTGAACGTGAGTGGTGGCATTCAGGCTTGGAGTGAGCAAGTTGACCCTGCCGTGCCGATCTATTGAGTTTCTGGGACTCCATTCCACGCTGCGGGCTGAATGGTCAGCCCGCTCAGTAGTCCACCCCCCGCTTGAGGTCGACGCCCCGCTCGGCGTAATGCTTGTGGCATACCATCTCGGAATGCACGCTGGCCAGATCGAAATAGGCGGGGGGATTTTTGCAGCGTCCAGTGATGATCACCTCCGTTTCCGCTGGTTTGCGCAGCAGGGTCTGCATGATCGGTTCAACCGGCAGCAGTTCCAGATCAACGGTGGGATTGAGCTCATCGAGGATCACGGTCTTGTAGAGCCCACTGGAGATGGCCGCCCGGGCGATTTCCCAGGCACGCTCAGCCTCCACATAATCAATGGGCTGCTGTTGGCCCCTCCAGACGATGGCATCGCGGCCGGAGCGGAGATGATCCACCAGGTGTGGGTAGCTTTCGCGGAGGGCCGCGATTGCCGCATCTTCGGTGTAACCGCTGCCGCCCTTGAGCCACTGCAGGATCAGCACACGATGGCTCTTGTCCTGGCTGATGCCCCGGCCGATCGCCTGCAGGGCCTTGCCCAGGGCACTGGTGGATTTTCCCTTGCCTTCGCCGGTGTAGATCTCGATGCCGGCGATGCCGGCGCTGTCGTTGGCCTCGCGCCGGTGAGCCCGCATTTCGGAGTGCAGGTCGGCGAGCTGCACCAGTGACCGCGGCGCGCCCCGGCCGGTGACGATCACCTCCATGCCCGCCGGCTTGGCCGCCAGGGTGCGCACCACCTCGTCCACCTCCAGCAGGCCGAGGTCGAGCACCGGGCTGAGTTCATCCAGCACCACCACCGAATAGAGGGCGCTGGCGATGGCACCCCGGGCGATGTCCCAGCCGCGCTGGGCCTCCTGGCGATCGAAGCGGGTGGCCTCCTGGGCGCTGAAATAGTCGCCGCGGCCAGTGCGCACCTGATCGATCAGGTGGGGGAAGCCCTGCTGCAGGGCCTCGATCGCCGCGTCTTCGTCGTAGGCGCGACCGGGCCCCTTGAGGAAGCGCAGCAGCAGGACCCTGGTGCGCTTGCGCTCGCAGATCCCAAGGCCGATGGTCCGCAAGACCACTCCAAGGGCCGCCTGACTCTTGCCCTTGCCGTCGCCGTCGTAGACGTGCAACTGACCATGGCTGCGCTCGTGGCTCCCGGAGGCCGTGCGGATGCCGATTGCGCGGGACGACGCACCGGAGGCCGCGCTGGAGGTCGGTGCCATGTCCTGGCCTTCTACGGTTGGATCCTAACGACCCCTGACCGAGGCCATGACCTCCCCGGCCCTCCATCCGCTGGTGGAATTTCTGCCACTGCCGCTGGAGCAGGCCCTCGGCAAGCTGCGTCAGAGCGTCAGGGAGCTGGGCTCCGTACTTGTGGCCTATTCCGGTGGTGTCGACAGTGCCCTGGTGGCGGCGATCGCCTCCGAGCAACTGGGCGATGCCGCCGAGGCGGCTACGGGGGTCTCGCCTGCCCTGGCGCCCCATCTGTTGCGGGAAGCCCGCTCCCAGGCGGCCTGGATGGGAATCCGGCATCGGGAAGTGGCCACCGGTGAACTGGAGGATCCCGCCTACAGCAGCAATCCCACCGACCGCTGCTATGCCTGCAAGCGCGAGTTGCATGGCCTTCTGGCCTCTCTCTCGGGCGGCGCCATCCAGGTGCTGGATGGGGTGAACCGCGACGATCTCGGCGATCACAGGCCAGGTATCCGTGCTGCCCGCGAGCGGGGTGTGCGCTCGCCCCTGGCCGAACACGGCCTCGACAAGGCAGCCGTGCGTCAGATTTCCAGGGCCCTGGGCTTCCCCTGGTGGGACAAACCGGCCCAACCCTGCCTGGCCTCCCGTTTTCCCTACGGCGAGCCGGTCACGGCCTCGCGCCTGCAGCGTGTTGCCGCTGCAGAAGACTGGCTGCGCCAGCGAGGAGTTCAGCAGCTGCGGGTGCGCTGTCAGGGGGCGACTGCCCGTGTGGAGGTTCCCGCCGACCAACTTGACTGTCTGCTCAGCTGGTTGCCGCGCCAGGACCTGGTGGAGGCGTTCAGATCGCTTGGTTTCGCCGCTGTCAGCCTGGATCTTGAGGGATTGATCAGCGGCAAGCTCAACCGTGAGGCGAGCATGAAGCCAGCAGCTCCGGGGCCACTGGCTTCAACCGGCCTCAGGCAGCCAGATCCAGAGGTTCCCTGATCTGCTCGCTGATCGAGTCAGGAGTTTCCCGGCGGAAACTCTTGAGATTGCGGCTGGCCGCCTCAAGCTCATCAGCAAGCACCTGACAAGCACGCTCGGGCATGGTGTGGTCACCGCAGGTGAACACGTCCACCGCTGCATAGCCCGACTCAGGCCAGGTGTGGATTGAGATGTGAGATTCAGCCAGCAGGGCCAGACCTGTGACACCCTGCGGTTCAAAGCGGTGGGTGATCAGATTGAGCAAAGTGGCGCCGGCACGTTTCGCTGCAGTCGTGATGGCGTCTCTGAGAAAAGCTTCGTCGTTGAGCTTTTTTGAATCGCAGTTGTAAAGCTCAAGGATGCAATGTTTCCCCACCATGTCGCTGGTCGTGGGGGGTTGGCTTTGAAAGCTCGGGGTGCTTTGGGCTCCACTCCATCCCGGGTTGGGGTGGAGGCAGGGCAGGCTCTGGGTCATCGAATGCGTGCAAGCAAGAGATCATCCTACGCATCCCTTCAGGTTTCTTACGGTTGCCCGGCCGAATCGACAATCTCCCCCCCGCAGATCTGCACCACCTGGGAGTCGCCCCCCTGCCAGTTGGCGCTGAACGACGTCAGGTGGGTGGCGCTCACCAGGCACTGGTGTCCTGTGCCAACCACCTCCAGAAGCAACTCCTGGCGGCGCGGGTCGAGTTCTGCCAGCACGTCGTCGAGCAGCAGCAGGGGCGGCTCACCCCAGAGCTGCTGCACCAGCTCCAGTTCCGCCAGTTTCAGGGCCAGCACAAGGGTGCGCTGCTGGCCGGCGGATCCGAACCGGCGGGCAGGCTCGTCCCCCAGCAGCATCGCCACCTCATCGCGGTGTGGGCCCACCTGGCAGGCTCCCAGTCGGCGCTCTTCCGGGCGCTGCCGCCGTAGTTGCTCCAGCAGGGCCTCCCGCCAGGGGAGCTCCGCTTCCTCCCCCTCCAGCTGGCTGCCAGCCTGATAGCGCAACTCAAGACGCTCACGACCGCCACTGAGCTGGACCTGCCAGGCTGCGGCCAGGGGTTGCAGGCGAGCCAGGGCACGGCGTCGGCGGCGGTGCAGGCGTGTACCGATCAGGGCCATCTGCTGATCGAAGGCGTCGAGGAGCGAGTGCAGCTGCTGTTCCCCCTGGCTCAGGCCGCGGCGTAGTAACTGGCTGCGCTGGCGCAGCAATCGGCCATAGCGAGCCAGTAGTTCCCCGTAGACCGGCTCCAGTTGCAGCACCACCCGATCGAGCCACTGGCGCCGCAGGGCGGGCTCCCCCCGCACCAGCTCCAGGTCGAGTGCACTGAAGCCAACGCAGCGCAGGGGGCCCACCAGATCAAGCTGGCGCTCCAGGACCTTGCCATTGCGGCGGGCCTGGCGCCCACCCTGGCGCCTCACCTCCAGTTCGAGCTCAAGTTGATTCAGCCCAGGCGCTGGCAATGGTGCTGAAGGGGTGTCGCCTTCGCCGCACCAGCCACGCACCAGCGCCCGGCTCTGACCATGGCGGATCAGGTCGCGGTCGTGGCCGCTGCGATGGGAGCGCAGGCTGCCGAGAAGCTCCACCGCCTCAAGCAGGTTCGACTTGCCCTCCCCGTTGGCGCCGATGACCAGCAGACGTGGCTGGCAGAGCTCAAGGGAGAGCTGGGCGTAGTTACGAAAATCGAGCAGCTCCAGGCGATGCAGCCGAATGGGTCAGGAGCGGCGTGCGGGTAAGCTACGACCACCGGGCCAGGGATGACCTCCCCGCTCGGGCATGTAGCTCAGTTGGATAGAGCGTCAGATTCCGGTTCTGAATGTCGGGGGTTCGAGTCCCTCCATGCTCGTTTCATTCGGCTCCCTGGGTGTCACCCTCGGCTGTGGTGAGCACCAGACCCATGGCGCGGATCCCACCTGGGTCGACCATGAAGCCATGCTGTTGAAGGGCTGAGAGAGCCTCAGGTGGAGCTGCCACTGAAATGCTGCAACCACTCAGTTCGCGGCGCAGGCGGCTGAGGGCGCCGTGCACCAGCACCGCCAGCACCGTGGACCGATGGGGATCCGCCGGCCAGGCCGAGAGATCCCAGAGGTTGGCATTGAGGGCCTGATCGCTGGTGGCCCGCACGAAGCCCACCAACCGTCCCTGCGGATCCCGCACACAGAGTTGCCAGGCGCTGCGCTCCAGCACCAGGGCCAGCCGCTGCTCATCACGCTGCGACTCGCCGCAGGCCATCAGCAAGCTGTTCAACTCCCCGGGCTGGGGGGGCTCTGCCTCCGTTCGATAGCCCTCGGGCAGTCGTGGGGCGGGCGGTTGGCTGCGGAAGGGAATCAAACGCGGTTCAACCGGTGTTGCGCATGCCCGCGGCGATGCCGTTGATGGTGAGCAGGGCGCCGCGCAGCAGTTCGCTGCGGCTGTAGGTGCGGCCATCCTGGCCATCGCCGCTGCTGGCTTCGCTCATCGGCGGTTGCCGGTTCTGGTCGCGCAGTCGCCGCAACAGGGCCACCTGCAGATAGCCGAGCGGCACGATCGTCTGGTTGCGCAGGTCGACCGAGAGCTGCAGGGCTGGATCGCCATCCAGCAGGCGGCCGTGACCGGAGATCATCAGCACCAGATCCCGAGTGAGTTCGAACTCGGCCGCGATCACCTGGAAGATCTCCTCAAAGGCTTCGCGGTGGCTGGGGCGACCCAGGGCCTGCACATAGTGATGAGCCAGGTCGAGATCCACCTTCGAGAGGGTCATCTCCACTTTGGAGATCAGCATGCGGAAGAAGGGCCAGCGCTGGTAGAGCAGACGCAGCAACTCCAGCTGGCCGGGATCATCGTCGAGTTCCTCCTGCAGGGCTGCCCCCACACCGAACCAGCTGGGCAGAAGGAAGCGGCTCTGGGTCCAGCCGAACACCCAGGGGATCGCCCGCAGGCTGGAGAGATCCTTGGCTCCACTCTTGCGGCGGGCTGGGCGGCTGGAGATCTGCAGTTTGCTGATCTCCTCGATCGGTGTGACCTGCTGGAAGAAGGCCACCAGATCTGGATTTTCATGAACCAGGCGCCGGTAGTGCACCCGGGAGCGGGCTGCCAGGCGGCCCATCAGTTCGTTCGTGGTGGGGGTGTCATCGACGTTGGTGCTCACCAGGCTGTTCTGCAGCACCGCGGTGGTCACCGTTTCGAGGTTGTAGAGCGCCAGCTCAGGCAAGGAGTACTTCGAGGCCAGCACCTCACCCTGCTCGGTGATCTTGATGCGGCCGTTGAGGGTGCCACTGGGCTGGGCCAGGATCGCCTGGTAAGCAGGGCCCCCGCCCCGTCCCACCGAGCCGCCCCGGCCGTGGAAGATGCACAGGGCCACATCGTGCTCTGAGGCCAGTCGCTGCAATGCGATCTGGGCCTTGTGAATTTCCCAGTTGCTGGAGAGGAAGCCCGAATCCTTGTTGCTGTCGGAGTAGCCGAGCATCACCTCCTGCAGGGGCTTGTCGGATTCGGCGCTGCTGGCCAGCAGCGCCCTGTAGAAGGGCTCCGAGAAGACGCGCTGCATCACCGCCGGAGCCCGCTGCAGATCCTCCACCGTTTCGAACAGGGGCACCACCAGTAACTGGGTCTGCACCGCCTTGGGGTCCACCAGACCGGCCTCCTTGGCGAGCAGCATCACCTCCAGCAGGTCGGAGACCGTGTGGGCCATCGAGATGATGTATGTGCGGCAGATGCGGGGACCGAATTCCTGCTGAAGCCGCTGCAGCATGCGGAACACCGCGAAGGTTTCGTCGGTGGCCGGGCTCCATCGGGTCGCGGGCGGGAGCAGGGGGCGGCGGGTCTGCAGTTCCTGCAGCAGCCACTCAACCCGCTGTTCCTCCTCCATCTCCCCGTAGGGAATGGGCAGTTGCAGGTAGCGGGTCAGTTCGTCGAGGGCATCGCTGTGTCGGGTGCTCTCCTGGCGGATGTCGAGGCTGGCCAGACTGAAGGCGAAGATGTGGACCTGGCTGAGCAGGGTCTGCAGTGGTTCACAGCTGAGGCCTGTGGTTTCGAGGCTGTCGCGCAGCAGCTCCAGGTCTTGGCGAAGCTCGTTCACCGAGCCGTAGTGCAGTTCGGGCGGGGCAGCGGCCATGGGCCCGGTGCCCGTGCTCAACACCGCCGGGCCGGCGCTGTCGCAGGGGGATTCCCAGCCGGCTTCTGCCAGCTGCTTGTTGCGCTGGTGGGTGAGGCGCAACCGTTCGACGATGTAGCTGAGCTTGAGGCGGTAGGGCTCGAGCCGGTAACGGGCGGCCCGCTCCTCGTAGATCTCCGGGAACCGCAGCCGGTCCATCTCCAGGGACTCCAGCAGGGGGGCGCTCACCTGGGACCACTGCATCGAGATGCTGAGCTGGTCGCGCAGGCCCTGCACCGCCGTGATGTAGCGCTCGATCATCAGCTGGCGCTGATAGCAGGCGGTGCGCCAGGTGATGTCGGGAGTGACGGAAGGGTTGCCATCGCGGTCGGAGCCCACCCAGGAACCGAAGGTGCAGAAGGCGTCACGTGGGGCCTCCACATCCGGGTAACTGGCGGCGAGGGCATTGAGGATGCGCTGGCGCAGCAGCGGCATCGCGTCAAAGAGAACCTGCTGGAAGTAGTGGAGGGCGTAATCGACCTCATCGAGCACAGAGGGCTTGAACTGGTGCAGCTCGTCGGTGCGCCACCACAGCCGGATCTCCTCTTCCAGCTGCAGCCGCAGGCTGCGCTCGTCATGCAGTTCTGATGGGCTGTCCTGCTGCAGGCGGTGGATCAGTGCTGCCACCCGCCGCTGTTTGTGGCGCACGGTGTGGCGCACGATCTCCGTGGGGTGGGCCGTGAACACCAGCCGGATATCGAGTTCCCGCAGCAGGTTTTCGATCTGGGCAGGTGGAACGTTCAGTCCGCGCAGGCGGGTGAACAGCTCCCGGAAGGTGGCCGGATCGGTCTGGCTGGCCAGCGGTGGGGCGAAGGGGTCGGGCCTGGAGGGAGTGGACGCCTCCTGCAGACTGGCCAGGTAGCTGTCTTCCTCGATGTGCTGCTCGAGGATGTTCACCAGCTGGAAGTAGAGGGAAAAGGCGCGGGCCGCGGCGATCGCCTCCGAGAGGTCCATTTCCCGGATCAGCTGCACGATGGAGGCCGTGGTGTCGACCGTTCCGTCGGCAGCTTCCGAAGGGTCGCTCAGCTGCTTGAGTCGCAGCAGCCGCTCGGCCTGATCGGGCGGACACTCGCTGAGCAGGACCGTTTGCCAGAGATCTTCCACCAGTTCCAGCCGCTCTCCGAGCAGCCGGGTGACACGGGGGGCTGGAGCCGTGGAAACTGCCTGGGCGGCCTGGGCCAGTACGGCGGATGGGGCGGACAGGGGCTGCCGCATGGGGGCCGGCGCAGGCGAGGAAGGCTCCATGATCATCCCAAAGGGTGCGAAGCCGCTGTGTTTCGTGGTGCTGGTTCCACTTCAGCCAGCTGCATGGCCGTGGCTCCTTGGGCGAGGATCTCGCGCAGCGGCACTCCGGCGGCGTGCAGCTCCAGCCAGCGCATCGCTTCATTTCCGTGGCTCAGGATGGCGTGGAGCGGCTCCAGCCAGGGGCTCAGGCCGAGCCTGGCGGCGAGAGGCGCCACCTGCTCCAACTCGCGCTGAATCCAGGCACCGGCCTCGATCTCCTCCCCCGTACGCCAGTCGCTGAGCATGGCCCGCAGGCTCTGGCGGGCGGCGGAGCGGTCGTTGCGGTCGGCCAGCTCGGCAAGTTGATCATGCCCCAGCCGGCTGGCCAGCAGGGGATCATGACTCTGCGGGTCTTCCAGGAGCTGCAGCAGGCGCAATTCCGCGAACACCGTGACGGCCAGAAGTTGGCGTGGATTGCTGATCAGGTCGCAGATCCTGATTTCAAGCCGGTTGAGGTCGTGGGGCCGCTTCTCCCCGTTGGGCCGCACGGAGGTCCAGAGATGGCGCACGTTGCGCATGGCTCCCGCCGCCAGCTGGGCCTCCATCCATTGGATGTAGTGCTGATGATCGAGAAACAAAGGCACCCTGGGCGGGGTGAGCGGGAACTGCAGCCAGCGCTGGGAGTGGGCTCCCGTGGCGACCCCATCGAGGAAGGGAGAACTGGCGCTCAGGGCCAGCAGCAGGGCGCCCTCGCAGCGCAACAGCCGGCAGCCGGCGAACAGGGCACCCATCTCAGTGACCCCGAGGTTGATGTGCACGCTGGCGGTCACGACCCTGGTGCCATAAGTGGCCTCGATGAAGCCGTGGTACGGATTCGAGGGGTCGGAGCGCTCGAAGCGGCGACTGTCCCCAAGACTCAGGGTGCTGCCCGGGAGCAGGGTCAGGCTCCGTTCGCCCAGCCAGCGGCGAAGGCGCCGTCTCGGCTCGAGCAGCATCTCCAGCTGTTGGGAGTAGTCGGCATCAGGCGGGGTGATGTACTCCAGATTGCGATGGTCTGGTTCGGTGACGAAATCCTGGAGCTGGGCCGCGGCCTGCTCCGCCACCCCCACCACGGTGCCATCGGACCGGCCAGTGAACAGCTCAACCTCGAAGCCTTTGAGCAGGAGGCGATCGGTCACTTGTCGCTCCCTTGCAGGCAGGCCAGGGCCTTGAGCAGACCGCGGGCTTTGTTGAGAGTTTCCTGGTATTCGGCGGCTGGCTGGGAGTCAGCCACCAGGCCCGCGCCGGCCTGCACCTGCACCCGCCAGCCTCCCTCGCCATCGGGGAGCACCACCATGGTGCGGATCGTGATTGCGGTGTTGAGGGCGCCGGCCAGATCCACAGCCCCATAAACGCCGGAATAGGGGCCACGGGCATCGGGCTCGTAGTCGTGGATCAGCTGCATCGCCCGGATCTTGGGCGCGCCGCTGACCGTGCCGGCCGGGAAGGAGGCCTTGAGCAGATCCCAGACGTCGTGTGAGTCATCAAGCAGGCCCTCCACCTGACTGACGATGTGCATCACGTGGGAGTAGCGCTCGACCACCATCAGCTCGGTCACTTCGACCGTGCCCGGCTGGCAGACCCGGCCCAGGTCGTTGCGGCCCAGATCCACCAGCATCACGTGTTCGGCGCGTTCCTTGGGATCGGCCAGCAGCTCCTGCTCCAGGGCCAGGTCGTGGGCTTCATCAGTCCCACGTGGGCGAGTGCCGGCGATCGGGCGCAGGGAGGCCCGTATGCCACCGGCTACGGGCTCGGCCTTCACCATCACCTCCGGACTGGAGCCGATCAGATACCAGCCACCGAAGTTGAAGAAGGCCATGTATGGAGATGGATTCACCATCCGCAGGCTGCGGTACAGCTCAAAGGGATCTCGTTGGATGCGGGTCTCCAGCCGCTGGCTGAGCACCAGCTGGAAGACGTCACCGGCGGCGATGTGCTCACGGGCCGCCACGACCGCCGCTTCGAAATCAGCCTGGCTGCGGTTGCTGCGGGTCTCCAGCTCCATGCTGGGGTCAGGGTCCCAGCGCAGGGGGGTGACCCCAGCCGGCAGCGGGCCGTGCATGCGCTCCTCCAGAGACTGGATCCGGGCTGTGGCCTCGGCGTAGGCGCTGAGGGGATCTCCACCGCCGCTGAGGTCGGCATAGGCCACAGCCGTGATCTGCCGCTTCACCTGATCGAAGACCAGCAGGCTGTCAGCCAACATCCAGCAACCGTCGGGCGGCCCCCCGGGGTCGCTGGGGTGGATGGGCACGCTCGGCTCGATCCAGCGGATCAGTTCGTAGCCCCAGAAGCCGAAGAGTTGCCCCAGAGGCGGCAGGTCTGGAATGGTGCTGGGCTGAAGTGAGGCCAGGCATCTGGTCAGTAACTCGAAGGGGTTGCCCTGCAACTGGGCTCGACGGCCATCACGCCAGCACTGCACGCCGTCCTCCCCGCGCACCGTGAGGGTCCAGGCAGGATCGGCCACCACGAAGCTCCAGCGCCCCAGCCGCTCGCCCCCCTCCACCGACTCCAGCAGCACGCCATGACTGCTGGCGGCCCCCACCTTCAGCCAGGTGGTGAGTGGGGTCTCCAGATCAGCGGGCCAGCGCTTCCAGAGCGGGATGAAGGTGCTGCCCTCCTCCACCTGGGCGAGGAATGCGTCGCGATCGGGAAAGGGCATCACGGCAACCGGCAGGCAAAAAAAACGGGGCACCCTGCCCCGCCTTTCTAAAGGTTGGAGGAATCACGCCCTGGAGCCGATTCCCGCAGAAAACTCCAGGCTTGCCCCAGGTGGAACCCAGGAGCTGAACTCAGGAATCGAAGGTGTTGCGTCCGGAGAACTTGAGGGTTGAAGGATCGGGGTTCTGGCCGATGCTGCGGGGGTTATGGCCCACTATCGGGCGGCCTTCGTTCACTTTCTCGGGGAATACACCATCTTTCGGGTGCAGGTATTCAGTGTCGCCACCGGGGAAGATGCGGTAGATCTTGTAATCCTCGATACGAGGCTTGAACTTGGTGCGCAGTTGGGTGCCGAGGGCCAGGCACTGCTCCTTGCGGGAGAAGTACATGATGTTCTCACCTTGATTCATCTCTGCAGCTCCACCGGTGGGAAGCTCGAACACCTGATCCTTGGCACTGGTCCAGGTGATGGCGTACTTCTCCTCGGTTTCGGCGGAGTTGAGCAGACCGCCCGTGCTGCCGATGGACTTGGGAAGTTGACCGCTCAGCGCCGTTGCTGTCATGGCTGTTGGGGATGGTGAGTCGGCGGACCCATCAGTGAGTCGGCGGACCATGTCGGCTGGAAGTTAGCACTGCAATCTGGGGGGTCTTCCCAGGGGAGCAGCTCTCTTCACACCAGTCAACAAACGTCCGTGTCGGAGTCGGTTGCGTGGCCTGCCACGGGAAAGAATACGGTCAGTCCTTGCCCGGCCCGTTCCGTGAAACGTCCACCCAGGCTGTGGAACAGGCGCTGGGTGGCCTGACGGCTCAGCTGCAGGCTGCCCGTTAGCGGATTCCAGCGCAGCACGGGGCCCACATCTGCGGCAGCGTCTTCCTCAGGGGTGCTGGGAAGCGCTGCTTCGCCTCCGGGCAGCTCGGCGCAGCGCAGTTGCAGCTTCAGGCGTGAACCTGCCGGCAGCAGCCGGATCAGCACCGTGCTGCCCGATGGCAGGCTGCGGCTGAAGCGATCCACCAGGCCACCCAGCATCGTCTCCAGCCTGTTCGGGTCGCTCAGTACCGGCGGCAGCTGAGAGCTGATCTCCAGCTTCAGCTTCAGACCACGGCGTTCCAGCTGCCGTTGCCAGAGCTCCTCAAAGCCCTGGAGCAGCTTGGCCAGGTCGGTGCGGGCCAGGGTCTGGCGGGGCCGCGGCTGCCGCTGCAGTTCGGCCGCATGGAAGATCAGACCGAAACGGTCGATCTGTTCGCTGCACTCCCCATCAATCTGCTCCAGCCGCTGACGCACCACCGCTGGGAGGTCAACGCGCCGCAGTAACGAGCGGATCAGGGTGCGGATCGTGGCCAGGGGAGTGCGCACCTCGTGGGTGAGGGCCTCGAGCAGAGCCAGTTCGCCGCTGCTCTCCGACCGGTCGTCCTCACGGCCGTGGACCAGTGGCTGCAGGGTCAGGCTCGGCGCCATCGCCGCAAGCCGTTCCGCCAGCCTCGGCCAGAATCGCAGCGCCATGTTCTCCTCGCTGCGCAGTGGACCGAGCGCATGCAGGGCCTGGCGCAAGCGCAGGGCGGCCTGGGGGGCCGTGGTGCGCAGTCGCTCGTCCACCAGAGCCAGGGTTTCCGAGAGAGTGGTGGGATCGAAGCGCAGCACCAGCTGCCGCTGCTGTGGACTGCCCTCCAGGGCCATGGCCAGCTGCAGCTTGGGCGTGATCAGGACCAGCAGGGGGTCGGTGCCGTCTTCGGACTCAAGGGCCAGGCGTTCGTAGGGGCTGGCCGCTCCAGTGGAATCGCTTGTCCTGGCTGAGCCCACTCCTGGCAGCAGGGGACCCGAGGGGCTGAGGTCGCCGGTGATCTGCGGCGGTGCCCAGACCCAGCCTTGCAATGGTTTCAGCAGCTCTGGCTCGTAAAGCGCCGGCAGCGGCGAGGCCAGCCAGATCCCCCGCAGCGGTTGCAGTGGCGGCAGGAAATCATCCTGGAGTGTGGCCAGCGCCCCCCACCACTGCCGTCTCACGGAGTCTTCGTCGCAGCGGCCAGCTGGGACCCCCTGGGCCAGCCTTGCCCGCACGTCGGCCAGGCTCACCATCGCCGCTGGGGCGGGCGGCCGTGGCGAGACACCGAGGCGCAAAGCCCCAGCGCGATGAAATTCACGAGCATCGCCGAGCGGCCGTAGCTCAGCCAGGGCAGGGGAATGCCGGTGATCGGGCCCAGCCCGATGGTCATGTTGATGTTCACCACCACCTGAAACATCAGCATCACGCCGATCCCCACCACCACCAGGGATTCGTAATCGCTGCGGGCCCGCCCGGCGATCTGGAGCAGACGCCACATCAGCAGAACGAAGCCCACCACGACCAGGGTGGAGCCGATGAAGCCGGTTTCCTCCCCCAGTGCGCTGAAGATGAAATCGGTGTGCTGCTCTGGGATGAAGCGCAACAGGGTGAGGTGGCCCTGCATCAGCCCGGTGCCCCAGAGCCCTCCTGAACCGATTCCCACCGTGCTCTGCAGCAGGTGATACCCCCCGCCGAGCGGATCCTGGGAAGGATCGAGAAACATGGTGAGCCTGGCCCGCTGGTGCTCTTTCAGACCATGGGCCCAGAGCCAGGGGGTGCCGAGGGCGAACAACCCCTGAATCGTCAGGCTGAGGGCAGCGGCCAGGGCCTTCCAGGGCAGGGAGCGCCAGGCGAGCACCCCCATGGCCGGAACCCAGGCCACCAGGGCCCAGGGAATGGTGCCCGCCAGAATCGCGGTGAACAGCGGCGAGAGCAGCAGCAGCAGCCAGGCGCCTGGCATCCCCGACCAGAACATCATCACCAGCAGCACTGCACCGAACACAAGCGAGGTGCCCAGATCCGGCTGCACGAACACCAGCAGCCAGGGCAAGCTGATCATGGCCAGGGGCCTGATCAGGTCCACCGGTCGCTCCACCGGATACCGCGCGAGCACACCGGCCAGCAGCAGGATCGCCGCCACCTTGGCGAACTCCGAAGGCTGCACGTGGAAGCCGGCGATGTTGATCCAGCTCTGGGCTCCGAGGGCACTGACCCCCACCACGCGCACAGCCACAAGGCTGGCCACCATGGCCCCGTAGATCAGCCAGCGGAACGGCTGGTAGCGCTCCAGGGGAATCCGGGCCAAGACCAGGGCGATGCCCATCCCCACAGCCGCAATGATCCAGTGCTGGTACCAGACCGCATAGGGGGCCTGGCGCTGGGTGCTGGCGATCAGGATGCCGGCTACAGCCACCATGGCCAGGGGAATGCCCCACAGCACCAGATCCACCCCCTCAAGGGGCCGCCGACGGGCTGGCCGCGCCGCCGAGAACATGCTGCGCCGGGTGCCCAGCAAGGCCATCTTGATCAGGCTGCGGCCAGACTGAGGCTCGCGATCCGCTGCGCCAGGGCCTGGAAGGCGCGGGCTGTGGCCGACTCGGGTCTGGCGATCACCACCGGCTGACCACTGTCTCCCCCATCCACCACCGCCATCTCCAGAGGCAGCTCGGCCAGCAGGGGCACGTCAGCTTCGGCGGCCAGGGTGGCCCCGCCGCCACTGCCGAAGATGGCGTAACTGGCTTCGGGCCGGTCGGGGGGGATGAAGACGCTCATGTTTTCGACAACGCCGAGCACGGGTACCCCCATCTGCAGGAACATCGCCAGGCCGCGGCGGGCGTCCTGCAGCGAGACCCGCTGGGGTGTGGTCACGATGACCACGCCGGCCATCGGCACCGCCTGGGCCAGGGTGAGCTGGGCATCGCCGGTGCCGGGCGGCAGGTCCACCACCAGCACGTCGCGTTCACCCCAGTCGGCCTGGTACAGGAACTGGCGGATGATGCCATTGAGCATCGGTCCCCGCCACACCACCGGTTGGTTCTCCTGGATGAGCAGCCCCATCGAAACCATGCCGATGCCGCAGGTCTCGATCGGCACCAGTACCTGCTCGTTGCCGTTGCCGCGCACCTCCGGGGTGCGGTCGGCCACACCCAGCATGGTCGGGGCGTTAGGGCCGTAGATGTCGGCATCCAGCAGGCCGACCCGCAGTCCGCTCTGGGCCAGGGCACAGGCCAGGTTCACCGCCACGGTGCTCTTGCCCACGCCGCCCTTGCCGCTGCTGACGGCGATGATCCGGCCCACGCCTGGGATGCCCTGGCGCTCGGGCAGGTTGCCGCCGCCTCCGGGGCCGTGGCCCGCGCCGCCGATCGGTGATCCCTCGGGCCGCCCTCCACCGCTGGGCTGAGCCAGCTCGATCTGTACCTCATCGATGCTTTCAAGGGCCATCAGCGCCGCGCGGGCTTCGGCGGCGATTCGCTCCCGCTGGCTGGTGGCGTACCCCGGCAAGGCCAGGCTGAAGACCACGCGGCTGCCCTGGGGACGCACCTGCTGAATCCAGCCCATTTCGAGCAGACTGCGGCCGGTGCCGGCGTCGCAGAGGGGCTCAAGGGCGGCGAGAGCCTGTTCAGCGGTGGCCATCCAGAGGAGCCGTCATTGGGGTCGATCCTAGGGGCCGCCCCCATGACAGAGGCTCTCGAAGGGTTGTGCAGCGGCTCGACGGGCTGGAATGGTGGAGGGGTTTCGGACGTCCGGCGGGGCGTGATCGTCAGTGGTGGAGCAGGGACAGACGGGCGTGGCCGATGGGGAGAAGGGCCAGGTAGGGCCTCAACCGCATGAGTGTCCGCCTGTCGACTCCCGTGCCCGTGCTCGCGCCCTGCTGATGGGCCTCCAGGACAGCATCTGTGCCGGTCTGCAGGCCCTCGATGGCGAAGGGGTGTTCCAGGAGGAGAGCTGGGAGCGGCCGGAGGGCGGCGGCGGCCGCTCGCGGGTGATGAAGGCCGGCCGGATCTTCGAGCAGGGCGGGGTGAATTTTTCCGAGGTCGAGGGCGATCAGCTGCCCCCATCAATCCTCAGTCAGCGGCCAGAGGCCGCCGGCCAGCGCTGGTTCGCCACCGGCACATCGATGGTGCTCCACCCCCGCAATCCCTATGTGCCCACGGTGCACCTCAACTACCGCTACTTCGAGGCGGGTCCGGTCTGGTGGTTCGGCGGTGGCGCCGACCTCACCCCCTACTACCCCTTCCTGGCGGATGCCCGTCACTTCCACCGCATCCTCAAGGCAGGCTGTGACAGCGTCGACCCGACGCTGTATCCGGTGTTCAAGCCCTGGTGCGATGAATACTTCTTCCTGAAGCATCGCGGCGAAACCAGGGGGGTGGGAGGCATCTTCTACGACTACCAGGATCCCTCCGGAGTGCTGTACAAAGGTCAGGACCCCAGCGGCCCGGCAGCGGCCGTGGCGGCTGCCACAGGCGCGGCGCCCCGCAGCTGGGAGCAGCTGTTCCAGCTGGCGAGTGCCTGCGGTAACGCCTTCCTGCCCAGCTACGTGCCGATCGTGGAGAAGCGCCATGGCACCGCCTACGGGGAGCGGGAGCGCCAATTCCAGCTCTACCGCCGTGGCCGCTACGTGGAGTTCAACCTGGTGTTCGATCGCGGCACGATTTTCGGCCTGCAGACCAACGGACGCACGGAATCAATCCTGATGTCGCTGCCACCGCTTGTGCGCTGGGAATACGGCTACGGCCCCGAGCCTGGCAGTCGTGAAGCTCTGGTCACCGAGGTGTTCACCAAGCCCCAGGACTGGTTCGGTGATGCTGCGCTGGAAGAGCTCTGCCGGGCCCGGGGTGCTTACGACTGAACCCTGCCCCCTCACTCTGGGGCCTTATTTGCTCAGGGGGGGGTTGCCGGATTGGCCAAGGAAGTGGTCGGCAGGTTTCTGGAGCGGGGGCTGAGACCTTGCTCCAGGGCCAGAACCACCCGCTCGGCGATCGCGTTGAGCGCTGCATCCCGGCTGCTGGGATCTCTCAGCGCCGTCTCCAGCGGACTCTCCAGCTTGCCGATCTCGAGGATCGCGATACCCCGGCGCGGCGCGCCCAGTCCGCCCCGGAACTGGAAGGGGAAGGCCCCGAAGGCGGCGGCCAGGCTTTCGTCGAGCAGGCTGGGGACCTGGTGCATTGGCGGAATCAGTCCTGAGCCAAAGCCGTCGGGTCCATAGGCGTCGTAGTGAATCTCCATGGCGTAGCCCCCCCGGCGCACGTGCTCCTTGCCCACGCTCCAGTTGGTGCGGGGATCTTCGCCATCGGCGATGCTGCGCTCCGGCGGTATGTAGAGGCTGATCGGCAGGCCGCGCTGGCGTCCCAGGGCCACGACCCGCTCGGCGGTGAGCCAGTTCCAGTAGAGCTCATCGCGGATGCCGGCCACCATCGGCTGGGCTCCGAAGCGATCCACCGCTTCACCGCTGGTGCCGGCGCCGGCCATGCCCTGGGAATCGGCGTGACCGGCCATCACCAGAATCGGGGTTCCGGCTGCCAGCGACCTACGGCCGATCCAGTCCTTGTTCAGTGGCGCGCGCGGGCCGGTGAGCGGATCGATGGAGAACATGGCCGGCGCTTTGGCGGCGCTGCCCAGGACCAGCACCAGGGCCAGGGCAAGCAGGGCCCATCTGGGGGGGCTTGGGCGTGCCCAGCGGCGGCGTGAGGTATGGGCCGGGTGAAGCTGACGCATCTTCCTAAGGTTGTTCAGATGGGGGAACTCAGCAGGGTGCCGTCACTGGCCAGTTGCAGCAGGGGCCCCAGCTCAAGTTCCAGGGCAATCAGCTCGTCGCGGTGTGCCCGCAGTCGCAGCTGGCTGAGGGGAGCGTCATCGTCGCTGATCAGGCGCAGTTCCACCAGTTCCTGGCGAGCGGCTCTCCGCCGGTAGATCAGCCCCGCAAGTGGACCGAGCAGGGCGAGCAGCAGCGGCCACCAGCCCAGCACCGGCAGCAGCTGGCGCAGCACCAGGCCCAGGCAGGCCGCGCCGACCGTTCCCAGCAGGGAGAGCAGCAGTGCCAGGGTGCCGCTGGCTCCCACCTGGCCGCGGAAGCGCAGCACCCGTCGTTCGGGATCCCCTGCTTCCGCCTGCCAGCCCCGCTGCCTCAGCCACTGGCTGAGTCCGTCCAAGACTTCCAGGGCCGGCCGCGGCGACTGCACATCCACCACCGTGGTGCGGTCCTTGCTGGCCGCCCGCAGGAAGAAAACCAGGCCGATGGCCAGCAGCAGAGTGAGCAGCAGGGTTGAGCCCAGGGCGGGGGACAGGGGCGATGGCACGCGGGCGATCCAGGGCGGAAGCAACCCATTCTCCCCCTTTCGGCACGATGGCGTTGGTTGCTCCCGCGCTCATGCCCTCGGTCCTTGACTCAACCCCCCATCGCTTTGCGGTCTTCGAGGGGGATCTCGACGCCGAATGGCTCAGCCTGCTGGCCCAGGCTCCGGCCCTTGCGGTCGACACCGAGGCGATGGGGCTGGTCCATGGCCGCGACCGCCTCTGCCTGGTCCAGATCGCCGACCACCTCGACAACGTCTGCTGCATCCGCATTGCCAGGGGCCAGCAGCAGGCGCCGCGTCTGTGCGAGCTGATGGAGAGTCAGACGATCGAGAAGGTGTTCCACTTCGCCCGCTTCGATCTGGCAGCCCTGGGGGAAGGCCTCGGCATCACCGTGGCGCCGGTTTTCTGCACCAAGGTGGCCAGCCGCCTGGCCCGCACCTACAGCTCCCGCCACGGGCTCAAGGAGGTGGTGCAGGAGTTGGTGGGGGTGGAACTCGACAAGCAGTCGCAGAGCAGCGACTGGGGCCGGGTCGAGGACCTCGGCGAAGCCCAGCTGGTGTATGCCGCCAACGACGTGCGCTATCTGCTGGCCGCTCGCCACGCCTTGGCCGCCATCCTTGAACGGGAGGAACGCCTCGATCTGGCCCGCCGTTGCTTCGAGTGCCTGCCGGTTTTCGCCGAGCTCGACCGCAGCCGCTTCGGCTCGGTGTTCGAGCATGCCTCCCAGTCCCGCTGAGGGATCCGGAGCTCAGTCCTCGACCATGAAGCCGCTTTCGTCGTCTTCGGCGACCAGAAGCGCATCCAGCAGTTGACCCTGGGCCCTGGCCCCTCCCTGGGCCTCCTGGATCATGCGCTCGGCAATGGTGATGCGCTCGTCCGGCGAGCGGGTTCCTTCCCGGGCAGCCTGCTGGTCGACCCGGCGCCGGGCCGCGGCGATGCTCACTCCCAGCAGGGTGGCCAGCTGACCGGTGACGGTGGCGTAGGCCCGGTCGATCGGTGCTGGCATCGGGGGCGCGCCTGGGTGAGGTGAGATCCCATCATCCCTGGGGCTGGGCCAGCAGCTGCCGGTCCACCAGGGCTGCCAGCCGCTCGCTGCCTCCCGCGTCCCCCATCCGCCGCCTGCCGATGGCGCCTAGGTGCTGGCGCAGCTGGGCATCCCCAAGCAGCTGCTCCAGTTCGACGGCCAGCTCCTGCGCTGATCCGCAGGGCCGCACCGCCCCCCCCAGCAGTCGGCTTTGCCGCCGCGCGAAACCGAGCTTGAACTGCGGACCCGGCCCTGGCAGCGAGAGCACTGGCACCCCAAGCCCCACCAGTTGTTCGGTGGCGGTGCCGGCGGTGGCCAGGCCCACCTCCCCCCAGCCGGCCCAGCGCTCGAAGCAGCCCGGCCCCAGCAGCAGCAGCCGCTGCTGGAGTTGCCAGGCCGCCGCGCCGCCGCAACCCTGCGGCAGGGCAACCTCGCGGTAGCCATGGGCCGCCAGGATCGGCTCCAGATCCTGGCGGCTGGGGCGGGAGCCGGTGGGGCAGAGCACCACCTGCGGCTCTCGTGCAGGCAGGCAGGCCAGGCTTGCCAGCAGCAGCCTGGCGTTGGCGAGGGCTTCCGGCAGACGGCTACCGCAGAGCAGCACGATTCGTCTTCGCTGCCTGAGTGGCTCGGGCGGGGGCAACCGATCGAGCTGATCCATCATCGGGTTGCGTGGCGCCAGCGCCGCCACCCCCCTGCGCCTCAGCCCCCGGGCTGTCAGGCCATCGCGCACCGCCACCAGCCGGGCGCGGTGATCCGCCATCAGGGCCCACTCCCACGGATCCCATTCGCTGCCTTTGCAGCGGTGGTACCGGTCGGCGAAGGGGTTGCTGCCGGGTCCGCTCCTCCAGGTGTAATCGCTTTTGGGTGTGCCCAGGAAGCCGTAGGGCGCGCCGCTGGCCCAGGCCAGCAGCAGGGGCAGCAGATCCCCCACCGCCAGGATCGGCTCGCCACTGGCACCCCAGCGGCGCACGAGTTGCCACTGACGCCAGCTGAGGCCAGGTAGCCCCGCCCCCAGGTCGCGCAAAAGCGCGGAGAGGCTCTGGTTGCTGAAGCCCCCGCTGGGCAGCGGCTGGCGGGGGCCTACCCGCCGCAGCCAGCCTTCCTGTTCCGCCTCCCGGAAGGTCTCACCCTCCCCCACCAGCGGCAGGACACGCAGCTGCAATTCCGGGCGCCGTTGGTGCAGCGCCAGCAGGATGCGCAGACCGATCAGATCTTCCCCATGGCCATTGCTGAGCAGCAGCAGCCAGGGCTGCCGTGGACGGCTGATACGATCCGCAGCAAGGGGGTTCGCCCCCGAAATGGCGGCATGGCCAAGTGGTAAGGCAGAGGATTGCAAATCCTTTACCCCCAGTTCGAATCTGGGTGCCGCCTCTGATTTCCCTACTGCCGGTGGGCTGCCGGTGGGCTCGTTCACAGCTCGGCTGTGGCCGTCCAACGCTCGCCTGAGAGGGCTCTGGCTTCGCAGCGCACGTCGTGCTTCTCAACCGTGCAGGTGCCATCGGCGGGCCAGGCGCTGGGCAGGCTGGTGGGCAGCCCCCGCTGGTCGAAGCCCAGTTCACTCACGCTGGTGATCTCGGTGCTGAGGGGGCCCTCCAGGCGGCAGCGTCCTTCGCGGCAGCTCATTCCTGCGCCGCCCTGCTTGACCACCCCCACGAAGGTGACGAGGTTGGTGGCGATCTCGCCGCTGCCGCTGCCAACAAAGCGGATGTTCAGCAGTCCCTGCTGGTTCTGCTCGAAGCGCAACTCCGAGCACGGGCCAGGGCTGGCCGCGGCCAGGTTGCGCTCGCAGCTGCGGGTGGCGCGTTGCACCCGCCCGAAGTCGGTGGGCTGCTGTTCACCCGCCCGCAGGACTGGTCCGGGGATCAGCAGACTGACCAGAGCCCCAGCCAGCAGCAGGCCTGCGGGGCGAATGCCTGGCCCCACACAGAAGAGGCTTTTGGATGGGTTGGGAGTGGTGCCGACGGACAAGGGGAACCCACGCTCAGGAATTCCATTGTGGAACCACCTGGCCCCAGTAGCGCACGGGCGAAGGAAGTGGACCTCAGTACTCCGAATCGGCCACGCAGTAGCCCTCGCAGCGGATGCCATTAGTGGCAGTGCGGCCGCAGTGGTTGCACAGCACCGGTTCGCTTGGCTGCAGCTGCTGGGCCTGCTGCGCCACTGCTGCTGACCGCGGCACAGGCGGTGCCCACGGGCTCTGGGTGGGTGGAGACGTCATGCTCCGATCATGGCGAGGTCGCTTGCAGCCCGGAGACCCCATGGCGCAGTCCGTTTCGATCGGCGTGGGCACCTGGGCCTGGGGCAATCAGTTCCTCTGGGGCTATCGGCCCGATCTCCATGACCTCGCCCTGGAGGCCACGTTCAAACGGGCGGTTGCACTGGGGCTTCACTTCTTCGATACTGCCGACTCCTATGGCACCGGCCGCTTCACCGGTCGCAGTGAGCAGTTGCTGGGTGGGTTCCTCCAGGCCCTGCCCCCCCAGCTGCGCAACGATCTGTGTGTGGCCACCAAGCTGGCCCCCTTCCCCTGGCGCCTGGGCCGCCGGGGCTACGACCGAGCTCTCCAGGCCTCCCGCCAGCGGCTGGGCGGCCGACTCGACCGGGTGCAGCTGCACTGGAGCACCGCCCGCTACGCCCCCTGGCAGGAGTGGCCACTGCTGGAGGGGCTGGCGGATCGCGTGATCGCGGGTGAGGTGGAGAGCCTGGGGGTCTCGAACATGGGACCCCGGCGTCTGCGGGAGGTGCAGCGGAGGCTGGCCGAGCGGGGGGTGCGCCTGGTCAGCCTTCAGGTTCAGGTGTCACTCCTGGCCCCTGAGGCGGTGACCGGCGGGGAGCTGGTGGCCTGTTGCCGGGAGTTGGGGGTGGATCTGATCGCTTACAGCCCCCTGGCCCTGGGTCTGTTGTGTGACCGGCCCGGCGCCGGGCCAGGCGCACTCAAGGGCCCCCGGGGGCTGCTGTTCCGGCGGCTTCGGCCGAGGATCGAGCCGCTGCTGGCCCTGATGCGGGACATCGCGGCTGAGCACGGCGCCAGGGTGTCTGAGGTGGCCCTGAACTGGTGCAGGGCCCACGGAGCCATGCCGATCCCTGGCCTGCGGACTCCCGAGCAGGCTGAAGCGGCTGCGGCGGCACTGGCCTGGCAGATGGACGGGCAGGAACGCCTCGCCCTTGATCGGCAGGCTCTGGCCCTGCCTGTGCGGATGCCGGCCAACCCCTTCCTCAGTGATTGAACAGCCACTGAAGACTCAGACGGGATGGAGGTTCAGGCAGATTCCGTCGCTGCAGAGGTGCTGGTGGGGTCGGGGGAGAGCACCACCGGAAGGGCGCCAGGCCTGGGGATTCTCACCACCTCTGCGGTTGCACCACTCAGGGCTGCAGTGGTCCTGGTTTTCACTCCCGGACTGGAGCCTGTCCCGGAGCTTGATCCGGAAGTCGTGTCGCCGCTGTCCACTTCAGGCTTGTGCTCGTCGCAGGCGCTGAGAGCCTCCTGCAGCAGGGAATCGAACGTGGCCCCGGGCAGGCGGTGGCGGGAGATTTCCAGGAAGGCTCTCGCCAGCGACTCCCCTGCCGCAGCGCGCAGGGCCGGGTTGTTGCGGCGCTCGTTCTGCTCGTCCTCAATGGCATGCAGGAAGCGCTCGGTGACGCCCCTCTTGGTACTGGCCCTGATCTGGGTCTCCTGCTCAGCTGGCTGGAGACTGGGCAGCTGTTCCAGCTCTTCCAGGCGCCTGTTGAGACTTTCCAGCACCTCCTGAGCTTCCGAGGCCACACGCGAGAGCTGTCCCTCGGAGAGACGGGGCAGGTCGGCCACGAACACCTTGCCGTGGTCGCGCAGGGTGAGATAAGTGGGCCGACTCACGCTTCGTCCCTGGGGAGGAGTGCTCAGCCGCCGCGGTGGTGCCGTCGGCTCGGGACCCGCTGAGCTGCGCCGTCGGGTGATGCGAGTACTGGAGCTGTGCATGGTTAAGGACGTATGAATTACCGGATGCGCCGCCAGCGATCAAGGTCGGCGAAACCTGTTGCAATCTGCCAGCAGCGGGGAAGGGGCGTTCAGTACGGCAAACCCACCAGGGACTCCGCGCCGGGGGCTCCGGCCTCCACCACCCCAAGGGGCCAGGCCTGATGTCCCAGCAGCGTGCACACCTCCAGGGCCCGGGAGACGGCAGGCTCCGGCACCACCAGGCAGAAGCCGACCCCCAGGTTGAACGTGTTCCACAGATCGGCTTCCGGCACCTCGCCTTCGTCTTGCAGCCAGCGGAACAGTGCTGGCCGCTCCCAGCTGTTGGCCTCGATCCGGCTGTGGGTTCCTTCCGGCAGGCATCGTGGCAGGTTTTCTGGCAATCCACCGCCGGTGATATGGGCCATCGCATGTAGGGGAACAGCGTGCTGGAGCAGTGCCTTCACCAGGGAGCCGTAGAGACGGGTGGGCTCCAGCAGCGCCTCGATCACCCGCCGGTCCTCGCCCCCCAGTCGGGTGCTCTCTGTGGTGCCGCTATTCGCGAGAACCCGCCTCACCAGGCTGAAACCATTGCTGTGGACCCCACTGCTGGCCACCGCCAGGATCCGGTCTCCAGGTTGCACCTGCCGGCCATCGATCAGCTCCTCCTCCTCCACCACGGCCACGCAGAAGCCGGCCAGGTCGTAGCGGCCAGGGCCATAGAAGCCCGGCATTTCCGCCGTCTCGCCCCCCAGCAGGGCGCAGCCGCTCTGGCGGCAGCCGTCGGCGATCCCTTCGACAACCAGGGCCATGGCCTCGGGCGCGAGCTTGCCGGTGGCGATGTAATCCAGGAAGAAAAGGGGTTCGGCTCCACTGGTGATCACGTCGTTGACGCACATCGCCACCAGATCGATGCCCACGGCGTGGTGACGCCCGTAGGCCTGGGCCAGCTCCAGCTTTGTCCCCACTCCGTCGCTGCCGGCAACGAGCAGTGGGCGCCGCAACCCCTCTGGCAGACGGCACAGCCCACCGAATCCCCCCAGACCACCAAGCACCTCTGGCCGGCGGGTGCTCTCGACACTGGAGCGGATCCGCTCGACAAAGGCCCTGCCGGCGGCCACATCCACTCCGGCCGTGCGGTAATCCATGGCGTTGCTCCTGCTGGGCAGATCCTCACAGCCGTTGATCCTCCGATGCCAGCGGTCCGGCCTGGGCCGCCTGTCCGATTGTCACAAGATTTGATCAGCCCTGCTGATGGCTCTGATTGGCTTCGCTGATCAATATCGATGCTTCAGCCGCTTCTGTGCACTGTTGCTGACAGGGATTTCGGCGTCGATGACTATTTCTGATCAATTCCTGCGCCCAAACTCCTCATCGCACTTCCTCGGAGTTCCTGTAAGTTTCCGAGGTCGTGATTTTTCTTCAGGGATTCCGCCACTGATTTCGCGCTTTCAGCTTTTCCAATCGTCAGCGCGATTCATCAAGTAACGACCCTTCAATCCGAAGACCGTTGCCTACTCGTGGTGGGTTTCGAATGTTATGCGTCGCACTTTCCCCCTGGGGGCCCTTGCCCTCCTGCTTTCTGGTAGCGGAGTTGCTGTTCCTGTGCTCGCCAATTCGGCCCGCACGGAGTCTGATTCACGCATTGCCATGGCCAGACCTGCCGCTCTTGCACCTGCTCCAGAGTCTTCGGCGCCGGTTCAGCCTTCCCAACCCGTCGCCATTCGCCAGCAAGACGGTGGGACTCCGGCCGTGGATGCTCCTTCCGCTCCCACTGCTCCGGCCCCCACTCCTCGCCGCTTCAAGCTGGCCGGCACCGGTGAGGCCAGCTGGTACGGCCCTGGTTTCTTCGGCAACCGCACAGCCAACGGCGAGGTTTTCCGCCCAGGCACCATGACGGCGGCTCACCGCACCCTCCCCTTCGGCACGAAAGTGAAGGTCACCAACCTCTGGAATGGCCGCAGCGCGATTGTGCGCATCAACGACCGCGGTCCTTTCCACGGCAACCGCATCATCGACCTGGCCCATGGAGCTGCCCAGAACCTCGGCTTGGTGTCCAGTGGCGTCGCTCAGGTCCGTCTGGAAGTGGTTCAGTAAGACCTGAGGGCATTCACCCCATCTCCTTGAGTGGCCCATCCGGCAATCTGCCGGATGGGCTTTCCTCTGTCGCTTCCATGCAGTTGCTGCATACCTGTGATGAGTTGCGGCGCTGGTGCAGGCCCGCCGCTGGCAGGCGGGCCACGCCCCTTCACTTCGTGCCCACCATGGGTGCACTGCATCAGGGCCACCGCAGCCTGATCGAGCGGGCTTCAGCCTCCTTCTCTTCCTCAGGGCCGCCGCCGCGGGTGCTGGTGAGCGTGTTCGTCAATCCGCTCCAGTTCGGCCCCGGGGAGGATTTCGAGCGCTACCCGCGTGATCCCCTTGCTGATGGCACTCTCGCTGCCGCGGCAGGGGCCACTGCCCTGTTCGCTCCGTCTGTCGAGGAGTTGTTCCCCGGCGGCGACGCCGAGCTGACCCGGGTCCTGCCTCCGCCCTCTCTGCTTCAGGGGCTCTGTGCCCGCACCCGAGTGGGCCATTTCGAAGGGGTCGCCACGGTGGTGGCCAGGCTCCTGGCCCTGGTGCAACCTGATCGCCTGCTGCTCGGCGAAAAGGACTGGCAGCAGCTCGTGATTCTGCGGAGGATCGTGGCGGATCTGGCCCTGCCAGTGCGGGTCCAGGGATGCGCCACCTGGCGGGAGAGCGATGGTCTGGCGGCCAGCTCCCGCAACCGCTATCTCTCGAAGATTGAGCGAGAGCAGGCGGCCGGTCTGCCCGCTGCCCTGGCCATTGGGCGGCGGGCCTGGCAGAGCGGTGAGCGTGATCCCGCCCGGCTGGAGCGGTTGGTTCAGGCCGAGCTGGAACAGGCCGATCTGGCGGTGGAGTATGTGGAGATGGTGGAAGCCCGGCGGCTGCGCCCGCTGAATTCTTCCGCCCTGCCTCAGGGGCCGCTGCTGCTGGCTGCCGCCGTCCGCTGTGGCCCCAGCCGCCTGATCGATCACCTCGTACTCATGAACCGCCCTCCGATCGTCGCCATCGATGGCCCCGCCGGGGCTGGCAAGAGCACGGTCACCCGGGACCTGGCCCGTCGCCTCGGCCTCATCTACCTCGACACCGGAGCCATGTACAGGGCTGTGACCTGGTGGGTACTGCGCCATGGGGCCAATCCAGCTGTGGCGGCGGAGGTGGAGCCGCTGCTGCAGGGGCTGGAGCTCAGCCTCGACCTGGAGGCCGGCGGCGACCAGCAGGTGCGCGTCAACGGCCACGACGTGACCCAGGCGATCCGCCATCCCGATGTCACCGCCCAGGTGTCCCAGGTGGCGGCCCACGGTTGCGTGCGCGAGGCGCTCACCCAGCAGCAGCGGGCCCTGGGCGCCCGTGGCCGGCTGGTGGCGGAGGGTCGCGACATCGGCACGGCCGTCTTTCCCGACGCGGATCTGAAGGTGTTCCTGACCGCCACGGTGGCGGAGCGGGCCCGTCGGAGGGCCCAGGATCTGGAGCAGCGGGGGTTCGCCGTGCCGTCCCTGGCGGAGCTGGAGGCACTGATCACCGAGCGGGACCGTCAGGATTCCACCCGGGAGGTGGCCCCCCTGCTCCAGGCCGAGGATGCGGTGGAGCTGATCACCGATGGCTTGGCCATCGAGGAGGTGATCACGACCCTGGTGGATCTGTTCAGGGAGCGCATACCAGAGGAGGCCTGGCCAGCACCGGAGAATGGCGCAGCAGCCTGAGTGTCGCCGCCTTCTCCTGTGGGCTTCCAGCCTGCCGTCGGCTCATTGTTCCGATGGCTTCCAGGGTGTGCCGGTGGCCAGCAGGTCGTCGAGCAGGCCCGTGCAGGCATCCTCGAGCAGGTCCAGCACCTCCTCGAAGCCATCGGCGCCGCCGTAGTAAGGATCCGGTACCTCACGGACCCTGTGCAAGCGGCAGTGCTGGGTGATCGGCCTGATCTGGGCCCTGGATCTACGGCCCCGGGTCATGGCCTGGACCGCCGCCAGGTTGTCGTCATCCATGGTGAGTATGTGAACGAACTGATCAAGATCGGCTACCACGATCTGGCGGGCACGGCTGGGCAGGTGGATGCCGCGCCCGGTAGCCGCGGCTCGCATGCGCGCATCGGCCGGCTGACCGGCATGCCAGTTGCCCGTGCCGGCCGAATCGACACTGAAGGACTGTTCCAGACCTTGCAGCTGCAGGTGGTGCAGAAACACCCCTTCTGCGGCGGGGGAGCGGCAGATATTGCCCAGGCAGACGAACAACAGACGGGAACGTTCCATCAGCACCCCGCCCCGCCAGTGAGGCGGCTCAGGGCCAGTCCGGCCCGCAGTCGCACCACCGGGGTGTCGTCCCCGGGCTCGCCGGCCAGCTCCTGCAGGGCCTGCAGTCCGGAGCGATGCCCCGGCTCTGCCCTGCCCATCCCGAGCAGCAGTTGCTCCAGTCCTACCGCCACGGCGTAGCGGACCACCCATTCACCATCGCCGCCACCTGCCAGAAGGGCGTCGAGGCACCGCTGTCTCAAGCGGGTCTGCTCGCTCTGGGGGAGGGCATCGAGACGGAGTTGACCCAGGCCACGGGCCGCGGCTCGCCGCACGCTCGGACCGATATCGCAGGCCAGAGCGCTCTCCAGCAGCTCCAGGCCACGTACATCGCCGATCCCGGCCAGGGCACGCACGGCCCAGGCCCTGGCGCCGTAGTTGTGGTCATCGAGATTGGCCAGCAACGGCTCCACCGCCTGCTCCCCCAGGGCTATCAGGCCGTCGACGGCCGCAACGGCGGCGCCTGGATTGTTGAAGCCCAGCACCTCCACCAGGCTCGGGGCTGCCCCGGGGTGGCATGCCTCGGCGAGCTGCCGGGTGGCCAGCAGCAGACCCATGGGGCTGTCGGCCTGACGCAGGGCCCTGATCAGCTCGGTGGGCTCGGCTGCCATGGGATTGGGGAAAAGCATGGTGCGTTCAGAGCAGTTCGTCCATCACAGCCAGCAGGGCGATGGTTTCATCGTCAAGGCGGGTGGCGTGAGGGCCTGCCGGATTCTCCACCAGCCCACGCAGGGACATCAGCTTGAGGCTGTTTTCCGCCAGGGTGCGGCGAATCGGCTCCAGCGCGGGGCGCCAGCCGGCGGCGCCCAGATCCATCAGGGCGGCGCGGCGCACCTGCAACTGGGGATGCTCCAGCAGAGCCAGCAACTGCTGGCCCCAGTGGCTGTCGTCGGTGAGCTGCAACAGCGCCCGGCAGGCGGCGCTGCGGATGAGAGGCCGCTCGTGGGCCACGAATGACTCGATCACGGCCAGCAGCCGGGGTTCGGCCAGGCCTATTTCGCCGAGGGCCTCCAGCATCGCCTCGCAGGGTTCCTGCAGACGGCTGCTGGCCGGCTGGGGAGCACCCGCCACGTCCGGTCCGCTTGCAAGCCTGGTGCACAGAACCGGCACTGCCTCCATGGCACGCAGCTCTCCCAGGGAGCGGGCTGCGGCTTCGCGAAGCCCATCGTCCGGATCGTCGAGGGCCTGCAGCAGGTGGGGAATGGCCTCGGCTTGGCCCAGCTTGCCCAGGGCCCGCGCCGCGTTACGGGCCACCGCATTGTGTTCAACTCCCGCTTCAGCTTGGCGTGGCTGCCGCTGGCCAAGGGCCTGGCAGAGCAGGGTTATCGCTTCGGGATTGCGGCTGCGCATGCGCCCCAGCCACCAGGCTGCGTAGTACTGGGCCGATTGGTCCTCGTTCTGGCGCAGGCGCCGCAGCGCCTCGGCCTCGTCGATCGGGGCTCCGGCGTAGGGGGCCGGTTCGATGGGCTCGGCGGCGGCGGTCATGGCCGTGGCGACAGGGTGGGGGGCAGAACGAAAAAAAGGAGGCCAGAAGGCCTCCTTGAGGTGTGAGACGTGCGACTTAGTCGTCAGCAACGCTGTTGATAACCGTTAGCGGAAATCAGACGAGAGCGTTGATGGCGTAGTCGAT
>NZ_JAGQCE010000005.1 GCF_024345995.1 Synechococcus sp. Cruz-7E5
CTGAGGACCCTGAATTCGAGACCTTCTACACGAAGAACATTCTTCTGAACGAAGGACTGCGTGCCTGGATGGCACCGGCCGACCAGCCGCATGAAAACTTCGTATTCCCTGAAGAGGTCCTGCCCCGTGGAAACGCCCTTTAATTCGTCCATGGTGGCCGTCGGGGGCAAAGACCTCGACTCCACCGGTTACGCCTGGTGGGCAGGTAACGCTCGCCTGATCAATCTCTCCGGTCGCCTGCTCGGCGCCCACGTGGCCCACGCGGGTCTGATGGTCTTTTGGGCCGGAGCGATGATGCTTTTCGAAGTGAGTCACTTCAGCTTCGACAAGCCCATGTACGAGCAGGGCCTGATCCTGTTCCCACATGTGGCCACCCTCGGCTACGGCGTCGGCCCCGGCGGCGAGGTCACCAGCCTCTATCCGTTCTTTGTGGTCGGTGTACTGCACCTGATCAGCTCCGCAGTACTTGGGCTCGGCGGCCTCTACCACGCCCTGCGCGGTCCTGAAATCCTGGAGAACTATTCCTCGTTCTTCTCCCAGGACTGGCGCGACAAGAACCAGATGACCAACATCATCGGCTACCACCTCATCCTTCTGGGTGTGGGCTGCCTGCTGCTGGTTTTCAAGGCCATGTTCTTCGGCGGCGTCTATGACACCTGGGCCCCCGGTGGCGGCGATGTGCGCATCATCACCAACCCCACCCTGAGCCCGGCTGTCATCTTCGGCTATCTCTTCAAAGCCCCCTTCGGTGGCGAGGGCTGGATCATCGGGGTCAACTCGATGGAAGACATCATCGGAGGCCACATCTGGCTCGGCCTGATCTGCATCTTCGGTGGCATCTGGCACGTGATCACAAAGCCCTTCGGCTGGGTGCGTCGCGCCTTCATCTGGAACGGTGAGGCCTATCTGAGCTACAGCCTCGGCGCTCTGAGCTTCATGAGCTTCATCGCCTCGGCCTACATCTGGTTCAACAACACCGCCTATCCCTCGGAGTTCTACGGCCCCACCAACGCCGAATCCTCCCAGGCGCAGAGCTTCACCTTCCTGGTGCGTGACCAACGCCTTGGCGCCAACATCGGTTCCGCCATGGGCCCCACCGGCCTTGGCAAGTACCTGATGCGCTCCCCCACCGGTGAAATCATCTTCGGCGGTGAAACCATGCGCTTCTGGGATTTCCGCGGTCCCTGGCTCGAGCCCCTGCGCGGCCCTAACGGCCTCAGCCTCGACAAGCTCCAGAACGACATTCAGCCCTGGCAAGTACGCCGCGCGGCTGAATACATGACCCACGCTCCCAATGCCTCCCTCAACTCCGTGGGCGGCATCATCACAGAGCCCAACTCGGTGAATTTCGTGAACGTGCGTCAGTGGCTCTCCGCCACTCAGTTCGTGCTGGCCTTCTTCTTCCTGGTCGGTCACCTCTGGCACGCCGGTCGAGCCCGCGCCGCTGCAGCCGGTTTCGAGAAAGGTATCGACCGTCAGGCCGAGCCCACCCTGGCCATGCCGGATCTCGACTGATTCTTTGCTGCCGCTTCACCACGGCATCACCCCTAACCCTCCCGCGATCGCGGGAGGGTTTTTTATGGGCAAAGACATGCCAGACCAGCCTTGTCATCCCCACAGGCCGGACAGAAACAGTCGAGACATGCTTGGGCGAATGGATCGTTCCTACGTTTGAGCTACCGACGAGGTCATCCCTTGGACATCCAGACATTCACCGGCCGCGCCCTTTCCCGTGCGGCCCTTCCCCTGGCTTTACTGCCCATGGTCGCCGGGGCGCTGCCTGTGGCCGCCCAGAGCAACACGGTCGACTTTCCTCGCCAAGGCGTGGTCTGCGACCTGCCCACAAAGAGGTGCTTCAACTCCGAAGGCGTTTCCGTGCCGCTCACCCGCGAGTTTTTCGGCAGCTACGCCGAGCGTGATCTGATTCCCACGCTGTCGGGCAACAGACGGCCCACCCAGTTCGCGTTGAGCGATGGGAAAGCCTGCGACGTGCGGCGGCAAACCTGCTGGGATGACGGCCAGGCTGGCAAGAACGTGAGCAAATCGCTGACCACACAGCTGTTCGGCAACAGGGGCGCCTGGAACAACAACGGATCCGGCAGCAGCGGCTGGGGAAACAACAACAACTGGCAGCAACCCGAGCAAGCCACCAGCTCCTGTGAACTTCGCCAGGGGAACCGTCGTCTTTTCGAGGGCAATTGCCTGCTGAATCGACGCGAGTCGTCCAACGGCGTTGCTTACAACGTCGAGCTCGCTGATGGCCAGCGATACAGCTTCTACAACCGTCAAGGCAGGCTCGTGCTCCAGGATTCATCTGGCTTGTGGCCAGTCCAGATCAGCAACCGCAACGGCGACGTTAACTTCCGCTGGGCCGACCGGCAACTGGTGACACGCGACCGCCGCTGGGCAAACCAGGGGCCGCAGGGGGGAAGCAGCGATTTCAACCCGACGGGCAACTTCCTCCAGGACCTGTTCAACACCATGTTCCGCTGACAGTCGCACCTCAACAGCGGCTGCCCAGGGCTCTTGTGCTGCCAGCCAGCGGGCACGAAGTCAGCGATTTCCGCGTCGCTGAGTTAGGTGAAACTCACCCAGTTTTTTGATCACCTGAACGCTCAGATGATGCGTCAGCACTGGGCGCTTGAACCTTGTCACCTCTGGGGCGACCCCAGACAGACTCTGGTTGCACCTTCAGCGCCCATGGCCCATAGGTTGCGGGGCGACCGCTGATCGCTGACCCATGACGACCAACCCCCTGATCCCATCCAGGCCTGCCCATGCCTCTCTGGCGCTGGCAGCCGGATGGCTGGCCCTGCTCACAACGGTGGTGCCCCAGCCCGGCTGGACTCAGAGCAACAGCCTCAAACTCACAGGCAACGGAATCGTCTGCGACCGCGGCAGCAGGATCTGCTACGACCGCCAGGGTCCCTCGCTGACGATGACGCGGCGTGAATTCGGGCAACGCTCCGAGCAGAACCTGCGTCGGCAGATCTCAGGCCGCCCAAACGCCTGGGATGTGCGTTTCAGCAGTGGAGAGGCCTGCGATCTGCGTCGCCAGATCTGCTGGGATGACGGCCGGAGCCGCACCAACATCAGCAAGCGCCTCAGCCGCCAGCTGTTCGGTGACAACGGCGACTGGGCGAGGGCCAACGGCAAGGGAAACAACGGCTGGAGCAACAACAGCTGGGAAAACAATGGCCGTGGCAAGAACGGTTGGGGAACCAACAATTGGGAGAACAACAATTGGGGAAGCAACAGCTGGGGTCAACCCACCGCTCTTAACTCCGGGTTCTGTGAACTCAACCAACGCGGCAGACGGATCTTCTCGGGCAACTGCGACCTGCAACAACGTTCCACCGCAAATGGCACGGCCTATCTCGTCAACCTCGGCAATGGACGCGAGTACAGCTTCTACGACCGGCGGGGCCAGCTAATAATGGCCAATCGCAACGGAACCTGGCCCGTGGCTTACCGCCGCAGGGGGACCGGGGGCGAATTTCGCTGGTCGGACATGGAACTCTCGGCCCGCCGCGGCGGAGCTGGATCCTGGTCTGACGGAGGCACCCCGCTGGTCAACCCCTCCGGGCAGGTGCTGTTCGACCTGATCAACAATCTGTTCCGCTGATCCCTGCGGAACCGGGCACAGCGGTGAATGCAGCAAGTTCCGATAACGTCACGACAGCACTGACGACAGCTGTGACGACGCCAGAGCCACGCCCTCGCGCTCCAGGCGTCGAACCAGGCGACCCAGCAATTCCCGCTCCACCGCCCACTGCTGACCGGCTTTAGTGAGCACCAGGATGCTCAGCTCCACAGCCAACGGCGTGACCCGGCGCACGCCACGCACGATGGGATCTTTGAGCAAAAGGTCCTTCCAGACTGGATCGGCGGCAAAGCCCTCACATTCCTGCCGCACGAGAGCCACCACCTCATCCAGGCGCGGGCAGGCCGGATCGAGGGGCAGGGTGAGTTCAACGCCGGAACGCAGCTTGGTGTGATTCACCAGCAACTCGAGGCGGCTGTTGCGCAACACCACCACCCGCTGATCGACGGTGCGCAGCACCGTCGCCAGCACTCCCACATCCTCCACATCACCGCCGAGGCCGTCGATCTCCACGTAATCGCCCACGGCGTAGTGGTCTTCGAACAGCACCACCAGTCCGGCCACGAAGTCGCGCAACAGGCCCTGGAACACCAGCGCCAGAGCACCGAGCACGGCACCTCCGGCAAGCCAGGTGGCCACGGGTGTTGCCTCCAGCCCGGGCAACCCTGAAACCACCCATACCACCAGAACGATTAGTCCCGAAAGGTTGATCAGGCGCCGGCCGACCTGGAGCAGATTCCGATAGCGCTGCTCGCGGCGCGCCCGTTGCTCCAGTGGCGCCGACCGGTTGCTCAGCCACTGCCACAGCAGCACATGCAGCAGCTGACGCAGCACCCATACCACCGCTGCCACCAGGATGGCTTTGATCAGCATCGTCAGCGGCTGCAGCAGCACCGCCACGGCCAGCGGCAGCCGGCCCGGCACCGCTGCCAGCCCAAGGCCCACCATCAGCACCACCTGCACGAGTGTCAGGGTCACCAGGACGTGGCTGGTGGTCTGAAGGCGGCTGGCCCTGCTGGCCTGCAGATCCTTCGAGGCTCGGGCCAGCAGCTGGTGACGGTGGAGGGCTCGCCGGCTGCGACTCCACAGCCAGAGGGATCGGGCTGTGGAGGCGGCCAGGATCAGCTGGACCACCAGCGTGATTCCCAGCCTCAGCTCCAGCTGTTCCGGCTGCATGATCCGCCGGGCATGGCGCACTCTCCGTTCAAGCACCTCGCGCCAGTCGGCCGCGAGCTGGGTTGTCGAGAGGCCGTGGAGCTGGGCATCGGCCGCGGTGACCGTCAGCAGGGGAATCGCCACCGACCGCCCCGGCAGCCTTGCCTGCAGCATCACCGCCCCGTCCTGCAACGGCTGCGCCTCCACCCGCAGGTCCTGGCTACGACCAAGCAGGCCCCAGCGATCGCCGCTGCAGAGGAGTTGTCGACGGGGGCCACCCAGCACCAACCCCTCCAGCAGCTCCTCCGACAGGCGCTCCGAAGCAGTGCAGAGACTGCGCGGTTCGTAGAGGAGGCGCAGATTGCCCTCGATCAGCTCGGCCCGGCGGCGAGCCACCACCACAGTGCCTTCACCGTGGAGCTGGGGAGAAGCCACCACGATGGCGGGAATGCCGAGAATCCGCACCGGAGCCACCTCGTAGCTGCCGGCTGCCATGGCCCGATCGGCCTGACTCGCTTTCGACTCCGGCGTCGGGGCGTTCGCAGCGCAGAGGGGACTCTGCAACAGGAGCACCAGCAGCGCCACAAGCACACCCCAGAGCCAACCCGTCATCAACAGAGGACCACCGCCTCTCCAGCAGCTGAACCATCGTGCGGGGCGCATCGGGCGGCCTCAGCGGAGGAAAGATTGCAGCCAACGCCGCAGCAACGGCAGGCTCAGGCCGATCACGTTCGAGAAGCAGCCGTCGATCCGCTCCACCAGCGTTCCGCCGCGCCCCTCGAGGGCAAACCCACCGGCGCACTGCAGGGGCTCACCCGTGGCCACATAGGCCTCGATCTCGGCGTCGCTGAGGCTGGCGAAGCGAACCCGCGTGGTCACCGTGGCGAGGCGTTCATGTTCCATCCAAGCGGCGGCCGCCGGCCCGGCCTGGAAACAGTGGCCGGTATGCAGTTCTCCCCAGCTGCCAGCCATCCGCCGCCAGCGGTGGATGGCCTCCGGGGCATCCACCGGCTTGCCGAACACCTCCTCCCCGAAGACCAGCACAGAATCGCAACCGAGCACGCCTGTGATATCTCGGTCGCCGGTCCGATCACGGAGCTGATCGCTCACCGCTGCCGCCTTGGCCCGCGCCAGCAGCTGGACGAGCTGGGTCGGGTCGGTGTGGCTGATCTCCTTCTCATCCACCCCACTGGCCTGCACCCGATGGGGGATGCCGGCCTGCTCGAGCAGGCGGCGACGGGCCGGGGAAGCGGAAGCGAGCAGCAGCGGAAGCATCGGCGGGAGAGAGATCCACCCCCATCCTCCGGTGGCATGCGGGAGAATCGCCGGCATGGATGCGAGCATCAACGACCACCGCTCCCTGGAGCGGGCGGCCAGTGCCCTGTGCTGCCTGCCGTTCCGGCGGGCCTTTTACGAACTGCTCAGCGGCGAGGCGATCAGCAGCGAGGAGCTCCACCGACGGGACGACCAGGCGCAGCTCAGCTTCGCCCCCCTGACGAGTGACCGGGCCGAAGACCATTTCATCTGGCTGATCCGGGTTGGGGTGCTGCGTCGGGAGGTGGATGGCCAGGGGCTGACGGAGCGGGTGCGGCTGACACCAATGGGCCGGGAACTGCTCAGCCGCTGGAGCGGGGAGATTCCCAGGGCCGCTCCACTGGAGCGGATCCGCCATGGCCTGCGCCGTCGCTGGCCGCGCCTGTGAGCCCAGACCGGCTTGAACACCCGGCACTGATGGTGCTCGGAACCAGCAGTGGCGCGGGCAAATCGCTGATGGCAGCAGCCCTCTGCCGGGTGCTGCTGCGACGGGGCGAGACGCCCCTGCCCTTCAAGGGCCAGAACATGAGCCTCAATGCATGGGTGGATGCCGCTGGCGGCGAGATGGCCTACAGCCAGGCCCTGCAGGCCTGGGCGGCGGGCCTGGAGCCGGCGGTGGCGATGAATCCCGTGCTGCTCAAGCCCCAGGGCGACAGCACGAGCGAGGTGATCCACCTGGGGCGCTCCGTGGGAGTGTGCCGCGCCGAGCACTACTACCGCGACTGGTTCCGCCCGGGCTGGGCCGCGATCCGTCAGGGTCTGGGCGATCTGCAGGCCCGCCATCCCAACGGTCGTCTGGTGCTGGAAGGGGCCGGCAGCCCCGTGGAGGTGAATCTGCAGGCCCGGGATCTCACCAACCTGCGCCTGGCCCAGTTCCTGCGGGCTCGCTGCCTGCTGGTCGCCGACATCGAGCGTGGGGGAGTCTTCGCGCAGATCGTGGGCACCCTGGCCCTGCTGCGCCCGGTGGAGCGGCCCCTGATCCGGGGCATCCTGATCAACCGCTTCCGCGGCCGACGGGAGCTGTTCGATGAGGGCCGCACCTGGCTGGAGCGCCACACCGGCCTGCCTGTGCTGGGGGTGATGCCCTGGCTCGATGAACTCTTCCCTCCCGAGGATTCGCTTGACCTGCTGGAGCGCAAGGCACGCAAACCCGATGCCGAGCTGGAGATCGCCGTGCTGCGCCTGCCCTCGATCAGCAATTTCTCCGATCTCGATCCGCTCGAAGCGGAACCCAGCGTGCGGCTGCGCTGGGTTCGCCCCGGCGAGGCGCTCGGCAGCCCCGATGCCGTGGTGATCCCCGGCAGCAAGCAGACCTTGCGCGACCTGGAGGCCCTCAACGCCAGTGGCCTGGCCACCGACCTGCGTCGCCATCTGGCCAGCGGCGGCCATCTCTTCGGTCTCTGCGGCGGCCTGCAGATGCTGGGCCGGCGTCTGTTGGACCCCCACGGGCTCGAAGGCGATGGCGGCAGCGACTGCGACAGCAGCGACGGCGGTGGCAGCGGTGGCAGCGGCGATCACACCGGGCTGGCTCTGCTGCCCCTGGTCACCCGCTACGGCCACGACAAATCAACCCGGCAGGTCTATGCCCCGGCCCTCTGGCCGCCGGGCAGCAGCCTGGCTCTGGAGGGGTTCGAGTTGCACCGGGGTCAGAGCGAGTGCCAGGAGCCTGACCAGTGCCGGCCCATCGCCGAGCGCGAAGGCCTTGGCTGGTGGCGGGCTGAGGAGAACGGTGCCGTGGTGGCTGGCACCTACCTGCACGGGGTGTTCGACTCGGGCCCCTGGCGGCGGCGCTGGCTGAACCAGCTGCGCCGCCGCCGCGGCCTGCCACCCCTGGGGGAGCAGCCACCCAACCACGGTCAGCAGCGGGAGGCACTGCTCGATCGCCTCGCCGAGGCCTTCGAGACCCACGTGAACCTGGCCCCCCTGCTGAAGCCGGAATGACGTCCGCTGCTCCACCAGTTCATGTGCACTGGCCCGATGGAGGCAGCACCTTGGTGCCCCCAGGAACCGACTGGCTTCAGGCAGCCGCCGAGGCGGGGCTGCGGATTCCCACCGGCTGCCTGGGTGGCAGTTGCGGCGCCTGCGAAATCGAGGTGAACGGCAGGGTGGTTCGCGCCTGCATCGCAACGGTGCCCTCCAGCCGCAGCGGTGAGCTGACGGTGGAGCTGGCCACCGATCCTTACTGGTGAACCGGATCGCTCGGGTGTCCCTGGATCAGACCGCCACCAAGCACCACCTCGCCGGCATAGAACACCGCTGCCTGGCCTGGGGTGATTGAGAACTGCTCCTCGAGGAAGACCAGCCGAGCTCGGTAGGGACGGCCCGCAGCCCCATCGGCGGCCGTGGGCTCAAGGGGGATGAGCTGGGCAGCCACCGGTGCGCTGCGATAGCGCACCTGCACCTCCAGCTCGATGGGTGCCTCGGGCGGGGGGATCGAGATCCAGTTGATCGCGCCCACGACACAGCTGCTGCGGGCTGCCTCGGAGCGGGGGGCCACCACCACCCTGTTCATCGCCCCATCGAGGCGCACCACATGCAGAGGCTCGCTCCAGGCCACCCCGAGTCCCTTGCGCTGGCCGATCGTGAAGTGCTCGATGCCGTCGTGGTCACCTACCACCGTGCCGTCGACCAGAACGATCTGACCCTGGCGGGGCGGCAGGTAGGCATCGAGAAAGGCCTTCATCGAGCCGTGGTGGTCGGCCAGGCAGAGATCCTGACTTTCGGGCTTGCGGGCGGTGCGCAGCCCGAGGGCCTCAGCCTCGAGGCGGGTGTCGGCCTTGGTGAGTTCACCGAGGGGAAACACCAGCCTGGAGAGCACCTCCTGGGGGAGGTCGTAGAGGAAATAGCTCTGGTCCTTGTGGCCATCAAGACCCCGCAGCAACTGGTGGCGGCCGGCCGGCGCGCCGGGGTCAGCCAGACGGACCCGGGCGTAGTGACCGGTGGCGAGGCGGCCGATGCCAAGTTCAGCCTCGGCCCACTCCAGCATCGGCGAGAACTTCACCTCACGATTGCAGCGGGAGCAGGGCAGCGGGGTGACCCCGCCCCCATAGCCCTCCACCAGAAAGTCGACGATCTGCTGCTGAAAGCGCTCGCGGCTGTCGACCACATGGTGCGGGACCCCGAGCTGCTCACAGAGGCCGGCGGCGTCCACCAAGCCCTCAGCGCAGCAGGCCCCCTTGCCGCTCATCAGCCAGAGGGTGAGGCCCTCCACCTGCCAACCGGCCGCCACCAGCAGCGCGGCGGTCAGGGAGCTGTCCACCCCCCCGGAGAGCCCCACAGCCAGCCGATGCTCTCCGGGCCAGGCGCGCAAGCGCTCGAGTGCCTCTGCACCGGCGGCGGTGACGGCTCCGCTGGCAGCAGAGAGAGAGGAATGGGCGCAACCGGCGGAACCTGGGCCGGCAGCAGGGGCGGTGGTGGTCAAAACCGGAACCCTCCGGAGCGGGGGAGGAACACGACAGGACGAAGTTCCCATCATGGGGCCAGGGACCCGGCGGCGGGCGCCCCGCCATCTCCTCGCCCTGGAGCCCCTTGAGCAGCAGCCCCCCGATCGCCTGGCCCCGCCGGGATGCCGCCCATCTGCTGGTGAGCTCCGAGCAGATGGCGCAGCTGGAGCAGCAGCTGTTCGCCAGCGGACTGCCGGTGGAAGCCCTGATGGAGAAAGCCGCCCTGGCGATCAGTGCCCGACTGCTGCGTGAGCCCGAAGCCCTGCGCCAGGGGGTGCTGCTGCTGGTGGGCCCGGGGCACAACGGCGGAGATGCCCTGGTGGTGGCCCGGGAACTGCACCTGGCCGGGGTGCGGGTCCGGCTCTGGAGCCCCTTCGAGCGCCATAAACCGCTCACCGACTCCCATTGGCGCCACGCCCGCTGGCTGGGGATCGAGCGACTGAGCTCCAGCCCTGATCCCGCCGAGGGCACCCTCTGGATCGATGGTCTGTTCGGCATCGGCCAGCGGCGCTCTCCTGGGGAGACGATCGAGGCCCTGCTGGGCGATCGGGCGCGGCTGAGGCCCGATCAGCTGGTGGCCATCGACACACCCACCGGCCTCTGCGCCGACAGCGGCAGGCTGCTGGGGAGCTGGGCCGCCCGGGCCCGCAGCACCTACTGCCTGGGCCTGCTCAAACAGGGGCTGGTCCAGGATCGTGCCCTGGCCTGGGTGGGGCAGCTGGTGCGGCTCGACCTGGGCCTGCCGCCGGCTCTGCTGGAACAACTGCCGCCAACTCAGCCCCTCGGTCTGAGCGGCCTGGATCAGATCAGCGCCCCACCCCTGGAGCCGGCGCCAGAGGCAGCCAAGTATGGCCGTGGCCGCCTGCTGGTGGTGAGCGGCAGCGCCGCCTATCCCGGTGCTGCCCTGCTCAGCCTGCTGGGGGCAAGCGCCAGCGGTTGCGGCAGCCTGCGGGCGGCCGTGCCCGAGCCAGTGGCCCAGCAGCTCTGGAGCCTGCTGCCCCATGTGGTTCTGGGGCCGCCCCCAGGGGAGCCGGGCGCCCTCGATCGCTTCGATGCCGTGCTTATTGGCCCGGGCCTGGGAGCAGCAGCCACAGCGGAGCGGCCTGCCACCCAGCCGCTCTGGGAGGCCCTGCAGGTCTTCGCGGGTCTGGTGGTGATCGATGCAGATGGCCTCAACCAACTGGCAGCCGGGGCCTGCGGCGAGCCAATGGCCTGGCTGCAGGCGCGGCGAGGAGCCACCTGGCTGACACCCCATGGCGTTGAATTCGCCCGTCTGTTCCCCGATCTGGCCAGCGAGCCGCCGCTTGAGGCCGCCGCCACCGCCGCCGCTCGCTGCGGCGCGGCCCTGCTGCTCAAGGGCGCCCGCAGCGTGATCGCCGCGCCCGACGGCAGGCGCTGGCAGCTGCTGGAGGCGGCGCCGGAGGCGGCGCGGGCAGGCGCCGGCGATGTACTGGCTGGATTCGCAGCGGGGCGGGGGGCCGTGGCGATGGCCGCCGGGGTCTCACCAGGGGAGGCCTCCACCCTGGCCTTGGCCGCCCTGAACCACGCCCAGGCGGGGCTGGCGGCCCGGGAGCGGCTCGGGCCAGGCCAGGTGACGCCCCAGGCTCTGGCAGCAACCCTGGGTCAGTGATGTTCAGATGGGAACAGTCCTGACGAGGATTCATTGTGTCGTTTTACTTGCACAACCTTGAAAGGTTGTTGAAATCACATCACTTGCTATCTAGTTCATCAGACATTGAATGGACTTTCCGGATCGGCTCATGACAGCCTCCACCCTTCAGCCCCGCGAGCAGCGGCGGCGGGGGAGCGATCCAATCAGCTGGTATCTGGGCACGATCGGACGGGTGCCCCTGCTCACTCCAGCCGAGGAGATTGAACTGGGCAACCAGGTGCAGGCCATGATGCAGCTGATCGATTCGGGTGTGGAGGATCCGCCCAGCGTTCGCCACAAGCAGCTCCTGCGCGTGGGTCGTCGCGCCAAAGAGCGCATGATGAAGGCCAACCTGCGTCTGGTGGTCAGTGTCGCCAAGAAGTACCAGGGCAAGGGACTGGAGCTTCTCGATCTGATCCAGGAAGGCTCCCTGGGCCTGGAGCGGGCCGTGGAAAAGTTCGATCCCACCCGCGGCTACAAATTCTCCACTTATGCCTTCTGGTGGATCCGCCAGAGCATGACCCGCGCGATCGCCTGCCAGTCGCGCACGATCCGTCTGCCGGTGCACCTGAGCGAACGACTCAGCGCCGTGCGCCGCGTCAGTCTGGAGCTGGCCCACAAACTCGGGGCCATGCCCAGCCGCAGCGAGATCGCTGAAGCGATGGCGATCCCGATCGAGGAACTCGATGGGCTGCTGCGCCAGTCATTGACCACCTCCAGCCTGGATGCTCCTGTGAATGGAGAGGAGGGGCGCAGTTTCCTTGGTGATCTGATCGCCGATTCCAGCCATGACGAACCACTCGACCAGGTCGAGCGGGGCATGCACCACGAGCAGCTGGAGCGCTGGCTCAGTTACCTAACCGAGCAGGAACGGCAGGTGCTTGACCTGCGCTTCGGCCTGGATGGGCATGATCGTCACACCCTTGCTGAAATCGGGCGCCTGCTCGAGGTGTCACGGGAGAGGGTGCGGCAGGTGGAATTGAAGGCACTGCGCAAACTGCGCGGCCTCACGAGCAGGCTGCCCAACCAGCTCTGAATCAGCCCCGAAGTTTCAGTCTTCGGCCCAGATGTAGCGGGTCAGCTCACTGGGGTCGGGCTCGGGTGCAGCGACGGCGAATTGAACGGCGTCGGTCACCTCGGCGTCGATCTCCTTCTCGATCGCTTTGAGGTCATCGGAGCTGGCCAGACCATGACTGGTGAGATGGGCTGCCAGGGACTTGAGTGGATCCCGCTTGGCCCAGAAGTCCTTCTCCGCTTCGCTGCGCAGCTCGTCGGGGTCGGCCAGGGAATGGCCGCGGAAGCGGTAGGTGAGGCACTCCAGCAAGGTGGGACCCTCTCCGGCACGGGCACGCTCCACAGCCCGCTGGGCTGCGGCGCGCACCGCCAGCACATCCATGCCGTCGACCTCTTCACCCGCCATGCCGAAGGAGGCGGCCTTGCGCCAGATCTCCGGATCACTGGTGGCGCGATCGTGGGCCATACCGATCGCCCATTTGTTGTTCTCGACGACAAACAGGATCGGCAACTTCCAGAGCGCCGCCATGTTCAGGCACTCGAAGAACTGACCGTTGTTACAGGTGCCATCGCCGAAGAACGCGGCAGTGACAGCATCACTGTCGGTCTGACCGAGGGCATCGCGCTTGTAGCGGCTGGTGAAGGCGGCGCCGAGAGCCACCGGAATGCCTTCGCCGATGAAGGCATAACCCCCGAGGAGATGGTGCTCCTTGGAAAACAGGTGCATGGAGCCGCCCCTGCCCTTGCTGCAGCCAGTGGCCTTGCCGAACAGCTCACTCATCACCTCGCGGGCGGGAACCCCGGCGCTGAGGGCATGGACGTGGTCGCGGTAGGTGCTGCAGAACCAGTCGTGCTGGGCGCGCATCGCCTTGATCACCCCGGTGGAAACGGCCTCCTGGCCGTTGTAAAGGTGAACGAAGCCAAACATCTTGCCCCGGTAATACATCTCGGCGCACTTGTCCTCGAAGCGGCGACCGAGGGTCATGTCGCGGTAGAGGGTGAGCCCCTCCTCACGGCTCACCGTGGCCGGACCCGCCGGGTAGAGCGCCGCCAGGCGTTCGGCGTGGCTGCCGGCTGCGGCTGCCCCATCGACGGCGCTCTGGAGCGTGGCGGCGATCTCCTGAGTCATGGCAAAGGGAGTCGATGCTGTTGAACCCAACTGTAGGGGGAGGCCTGAGCAGGAAAGGTCAAAATCGATGCCGCTGCCTACACTCGCCCCAACGCCCAGGATCAAGGGCCCGCGAGCTGCCGGGGTTGGAACTGCCGATCGACCACTTCCGTCTGCTCGGCGTGAGCCCGGCGAGCGATGCCCAGAACGTGCTGCACACCCTTCAGCATCGGCTGGAGAAGGCGCCGGATCAGGGCTTCACCCTGGAAGCGATCCGGGCCCGGGCCGATCTGCTTGAGGCCAGTGCCGACGTGCTCTCCGATCCCCAGCGCCGCGAGGCCTACGAGGCCCAGCTGATGGAGATCGAGCAGGGAAGCGAAGGGGAAGGGGTGGCAGCTGGCCTCGACGTGGCGCCATCCAAGGAACTCGGTGGCCTGATGCTGCTGCTGGAGGCGGGGATGCCGCTGGAGGCCTTCGAGGCCACCATCGCTTGCCTGCAGCCTCCCCAGGCTCCGGCCCTGGGCAGCGGCCGCGAAGCCGACCTCTGCCTGCTGGCGGCCCTGGCCTGCCGCGCCGCCGCTGCCGAGATGCGTGACCAGCGCCACTACGAGGCCGCCGCCAAGCTCCTGCAGCAAGGTCTCCAGCAACTGCAACGCATGGGCCAGTTGCCTGATCAGCGGCTGCAGCTCTCCAACGACCTGCACGCCTTGCTGCCTTTCCGGGTGCTGGGTCTGGTCAGCCGGCCTCTCACAGCCACCCAGGAGCGGGGCGAAGGTCTGGAGCTCCTCGAGAGCCTGGTGAAGCGCCGCGGAGGCCTGGAGGGCGAAGACGATCCCACCCTGCCCCGCGACGACTTCCAGGCCTTCATCAAGCAGATCCGGCTCTTCCTCACCGTCCAGGAACAGGTGGATCTCTTCGACCGCTGGGCCCGGGGCGGCTCGGCGGCAGCGGAGTTCCTGGCCAGCTACGCCCTCACTGCCTCAGGCTTCGCCCAGCGCAAGCCCGAGCGCATCGCTGCCGCCCAGGGCCGCCTGGAGGCCTGCGCCCAGCCCGGCATCCAGCCCCTGCTGGCCTGCCTGCATCTGCTGCTCGGCCAGATCGAGCCGGCCGTCCAGCATTTCAGCTCCGGAGCGGGGCCCGATCTCAAGGCCTGGGCAGAGGAACAGGCCGATGACCCCCTCGCCCAGCTCTGCGCTTACTGCCGCGACTGGCTGGCCCGGGACGTCCTCCCCGGCTACCGGGACATCGAGGTGGATGCCGATCTCGAGGCCTACTTCGCAGACCGCGATGTGCAGGCCTTCGTGGATCAGCAGGATCGCCGTCAGGCCCGCGGCCAGGCTGTGGGGACCAAAGCGGCGGATCCAATCGCGGCGACCGCTGCGGGCTGGGCCATGCCCGAACTTGAGCCTGGCGGCCCGGACAGACGCGAGGTACTCAGCCCCCCAGCCCTGGAGCCGCCCCCTGAAGCGGTGGTCAGCGAGCCACGGACCAGATCCACCCGGCCTCTGGCCCTGGCCGGGATCGCCCTGGCCGCTGGGGCCGCTCTGATCGCCGGCCTCTGGCTGGTGATGCGTCCCCGGCCGGCGGCAGCCCCGCCGGCTCCCGCCCCCGTCAGCGGCCAGGCCCCCACCCGCACCAGCCCGCCGCCGCCGACCGCCGCCTCCCCAGCTCCTCTCACCAGTGCCGCCCCCAGCCAAGAGGAGATGCGCCGCCTGCTGGAGGACTGGTTAGCGGCCAAGGCAACCCTTCTAGGCGGAGGCAGCAGCCAGGCCAACATCGATCAGCTCGCCCGTCCGGCCCTGGTGGCCGATCTGCTCTCCCAGGCCCGAACACTCAAAGCCAGGGGGGAGCAGCAACAGGTGCAGGCCAGGATTCAGCAGTTCCAGGTCATCAACCAGACTCCACGGCGGATCGAAGCCGATGTGCAGCTCGACTACAGCGAGGAGCGCCGTGCAGGCGGCAAGGTTATCCAGCCCAGAACCAAGGCCGAACTGCGCAACATCTATGTGTTCGCCCGCGATGGAGGCACCTGGAAACTGGCTGATTTCCGCAGTCGCCGCTGAGGGTTGATGCCCTGATCGGCAGAGCCAGCTGCCTTTGTGTCAGGGTCTGGTTCAACGATCCAGCCGCCTGGGCTCATCCCTTCAACTAAGCCATGTTCGACGAGCTTTCCCAGCGTTTTGAGGATGCGGTCAAGAGCCTGAAGGGCCAGGACCGGATCACGGAAAACAACGTGGAGGGGGCTCTCAAACAGGTGCGCCGCGCCCTGCTCGAGGCCGATGTGAGCCTGGAGGTGGTCAAGGGGTTCATCGAAGAGGTGCGCGCCAAGGCGGTGGGCGCCGAGGTGGTGCGTGGCGTCAGCCCCGACCAGCAGTTCATCCAGCTTGTGCATCAGGCCCTGGTTGAGGTGATGGGCGGCGAGAACGCCCCGCTGGCGGTGGCGGATCAGGCCCCCACGGTGATTCTGATGGCGGGTCTGCAGGGGGCTGGCAAAACCACCGCCACCGCCAAGCTCGGGCTGCACCTCAAGGACCAGGGGAAACGGGCGCTGCTGGTGGCCGCCGACGTCTACCGGCCCGCCGCCATCGACCAGCTGCAGACGCTGGGGAAGCAGATCGGGGTGGAGGTATTCAGCCTCGGAGCTGACGCCAGACCCGAAGACATCGCCGCCGCCGGAATTGCCAAAGCGAAGGAGGAAGGCTTCGACACGGTGCTGGTGGACACCGCCGGCAGGCTCCAGATCGATGAATCGATGATGGAGGAGATGGTGCGCATCCGCGCTGCCTGCCAGCCCGATGAGGTGCTGCTGGTGGTGGATTCGATGATCGGCCAGGAGGCGGCTGAGCTCACCCGCGCCTTCCACGAGCAGGTGGGCCTCACCGGGGCCGTGCTCACCAAGCTCGACGGCGACTCCCGCGGTGGAGCAGCCCTTTCGATCCGCAAGGTGAGCGGTGCTCCGATCAAGTTCATCGGCACTGGCGAGAAGGTGGAGGCGCTGCAGCCCTTTCACCCCGAGCGGATGGCCAGCCGCATCCTGGGCATGGGCGACGTGCTCACCCTGGTGGAGAAGGCCTCCAAGGAGGTGGAGCTGGCCGATGTGGAGCGGATGCAGCAGAAGCTGCAGGAAGCCTCGTTCGACTTCTCTGATTTCCTGCAGCAGATGCGCCTGATCAAGCGCATGGGGTCCCTGGGCGGCCTGATGAAGCTGATCCCGGGCATGAACAAGATCGACGACGGCATGCTCAAGCAGGGGGAAGAGCAGCTCAGGAAGATCGAGGCGATGATCGGCTCGATGACCGCGGCCGAACGGGAGCAGCCCCAACTGCTGGCGGCCCAGCCCTCACGGCGGCGGCGGATCGCGGCGGGCAGCGGCCACAGCCCCGCCGATGTCGACAAGGTGCTCGCCGACTTCCAGAAGATGCGCGGCTTCATGCAGCAGATGACCCGCGGCGGTATGCCTGGAATGCCTGGTATGGGCGGGGGGTTCCCCGGCATGGGCGGTGGCATGCCCGGAATGCCGGGGATGCCTGGAATGCCTGGAATGCCCGCCGCGGCAGGACGGGGCGGTGGCTCCCGCAAGGCCAGTCGTCCAGCCAAGAAGCGCAAGGGATTCGGCCAGCTCTGATAGGCGGCAAGGTATGGTCGTCAATTGGCGGGTGAACCAACCGCCAGGCGGAATTTCCGTCCACCCCATTCACCAAGTCAGCAAGGCAACGATGATCAAGCTCCGCCTGAAGCGGTTCGGCAAGAAGCGGGAAGCGAGTTTCCGTCTGGTAGCCACCAACAGCACGTCCCGGCGGGACGGTCTGCCGCTTGAGGAGCTGGGCTTCTACAACCCCCGCACCAAGGAAACCCGCCTGGACGCCGAGGCCATCCGGGTGCGCCTGAGCCAAGGCGCCCAACCCACCGACACCGTCCGGTCTCTGCTCGAGAAGGGCGGCCTGATCGAGAAAACCATCCGTCCCGGTGAAACCGTCGGCAAGGCCAAGCAGGCCGCCGCCCGCGAGTCTGTGGTGAAGGAAGCCGCTAAGGCCGCTGCTGCTGAATCTGCCGCTGCAGCCGAGGCTGCTGCTGCCGAAGCAGCCAAGGTTGCTGAAACCGCAGCAGCGGCTGCCGCCGAGTCTGAAACCGAGGCCGTCAGCGCCGATGCCTGAGCGGACGGCCCATGGCCGGGGCTGAAACGCTTCCCTGCTTTTCGATCGATCTTCCTCACCAGGAAGCCGCCCTTGCCCTGGCAGGTGAGGCCGAAGCCACCCTGCATCGCCTTGAGGCCCTCACCGGGGCCTCGCTGGTACTGAGGGGGCTGCAACTGGTGATCCAGGCCAAGACCCCTCAGCTGGAGCGGGCCTCGGCCCTGGTGGAGCTGTTGCGGCCCCTCTGGGCGGAGGGTCAGGCAATCGGCGCCGTGGATCTGCAGACCGCCCTCACCGCCCTCGACACCGGCCGCAGCAGCGAGCATCGCGAACTATCTCAGCAGGTGCTGGCCCGCAGCCAGAGCGGCAAGCTGCTGCGCGCCCGCACGGTGCGCCAGAAGGCCTACGTCGAGGCGATGGAGCGCCACGATCTCACGCTCGCCCTGGGACCAGCTGGCACCGGCAAGACATTTCTGGCCACGATCCAGGCTGTACGCATGCTCCAGGAGCGGCGGGTGGAGCGATTGATCCTCACCCGGCCCGCGGTGGAGGCCGGCGAGCGACTGGGCTTCCTGCCCGGGGATCTGCAGCAGAAGGTCGACCCCTACCTCAGGCCGCTCTACGACGCCCTGCACGGGCTGCTGGGGGCGGAGCGCACCACAGCTCTGCTGGAGAAAGGGGTGATTGAGGTGGCGCCGCTGGCTTATATGCGCGGCCGCACCCTGGCCGATGCCTTCGTGATCCTTGACGAGGCCCAGAACACCACCACCGCCCAGATGCGCATGGTGCTCACCCGGCTGGGAGAGAACTCGCGGATGGTGGTCACCGGGGATCCCACCCAGTCGGATCTGCCCAGGGACCAGCTCAGTGGCCTGGTGGAAGCCGCCGGCGTACTGGCGGATGTGGAGGGAGTGGCGATCTGCCACCTCACAGCTGCCGATGTGGTGCGTCACCCGCTGGTCCAGCGCATGGTGCACGCCTACGCCCGCCGCGATGCGGCTGCACCGGCCCGGAGTGCTCAACGGGGATAGGGAGATCCGCACACCCCCGCCCCGCCGGCACTGGCAGGATGGTGAGAACCGAATTAACTGGTCCCATGCCAGCCAGCAGCAATTTCCAGGAAGCGATCCGCGAGGCCCAGCAGGGCGCGCTGGTCGGTCCCAACGTCGTCAACAAGGCACTGCCCTACGTGGGTGGTGGCATGGTGCTCACCGCCGCCGGCGTGATGGGGGGCCTCACCCTGATGGCCAGCAGCCCGGGGCTGTTCATGCCCCTGTTCTGGGTGGCCCTGATCGGCAACTTCATCCTCTTCTTCGTGGCCCAGAACGCTGCCACCAAGGGGAACAACGGCACGGCCCTGCCGATCCTCACGGCCTACAGCCTGATCACCGGCTTCACCCTCAGCGGGATCGTGGCCTACGCCCTCAGCGTCGCTGGAGTCGGCGCCATCGGCACCGCCACCCTGGCCACCGGCATCACCTTCCTGATCGCCTCGGTGGTGGGACGTCGCATGAGCGACTCCATCGGTCAGGCCCTGGCCGGCGTGGTGGGCCTGGGCATCATCGGCCTGATCATCGCCATGGTCATCCAGATCGTGGGCGGCATCTTCATCCCCGGCTTCGGGGGAAGCGGCTTTGAGCTGCTGATCGCCGGCTTCGGCACCGTGCTGTTCGTGGGAGCCGCCTTCCTCGACTTCTACACCATGCCCCGCACCTACAACGACGACCAGTACCTGGCCGGCGCCCTGGGCATGTACCTCACCTACATCAACCTGTTCATCTTCATCCTGCGGCTGATCATCGCCCTCAACGGCGGCGGTCGACGCGACTGAGCCATCGAGCTCTCGGGCCTCAGGCGTCGGCCACCGCCAGCACCGCTGCTCGGATGGCCTGACGCTGGTCCTGGTCGTAGCCCCAGCGATCCAGGAAGGCCACATCATCCCCGGATCCCTCGGCGCCGGCCAGCAGCAGCTCCAACCGACGCTTCACCGCCACTGGCTCAAGCAGCCGCAGCAGTTCGGTGCAACGGCGGCCTACGCGAATGGATCCGGCTCGCTGGCCTTCATCACCGGCTCGCTGGTGATGAAGGGCCATGGCAGTGCTCATGGCCAGGTTGCGGGCACTGAGGTCAACCACCCCATCGCCGGCCTGGCGCAGGCTCAGCACCAGTGCCTCCGGCAGCCGGTCCATCAGGGGGGCGTCATGGGTGAGGGCCACCACGAAGAAACCACGAGCGCCATCGAGGCTGGCCACCAGCTCTCCCACCCGATCCGCCAGCACCTCATCACTGAGCTCGCCGTTCTCCCAATGGCCCAGCCAGGCCGCCGCGATCTCCATCGCCTGGGGAAAGGTGGGGGTCGCAGGGTTGGAAGCCGTCATCACGGATCGGTGGGCTGGCAGTGTTGAGGTTATGGACAAGCCTGGCCCGAGCGAGACCGAACCGGATCAGCAGCTGGGCGCAGCGCTGCCTGTGCCGCTGCCTCTGCCTCTTCCGCAGCACGCCCCCGAAGGCTTTCGCTCCGGCTTCGTGGCCCTGATCGGCCGCCCCAACGTCGGCAAATCAACCCTGCTCAATCGCCTGGTGGGCGAGAAGGTGGCAATCACCTCCCCCGTTGCACAGACCACCCGCAACCGGCTGCGGGCCATCCTGACCACCCCCAGCGCCCAGCTGGTGCTGCTGGATACCCCCGGCATCCACAAGCCCCATCACCTGCTGGGGGAGCGTCTGGTGAAAACCGCTCGCGCCGCGATCGGCGATGTGGATGTGGTGCTGTTGCTGGTGGATGGCAGCGAGCCGGCAGGACGCGGCGATGGCTTCATCGTGGAGCTGCTCCGCTTCAGTCGTGCGCCGGTGCTGGTGGCACTCAACAAGATCGATCTGATGGACCCTGCCAGAGCGGCCGAACTGGAAGCCAGCTACCGGGAGCTGCTGACGCTCTCCGATCAGCGCGCCGATCCGGCCGATCCCGGTCAGCGCCGCAGCGACTGGCCGTTGTTGGCCTGCAGCGCCAGCACCGGTGCGGGCTGCGCCGAGCTGGTGGAGGCCCTGGCTACTCGGCTGCCCCTCGGCCCCCATCTCTATCCCCCGGATGCGGTCAGCGATCAACCCGAGCAACTGCTGCTGGCGGAGCTGATCCGCGAACAGGTCCTGACTCTCACCCGGGAGGAGGTGCCCCACTCCGTGGCCGTGCAGGTGGAGCGGATCGTGGAAGACGGCAAGCGCATCGCCGTGCTGGCAACGGTGCTGGTGGAGCGCTCCAGCCAGAAGGGAATCCTGATCGGCAAGCGCGGCCAGATGCTCAAGGAGATCGGCAGCGGGGCCAGGGCCCAGATGCAGAAAGTGTTCGACGGGCCGGTGTACCTGGAACTGTTCGTGAAAGTGGTGCCCAACTGGCGGCGCAACCCGGCGCGGCTGGCAGAACTCGGCTACCGCGGCGACTGAAGGCCGCCTCTGCGGCCTGCTACGGCGACTGAGAGGATGGAGGGCCAGAGCGCGCCCCCGCCGTGAACGGCACCAGCCCCGCCTTCCCCCCCGAGGACCTGCCAGCTTTTCTAGACCTCTGCGCTGGTCAGTGGATGGTGCTGCGCAGCCGGATGGAGGCCACCACGGCCGCCAGCGGGGACGATGACGCCTGGCATGACAGCAACCGCGGCGACCTGGGAGTGAGCCTGCGCCCGGGCACACCGGGCCGCTCCCTGGGCGGACTGGAGGTGACGGCTCCCGATGGCCAGGCACGACAACTCGACTTCGAGGCCGGCGGAATCCTGCTGGGCGCCGAGGGCAGCATCGGCCACTGGCAGCTGTGGCCCGACGGCAGCCTGGAGCTGGTGATCGCAAGCGGTGGTCAGGAGCAGCGCGAGCGGATCTGGTTCACCAAACCGAACCTGCGCCTGCGCAGCGTGATCATCAACGGCGCCGATGGCCAGCCTGAGCAGGCAAGTTTCTGCTCGGAGATCCGCCGCGTCAGCCGCCCGGCCCCAGTGGAGAGCTGAGCGCGATGCGGCTGGATGTGGTGAGCCTGGCTCCCGAGTCGTTTGCGCCGCTCACCAGCCTCGGCGTGATCGGGCGGGCCTTCAACGCCGGGATCGCCGAACTGCATACCCACAACCCCCGCGATCACGCCAGCGATCGCTATCGCAAGGTCGACGACCAGCCCTACGGCGGCGGGGCGGGCATGGTGCTCAAGCCGGAGCCGGTGTTCGCGGCCTTCGAGTCGATCCCCGTGCTGGAGCGGCGCCGGGTGCTGCTGCTCAGCCCCCAGGGTCAGCCCCTGCGTCAGGCCGACCTGCAGCGCTGGGCCCGGGAGCACGACCAACTCGTGCTGCTGTGCGGCCACTACGAGGGCTTCGACGAGCGCATCCGCAACCTCGCTGACGAGGAGGTTTCACTGGGGGATTTCGTGCTCACCGGCGGCGAGCTGGCAGCCATGGTGCTGATCAACGGCGTGGTGCGGCTGCTGCCGGGCACGGTGGGCTGCGCCGAGTCGCTGCTGGAGGAAAGCCACAGCTCACTGTTGTTGGAGCACCCCCACTACACCCGTCCGGCCGAGTTCCGGGGCCTGGCGGTGCCTCAGGTGCTGCGCAGCGGCGACCACGGCGCCATCGCCCGCTGGCGGGCCCAGCAGCAACAGGAGCGCACGAAGCAGCGGCGCCCCGACCTGCACCGCCGCTGGCGGGAGCAACAGAGCGCGGCAGGGCTGGAGGCCGCCAACCTTCAGGATGGGGGCATGCAGATGCGGATCGGCAACGGCTACGACATCCACCGGCTGGTGCCGGGCCGCCCGCTGATCCTGGGAGGCCAGACTCTGGAACACCCCGCCGGGCTGGGCCTCGATGGCCACAGCGACGCCGACGTGCTGGTGCACGCCCTGATGGATGCCCTGCTGGGGGCACTCAGCCTGGGGGACATCGGCCAGCATTTCCCCCCGGACGACGAGCGCTGGCGCGGTGCGGACAGCCTGGTGCTGCTGGAGCAGGTGATGGACCTGGTGCGCGAGCGCGGCTGGCAGGTGGTGAACGTGGATACGGTGGTGGTCGCCGAGCGCCCGAAGCTGCGGCCCCATATCGCCGCCATGCGCGCCGCGCTCTCCCAACGCATGGGACTCAATCCCGACCAGGTGGGCATCAAGGCCACCACCAATGAGACCCTTGGTCCCACTGGACGTGAAGAGGGAATCGCCTGCCACGCCGTGGCGTTGCTGGCGCCCTCAGGAGATGGGAATGGGTAGGGTCTGGGTTCTGGCCCTGTTCATGGTGACCATGCTTCTGGGTGTGACACCCACGACCGTGGCAGCTGCAGGCGCTTCAGCGCCCCCATCCACCGTGAGCACCAGCTCCACAGACACAGCTGCCGGCGACGTTGTCGAACTGCAGGAGGTGGTGGAGATCTTGCGCCTGAAGGTGCCCGCTGCCGATCGGGAGGCCTGGCTGGTGGCTGAGCGGCAGAGCTGGGAGCCCTGGTTGCAGAAGCAGAGCGGCTTCCTTGAGCGTCGGGTTTACTGGGATTCCACCAGCGAAGAGGGAGTGCTGCTGATCCGCTGGGCCAGCCGCCAACAGTGGCAGGGCATCGCCGCCGCCGAGGTGGAGCGGGTGCAGGAACGCTTCGATCAGCTGGCGCGCCGCGGAACCGGCCGCAGCGATCCCCATCCTTTTCCATTGCTATTCAGCGGTGAGCTGATCCCCCAATGACCCCACCCGAGCAACTGGCGCGGCTTGATCTGGGGCGGCGCGAGCGGCTGGGGATGCTGGAAGCGGTCTGGGGTGAGAACAAGGACGTCGATCAGATCACGGTGATCCTCGAGCGCCTGCACCAGGCCGGGGAGCTCGCCCTGGTCACCCGGGTGACCGCCGAGAAAGCCGCAGCGATCGAGGAATGGCTCCAGCGCGCACGACCCCAGATCGCCGCCGACCTGGGTCACCACCGCCAGGCACGCTGTCTCACCAGCGGCATCCTGCCCAGCGCGGATCCGGCCCTGGGGCTGGTGCATGTGCTCTGCGGCGGCACCAGTGATCTGCCCGTGGCCCACGAAGCCCAGTTGGCCCTGCGCTGCCATGGAGTGCGTACCGAACTTGTGGTGGATGTGGGTGTGGCCGGTCTGCACCGGTTACTGGATGAGCTGCCGCGGCTGCGGGGCGCCCAGGTGCTGATCGCCTGCGCCGGCATGGAAGGCGCCCTGCCAACCGTGCTGGCGGGGCTGCTGCCCCAGCCGGTGATCGGCGTTCCGGTGTCGGTTGGCTACGGCGTGAGTGCCGGCGGAGCGGCCGCCCTCAACGGGATGCTGGCCAGCTGCGCCCCTGGGCTGAGTGTGGTGAACATCGACAATGGCTACGGGGCCGCCATGGCGGCCCTGCGCATCCTGCTGGCCCTCAGAGGTGCTGCAGCTGCGGATAGGCCGTCAGCAACTCCTCGGTGCTGAGGACTTCTCCCTTGCCCTCCGGCTGCCAGATCACCTCCAGGGCAATCAGATCTCCGACCGAAACCGCGCCGATCACGCCAAGGGCGTCGCGCAGATCGTCGGCGCTGCTGATGGTCTTGATGGGGATGCGGCCCCGGCTGGCCACCAGCAGGGTGACGGCGATGAAATCGCTGGTGGCATCAGTGGGGCCACTGGTGGCGGCTTCATCCTGGAAGCGCCGACCGCTCACGTTGGAGGTGACCTCACTGCGCAGCTTGCTGCGCTCGGTCATCGAGAGACGATTGAAGGTGGATTCGGCGCTGGCGAAGGGCACCTGACCCAGTTCGCTGTTGGCATAAACCCAGAGGTCGGGCTGGCGCAGCAAGGACAGGCTGGTTTCCTGCAGCAGGCGCTGCAGACCGCTGCTGCCAGTAGTGTCGGCGGTGGCGGCCAGGCGGCGCAGATCGTCCTGCAGTTCACGGGCAGAAGACAGCAGACCCACCTGCAACTGGGCAATGGTGACCGGTCCATCTGCGCGGGGAGCCGCAGCCAGGGAACCACCGCCGCCACTGGTCATGCCGCCGCCGCCGCCGCGAAGGGTGTTGACAAGGAAGCCAGCGATCGCCATCAGGATCAGGAAGCCGAACAGGCCCCCGCCACCAAAGCCGAAAATGGGGATCAGGAAGGGGAAACCGATCCCGCCCCCATAGCCACCGCGGTAACCGCCACCGCCATAGCCGCCCTGATAGCCGCCGCCACCGCCGCTGTAACTGCGAGGCATGGAGGGAGCGGAGCGGAAGCTGCCGCCACCGATGCGCCCACCGCGGGCGGCCCAGCTGGGAGCTGGCGATGACAACAGCAGCAGGCCGCTCGCCAGGAGCGGCACCAGGACCAGCAGGGAAAGCCGGCGCAGCCTGGCGAAAGCGATCGGAAAAGGACGAGGGGACACAGGTGTCACCCGAAGCGAGTGCGCTGAATCTAGGAACCACCCCCCACGATGGTGACCACCTCCAGTACGGCCTCCTCACCAACCGCCTGCTGGGCCCAGGCCGTGCGGGGCAGGATTTCGCCGTTGAACTCCACCACCACCAGCCGAGGTTCATAGCCGAAGTGGCGCAACACCTCCAGCAGTGGGAGCTCAGCCGGGCAGGTGCGCGCTTCCCCGTTGAGCTGGATCATGAGGCTGCCGCTGGCCCCGTGTTCCTCGCTCATGCCTCCTCCCCCAGGGTCTTGAGCAACTCGAGGCTGGCCGCGCCCGGATCGCTCGCCTCGATGATCGCTCTCACCACCGCCACCCGGCGGCCACCGGCCGCCTGGACCGGCGCCAGCGTGGTGGCATCGATCCCTCCGATCGCGAAGAACGGAATCGGACTTTCAGCCGCTGCCTGACGCACGTAGGCCAGACCCACGGGCTCACGGCCGGGCTTGGTCGGGGTGGCGTTGATGGGGCCAACGCCCACATAATCGCAGCCATCGGCCACCGCCTGACGCAACTGCTCGATCCGATGGGTGCTGCGGCCGATCAGGCGATCCGGGCCCAGCAGGCGGCGCGCCTCTGCGGGGGGCAGATCCCCCTGGCCCAGGTGCACCCCATCGGCCTCCACTGCCATGGCCAGATCCACCCGGTCGTTGATGATGAACAGCGCGCCATGGCGTGAGCAGAGCTGACGCAGGGCACGGGCCTCCTGCCAGCGGTCCACGTCGGCGCTCTCCTTGGCGCGGTACTGGACCAGACGCACCCCCGCATCAAGGGCCGCGGCCACGGTTTCGAGCAGGTGGGTCGATGGGGTGGTGATCAGATACAGATGGCAGCGCAGCAGCTGCTCACGGCGGCCCGCGGCAGCACCACAGGCCCGCATCAGATCCAGCTCCAGGTCGTAGAGGGCGTAGCGGATGGCTGCAGCCTCGGAGGCCAGGAGCGGATCACTGGCGCGGCCGAACTCCTCCAGCACCCTCAGGGCCTCCTGGGCACGGCCGGCATTGGCGGCCACCACCTGGGCGGGTTGCGTTCGCTCGGCCTGGGCTGGATGGGCCAGGCCCGCTCCCCCATCGCTGGCGGTGTGGCGGGCCGCCTTGTAGGCGGGGAGGTGACAGCGGCCCAGGCGCTGGCGCAGGTCCTTGAGCCGAGCCACCAGATCCTGGCGGTCGAGGCCGAAGCGGCACCAGTCTTCGAGCACCCGCAGGCCTTCGCGGGAACGGTCGAGATTGGCATCGAGCAGGCGCAGCACTGCCGGCTCAGGCGTAGTCGGGGCGGCAGTCACGGGAGCGGAACCTGCGTAAGGTGATGGCGACTCCAGCTGGGTGGCCATGGATTTCGGCGGTGGTGACAGTCCGATGCTGGTGCTGATCTCAGGAATCCTGCTGCTCGGGGGCATCGCCGCCTTCATCGGCTGGGGTCTGAGCAACGCTTACGCCCCCTGAGACTCCAGGGAGAGCAGGCTACGGGCCAGCGCCGCGTCCACGCCGATCTGGTGGCTGAGTTCCTCCAGGCTGGCAAAACGTTGCTGGCGGCGCAGCAGCTGCACCGGCTCCACCTCCAGATCACGGCCCACCAGCTCCAGGTCACGGTCCAGCAGGTGCACTTCCACCGCCGAAGGGGCCAGAGGGTCCACCGTGGGCTGGGGACCCAGGTTCATCACTGCAGCCATAGGAGCGCCAGAGGGCAGCAACATGTCGCCAGCATCGACGGGCCCGAGGATGCGCACCCAGGCGGCATAGACCCCCTCCTGGGGCAGAAACTTGCGGCCGTCCACCTGAAGATTGGCCGTGGGCCAACTGAGCTGCCGGCCCAGCCCCCGCCCGCGCACGACCCGGCCGCTGAAGCGGTAAGGACGCTCCAGCAGGCGGTTGGCCTCGTCGATGGCGCCGGCGGCCAGGGCCCGGCGGATGCGGCTGCTGCTGATCCGCTCGGCCCCGTCCCAAAGCATCGAGGAGACCAGCACCCGCAGGCCATGGCGCCCTCCGATCTCCCGCAGGCTGGCGGTATCACCGGCCCGGTCATGGCCGAAACGGAAGTTCTCGCCCACGGCCACCTCCCTGGCCTGGAGCTCACCCACCAGCACTTGTTCCACGAACGCCTCAGGACTGAGCAGGGAAAGGCCGCGGGTGAAGGGCACCAGCACCAGCTGGCGGATGCCGTAGGGCTCGAGCAGGGTCAGCTTCTCGCCGGGGAGATCGAGGCGCAGGCGCGGTTCGCCGTAAAGCAGCTCGCGCGGATGGGGCCAGAAACTCACCACCGTGGGAATCAGCCCTGGGGTGGGGGCGGCGGCGATGGCGGCGATCACCCGGCGGTGCCCCTGGTGCAGGCCATCGAAACTGCCCAGGGCGACGGCGGTGGGGCGCATCGCGTCCTGGGGGGAGCGCAGGGGAATCAAGGAATCGGACAGGGCCCGGCTTGGAAACCATCCTTCCATGGGGGTTCCAGCCATGGGGGAGGGCCGGCGCTGCTGGCCATGGCAAGTTTGTGACGCTCCGCCCCCCGGTTCCGCGCTCAGATGGTTGACCGCCTCGATCTTCAGCTGGTCTCGGCTGCCCTGCGCCGGGTGGGCTGGATCCGCTTCTGGACCCAGTTGGCCCTCGGGGTCGTGGTAGTGGGGGTGCTGTTGTTCAACAACATCGGCGGCCGCCTGGCGGCCAACAGTGCCCGCTCCCTCGGACTCGGTCCCGGCCTGTCGCTGACCACCCTGTCGTTTTTCGTGCTGCTCTGGTGCCTCTGGCAGAGCTGGCTGGTGGTGCGCTGCGGCCAGGCCCTGGCCAGCCCCGCCCGCCCCAGCCGCGGCGAAACCAGCCGCCTGATCAAACGGGGCGCTCTGGCCGATCTGGCCGGGCTGACCCTGGCAGCGGTGGGTTATCAGGCCCTGGCCGGCAGCCTGTTCGTGCAGGCCTCCATGCAGGTCCCAGGCTTCTTCGGGGCGCAGCTGGCGGTACCGCCCGGCACCCGCGGCGGCCTGATGGGGCTGCCGATCACCTCACTCGAGATGCTCTCGGTGCTGAGCAACACCCAGGTGCTGTTCGCCCACCTGATCGGCCTGTGGATGAGCCTCTGGCTGCTGCAGCGCGTTCACCGCCCCAGCTGAACCGGAAGGTCCTCCAGACCACCCCGCCAGAACAGCTCAGGCTGCAGCGGGGTGAGGGCAGCGCCGCCGGCATGGATCTGGGCCACGTCCGTGGGCCAGTCGCGGGGGCCGGCGGTGGCGGATTCCAGGTCATCGACCACCTCACCAGCCAGCCAGTAATAGGTGCGCCCGCGGGGGTCGGTGCGCTGGTCGAACTGGTCACGGTAGCGGCGCACAGCCGGGCGGCACCAGCGCAGGGAACCGATCCGCTCGATCGGCAGGGCCGGCACGTTGAGGTTGAGCAGCAGGCCCTCCGGCCAGGCGCCGGCCAGGGCCGCTTCGGCCACATCGAGAGCGAGCACGGCAGCCGGAGCGAACTGGCGCCAGTCGAAGCAGGCACTGCTGACCGCCAGGGCCGGCAGCCCCTCGAGGGTGCCCTCCATCGCCGCCGAAACCGTGCCGGAATAGAAGACGTCGCTGCCAAGGTTGGGGCCGTGGTTGATGCCGGAGAGCACCAGGTCGGGCGGAGTGCTCAGCAGCCGGCCCAGGGCGAGCTTGACGCAGTCGGAAGGGGTGCCGCTGCAGGCCCAGGCGGTGACGCCATCGGCGAAGAGCCGGTCGGCCCGCTCCGCCCGCAGCGGTGTCTGCATGGTGAGGCCATGGCCGGTTGCGGAACGCTCCTGGTCGGGGCAGACCACCGTGACCACATGGCCACGCCCAACCGCCTCGGCCGCCAGGGTTTGAATCCCCTCGGCGAACACCCCGTCGTCGTTGCTGATCAGGATCCGCAGGCTGGACATCGGGACCGGCAGGGGCAGGGGCGCAGGCGGCAACTTAGGCAGGCTCGCTCCGTACAGTCGATCGTTACCGCCCCCGATTCGTGAGCGCCACGATCAGCCTGCAGCAGCTCACCGACCAGCTCGATGCTCTCGAAGCCGAAGCGGCGGCCTCGATCGCCGCAGCAGCAGACACCACTGAGCTGGAAGGGCTGCGGGTGGGACTGCTGGGCAAGAAGGGGCGCCTCTCGGCGGTGCTGGGGGCCATGGGCAAGCTCGATGCGTCCGAGCGGCCCCTGGTGGGCCAGCGGGCCAACGTGCTCAAGGAGCAGGTGCAGGCGCTGATGGGCCAGCGGCTGGAGGGGCTGCGGGGCGCCGCCATGGCCGAAAAGCTGGCGGGGGAACGGCTTGATGTGACTGCCCCGAGCCGCTACGTGCCGGTGGGGCATCGCCACCCGCTGATCCGAACGATCGAGGAGATCGTCGACATCTTCTCCGGTCTCGGTTACCGGGTTGAAGAGGGGCCCGAGGCGGAAACCGACTACTACAACTTCACGGCCCTGAACATCCCGCCGCACCATCCGGCCCGGGACATGCAGGACACCTTCTATCTACCCGGTGACCGGCTGCTGCGCACGCATACCTCGCCGGTGCAGATCCGCCATCTGGAGAGCAACCCGCCACCGGTACGGATCGTGGCGCCCGGCCGGGTGTACCGGCGCGATGCGGTGGATGCCACCCACTCGCCCGTGTTCCACCAGGTGGAAGTGCTGGCAATCGATGAGGGGCTGGATTTCAGCCACCTGCGCGGCACCGTCACCACCTTTCTACAGCAGTTTTTCGGCGATCTGCCGGTGCGCTTCCGGGCCAGCTACTTTCCCTTCACCGAGCCTTCTGCTGAGGTGGACGTGCAATGGCGGGGGCGCTGGCTGGAGGTGATGGGCTGCGGGATGGTGGATCCGGCGGTGCTGGAGGGACTGGGGCTGGATCCCGAGCGCTGGAGCGGTTTCGCCGCTGGCCTGGGGGTGGAGAGGTTCTGCATGGTGCGCCACAGCATCGACGACATCCGCCGGCTGTTCACCAGCGACCTGCGCTTCCTGGAGCAGTTCTGATGGCAATCGGGCCGCGGCCGGAAGGCTCCTCATAAACTCGACAGGTTCTCGCCTCCGACCGGTGCCCTGCGTCGGACTGATCGTCAACGACGGCAAGGATCTGGCCGTCAAGACGGCCGATGTCATCCAGAGCCGACTGGAAGCGGCCGGCACCAGCGTGCTGCGAGTGAGCAGCTCCGGCGGGATGGTTGGTTTCGCCAATCCCGACCACCAGTTGCGCAGCCGTGGTTTCAGCGCCTGCGTGCCGGCGAGCTTTCACCCGGACATGAGCCTGGCGGTGGTGCTGGGGGGCGACGGCACCGTGCTCTCCGCCGCGCGCCAGACCGCTCCGATCGGCGTGCCGATCCTCACGGTCAACACCGGCCACCTGGGCTTCCTGGCCGAGGCCTACCTCAGCGAGCTGGATGGGGCGATGGAGCAGCTCCTCACCGGCCGCTGGACCGTGGAAGAACGCACGATGCTGATTGTGAGCGTCATGCGAGGCGACCAGCGCCGCTGGGAGGTGCTCTGCCTCAACGAGATGGCCCTGCACCGGGAACCGCTCACCAGCATGTGCCATTTCGAGATCGCCATCGGTCGCCACGTGCCGGTGGACATCTCCGCCGATGGGGTGATCCTCTCCACCCCCACCGGATCCACCGCCTATGCCCTCAGCGCCGGCGGACCTGTGATCACCCCCGACTGCCCGGTGCTGCAGCTCACCCCGATCGCACCCCATTCGCTCGCATCCCGCGCCCTGGTGTTCAGCGACCAGGAACCAGTGACGGTGTTTCCAGCCACCCCCGAGCGGTTGATGATGGTGGTGGACGGAAGCGCCGGCTGCTACGTGTGGCCGGAAGATCGCGTGCTGATCCGCCGCAGCCCCCATCCAGCCCGGTTCGTGCGCCTGCAGGACCACGAGTTCTTCCAGGTGCTGCGCAACAAGCTGGGCTGGGGGCTACCCCATGTGGCCAAGCCCGACAATGGGGAGTTAGGCGGCCGCGACGGCCCCGGCGCCGGTGCACGCCCGTGAACGGACCCCTGATCCTGCTGGTTGGGGAGGAGGCCGAAGCGCTGGCGCCGCGCTTGGAGGCCTCCGGTTACCGCACCGCGCCGGTGGGTGCCCTGCCCGATCCGCCGGCGGCGGTGCTGGTGTCGGGAGCAGATGGGGTGGCCACGATTCCAACCCTGCGCATGATTCTGGAGGATGTGCCGATCCTGCTGGATCTGGTGAGCGACAGCGTCGAGGCTCGCTCCCGCTGCTTCAGCTCCGGCGCCGACGACTTCTGGCTCTCCAGTGCCGGCGGCAGTGACCTGCTGATGCGACTGCGCCTGCACCTGCAGATCCGCGGCGGCAACCGCGACCAGCTGCCGCCCCTGCAACTCGCTGATCTGCATCTGGATCCCGCCAGCAGGCAGGTGCGGCGGGGGAGGCGTCTGCTCGCGCTCACCGCCCGCGAGTACCAGTTGCTGCTCACCCTGATGCGACAGCCGGGGATGGTGCTCAGTCGCGAGCAGATCCTCGCCGAGGTGTGGAACGACCAGGGGGGAGCCGCCAGCAACGTGGTGGAGGTGTATGTCCGCTACCTGCGCCAGAAGCTGGAGGAACAGGGTGAGCAACGCCTGATCCACACCGTGCGCGGCCGGGGCTACTGCCTGTGCGAACGGCCGCCGAAGCCGGAGCGGCCGGCGACATGAGACGTCCTGCAGCGTGATGGGAAGCCCGTTGAGAGCTGGTTCCCTGCTCGCCCTCGGTTTGACGACGGGGTTGCTGACGACCGGGCTGCTGGCGGCGGGGTTTCACACGGACCATCGGCCCGCCATGGCGGACAGCCGTTCGCCAGCCGCTCCCCCCCAGTTCCTGCCTATCGAGGCGGAATGGTGCCTGGAGCGTGCCGAGACCGCGGCGAGCACGCTGCCACCGACCTGTATCCAGCTGGAGGTGCCCCGCACCCCCCGTCAGTACGCCTGGGGCCTGATGCAGCGGCCGGCGCTGGGACGCCTGAGGGGGATGTGGTTCCGGTTTGAGCCGGCGCAGGCCGTGAGCTTCTGGATGCACCGCACCCTCACCCCGCTCGACATGGTTTTCCTCCGCGAGGGGAGGGTGATCGCCATCCAGACCAACGTGCAACCCTGCCCGCGGCTGCCCTGCCCCAGTTACGGCCCCGGCGAACCGGCCGATGGGGTGGTGGAGCTCGACGCGGGCGAGGCGGCGGCCCTGGGCATCGGCGAGGGCAGCGCTGCTGTGATCAGGCTCCGGGAGCCGGAAGCTCCATAACTTCGATCTCAGTCTTTGCGGCCCTTAAGCACCAGCACCGGATTGAGCGGGGCCAGGCGAGTGCCATCGGCCAGAGGGGAGCCCCGCCAGGCCTGCAGCTGACTCACCTGCACCCTCAGCCCGGCCTGCTCCAGCGGCGGCCTCAACTCCGCGAGGGCTTCGAGGGTGGCCAGGGGAATCACCACCTGTCCGAGGGGACGCAGGCGCCGCAGCACGATCTCGAGCAGGGCCAGGCGCTGGCGGCCGCCGCCACCAAGCAGCACCCGGTCGGGATCGGGGGGACCGCCCTGCTGAAGCACGGAGAGGGCATCGCCTTCGAGCACCCCCGCTGGCTCAACGTCGAGCCGCTCGGCATTGGCCCGGATCAGGGCCGCTGAACCGCCTCGCCGCTCAAGGGCCCAGAGTTCCAGGCCCGGACGCAGCCGCAGGGCCTCCAGGCCCACCGAGCCCACCCCGGCCCCCACATCCCAGAGCACGCCGCTGGCGGGCAGCTCCAGGTCAGCGAGCAACTGGATGCGCACCTCCCGCTTGGTCATCAGGCCGGGACGATCGGGCTGCTGCAGCCAGAGGCCATCATCGAGGCCGAACAGCGGCAGGCTGGCGGGATTGGGAGGCGGAGGCGGCTCGGCAATCAGCAGCACCAGGTGCAGCGGATCGAGATCGGCCGGCAGCGCCGCCCGGGGTGCAAGCCGGAGCACCCTCTCCTCGGGGTGGCCGAGCCGTTCACACAACCAGAGGGCATAGGCCGCCTCCAGACCGGAGGCGGCCAGGATCCGCCGCACCTCCTCGACCCCGCCGCGGCCTGGATCGGTGAGCACCGCCAGGGCCGCCGGACGCTGCTGCAGACGGCCCGCCAGCGGTTCGGGGTCGCGGCCATGCAGGCTCAGCCACTCCGCGTCCTGCCAGGGGCGGCCGAGGCGGGCGAAGGCCAGCTGCAGGCTGGAGGGGGCGGGATGAAAGCGAAGGCACTCGGGGGGAAAGCGACCCAGCAGCAGGCGACCGATGCCGAACCAGAGGGGATCGCCGCTGGCGAGCAGCACCACCGCCCGACCGGCGGCCAGGGCTCGCTCCAGCTGGGGAAACAGCTGCTCCGGGCGATCACTTGCCACTAACTCCGGCGGCTTGAGCTCCTCCGCCAGGACCTGGCGCAGCCCAGGCAGCAGCCTGGCGGGTGCCGCCAGCAGATCGGCCTGGCGCACCAGGGCCGCCGCTGCCGCTGGCAGGGAGGCCAGCCCGCCGGCGTCGCTGCCGATCACCTCGAGACGATGCTGCTGGAGCGGTTGATGCACGTGGCGACTCCGGTGCGGCGGCTGGCCGGGCCCCGCCATGATGCCCGCGAGTTGAAGCGCCCATGGCCGCACCTGAGCCCCCCTCCCGCCGTCAGCGCGTGCATGAGCTGGCCCTGGCCCTGCTGGCGCGGCAGGCCGAGATCGAGCTGCTCAGCCCCGAAGCCACCGGCGGCGGCGGGGAGGATGCCGGCCTCTGGCTGGAGCGGAACCGGCGGGTGGTACAGCGCTACCAGGCGGTGGTGCGCTCGGCAATCACCCTTGATGCCCTGATCGAGCAGGAAGTGGCCGCCGGGGCCGGCCAGCTCTGACAAGCTGGCGCCATCTCGATGAGCACCATGGCTCCGTTCGGCCTGTCCGCCCTCTCCACGCTGTTGCGCGGGCCCGGCGCCGGTCGGCCCGCCCAGGCCCCCCCCGCCAGCTGGCAACGGCCGATCGGCCAGGGCTGGGAGGCCCCCTACAAGGTGCGCTACGCCAGCAACCTCGACGACGGTCCCAACCACGGCGCCCCACTCGGAGGCTTCGGCGCGGGCTGCATCGGCCGCGGACCCGACGGCAACTTCAACCTCTGGCACCTCGATGGGGGTGAGCACTGGTTCGGGGTGCTGCCCGACTGCCAGTTCGCCCTGTTCGAGCACGACGGCACAGTGAGCCGGGCGCGGGCCCTGGCCATGACCCCTGAGCGCGACGACTCCAGGCCGGAGGCCAGCAAGAGCCCCCTGGGCCGCTGGCAATGGCTGGGGGCCGAAACCAGCGACGACAACGAAACCAGCGCCACGGCCGGCACCTACTCCGCCCGCTATCCGCTGCACTGGTTCGATTATCAGTCCGACTTCCGCGCCGAGGCCAGCTGCGAGGCCTTCAGCCCGATCCTCCCCGGCGACTATCAGCGCACCAGCTATCCGGTGGCGGTGTTCCGCTGGCGGCTGGCCAACCCCACCAAGGTCCCCCTGGATCTCTCGTTGCTGCTGAGCTGGCGCAACACCGTGGGTTGGTTCACCAACACCGATCCCAGCGCCGCCGTGACGTTCCGCGACGACGGCAGCCCGGAGCACAACTACCTGCCCGCCATCGGAGCGGGGGTGGGCCAGCGCAACCGCTGGATCGACACACCGGGCCTGACGGGCGTGCTGCTGGAGGGGGCGCCGAGTCAGCCGATCGCCGAGGGGGAGGGTCAGTGGTGCCTGGCGGTCCCCGACCAGCTGGAGGGGGTGGAGGTGATGCGCTGCAGCCGCTGGGATCCAAGCGGCGATGGCGGCGAGATCTGGGAGGCGTTTTCCCGCGACGGCTCGATCCCCAACAGCAACAACGACCGCCGCAGCACCGGCAGCGAGCAGGCCAGCGCCGCGATCGCCCTGCGGCTGAGGTTGGAGCCGGGGGCTGAAATCGAGCTACCTGTGGTGATCAGCTGGGATCTGCCAGTGACCGCCTTCGCCACAGGCACGTCCGCCCTGCGCCGCTACACGGATTTTTTCGGGGCCACCGGCACCAGCGCCACCGCCATCGCCGCCGAGGCTCTGGGCGCGTGGCGGCAGTGGCGCGACGCCATCGAGGCCTGGCAGAAACCTGTGCTGGAGCGCAGCGACCTGCCTGAGCCCCTGCGCATGGCCCTGCTCAATGAGCTCTACGACCTGGCCAGCGGAGGCAGCCTCTGGACCGCCGCCAGCTCCACGGATCCGGTGGGCCGTTTCGGGGTGCTGGAGTGCCTCGACTACGCCTGGTACGAAAGCCTGGATGTGCGGCTGTACGGCTCCTTCGCCCTGCTGCAGCTCTGGCCAGAACTCGACAAGGCGGTGTTGAGAAGCTTCGCGCGGGCCATTCCAGCCGCCGATGCCACCCCCCGGCCGATCGGCTGGTATTTCACCCAGGGGCGGGGCCGGGTGGAAGCGGCCCGCAAGCTGGCCGGCGCCACCCCCCACGACCTGGGCGCCCCCAACGAGCGGCCCTTCGATGCCACCAACTACACCGCCTATCAAGACTGCAACCTCTGGAAGGACCTGGCCTCAGACTTCGTTCTGCAGGTCTGGCGGCTGTTCCGCCTCTCCCCATCGGGGGAAGACCTGCGCTTCCTGGCCGACTGCTGGCCGGCGGTGGTGGAGTCGCTTCGTTATCTAAAGCAGTTCGACATCAACGACGACGGCCTGCCCGACAACGGCGGCGCGCCGGATCAGACCTTTGACGACTGGCCACTGCAGGGGGTGAGCGCCTACTGCGGTGCCCTCTGGATCGCGGCCCTGGAGGCGGCCCTGGCGATGGCCCAGCGGCTGCAGCTCGACCTTGGCCTCGACACCGGCGCCGAACAGCGGGAATTCGGCAGCTGGCTGGAGCCGTCACGGGCCAACTTCGATCGGCTGCTCTGGAACGGGGAGTACTACCGGATTGATGCCAGCAGCGGCACACCGGTGGTGATGGCCGACCAGCTCTGCGGCGATTTCTACGCCCGCCTGCTCGGGCTGCCGCCGGTGGTGAGCGATGAGCGGGCCCTCTCCGCATTGACGGCGATTCGTGAGGCCTGCTTCGAGCGCTTCGAAGGGGGGCGGCTGGGGGTGGCCAACGGCCTGCGCCGCGACGGTACGCCGCTCGATCCCAACGGCACCCACCCGCTGGAGATATGGACCGGCATCAATTTCGGTCTGGCGGCCTATTACCGCCTGATGGGTCAGACCGACACGGCCATGGCGATCAGCGGCGCCGTGGTGGGCCAGGTGTATGCGGGAGGTTTGCAGTTCCGCACGCCCGAGGCGATCACGGCGGTGGGCACGTTCCGGGCCTGCCACTACCTGCGGGCGATGGCGATCTGGGCGCTCTGGGCCACCCACACCCAGTGGCAGCCGATCCCTGGAGCCGAGCGCGAACCATGAGCGGGATGATCCGCCGAGCGGGTCGGCTGCTGCTGGCACTGAGCCTGGTGCTGGCTGGCCTGTTCGCGCTGGTGGCGCCAGCGACAGCCCAGCTGCACCAACACCCCAGCGAAACCGGCAGCCCGGTGCTGCGCAGCCTGGTGAGCGTGCGCGATCTCGATGATCAGGCCTGGCAGTTGGTGGCCTTTCGCGACGGACCGCCCGGAGCTGCCCTGCGCCTGCGGGTGGTGGGCTATCCCGGCAAGGTGCGGCTCGATCACCCCACGTCGCTGCAGGTGCGCTCGGGTCCGTTCCAGTGGCAGCTGGAGGATCTCACCCTCGAGAGCCAGGCATTGAGTAACGACGGCCGCTCCGCCGCCGCTGAATTCGATCTGAGCCCTTTGCTGGCCGAACTGAGCCAGAACCGTCCGCTGCGGCTGCGGCTGCCGGGGGTGTTCACGGAGCTGCCGGTGCCTCCGTTCGTGGTGGCCGAGTGGCGCAGCCTGGTGAGAGCTCCGGCATGAGCAGGGGGTGCCCCTGGAGCACCTGGATGGAGCGGGCCCTCGGCCTGGCCGCCCTGGCGCAGGGTCGCACCAGCCCCAATCCCCTGGTGGGTGCCCTGGTGCTCGATGCCAGCGGCCTGCTGGTGGGGGAGGGCTTCCACGTCGCTGCCGGAATGCCCCACGCCGAGGTGGGAGCCCTGGCTCAGGCGGGAGATCGGGCCCGAGGGGGCACCCTGGTGGTGACCCTGGAGCCCTGCTGTCACCACGGCCGCACGCCCCCCTGCAGCGAGGCCGTGATCACCGCCGGGATCCGGCGGGTGATCGTGGCGATGGAAGACCCCGATCCGCGGGTGGCGGGCGAAGGCATCAAGGCATTGCGCCAGGCCGGGACGGAAGTGCTGGTGGGGGTGCGCCAGGCCGAGGCCCAGAACCTGAATGCCGCCTTCTGCCATCGGGTGTGCACCGGCCGGCCACTGGGGATCCTCAAGTGGGCGATGAGCGTGGACGGACGCACGGCCCTGCCCAACGGATCAAGCCAGTGGATCAGCGGGCCAGAATCGCGGCAGAGGGTGCACGAGCTGCGAGCGCGCTGCGATGCGGTGATCGTGGGCGGCGGCACCGTGCGCTCGGATGATCCCCTGCTCACCAGCCGGGGGCGGCGCGCGATCGAGCCGCTGCGGGTGGTGATCAGCCGCGGCCTGATCATGCCGGAGCGGGCCCAGCTCTGGGACCAGCGCGCGGCTCCCACCCTGGTGGCCCATGGGCCCGAGGCCCCCGAGCCAGCACGACAGCGACTGGATGGGCTGGGTGTGGAGCGGCTGGAGCTTGCCTGCTGCGAACCGCTGGAGCTGATGCAGGCCCTGGCCCGGAGGGGCTGCAACCAGGTGCTCTGGGAGTGCGGGCCAGAGCTGGCGGCAGCGGCGCTGCGCCAGGGTTGTGTACAGCGGCTGGTGGCGGTGGTGGCCCCGAAGCTGCTGGGGGGTATCGCCGCCCGCACACCGCTGGGGGATCTGCAGCTGAGCTCGATGGCGATGGCTCCCTCCTGGCGGGAGCTGGGGCTCAGCCGCTCGGGAGCCGATCTGATCTGGGAGCTGAACGGACATGACGGCTGAGGGCATTGGACGACCGTCCTTAGAGTCCGGCCATGCTCAATCCCCTCCAGCTGAGCCTGCCGATTCCCCTGCTGGGGATCCTGCTGGCGGCAGGAGCCTGGCTGAGCCTGCAACTGGTTGGCAAGCGGCTTCCCAGTGAATCGCTGGGTCGCGCCCTGGTGCTGCGCAGCCGCCTCAGCCTCACGCTCACGCTCCTGGTCAGTTTCATCGCCTGGTGGCTGCTGACCCTGCTGGGCCCAGAGCTGCTGCCCATGGGCATGGGCAGCATCGACGTGCGCAATGAGCTGATCTTCATCGGCCTGATCTGGACGCTGCTGCGCTGGAAGGGCGAGATCTGGCGCAAGGCCGACACCTACTCCCAGCAGGTGTTCCCGAATCTTCCCCAGCGGGAGCGCCTGTACCTCTTCGATCTCAGCGACAAGCTGCTCACGGTGCTGGTGATGGTGATCATCAGCCTGGAGCTGCTGCGGCTGCTGGGCACCCCCACCGCCCTGCTGGCCACCGCCGGTGGCTTCGGTGCCGCTGCCCTGGGTTTCGGCGCCCGCACGATCGTGGAGAATGGACTGAGCGGCATCAGCCTTTACATCAACAGACCCTTCGTGGTGGGAGATTTCATCCGGATCCCCGCAGAAGATGTCAACGGCACCGTGCAAACAATCAGCTGGTTCTACACGGAGTTGCGTGATCCGGAGCGGCAGCCGATCTTCATCCCCAATTCGATCTTCACCGTGAAGCCGATCATCAACGTCGCCCGGATCGACAGCCGGCGGGTCTGGATCGACTTCGGCCTGCGTTACGACGACCGGGCCGCGATCGAGCCCATCATCGCCGAGCTGCGTGAGCAGCTGGATTCGAACACCAGTATTGATCACGACAAGGCAGCGGCGGTGCATTTCGTTGGCTATGGCGAATCGAGTCTCAACCTGCGCCTGCTCTGCTACGTGGCCGGTGGCGACATCCAGGCCGCCTGGGATCTGCAACAGGAGCTTTTGTTGCGCGTCGGTGAGGTGGTGGAGAAGCATCAGGCGGGAATGCCCTTCCCCACGCGCAGCCTGATCAGGGGCTGATTTCACCATGGCCCTCAGTTTCAGCGAACTCCAGCGACAGTTGCGGCCTGAATGGGGTGAGTTCCATCCAGGCAGCGGCCAGAACAGTGGCGGCGATAGCGGCAACGAGGGCTGGGATCTGCTGGTGGTGCCCTCGCTCAGCCTCGATCACCATCAGATGGCACTGGTGACCGGGGCCCACCACTACGAGGAACGGCAGCTGTTCTCCCTGATCCGGTTGCGCGACCCCGGCGTGCGGGCGGTCTACATCACCAGCAAGCTGCTGCCTGAACTGGTGGTGGACTCCGTGCTGGAGCTGCTGCCGGGGGTGCCCGCCTCCCACGCCCGCCGGCGCCTGCATCTTTTCGACACGGACGACGCCTCCAATCGGCCCCTGACCGAGAAGCTGCTGGAGCGGCCGGCGCTGCTGGGGCGCATCCGCGAGCGCCTGCGGCCCGGGCGCAGCTTCATGACCTGCTTCAACGTGACGGAGCAGGAGAAGCAACTCTCCGAGCGCCTGCAGGTGCCGTTGCTGGGCACTGATCCAGCCCTGAGTCACTGGGGCGGCAAAGCCGGCAGCCGCGAGCTGTTCCGCCGCTGCGCTGTGCCCCATCCGCCCGGCAGCGCCCTGGTCCATGACCTCGACGCCCTCGCCGAAGTCGCGGCCGAGCTGTGGGAGGCCAACCCTGAGCTGAGCCGGGTGGTGGTGAAGCTGGACCAGGGATTCAGCGGCGAAGGCAATGCTCCCCTGGAGCTGGGGCCCCTGCAACTGTCGGAGCTCAGCGGCCGGGAGCGCCGAGCTCGCCTGCGCGAGGCCCTCGAGACCCTGGCGATGCCACCACCCCAGTGGCGCCAGTTGCTGCAGGAGCAGGGGGCCCTGGTGGAGGCCTGGCTGCTGGGGGGCGACGAGCTGGCCTCACCGAGCGTGCAGGGGATGATCCACCCAGGCGGGGCGGTGGAGGTGCTCTCCACCCATGAGCAGGTACTCGGCGGTGTGAGCGGACAGACCTACCTGGGTTGCAGCTTTCCCGCCCAGACGCAGTACCGGGCCGAGCTGATGCGTCACGGGCTGGCGGTGGGTCAGGCCCTGGCGGCAGAGGGCGCCCTGGAGCGCTACGCGGTGGATTTCGTGGCGCGCCGCTTCGGGCAGCACTGGGATCTGCAGGCGATCGAGGTGAACCTGCGCAAGGGCGGCACCACCCACCCCTACATGGCCCTGCGCTATGCCACCAACGGCCGCATCGATGGCGCCAGCGGCCTGTTCCGCTCCCCCACCGGCCAATCGCTGTTCTATGCCGCCACGGATAACCTCTGCGACCCGAGGCTGCGGGGTCTGCTGCCGGTCGACCTGATCGACATCGTGGCCGCCGCCGGGCTGCACTTCGACCCGGCCGAACTGCACGGCAGCGTGTTCCACCTGCTGGGCTGCCTCTCGGAATTCGGCAAGCTGGGCATGACCTGCATCGGCCGCAGTCCCGAAGAAGCTGAACGCATCTACGCGGCCACCAGGGAGCGACTGATTGCGGCGGCCGAGGAGCTGAAGCAGGCCTGAGCAGATCCGCCACTGACCACCACAACGGGCTCACCTGGGCTCCAGGATGAAAGGCCTCTGCTGCCCTGCCATGGAAGCCCGCTGGAACGACGCCGTGATCGCCAGCAGTGACGACATCGTGAAACTGGAAGGCAACGCCTACTTCCCCGCCGAGGCGTTGGTCAGAGAGCACCTGCGGCCTTCCTCACATCGCAGCGTCTGTGGCTGGAAGGGCGAAGCCCACTACTACGACGTGGTGGTAGGGGATCAGGTGAACGTGAACGCCGCCTGGTTCTATCCCGAACCCAAGCAGGCCGCCAGTGAAATCAAGGGCCGGGTGGCCTTCTGGAAGGGCGTGCGCGTGAGCTGATTCCGCCCTCAGACCAGCAGCGGCTCCGGCTGGGGCAGTCCGTTGGCGCCATAGGCACGCTCCAGCACCAGCTCCCGCCCCGGTTGGGGCCGCCAGCACAGCCTCACCGCCAGGGGGTCTCCAAAGCGGCGCTCCAGGGCGGTGGTGAGGCTGAGATCGTCCGTGAGCTGCCAGCAGCCGAGGCCTGAACCATCGCCACCCGGCAGAACAGTTGCCCGAAGGGGCGCCGCCGGAGCCGGATCCACTACCCCGGGGCGGGCCTCCACCACCACCACCACGCTCTCGAGCCGCTCGGCGCCGTGACGCACCACCAGCCGCCGCCGCCGCTGGCCATCCACCAGGCACAGCTCCATCACCGCCGGCCAGGGACCAGTCTTGTCGGGGCCGAGGCTCCAGTGTCCATCGGGGCTGATCGCCATCAAGGCCGGCGGCTCGGCGAAGCGCATCGTCGCCACCTTGCCGGTGTTCAGGTAAGTGAGAGCCGCTTCGATCTGGCCGTCCGTCTCCCGCACATGCAGGCGTGTGCCGAAGCGCTCGCTCTCGAGGCCCTGGCTATCGAGGCGAATGAAGCTGCCTTCCCAGTGGCCGGCATTGCGCGCCAGCAGGGTGGCGCGGCGATCGAAGCTGGGCACGGGCGGGCTGTAAGCGGAAGGGTCCCGATGCTGGCAGCTTGATGGGCTAAGGATTGGCCGCCTGCTGGGTGGAATCCGCCTGGGCCGGAGAGTCGGCCTCCTCGTTCTCCTTGCCCCAGCCCAGGATCATGCCGGTCACGGGAATCGCCAGGAACACCCCCAGCAGACCCGCCAGCCGCTCGCCGATGAAAAGGGCAAAGAAGAGAACCACAGGCCGGATTTCCAGGGCGCGGCCCATCACCCGGGGATGGATGAAGTTGTCCTGGATCTGCTGCAGCACCACCGAGGCGATCACCACCTGCAGGGCCAGCCACTGCCCCTGGGTCAGGAAGACCAGGCTGGAGGCCACGATCACCCCAAGGGTGGCGCCGATGCCTGGAATGGCATCCAGCACTCCCACCAGGATCGCCAGGATCAGGGAGAACTTCACCCCCAGCACGGCGTACACCAGCAAACTGGCGAGGCTGAGAAAGATCATCAGCGTGATCTGACCGCGCAGAAAACCCAGCACGTTCTTCTGCACGCTGCGATCGAAGCGCTCGCGCACATCCTCCGGAAGCAGGCGCAATACCTGGCTCCAGGTGGCCCCGTTGTCGATCAGCATGTAGGCCACGATCACCAGCAGAAACACTCCGCCGAAGACGTTGGAGAAAGCGCCGCCGATCACCCCCAGGCCCGTGCCGAGGCTGGCGCGCAACAGCTCCAGCAGTTGCTGGAGGTTGATCGTTTTCAGGAACCCGTGAAAGGGAAGATCGGGGCGTTGCAGACCCAGCACCAGATCATTGATCAGGCTGCTGCCCTGGTTGATCAGTTGGAAGCCAAGCACCGCCACGAAAAAGCTGGCCACCCCGATGCCGGCCAGCAGGGTGAGCAGGATCGCCAGCCCACGGCTGCAGCCCAGACGCCCCAGCCGCCGCACCGGATAATCCAGCACCACCGCCAGCACCGCCGCCGCGGTGAACAGGGACAGCACCACTCGGAAATAGTCGATCAGCTGCACCACCGCCCAGCCACAGGCCACAAGCAACAGGAAACGCAGCAGAACGGAGTGGCTCAGCCGCTGCCAGGCCGGGCCGTTGGGGTCGTTCATGGAGATCGAGAGGGAGCGGCGCTGCTGCCAACCATGCTGCCGAACAGAGCCATCGGCCCAAAGTTTCCCTGAGGGCAGACGAAACCGGACACAAATGAGCGGATTGGCTTAAGACGGAGGCCCGCCAGCCCCGGAGCCCCTGCCTATGGTGTAAATCCTTACAAAGTCAGGGTTCTGCGCGTCTCCCCTCTGCTCGAGACTTCTCCCCCCGAGTCCCGCTCCAGCCCGTCTGCCACCGGCGTCCGGTATGGAGATTTCGTTCTCAAGCCCTTCATCGCCAGCGACGATCGCCTCGCCACCTGGCAGATCCTGAGCACAGTCGGGGCTTACCTGCTGCTCTGGGCCGTCACCGTGGTGGTCGCTCGGCAATGGCTCTGGCTCACCCCGCCGCTGCTGCTGCTGCTGGTACTGCTCTCAGGGCGCTGCTTCTCGCTGATGCACGACTGCGGCCACTACTCCCTGTTCCGCTCGAAACGGCTGAACAGGGCCGTGGGCTTTCTGCTGGGCGTCATCAACGCCATTCCTCAGTACCCCTGGTCGCAGGGACATGCCTACCACCACAAGCACAACGGCAACTGGGACCTCTACCGGGGACCCTCAGCCCTGATCAGCCTGGAGCAGTACGAGCAGCTGAGCCCGCGCGGTCAATTGGTGTACCGCCTGCTGCGCCACCCATTGATGCTCTTCCCGGGCGGCTTCTTCTATCTGGTCATCAAGCCCAGGCTGGCCCTGCTGCTGGGAACAGCCCAGTTCCTCGGCCATGTGAGCACCAGGCTCCGCGCCGACTGGCGCACACCTTGGTCCGAACTCGTCCTGTCGTTCAAATCCAGCCATTGGTACAGCGGGGCAGAATTCATCGATCTGCTGCTCAACAACATCTGCGTGGTCGCCAGCTGGGTACTGCTGTGCCACTGGATCGGGGCCGGCCTGTTCTGGAGCCTCTATGCAGTTGTGATGGCCGCTTCAGCAGCGCTGTTCATCTGCATTTTCTTCGTTCAGCACAACTTCGAAGGGTCCTACGCCCACCGCAGCGATGGGTGGGACCCGATCGAGGGTGCGATCGCCGGTACCAGCCTGCTGGTGCTTCCAGGCATCCTGAACTGGTTCACTGCTGACATCGGCTGCCACAACATCCATCACCTCTGCGAGCGCATTCCCAACTACCACCTGCGGGCCTGTCAGGAACGCAATGCTGCCCTGCTGACTGGGGCAACGCGCCTGACCATCGCCGACATCCGACGCTGCTTCAAGTACGTGCTGTGGGACCGGGAGGGGGAAATGCTTCAGCCCATCCCCAGCTTCTCGAACTGAGCAGAGCACTGCCCCAGACCAACCGTCTGGGGCAGTGCTCTTAAAAAAGCTGTGGCATCCCTGGCCCTCAGCTGACCCCAGGGATAAGTTCTGCAGATTCCACGCACAGGAGACGCCATGGGCATGGGCGAACTCTTTCTCGAGAGCCTTTCCACCGGTGTGATCACGGAAGACGAGATCACCTGGGTGGCGGCTCAGCAGAGTGGCTTCAACCGCCAGGAGGAGGCTGCGGCGCTCAAGCTTGGGCGTCTTCTCGACTCCGGCCGCATCCAGATCGGTTGCCGCGTCCCTGCCGCCGCCGCTTGAGAGAACTGTCTCAGATCAGCTCGGGATGGGCCGGATCCCCCTTGAACGGCCCCTCCACTTGGGATGTGATCCAACCCCCGTAGAACCCTCCGGGCTGGGGGATCACCGCCTCGCCGTCAAGCCAGCAGCCATCCATCAGGGCCGGGTAGAGCGCGAACCAACCGGCTAGAGCCGCAAAAGCTGCTGTGGGCTGCGGATACGACCACACCGCCCGCTCCAGCCTGCGATCACCCACCACCACGTCGTAGTAGCGGGCCAGTCCTTTCCATTCACAGAAGCTGCGTCCTATCGCGGGCTCCAGCAGCTCCAGGCGCACGTCTTCGGGCGGCAGGTAATAGGTGGGGGGATGGAAGGTCTCGAGCACCCGCAGCGAGCGACGGGTTTCCGCCAGCAGCTTCCCCAGAGCCCGCACCTCGACCAACGCCCCGCTGGGCTCCAGCGCCGGTGGACGCGGATAGTCACAGACGCGCTCTCGTTCTTGGCTCTCCAACGGCTCGCTGCTCCCCATTCGCCGTCCCTGGCCATGACAATGGTCAGCATGGCTAACCCCACACCCATTCGCCAGCGCCCGCGCCAAGGCCTGGATCGCCTCCTGAACCGGCTCGGCGGCACCTCCATCATCCCTCTGCTGATTCTCTCGGTGGCCTGGGGCCAGGAACTGATCGACCAGATCGTGTTCGGGGGGCGCTGGAACCTGCCGATGCTGCCCGGAGGCTCGTTCCTGGGGGTGCTCACCGCCCCGTTCAGCCACGGCGATCTAGGCCACCTGCTGGGCAACAGCCTCTGGTTCCTGCCCCTCTCCTGGTTGGTGCTGCTCAAGAGCTGGCACGACTACCTGGCGGTCTGGGTGGGGGTGTACGTGATGGCGATACCGGTGTGGCTGTTCTCCAGCAACGGCAACCATGGGCTCTCCGGCGTGGTCTTCGCGTTGGTGGGGTACCTGATCGTGATCGGCTTCCTGGAGCGACGCCCCCTGCCCCTGCTGCTCTCGCTGTTCAGCCTCGTGAGCTATGGCGGTTTCCTGCCAGGCCTGCTGCCCTTCTTCACCCCGGCCGGGGTGAGCTGGATCGGCCACCTCAGCGGCTTCGCCGGTGGAGTGCTCGCCGCCCTGGCGGTCTACAGGGAACCCTCCAGCTTCGCGGGGAGATGAGGCGCTGATGTCCTGCCCCCGCTGCGGAAGCTGGGAAGTTCGCCGCGACCGCAGCCTGGCGGGCCGTATGGTCTGCGGCCGCTGCAGCCTGCCGCTGGGACCAGGCGCCCGCCAGGCCTCCAGTGGCCTGCGGCGCCTGAACCCGCTGGGAAGTGGTGGCCGGGGTCATCGTCGGAACTGGCTGATGCCGGTGGCGTTGCTGCTGATCCTCAGTGCGCTGCTGGCCTGGCTGAGCGAGCAACCGCAGCCCAGGCAGATTCCCTTTGGCCAGGAGCAGGACCGTCTGCGCTGACAGCGACGTCTCGGCCAGGGATGAGTCTCTCAGCCGGGGATGAAAGAGCGCAGCCGGCGAGCTTCCATGCCGGCTCGATGTTGCAGTTCCACGTCGCTCAGCTGGGCTTCCTCCCGCTGCTGGGCGGCCAGCACATCACGTTCTTCGAGGGGAAAACCTTCCTGCCGGGCCAGCTGCAGGAAGGCCTCCAGGTCGAGCTGTTGCTGCAGTCGCTCCTGCAGAGACGCTGAGCTGCGGGCGTGGAGCAGGAAGGCGTCCAGTTGCTCAAGGCTCACGGCAAGAGATCCATATCTCCTCTGTATTAGCCCAGCCGGTGGCCCGGCGACGACTTCACTCGCCAGGGGGTTCGTCACGGTCACTCCGGACTGCCTTGTCTGAGGCATAGCGCCCGATCAGCAATCCCATCACGATGGCCATGTAGATCGGGCCGATCACACTGAAGGCCACGGCACTCATCTGGGAGAAAGGAGTGGTCGGCAACACGTCACCGAAGCCCACAGTGCTCAGGCAGACAAAGGCGAAGTAGTTGAGCCGGGCAAAATGAATAGACTGCAGCTGGGAATTGGCCGTGCTGATAGGGCCAGTCGCGAACAGGGACGAAGGCGTTTCGCGCAGGTTCGCATAACTGCCGGGCTGGATCGTTTCCAGAGCCGTGAACAACAGGCCGGCAGTCAGGCCCAGCAGCAGATATCCCGAGATAGCCCCCATCAGAACACTTCCGTTCACTTGCCGTTCCTCCGCCAGAAATCCCACCAGACGCATCACACTCCAGCCCACGAACAGGGTGGTGAGCACGAGCAGGGGCCAGCCGCTTTCGCGATGTGACAAGGGCGTGAAGTACCAGAACCACTGAGCCAACAGCGTGAGCAGACCCAGCACTCGGTAAGGCAGATCCCTGGGATTGCTCTTGCCGTCATGGCGGATCGAGCCTTCCAGCTCCACCATCAACAGCATGGTGGCCAGGCTGTAGCCGATCCCACCGAGGCTTTGCAGGTTGCTGGGCAGTGCCAGGCAGGCCATCACGAACAGGGTGATTAGCAGCAGGTGGGCATAGAAGCGGTGACGCCGCCGCAGTCGTGCCTCGCTGGAGAGGCTGGCGCGAAGTGGGAAGCGCAAAGGGATCAGCGGAGCTCCAGTGGACGGTCCGGCAGGCCGGCGGGCCTGAGTCGCATTGTGACGAAGGCACGGCGCAGAGCCAGCGGCTCAGGTGAAGAGGGAGAGCTGCTCCCTGGACTGCTGGGGCGGCAGCGCCTCCCAGCCGCTGGGATCCCAGCCGCTGAGCAGGGGGCCCAAAGCCCGCAGGCCCGCCCCATCGGCCGGGGCCAGCCAGGCCTGCTCAAGGCCATCGGGGAGAAGCACCGGCATGCGCTGGTGCAGGGGTTTCACCAGGGCGTTGGGGCTTGTGGTAAGTACGCAGCAGCTCTCCAGTTCGCTGCCGTCGGGGCCGATCCAGCGGTCCCAGATCCCTGCCAGCCAGAAGGGCTGGCGGTCAAGACGGCGAATCAGCCAGCCCTTCTCCAGAAAGCCATCGGCGGGAAGCAGGCAGCGGCGGTGCCGCCAGGCGCCACGGAAGGAGGCCTTCTCAGCCACGGTCTCGCTGCGGGCATTGAATGGCCTGGGCGCGTTGAGGGGATCTTTCGCCCACTCCGGCAACAGACCCCAGAGCATCAGGGCGCTGGCGATCGAAGCGTGCTCCTGGCGCAGGGCCAGCACCGGCTCGCCGGGCAGGATCAGGGGACGGGGTGCGTAGTGGCGTTCCAACTGCGCCGGCAGTTGACCAGCCAACCTCGGCAGAAGCTGATCAAGCTGGGTGGTGAGACAGAACCGACCACACATGGCGGCCAGAGAAGGCTGAAGCACACGTTAAGGCCGACGTGACGTTCGGTTCTCACCCCCGCCAGCCGGGCCGGCGCCCCGACCCCTGCGCTTAGTTTGGCTCTATCGACGTGCCCCGCCACCATGGCTATCCGCCAGGACGACAACCCCCCGAACAGGCGCTTCGGGATCATCAACCTGGTGCTGATCGGCTTCGGGGTCCTGCTGCTGCTCAGCAACTTCCTGCCCAATCAGGGATCCCAGGTGCCCAGGGTGCCCTATTCCCTGTTCATCGATCAGGTGAATGATGGCCATGTGAAGCGGGCTTACATCACCCAGGACCAGATCCGCTACGAGATCACCGACGCCGAGGAAGGCGCGCCATCGGTGCTTGCCACCACACCGATCTTCGACATGGATCTGCCCCAGCGCCTGGAGCAGAAAGGTGTGGAGTTCGCTGCCGCACCCCCGAAGCGCCCCAACTTCTTCACCACCTTGCTGAGCTGGGTGGTGCCGCCCCTGATCTTCATCCTGGTGCTCCAGTTCTTCGCCCGCCGGCAGATGGGTGGCGGTGCACAGGGTGCCCTGAGCTTCACCAAATCCAAGGCCAAGGTCTACGTGCCTGATGAGGAGTCCCGCGTCACCTTCGCTGATGTGGCCGGTGTGGATGAGGCGAAGACCGAGCTCAACGAAATCGTCGACTTCCTCAAGACTCCCGAGCGCTACGCCGCCATCGGCGCCCGCATCCCGAAGGGAGTGTTGCTGGTTGGTCCTCCCGGCACCGGCAAGACTCTCCTTTCCAAGGCTGTGGCCGGGGAGGCCGGTGTGCCCTTCTTCATCATCTCCGGCTCTGAGTTCGTGGAGCTGTTTGTTGGCGCCGGGGCGGCCCGGGTGCGTGACCTGTTCGAAGAGGCCAAGAAAAAGGCTCCCTGCATCATCTTCATTGACGAACTCGACGCCATCGGCAAGAGCCGCTCGGGCTCGATGGGCGTCGTTGGCGGTAACGACGAACGCGAGCAGACCCTCAACCAGCTGCTCACCGAGATGGATGGATTCACCGGCCAGGACAAGCCGGTGATCGTGCTGGCGGCCACCAACCAGCCCGAAACCCTCGATGCCGCCCTGCTGCGCCCAGGCCGTTTCGACCGCCAGGTGCTGGTGGATCGCCCAGACCTCTCCGGCCGCAAGAAGATCCTGGACATCTATGCCAAGAAAGTGAAGCTGGCCGCCAGCATCGATATCGACAAAATCGCCCAGGCCACCAGCGGCTTCGCCGGAGCCGACCTGGCCAACCTCGTCAACGAGGCGGCCCTGCTCGCGGCGCGCGCTTACCGCAAGGAGGTTGAGCAGAGCGACCTCAACGAAGCGATCGAGCGGGTGGTGGCGGGCCTCGAGAAGAAGAGCCGGGTGCTCCAGCCCGATGAAAAGAAAGTGGTTGCTTACCACGAAGTGGGCCACGCGATCGTGGGGCACCTGATGCCCGGCGGCAGCAAGGTGGCCAAGATCTCGATCGTGCCCCGCGGCATGGCGGCCCTGGGCTACACCCTGCAACTGCCCACCGAAGAGCGCTTCCTGAATTCCAAGGAAGACCTAGAAGGCCAGATCGCCACCCTGCTGGGCGGCCGCTCCGCCGAGGAGATCGTCTTCGGCGAGGTCACGACCGGTGCCGCCAACGACCTGCAACGCGCCACCGACATCGCCGAGCAGATGGTGGGCACATACGGCATGAGCGATACCCTCGGCCCTCTCGCCTACGACAAGCAGGGCGGCAGCCGCTTCCTCGGCGGCGGCAACAACCCACGCCGCTCCGTGAGTGATGCCACAGCCCAGGCTATCGACAAGGAGGTGCGAGCCCTGGTGGACCGAGCCCACGAGCGAGCCCTGGCGATCCTGCATGGCAACCGTGGCCTGCTCGAGGACATTGCCGGCAAGATCCTCGACAAGGAGGTGATCGAGGGGGATGAGCTCAGGGATCTGCTCGCCTCCAGCACCCTTCCCAGCGAAGCCGTCCTGGCTCCAGTCTGATCCGCCCCTTGACGGGGGGGCACGTTCTCCCCGATAAGGGTTCTTTGAAATGGGGTCATGGGCCCGCACTTCGCTCAGCGCTATCCCGGTCTCGCTGGGCTGCGCGGCCGGGATCTGCTGTCTTCAGCGGATCTGGCAAACGATGAAACCCTGGCGCTGCTGGAGCTCGCGGCTGACTTCAAGAGTGGCTCTGCTCACCTCGACCTGAGCGGCAAGGCTCTGGGCCTGATCTTCACCAAGGCCTCCACCCGCACGCGCGTGAGCTTTTCCGTGGCAATGGGCCGGCTCGGGGGCCAGGTACTCGACCTCAACCCCTCCGTCACCCAGGTGGGTCGCGGTGAGCCTGTGGCCGACACCGCCCGGGTGCTCAGCCGCTACGTCGACGCCCTGGCGATCCGCACCTTCGAGCAGAAGGAGCTTGCCGATTACGCCCACTGGGCCTCGATTCCGGTGATCAATGCCCTCACCGACCTGGAGCACCCCTGCCAGGCACTGGCTGATGTGCTCACCATCCGCGAAAGCTTCGGATCCCTTTCGGGCCTCACCCTGGCCTACGTGGGAGATGGCAACAACATGGCCCACTCGCTGATGCTCTGCGGCGCCCTGCTCGGGATGAATGTGCGGCTGGCCTGCCCGGAGGGTTTTGCTCCCGATCCCGCCGTGCTTTCAGAGGCGCAGGCACTGGCAGGCAGCGCAGCCACGATTTCGGTGCTGCATCAGCCGCTGCCGGCGGTGCGAGGCGCCGAGGTGCTCTACACCGATGTGTGGGCTTCGATGGGCCAGGAGCAGGAACAGCAGCAGCGATTGCAGGCCTTCGCGGGCTTCTGCCTCGATGAGGCTCTGCTGGCGGAAGCCGACCCCCGCGCCATCGTTCTCCACTGCCTGCCCGCCCACCGCGGCGAGGAGATCAGCGCCGGCGTGATTGAAGGCAGCTCCAGCCGGGTGTTCGATCAAGCGGAGAACCGTCTGCATGTGCAGCAGGCCTTGCTGGCGGCCCTGCTGGCCGATCCCGAAACGCCCTGCCTCTGAAGCGCCAACCTGCCTAGGGGCTGGACAACGGGCACGCCCGGGGGAACACTGGTGTCATGGTTCATGCGTACTGCCGGTGATTGTCTCCTCCAGGCCAACCGCTCCCAGCGGGCAGGACCTCACCAGCGCCCAGCAGCAGCTCTACGACTGGCTGGCGCAGTACATCCAGCACCACCGCCACAGCCCCTCGATCCGCCAGATGATGGAGGCGATGGGGCTGCGCTCCCCGGCGCCGATCCAGAGCAGGCTGCGGCACCTGCAGCAGAAGGGCTGGATCACCTGGCAGGAAGGCCAGGCCCGCACCCTGCAGCTGCTGGGTCCCGCCAGCGCCGGGGGCATTCCCGTGCTGGGCTCTGTGGCCGCCGGCGGCCTGATCGAAACCTTCGACGACGTGCGCGAGCGACTCGATCTCACACCGCTGCTGGACACCCGTGGCCTGTTCGCCCTCACCGTGAACGGCGACAGCATGGTGGATGCCCACATCGACGATGGCGACATCGTGCTGATGGAGCCTGTGAGCGATCCGGCCCGGCTCCGGCCCGGCACGATCGTGGCCGCCCACGTGGCCGGCAGCGGCACCACCCTGAAGCACTTCAGTTGCAAGGGCGGCAAGGTGCGTCTGGAGGCGGCCAACCCCGCCTACGCCCCGATCGAGCTTGAGGCTGAGCAGGTCACCGTCCAGGGCCGCATGGTGGCGGTCTGGCGCCAGGTGGCTGCACTGCCCAGAGCCTGAACCTTGGATGAGGCGAACCGCTGCGTTGTAAGCTTTCCTGTGCCAAAGCGAGGGCCCAAGGGTCCAGCCGATCGACCAGCGTTCGGTTCGCCAGGCCAACCATGGGGCCATAGCTCAGCTGGTAGAGCACCTGCATGGCATGCAGGGGGTCAGCGGTTCGAATCCGCTTGGCTCCATATCATTTTCCAGGTTCTCACTTCGGGGTCAGCTCCGCTTGATGAGAACAGCTGCCAAGGATTTCCGAAGACAAGTTGTTGGCTCGCTGTCCATAACCAAAAGCGGTTGGGCCGGCAATTCTTCTAACTTGCCTGGGCAAGCCAACTCAGGATGCAGCTGCCGGCATACAAGGGCTCAAGATTGATTACCTGTCTTCCAGCGCAAACCACATTCGGGCGGTGCGCGGTGGGAGATTGAAGGTGTAACTGGGGCCCACTATCTCCGGCAGCTGCGTGTCCGTGAGCATGTCGCGGTAGGGGTGATTCCACTTGAGCTTAAAGCGGGTGTCCACCGTGATTGAGCGCTGCTGATCACATTTGTTGATGGCCACGATGCCGTCTTCCTGCCGGCGCCACAGCAGGGTGCAGGCATCAGCAGCCAGCACCTCCATGGGCTTGCCCTGCATGCGGTTGTGAAAGGCGATCATGCGGCGCATGCGATCGCTGCTCCACACATCGCGCCAGCGACCGTTGTTGGAGCGGCCATCCGACTGGTCGTCAAACACCAGGGGGGTTCCACCATCGCGGCCCATGATGTACACATAGGCCAGCCCTTCATCCACTGACGACGGCGCATCTTGATCAAAGATCAGCGACCGGAACACATCGTTGTAGGGAATATCGTGCGTGACCACCATGGTGACGGCGCGGCTGTTCTCCAGGGCATTGCCGGTGGCATAGGGAAAAGCCACATCCGAGAGAGGGCGACCAAACGAGAAGGCCTGCTTGAGCGCATTGAACAGGGGAAAGTCATAGGCACCAAACTGCGGCGGCAATTCCCGTAGGTAGGGCTCGAGAAACTGCTGATAATCACCCGAGCTGGCTCCACCCGACGTGATGATCTCGGCAAAGAGATGGGAGTTTCTGGTCACCTCGTCAGGGATGAACGAGCTGATGGCGCTATTCGGCATGTGCTTGGCCGCATCAATGCGGAAACCGCGGATGCCGAGGTCATAAAGTGCCTGTACATACTGCCTGCGCTGATCATTCACCCAGTGCCTGCCTGGGTCGGTATCAACGAGGTCGGGCAGTCCGGGATCAGGATAAGGACCGCAGATGCGATCACGAACTACCGAAATTGAGTTGCTGTAGTCGCGGATGCAGGCTGCAGAGTGAAAATCCTGGGTTCCGAACAGCCCATCGGGAATGCCATCATCAGGCAGCACTCCATTATCTAGTACCCCATTGCCATTGCTGTCGCCATAAAGAATTTGCCTGCTCCAATACAGTGAATCATTCTGATACTGGCTCAGGCTGAGATCGCCAGGAAAGGTGGTTGCGCCGTTTCTCTCATTGGCCATGTGGTTGACCACCACATCGGCGTAGGTCTTCACGCCCCTGGCCTTGAGCGCCTGAATCGCCAGCACCAGGGATTCCTTATTGCCATCGCAATGGTCGATCACCCGGAAATCCTGGGGCTGATAACGCAGCCACCACTCACAACTCCCTGATTTCGGTGATTTCAAGGGGGGTGTCACCAGCACCGCTTTGTAGCCGGCTGCCGAAATCGCCTCGGCTTTCTCGGCAATATCCGCGTACGACCAGTCAAAGGCATGCAGGATCACATCCGCCTTCACTTCAGGGGAGCCGACGAGCCATCCCCCGAATCCCCCGAGCGAGAGCATCAGCCCGGTGATCGAACCTGCCAGCGAGCGGCGCTTCATCAGATCACCAGATCAACACTTCAGCGCTGGCATGCCAGAAGCAGCCTGAGGTCTCCAGGCTAAGGGCGCCGATCCGCTCCAGCAGGGAGCTTGGCCATGTTCTCAGGCCATCAGCAGCTGATAAGCCGCATGGATACGGCGGAAGTCATCAACGGCTCCACCCTGGTCGGGATGGTGGGTCTTCACCAGGCGGCGGTGGGCCCGCTTGATGGCCTCGCTCGAGGCACCCCAGCGCAGACCAAGCACCGCAAAGGCGGCTGCCCGCTCTGGATCGGTGCTGTCCTCGGCCGGAGCCGGGCAGGCCGCCTGCTCCAGGGCCGCAACCCGCTCCAGCAGGTCGTCGACCACACGCAAAGGCGATTCCGAGAGCCATTCAGTTGCCCGCACGCCATACATCGCAAAGGCAACACGTATCGCCAGGCGAGCCTTGGTCTGCGGGCCGCGCAGCGCCTGTCGCAGGGCGCTGCCGAGACCTGGCAGGCGGCGATCAAGCTCCTCCTCCAGCTGGGCGCGGGGATCGCTCCACTGGCTGCTCAGATGCTCAAGCAGGCCACGCAGGCCGCTGAAGACCATCGTCTCCCCCACCCGAGCCGAGGCGCCCACCCGAAGCTCGCGCCAGCGGGGATGACGGGCGAGAGCCTGACCCCAGGCCTCCACCCGCTCGACACTGACTTCGCCCCTGAAAACGGATCCTTGGGCCTGCTGGCGAAGGAGCTGCTGCCGCAGAAGACGTACCTCACGGCGCAGGGCTTCGTTCTCGGCGAGCAGCGCGTCAATGTTGGCGGTGACCTGGGCGCCCCGGGCCGGCGCACGGGCCCAGCTGCGCGGATCAAATCCCATCTTCAATCCGCCTGAAGTACGCCGACAGCAGGCTGCCGCAGTACGAGGCGATCGATCCTGCCGATCCTGTTGAGGGGCATCGCCTCGATAATTCGGTTGGCTTTCGCTCAAGCCTCGGATCTGAAAAATCTGACGGCGCCTCATCCGGACTTGCTGCTCGACCTAAAGCTGTCTGATCAGCCGTAGGTGGAGATGGTCGAGAGGCGCTGGAAAGAGGGACTGGCCATGCCGTCGACCCGGAAGGAGGACCAGGTGGCCGTGGTGGCCGGCTGTTCAACCTGGAGGGGGAATTCGATCCGGCGGCGCTGATAGGTGAGTCCTACACAACTGAGATCCTCGTCATCTGCCATCAGCGACCAGAGCAGGCGTAGATCACCGCGGTCATAGGACAACGGCTGGGAGGTCGGCAATGATTCAGCCATCACCCCAGGACCAAAACGCACATCAATGGTTCGTTCCGACGCAAGGTAATCGCCATCCTCGGTTGGGTAGAACCAGCAGGTTTCGTTGCTCAACTGCTGGAGCGGAAACGCATCGAGCCGTTTGCGTCCAAGCGGAGCATCGGTAGGCGAAACACCTTGACCGGCTTCCAGGAGGTGAACCTGCAACCAGAGGCGAGAGGCGTCAAAACGAGGAATGACGGCATCACAGAGAAGTCGTTCCCGCGCAGGACCGGTGTTGGGCATGCCGACGAAAGGATCTTCACAGCTGATCGTGGCCTGCCCAGCCTGTACGAGGGAATCGAGGCTGCCGCTCCATGCCTTGGGGCAGCGCAGGATGCGCAGTGCCCTTGCATCACAGATGGACGACTGATGATCTGCAACTACTTGGCTCCAGCCAATGGACTCCTCCCCTTCCTGGGGAGGAGCAAGACTGAATGTGAACGCCAGGGTGGTAGTCATGGCCGGTGATGAGCCCGTCATGACGGGCACCTGTTGCTCGTGGATGCCCCGATCAGCCCAGGCCGATCTGGCCGAGGATGCCTTGGCCGGTGAGGACCTCAGTAGCCAGGCCAATCACGAAGCCAAGCATGGCCAGACGGCCATTCCAGGTTTCGGCGAACGCAACAAAACCGAAGCGGGTGGTGGAGTCAGCCATTGGAGGAGAGCGAAGTGCTTTGCGAAGCGTAACACAAATCTTTGAGCATTGTTAAGAGGCGGCTCACGGCTCGGCGCTGCTGCCGGGATCCCGGCTCACATCCACTCCGAAGGGGGCGAAGAGAAAAACCATCTCCCCTAGTCGCTCCTGGTGCCCATCCAGAGCAAAAACCCCGCCGGAGACAAAATCCGCCGAGCGCTGGGCCTCCTCGGGTGGCATCGAACCGAAATTGAGCACAACGGTCTTGCGCTCACGCACGGCCTGAACCGCCTGCAGGACGTCCTCAAAACGGCGTGGCTCCATCAGAACGACTTCGGGAGCCAAGTCGGGAAACCGATCCATGCCATCACGGTGCCATGGGCAGCCCAGCGGCGCCAACCGCCGCACCCGCTCGGGTCAGGGCTGGTGCACAGGTTCAGCCAGGGCGAGCAGGTCGTCGCAGCACAGCTCTTCCCGACGGCGCAGGGCAAAGAGAGTCCCGGTCTGTCCCCGGCAGATGCGCAACTCCTGATCCAGAACGGTGATGTCCAGCCAGGCCGGGTAGCTCTGGCTCACCTGACGCAACAGGCGCAACTGCATCGGTCCCAGCCCCGGGCCGATCCAACCTCCCCGCTCAAAGCTCACCGATACCCGCTGGGGCCCCTGAACGGCAATCCGCGCCAGCACGGCGATGCCACCCAGGCCAGAAAAGGCACCGGTGAGGCGCAGCAGGTTCATGGCACGGGCACGGGCAGGAACCAGTACCTGAAGGTTGTCAATCCAAGGGGCAACCCGCAGGTAGGGAGCCTTGCTGCTGCTCCAGCGCAACTCCCAGACCCCCTCCAGATGCTCCGGCCGCTGCAGCAGATCAGCGGGTGACTCCCGCTCAAGAGATTCGATCAGGGAGCGGATCCGCTGATCGCCGAGCGCAGCGGGGTTGCACAACCCTTCGAGCAACTGTTCACGGGGAGTCATGGCACCAGAGGGGGTTGGAGGGGGACCTGGGGCCGGGGGCGCGTGTAGAGTGATCTTTGATTTTTCGATCACTGGTGAGAGCAACACTTCCAGCCGTCGACGGATCCGTTCAAGTTATTTAAAGTTACATGACAATCTACGTAGGCAACCTCTCGTTCGATGCCGAGCAAGAGGATCTCCGTGACCTTTTCAGTCAGTACGGAGAAGTGCGCCAGTGCAGCCTGCCCCTTGACAGGGAAACTGGACGCAAGCGCGGCTTCGCGTTCGTGGAACTCGCGAACGACGCCGAAGAGCAGAAAGCCATCGACGATCTTCAGAACGTCGAATGGATGAACCGGATGATCCGGGTCAACAAGGCAGAGCCCCGCGGTGGTGGCGGCGGCGGCGGTGGCAATCGCGGCGGTGGCGGTGGCTACGGCGGCGGTGGCGGTGGTGGCGGCTACGGCGGCGGCGGCGGTGGTCGCAGCCGCTACTGAGTCTTCCAAAGCCTCCAGATAAAGGTTCGCCTGACTCTGGAACTTTGATCAACCCCGCCAAGGCGGGGTTTTTTTGTTGGGGCACCCTCAACAGCAAGCAGGCAGGGCACCCCAACTGCTCAGGCAGATGGGTAAAGGATCACTCCTCACCTTCGTCTTCAGCGCCGACAGGCACCAGGCGGATCTGCTTGCGGCCGATCTTCAGCTCGAACTCATCCCCTGGCTTGAGGTCAAGCAACGCCGTGTAAGCCTTGCCCACCAGCAGGTTGCCGTTGCCTTGAACAGTGGCGATGTAGCTGAGCTTGCGTCCACCTTTGCCGGCTGCCTGACCGCCACCGCTGGAGCCGAGGTTGACGCCCTTGGCCTCCAGCAGAGCTTCGTAAAACGCCGTGAAATTCAATCGCTCACTGCCGTCCTTCTTGGTGCTGACGTAGCCGGCAGAGCGCACCAGCTCTGATTTGCTGACCTCACCCAGCTCCTTGACCTTGGCGAGCAGATCGGCACCAGTCAACATGGCATTGCTTAAGAACATCACAGACAACATACTGAATGGCGTGGGTTCGTTGAGGTTGGCGGAAACAGCAACCTGGCCAGCCCAGTTCAGATCCAACGAAGATCCTGGTCATCGCACATTTCCGGTCAGGACATCCTGATTCTGATCAGGTGAGTCATGGCCCAGAAGTTGCAGGATCCTCTCTGCACTCGCAAACCCGATCTGATCCGTTCAGTGGGAATGACCGTGGCGAGGTCGCTGAAACCGGAACCACCAGCTTGCCCCCCCCAGCAGAATCATCAGGATCAGGGGTGCTTCGCGCCAGATTTGATAGGTCGTGGCCCGCTTCAGCCGCTCCAGTTCGAACACCCCCAGCTCGGCCCGCCCCGGTGGCAAGGCAGCGCGAACCACCCCCTGAGCGTCGATCACCAGACTGGGGCCTGTGTTGGCGGTGCTCACCAACCAGCGGCCCACTTCGATCGCCCGCAGCTGGGCCAGGGCCGTGAACTGATCACGCAGCAGAGCTGGATAGGGGTCGAGATTGGCGCTGGCCATCAACCAACTGGCCCCCGCCGCGGTGGCCTCGCGCAGGCCCTCGCCATTGGCCAGCTCGTAGCAGATCGCCACCGCCGGATCCGCGCCGCTGCGTCTGAGCAGCCGAGCGGGCGGCCCCGGCTCCACCCCCCCCACGGCAGACAGTCCACCCCAGCGCCAGAAGCGCGCCAGGGGCACCCATTCGCCCAGAGGCACCACCCTGGCCTTGTCGACCCAACTGGAGGCTTCACTCGAGCTGGGCTCGAAGCGGAGGACACTGCTGCGCAACTCCTCCCCTTCAAGGCGGAAGCCACCACTGAGGACCTCCGCCTCGGCCTCGGGCATGACCTGCCCGAGCACCAACGTTCCTTCCGGCAGAAGCAGGGGCACCCCCAGGGCGGCCGCCTGCTGACGGGCCCTGGCAATCTGCACCAGCAGATCCCGCTGGCGCTCGGGCTCGAACTTCTCCCGGGTGGGCAGCGCTGGTTGCAGCACCATCACCCGGAAGGACTCCCCCCGCTCCACCCGATCGGCCCGCAGCTGGCTCCAGCCGAGGCCATGGCTGAACAACAGCAGAGCGGCCATACCCAGGCCCCAGCCACGCCGGCTGACCGCAGGCGCCACCAAAGTGCGCCAGCAGAACCAGCCGATCAACAGCTGAACGGCAGCCACCAGGCCGGATCCGCCCACAGCCGCCAGCCCGGCCAGAGCCCGATCGGCGGGCAGGGGGGAGGCACCCAGCCCGATCCAGAACAGGGGTCCGGCGGCCAGGAGCACTTCCGCCAGCCCCCAGAGCCCGGAGGCCAGCAGCGCCGTGGCGAGGAGGCGGGGGTCAAGGCGGCGTACCAGCCAGCCCCAGATCGCCACCAGCCCCCCCCCGGCCAGACCGCAGGCCAACCAGAGCGCCAGGCAGATCGGCAGGCTCAGGGGGCCGGGGACACCGATCCAGTCGAGGGGATGCAACCAAAGCAGCCAGCGATGGCTGACCAGCACCGCAGCGCCCCCCCAGAGGCCGGCAGCAGCAGGAGTGGCTCCCCAGAGGGGAACCAGGGCCAGCCAGAGCAGCGGCGGCAGGCCCAGGGGTGCCAGGGAGAGCCCCGCCAGGGCACCGGCAAGGGCGGTGATCACCCTCAGGCGCCGGTCATCTCCCATGGCCTGCGCAGGCATGCAACGACATCATCAGATGGTCAGCGCTTGCCGCCATGGACCGGGACAATCTGCTCCAGCAACTGATCCTGCGTGGACTGGGCACCAGTTCCCTGGTGGCCGACCGTCTGCGCAACGTCACCCAGGCCTGGGTGACAAGCGGCCGCCTTGATCCCGGCGAAGCCACGGTGCTCGTCGACGACGTGATGCGCTCGCTGCGGGGGGAGAACCCCGAACTGGAGAAGCAGGCCGAGCGCACCATGGAGCGAGGCATCGATCACTTCCTTCAGGACCTGGGGCTGGCCCGCCAGCGCGAGGTGGATGAGCTGAGGGGCCGCATCGACCGGCTGGAGCAACAGCTGCGCAGCCGACGGGAAGGGGCCGAAGTGCCCGACTGACGCGGCACAGGAGTCGTCATCCCCGGCGCTGGCAGAATGCCTGCCAGCTCGTTCCGGCCAGGCAGCCGACACCGATCCATGCGTGACATCCTGATCAGCACCGGCGTCTGCGTCGCCTGCCTGCTGCTGGCCCTGGCCAGTCAGCTGATTTCTCCCAGCACAGTCGAGGCCAGCGGCAGCGGTGCTGTCAGCACTGCCTCCGTTGGCTCAGCTGCCGTCGCTTCGGTCAGCTCAGCCATCAATAAGGCACCTGCAGCACCCAGCGGTCGGATCGAGCTCGACCCCGACGATCCGAATCCCTCGCTGTTCACCATGGCCTCCGACAGTCCCAACGACACCTCCGCCCTCGCCGACGCCTCCGTTGCCCAAGTGGGTGCATCCGGCCTGGGAGGCGAATTGGTGGCCGCAAAGGAAGTGGTCACCCCCAGTGGCCTGCGTATCACCGATCTGGTGGTCGGCGAGGGTGCCGAAGCCGTGAGCGGCCAGCCCGTCCAGGTTAACTATCGCGGCACCCTCGCCAGCGGCAAGGAGTTCGACAGCAGCTACGGCCGTGGCCCCTTCTCCTTCCCGCTTGGAGCCGGTCGGGTGATCAAGGGCTGGGATGAAGGCGTGGCCGGTATGAAGGTGGGCGGCAAGCGCAAACTGGTGATCCCACCGGATCTGGCCTACGGCGAACGGGGCGCCGGCGGCGTCATTCCCCCGAACGCAACCCTCACCTTCGAGGTGGAACTGCTCGGGGTCGGAGGCTGAGCCTCGCCCTGCAACTGGGCCAGGGCTCATCTCGTTAATATGAGAGCTCCGGTGGACCGCCGGTCAAGCTGTTCATGGTCACATTGGTGACAGATCCGGCTCGCCTTTTCTCGACGTGCCGCCGGGACTCAGCCACAGGCCTGTGCCATGCCGCCTCAACAAGCGGTCCCCCATGGGCTCCGCCCTTTCCCCCTTCGTTGCACTGTTCATGGCCCACACGCTGCCCGCTCTCCCCTACGACATCAACGCGCTCGAACCCCATATCTCGCAGAACACCCTCGAGTTTCATCACGGCAAGCACCACGCCGCCTACGTCACCAACCTCAACAAACTGATCGAAGGTACCGACCTTGACGGCCAGAGCCTTGAGGAGGTGATCACAAGCGTGGCCGGAGATGCCTCCAAGGCTGGGGTGTTCAACAACGCGGCCCAGGTGTGGAACCACAGCTTCTACTGGCAGTGCATGAAACCCGGTGGTGGCGGCCAGCCCAGCGGAGCCCTCGCCGATAAAATCAACGCCGACTTCGGCAGTTTCGATGCCTTCGTTGAGCAGTTCAAGACCGCTGGTGCCACCCAGTTCGGCAGCGGCTGGGCCTGGCTGATCCTTGATGGCGACACTCTGAAGATCACCAAGACCGCCAACGCTGATCTGCCCCTAGCCCACGGTCAGAAAGCACTCCTGACGATGGATGTCTGGGAGCATGCCTACTACCTCGACTATCAGAACAGGCGCCCGGATTACATGACCACCTTCCTTGAGAAGCTGGTGAACTGGGACTTCGTGGCCGCCAACCTCGCCGCCGCCTGATTCTCCCCGGCCCCTTCCCTTGGGGGCCATCCAACCGGAGGTGGCCGCCTGCTCAGGGGCGAGCCGCCTCCTCAACCGCTTCAGGAGCGATCCACATGGCATCGCCATAGGAGAAGAATCGGTAACCCTGCCGCTTGGCCTCCTCGTAAAGCTCCAGCAGCCGTGGCCGACCGATCAGGGCACTCACCAGCAGCAACAGCGAGCTGCGGGGCAGGTGGAAATTAGTGAGCAGTCCCTGCACCACCTGAAAGCGGAATCCAGGCTGGATCACCAGGTTGACCGGTCCACGGAAGGGCACCAGGTTGCCGTCGTGGAGCGCCGCCACACCTTCAAGGCTGCGGACGCTGGTGGTGCCGATCGCGATCACCCGCCCGCCCCGCAACCGACACGCGGCCACCGCATCCACCAGACCCTCGCTGATCTCCACCCACTCGCTGTGCAGATCCAGGCTGGAGAGGTCCTCCTCCTCCAGGGGGCGAAAGGTGCCGATGCCCACGTGCAGCGTGGCGGTTGCGATTTCCACGCCCCTGGCGCGGATCGCCTCCAGCAGCTCATCACTAAGGTGCAGGCCCGCCGTCGGGGCGGCCACCGCTCCGGGCCTGGTGGCATAGCGGGTCTGGTAGCGGCTTTCCTGCTCAGGATCCGGATGCTGGATGTAAGGGGGCAGCGGCATCGCCCCGTAGCGCTGCAACAGAGCTTCGATCGAAGCGGCGTCGGTGCAGCCGGGGGGGAAGCGGATCACCCGTCCACCTGTGGTCTCATCGAGCGCAACCACCTCCAGCGGCAGGGACGGCTGGCCGGCGGCTTCAAGTTGGAGCACCTCACCAGGCCGCACCCGCTTACCCGGACGCACCAGGCAGATCCAGCAGCTCTCGCTGGAAGCCGCAGCCGCCTCCCGTGGAGCGGCATTGTTGTGGGGCTGAAGCACCAGCAGCTCCACGGCACCTCCACTGGCGCGGCGGGCCTGCAGCCGGGCCTTGAGCACCCGGGTGTCGTTGACCACGAGCAGATCACCTGGTCGCAACTCCCCCTGCAGGTCCCAGACACTGAGATGTCTGACCTGCTGCTCTGCGCCTGAGCCCTCGCCAGCGGGACCCAGGGCCAGCAAGCGGGCGCTGTGGCGGGGCTCCGCGGGCGTCTGGGCGATGAACGACGGCGGCAGGTCGTAGGTGTAACTGGAGAGCCGCAGATCAGCTGACAGATCGCTCAGGTGTGCAGGCCCCGGAGGGGCCGAGGAAACAACGAAAGTCAGAGGGCCAGGCTTTCTGGCGCCGTCTCGATCAGCTGGGCCAGATCCTTGAGGAATGCGGCGGCATGGGTGCCATAGATGACCCGGTGATCGGCCGTGAGGTTCACCTGCATCTGGCGTTTGACAGCAATGGAGCCATCCTTGCCTGCCACCACGGCTGGACGGGAAGCCGCCACGGCCAGGATCGCCCCTGTGCCCGGTGGCAGGATCGCGTCGAAGCGGTCGACGCCATACATCCCCAGATTGGAGAGGGTGAAGGTACCGGTGCTGTACTCCTCGGGCTTGAGCTGCTTGGAGCGGGAGCGAGCCACCAGGTCGGCCCACGAGCGCGAGAGGCTGTAGAGATCGGTGCGGTCGGCCGCGGCCAGTACCGGAGTGATCAGACCTCCATCATCCATGGCCACCGCCACGGCGACATTGATGGCGGGGGGATAGATCATGCCGGCCTCGCTGAAGGATGCATTGACCTGGGGGTGACGGGCTAGGACCACACCCACCGCCTTGGCGAGCAGGGCCGTCATGGTGACACCCTTGCTCTTCACCGTCTTGGCGAACGCATCGAGCCGGTCGGTGGTGATCGTGTAGCCCACGTGGAAACAGGGCACTGCCAGGCTGGCCAGCATGCTCCGGTTGACCGCCGCCTGCAGCGTGTTGAAAGCCACCGTGTCGCCAGGGTTGCCGAAGGTCTGACCGACGGGAGCCGGTGCCGCTGAGCCGTTGGCAGACCCGGCGGCGGCAGGCGTGGCCGAGACCGCCGGAGCAGTGCCCTCCGCCACGCGGGGCAGGCTGGCGGCCTGACCAGCGGCCCGCTCAACGTCTTCGGCCTGGATGCGGCCATGGGGGCCACTGCCCCGCAGGCTTTCAAGAGCCACACCCAGCTGAGCGGCGAGCTTGCGCGCGCGCGGGGTGGCCACCAGCCGCCCGCCGCTGGCCACAGGAGCAGCCACTGGTTCGGGCACTGCCGTAGCCACAGCAGCCGGAGCCGCTGCAGCAGCAGCGGCAGGAGCAGAAGCGGCAGCAGCCAAAGGGGCTGGGGCCTCCGCAGGTGCTGCCGCAACCGGAGCAGCCGTAGCCGGTGCCGCCGGCGCCGAAGCCTGAGCCGCCGCGATCTCTGCCTCGGTTTCAACTATCAGGCCGATGGTTTCACCGACCGGGGCGGTGCCGCCGGAGGGAAGCAGCACCGAAGCGAGGAAGCCCTCCTGAAAGGCCTCCACATCCATGTCGGCCTTGTCGGACTCCACGACCAGCACCGATTCGCCCCTCTCGACGCGATCACCGGGCTTCTTCAGCCACTCCACGATCTTGCCCTCCGTCATCGTGGAGCTCAGGGCGGGCATGAAGATTTCGTGGGTCGCCAAAGTCCTGATCCCAATGCAGGCTGCGTCAGGATTTTACGTGGGAACCCTCCGAGCACCGAGCCAGAAGATCAGCCCCCCTCGATCGCCTCCACCACGCCGTCGCGCACCAGCACTGCCACCTGCAGCTTTTCCACCAGATTGTCGCCCACCTTGATCTTGCAGGTGCCCTCGATCTGGCCCTGGTCGACGATCTGATCGAACTCGAGATCGCGCACCTGGCGCTGCTGCTCCAGCAGGGTGCGCTTCTGGTCCTCGAACTCGGCCCGCTTGGCCGCCACCTGCTGCTGCACGGAGGCAACCTGCTCCTGTACGCGCGGATCGAGCGGGTTCAGGCTCTGTCGGCGGATCTCATCCACCAGCTGCTGGCCCTCCTGCTCCAGCTGGGAAAGCTGTTGATCACTGTTGCTCAGAGCGGCACTCAGCTCCCGCTCGGCGTCCTCCTTCCAGCGGGGGGTGACCACGGCCCGCACCGTGATCGTGCGCTTGATCGTGAGGTTGTGGCCTTCAGTCATGGGAGGGGGATCGCAGAGACCAGGCTCTCAGCCAGGCGTCCAGCGGTCAACCGCGGGGGGCGGGGAGCTCAGGCCTGGTAGATCGCCTCGATGGCCGCTGCGTCGCGGTCGCTGATGCGATCCCGGCGTTGCTTGAGGGTCTGGGTAAGCAGCCCATTCTCGATCGAGAAGGGCTCCACCAGGGCAACCCCTGCCAGGCGTTCATCGGGCCGCGATCCGGACCTGGCCGCCAGCAACCGGTTGAATTCACCACTGAGGGCCCTCAGCAGGGCCCGATCGGCTACTGAAACAGCTCCACCCGGGTCGGTCAGCTCCCGCGCCCTGGCGAAGGCGGCCAGCGGCTCCGGGCGGGGAACCACCAGGGCAGCGAGCTGACGGCGGTCCTGGCCCACCAGCATCACCTGCTCCACCAGAGGATGGGCCACCAGGGCCTCCTCCAGAGGACCCGGCTCGATGTTTTCGCCACTGCTGAGAACGATTGTGTCCTTGGCCCGGCCGGTGAGCACCAGGGTTCCATCAGCCAGAAGCTGGCCCAGATCGCCCGTGTCGAACCAGCCGGCGCCATCCAGCACTGCGGCGGTGGCCTCGGGCTTGCCGAAGTATCCAGCCATCACCTGGGGGCCCCGGGCGAGAACCCGGCCCCGCTGGCGCCAGCCCAGCGGCGCGCCGCTCTCGGGATCGACGATGCGCAATTCCGTATCCGGCAGGGGCTGCCCCGCACTGCCACGACGGTTCCGCCAGGGTCGGCGACAGGCCAGCACCGGGCTGGTTTCGGTGAGTCCATAGCCCACGAGCAGCTCGATGCCGATCGCTTCGAAGAAGCCATCCACATGCAGGGCAAGTGCACCTCCACCACTGATGGCCGTGCGCAGGGCTCCGCCCGAGAGCTGCTGGCGCACCTTGGGCCAGAGCAGGGCAGCAGCCAGGCGGTGCCCCGGCCAGCTCAGCAACCAGGCAAGCCCTGCGCCCAGACGTCCTGGCGGCGATTCGGGCTCCAGGGTGAGATCAAGGGCGCGACGGCGCGACTGGCAATGCCAGCGGCTCAGCCGCAGGGCCTGGCGGATCAAGCCCTGACGGGAGGGAGGCATGGCCTCAAGGGCGTCCTCAAAGCCGGCCAGCAGGGCCTCCCACAGCCTCGGCACGCTGATCATGTACTGCGGCCTCACCCGCTGGAGATCAGGGCGCAGATGCTTGAGGGTGGTGTAACTCTGGCGGCAGCCACAGGAGAGCAGGAAGTATTCGGCAGTGCGTTCGTAGGCATGCCAGATCGGCAGCACGCTGAGCACTCGATCGGCCGGGCTTGGAGCCACAGCCACCCCCAGGGTGCGCAGCTGGTGCAGCAGATTGGTGTGACTGAGGGGGACACCCTTGGGTCGGCCAGTGGTGCCTGAGGTGTAGAGCAGGGTGGCCAGGCGCTCAGGGCCCCGGCTCGGCAGTGGCGGCACGGGGGCGTTCTCCCCACGGCCCAGGGTCTCGAAGGCCTCCCAGCTCAGCTGACGCGGCCCAGGTGATGAGGTGCTGCTGTCGGTTACTGGAGCTTCGTCTTCCAGCAGCACCACGAAGCGCAGCCGGGCCAGGGCTCCGGGCTTCTGGGCCAGACGCTCCAGCAGAGCCGCGGACTCCACCACCATCCCGACGGCCCCGCAGTCGTCAAGGATGTAGAGGAGCTCCTCCAGAGGTGCGCTGCTGCCGCGCACGGCATCCGCCGCCCCGCAGCGCATGATCCCCTGATCAGCCACCAGCCAGCGGGGACTGTTCTCCGCGAACAGGGCCACCACCTCGCCCTCCCCCAGCCCAAGGAGCGTGAAGGCCGCTGAAGCCCACTCGATGCGGGCGTTGAGTTCGCGGAAGGAGAGCTGCTCCGGCGGACGGGCGTGGGGGGCATCGAGGGCGATCGCCTCGCCATGACGCTGGGCGAGGATCGGCCAGAGGCCCTCCAGCCCCTGAAGTCCATACCAGTCATCACGCTTGGACAGGGCCTGTTCATCGAGCCGATCCCCCGACCAGAGAATCGAGGCTGTGCTGTCTGAAAGCCTGCCAGCAGAGGCCTTGCCGTCCATGGTTGCGTCCTGAGCGTGGCCCAGGCTTATCACCGCCAGGGCAGTTCCGTGGGCTTCGGTGGCCGGAGCACCAACCCGAACCGCCGGGCCAGGGACTGGCGCAACAGGATCTGAACCGTCGCGGTGGTCAGCCCCGGGCACCAGTCGCTCAGTCGCGTCACCCCATGACCCGTCAATCCGCAGGGGACAATAGCGCTGAAACCCTCCAGCGGGCAGGTCACGTTGAGAGCCAGGCCGTGCTGGCTGATCCAGCGGCGCACACCCACGCCGATCGCCGCCACCTTCCGCCCTTCCAGCCAGACACCGGTCAGGCCCTTCTGTCGCTCTCCTCGAAGCCCGAGGGCTGCCAGCACCTCCAGCACCGCTCCCTCCAGGTCGCGAAGGTAAAGGTGGAGATCGCCGCCGTGGCGCTGCAGAGCCAGTACCGGGTATGCCACCAACTGGCCGGGGAGGTGGTGGGTCACCTCGCCACCGCGGTCAATGCGGAAGAGGGGGGCGGGAGGATCGGCGGGATCGAAGCGAAGGAATCCCTCGCTGGCGCCGCGGCCCAGGGTGTAGCAGGGGGGATGCTGGAGCAGCAGCAGAGCTTCTGGGCCATCGGGGTCGCTCAGCAGCCGCGCCTGCAGCTGCCGCTGCCAGGCCCAGGCCTGGTCAAAAGGCACGGGCAGGGGTGGTTCAACAAGGATTGCGTCGAGGGCCGGAGTCATGTGCGAAAGGCTTCCTACAGTTGAACCACAACGACCAGCGAGGGGACTGCTCGATGAAGCTGTTGATTCACGGCCGCAATCTCGATGTCACGCCGGCGATCCGCGATTACACGGAAGCGAAGCTTGGACGGGCCATCAATCACTACGAAGGGCTGGTCAAAGAAGCCGATGTTCATCTCTCCGTGGCGCGCAATCCCAGGGTGGCGCAACAGACCGCTGAGGTCACGGTCTTTGCCAATGGGGTGGTGATCCGTGCCCAGGAACGCAGTGAGAACCTCTACGCCAGCATCGACATGGTGGCGAGCAAGCTGAGCCGTCAACTCCGCCGTTACAAGGATCGCCTCAGTGATCATCACGGAGCCGGATCAGCAGCAGCCATTGGCGACGATACCGAACCCCCCAGCCTGGAAGGAGTCCTTCCCCATGATCTGATCGCCGGCCGGGAGCCGACCCTGCCTGTTCCCGCCGTTCGGCGCAAGTACTTCTCAATGCCTGCCATGAGCCTGGATCAGGCCCTGCACCAGCTGGAGCTGATCGACCACGATTTTTATGTGTTCCGGGAGGAATCCAGCGGTGGTATCCAGGTGGTCTATCGCCGCAACCATGGTGGATTTGGTGTGATCCAGCCGAAGGAATCCTGATCCATCCTGACTCCCCTCGGCCCCGGTGATGCGTGACTCAAGGTTCAGGGGCCCCTTGCCCGATCTGGCCCCACTCATTGAACATGCTCTCCTGGATCCTCACCGGGGCCTGGAGCATGTGCACCAGGCCTGTGATCAGGCGCGGCACTACGGCTTTGCGGCAGTCTGCGTTTCATCTCGCTGGGTTGCTGCCGCCCGCGAACGGCTCGGCGGATCTGGCAGCGTCAAGCTGGTGGCCGTGGTGGCCTTCCCCTTCGGCGCGGTGCCGGCCTTGATCAAGCTGGCAGAAGCGGAGGCCGCCGCCAGCGCTGGCGCTGACGAGCTTGATGTTGTGCCCGATTACGGCGCCCTTGCCGATGGAAATGGCAGTCTGATTTATCAGGAGCTGGGGACGATCGTGGAACTCGGCTTGCCGGTCAAGGTGATTCAGGACGTGGGACGACTGGATCCCGCCGCCCTGGAGCTGCTGGTCGAGGCCTCGATCGATGCCGGAGCCGCCTACCTCAAGACCGGCAGTGGCTTCGGATCTCCCGTGACCCCAGAGCAGGTGGCCCACTTGCGCGAGCTGGCCAGGGGGCGGGCGGGAATCCAGGCTTCCGGTGGCATCGCCGTGCTGGAGCAGGCCTTTGATCTGGTGGCCGCCGGTGCTACACGCCTTGGCACCAGCCGCGGAGTGGCCCTGATCGAGGCCATGCGCGCCCCGGCCTGATGCCCGAGGAATCGCTGGAGGGTCTCTCGCTGAAATGTGGCCCCCTCGGAGAGCACGACCGGCTGCTCACCCTGCTCAGCGAAGGAGGTGGCCTCAGCCGCCTGGCGGTGCCTGGCGCCCGGCGGCCCCGCAGCAGCCTGGCGGCGGCCGTGCCTCTGTCCCAGTTGCGGCTCCAGGTCGGCGGTGGCCGTGGCCTGCGGCGGGTGCGCCAGCTTCGGGTGATTCACAGCTTCAGCCAGCTAGGCCAGCGCCTCGAAGCCCTGGCAGCCGCCCAGTCGCTGGCGGAGCTCTGCCTGCGCCTGGTGCCCGACGGGGATGGGGTGGCCGGAGCCCTCGACGACCTAACCCTGCAGCTGCGTCGTCTGGAATCGGTGGTGAGCGAGCGTCAGGACAGCCTTGAGGCGCTGGCGATCGCCGTGCAAGGGCATGTGCACCTGCTGGCGCTGGGGGGCTACGGGCTGCCGCTGCAGCGCTGTGCCCGCAGTGGTGAGCCCCTGGCCCCTCCCCTGGGCAACCGCGAATGGCGCTGCAGCCTGCTGCCCAGCGAGGGGCTGGCGATCGGCTCGGTGGCCGGGGCGATGCTGGTGCTGAACGCTTCTGAATTGGCCCTGCTGCAACGGCTGCCACGACCCGGATTGCCCCGCTGCCGGGACGGCAGCCTGATGGGACCGGCCTGGGTCTGGCTGCGGCTGCTGGAACTGTTGCAGGTGTGGTGCCAGGAGCACCTGGGCTGCCGGGGGAAGGCCCTGCGCCTGCTGCAGGGCTGCTTCAGCTCCGTGGCTAAGGAGCCCCATGGCGCTGCGCCATCATTGACTCCGAACGAATGACACCTGAAGCGGATTGTCCCGGCCGACCGCCACGCCCCTTCCGGAACCTTCCGAAGGCACCAGCCCAGCCACTGAAACGGGCCCCGCCTCCGGATCAGACCCGGAGTCTGGATCGGGCACCCCCGGTCTGCAGGCCGTGCTGGCCCTGCCCGAGTTCCGGAGGCTCTGGCTTGGGCAGGTCTTCTCCCAGCTGGCCGACAAGTTCTACATCGTGCTGATGGTGTTCCTGATCGCCCAGTACTGGGTGACGGACACCCCCCAGAACAACATGGTTCTGGCCGAGGCGGCGGCCAGTCTGAGGCTTGATCTGGACACACGAGCCCAGATGATCACCCTGCTGGCCACGGGGATCTACGTGGCGAACACCGTGCCGGCGATGGTGCTGGGCACAGTGGCCGGTGTCTGGGCCGACCGCTGGCCCAAGCGCCAGGTGATGGTGGCCTCCAACGGACTGCGAGCCGGGCTCACCCTGCTGGCCCCTCTTGCTCTGTTGCCAGGGCCCCAGTGGCTGGGGCTGAGCTGGGGCTACTGGGGTCTGGTAGTCATGACCTTCCTGGAGTCCGTGCTCACCCAGTTCTTCGCACCGGCCGAGCAGGCCGCAATCCCTTTGCTGGTGCCAAGGCCGCGCATGCTTGCGGCCATGTCGCTGTATCAGGCCACCAGCATGGGGGCCACCATCGTGGGCTTCGCCATCGGTGATCCGGTGCTGCGGCTGCTGCGCTCCAGCCTCAAGGAGATCGGCATCGGCGGCGGGGAATTCGTCCTGCTGCCGCTTTGCTACGGGCTGGCGGCCCTGTGCATCAGCACGATCCGGATGGAGGAACCGGAACGGGTGGAGCGGGGCACCAGCGTCTGGAGTGAGATCGCCGAGGGAATCGAGGTGCTGCGCGAACGGGCAAGTGTGCGGAGGGCCCTGCTGCAACTGGTTCTCCTGTACAGCATCCTGGCGGCGCTCTATGTGCTCGCCATCAGCCTGGCCTCCGCCATCGAAGGGCTGGGACCGACCCGCTTCGGCACCTTGCTGGCCATGAGCGGCGTGGGAATGGCCTGCGGCGCCCTTGGTGTGGCCCAGCTGGGCCAGGGCCTCAACCGCCGGCGCATGGCCTCAACAGGCCTGATGCTGATTGCCTTCAGCCTGGTGCTGCTTGGCCAGGGACGGGGAAGCCTTCTGCTCACTCTCGGACTCTGCGGCCTGCTCGGCATCGGCGCGGCGCTGGTGGCCATCCCCTCCCAGACCACCATCCAGGACGACACCCCGGAAGCGATGCGCGGCAAAGTCTTCGGTCTGCAGAACAACCTGATCAACGTGGCACTCAGCCTGCCCCTGGTACTGGCCGGAGCTGTGGTGAGCCGCTATGGACTGATGCCGGTGCTGTGGGGACTGGCAGCGATCACCCTGGTGGCGGCCCTGATCGAGAAGCCCTGGCAGCGCTGCTAGCGTTCTCTCCAGGTCGAGGCCTGAATTGTTGGCCCACATCGCGTGGCTGGGTAAGAAGTCACCCTTCTGCGGCAACGTCACCTACAGCCTCTCAACCACCGAGCGGCTCCGGCAACACGGCCATCAGGTCAGTTTCATTCATTTTGATACTCCCGCCACTGGCCTCGGGCGCTCCTTGGATCCCGGCCAACAACTGGACGGGATTCAACCGCGGAGCCTGGTCCCAACGGATTACCCCCGGGCTGGGGCTGATGAGGTGGCTCTGCCTTACCTGGTCAAATCCCAGGTGTACACGATTCCCTCGCCGGGAGCCCAGCGGGAGCTGAGGGAATCACTGGAGCGCCTGCGCCCCGACCTGGTGCACGCCAGCCTGACGCTCTCCCCCCTGGATTTCCGCTTGCCGGATCTCTGCCAGCACCTGGGGGTACCGCTGGTAGCCACGTTCCATCCCGCTTTCGACGCCGGCTTGCGCAACATCACCGCCGGAACCCAGCAGCTCACCTACCAGCTCTACGCCCCGGCCCTGGCCCGCTTCGATCGGGTGATCGTCTTCTCTGAACTTCAAGCAGAGGTGCTGGCCAGACTGGGCGTGCGCGAGGAGCGGCTGGCCGTGATCCCCAACGGGGTTGATCCCGGTCTGTGGTGCCCCCCCGATCCGGCGGCACCATCGCGGGAACTGGCCAGTCTCCGGGACCGCCTTGGCCAGCGCCGCCTCTTCCTCTACATGGGACGGCTGGCCACCGAGAAGAACGTGGAAGCGCTGCTGAGGGCCTGGCGGCTGGTGCGGCCGGCAGGCTGTCTGCTGGTGATCGTCGGTGATGGCCCCCTGCGCCAGGCCCTGCAGGGCAACAGCGACGAGCAGGACGTGCTCTGGTGGGGCTACGAAGCGAACCTGCACCAGCGGGTGGCTCTGCTGCAGGCAGCCGATGTCTTCCTGCTGCCCTCCTTGGTTGAGGGGCTCTCCTTGGCCCTGCTGGAGGCAATGGCCAGCGGCACCGCCTGCGTGGCCACCGATGCCGGCGCCGACGGCGAAGTGCTGGAGGGAGGCGCCGGCATCGTGATCAGCACCCAAGGCGTGACCACCCAGCTGCGCACGCTGCTGCCGGTGCTGCGCGATCAACCGGTGCTGACCGCCGAGCTGGGACGCCGGGCCCGGGAGCGGGTCCTGGAGCGCTACACCCTGGCCCGCAACATCAAGCAGCTCGAGGAGCTCTACGCCGAGCTGGTGCCCCAGGGCAGCCTTGCCGCCTGAGCCTCAGCCGATCGCCGCTTCCAGTCGCTGGCGCAGCTCGGCAGTGAGCTTCTCCACAGCCCCGCGGCGGTCGCGGCGGTAGACGGTGCTGCTCTCGCCCACATCGATGGGCTCCGCCACCACCACGCGCACCCGCCAAGGACCAAGCAGAGGCGGACGCTCACCCTCACGGCCACGGATCCAGGCGATCGCCCGCCAGAGGATCATCAGTACCTCCCCGTAGCGGTCGATGCTGGGCTTCTCGGCCACATAGGAGCCGCTCACCGTGGCGAAATGCTCCACCAGGCGCATGTGGCCCATGCGGATGTCCGCTTCCCGCGCCGACCAATCGACCAGGCAACGCTCCACCTCGGACAGATCGTCCAGGTCGTCGCGGTAGATGCAGGCCCAGCCCGCCTGCTCGATGCGGCGACAGCGCTCGCTCACGCTGCCCCTGGGGGAGAGCTGGAAATGGGCCTCGGCCACGGCCAGAGCCTGCTCTCGCAGTCGGCTCAACCGCTCGAGGAAGTCAGCGGCTGGAGCGCACTCCTCCTCAGCCGGCTTCCAGGGCGCGCCATCACTGCGCTGATAGAAGCCCTCCAGCAGGGAGAGCAGCCGCTCCGAGAGGGCGATAAGCCGTTGGTAGCGCTGCTGCTGGGCCTGGTCGGGATCAGCGGGCAACGGGGAGGCTGCCATCGTGGATGTGGCCGTCGGGGAGGTGGTGGATGGGCCGAGCAGGTCTTCCAGGCACCCCAGCAGGCGATCGATAGGTCCCCAGTCGTCGCTGGTGGAGAGGTACTGAAGCCCTATCGGCACGATCAGCACCCGCTCGTGGCGCCCCTCCGCCGCCAGATCCTCACAGCACCAGAAGGCCATCTGGGCCAGGCCTGGCTCCAGGGGACTGAGCAGCTCGCCGTGGTTGTTGGTGGCGCCCTCCGGGGCGATCGCCAGGGGGAAGGGGCCGTGGGCGAAGAGATCGCGGGCCGTCTTGAGGGCAAGACGGTCCAGCTTGCCCCGCTGGATCGGGATGCCTCCCAGCTTCGAGAGGATCCAGCCGGCGGCCTCCCCCGCCCAGAGGGGAATGCCGCGGTCGTAGAGAAACTGGCTGTGGACCGGGGCCTTGAGGCTCAGCCCAGCTGCTCTGGCCGCCCGGGGCACCTCCCGCCAGAGCAGCTGGGCCATCACCAGCGGGTCAGTGGTGCTGGGATGGCGGAAGGCGATCAGCAAGCGGCTGCGGCCGCTCTGGGCCTCGGCGAACAGGGCGGCAAGGCACTCACTGCCGCTGGTCTCGAAACGCACCAGACCCCGGGAGCGCAACAGCATGGGCAAGGCAGCCCGGCAGAGCCGGTGCACCCAGCGGCTGTACTGCGGCGGGATGAAACGAAGAGCCGGTTGGGCGGCCAGGATCCCGGCGCGGGGCATCAGCGGTCAGAGGGAGGCGTTAACGGGCGCTGTAGCGGTCGGATACCACCGACCAATCCACCAGGGACCACCAGGCATCGAGGTAGTCGGCGCGACGGTTCTGGTACTTGAGGTAGTAAGCGTGCTCCCAGACGTCGTTGGCCAGCAGCGGTGTGCCGCCCCCGGGGACCAGGTCCATAAGGGGGTTGTCCTGGTTCGGGGTGGAGTTCACCTCGAGCTTGCCTTCGGAATCGGTGATCAGCCAGACCCAGCCTGAGCCGAAGCGAGCCAGGCCTGCGGCCCGGAAAGCTGAGCGGAACTGCTCGATCGAGCCGAAGTCACGCACCAGGGCCTCCTGCAACTCCTCACTGGGCTCACCCCCCTGCCCGGGCCGGGTGAGGGAGGCCCAGAAGAATGAATGGTTCCAGTGGCCACCAGCGTTGTTGCGCACGGCCGCCGTGGCCTTGGAGGCCCGCGCCAGCAGGTCCTCCAGGCTGAGACCCTTCAGGGCCGGATCCCTGGCCACGGCGGCGTTGAGATTGTCCACGTAGGCCTGGTGATGGCGGTCGTGGTGGATCGTCATCGTGGTGGCATCGATCGCCGGCTCCAGGGCATTGGCGGGATAGGGGAGAGCCGGGAGCGTGAAGGCTGGCGCCGCCGCCCAGGCCCCCTGGCCAGGCCATAGCAGCAGCACAAGCAGCACCAGCAGCGGCGGAACGGCCCCCAGGGCACCAAGGATCCGTCGCATCGTCCAGGCCCGGGTGATCACCAGCCAAGTATGGACATATCGCCAGCCAACGCTGGAAAACGGACCCTGGCTGCCTCTGCGAAGTTCAACCCAGCTCGGCGCAGCAGGCAGCAAAGGCGGCAGCTGGATCGGCGGCGGCACTGATCGGCCGGCCGATCACCAACCGGCTGGCTCCCGCACTGAGGGCGGCCGCAGGGGTCATCACCCGCCTCTGATCACCAGCCGCCGCCCCGGCAGGACGGATGCCGGGGGTGACCAGGGCAAAGGGCTCGGGGTGGGCGCGGCGCAAGGCCGCCACCTCCTGGGGGGAGCAGACCGCCCCACCGATGCCGGCGGCCACCGCCAGCGCCGCCAGACGGGGCACGTAGACCTCAGGAGATTCCGCCACCGCCAGCTCGGCCTTGAAGCGTGACGCCTCCCAGCTGGTGAGCACGGTGACCGCCAGCAGGGTGGGCGGGTGAAGATCCTCCAGGGCCGCCCCCTCGAGAGCACCGGCCTGGGCCGCCTCAAGAGCTTCCCGGCCTGCGCTGGCATGGACCGTGATCAGCTCCGCTCCGAGCCGGGCGGCGCTGCGGCAGGCCCCGGCCATGGTCACAGGGATGTCGTGGAATTTGAGATCGAGGAACACCCGCAGGCCCTCGCCTCGCAGCTGCCGCACCACCTCGGGGCCAGCGGAGCAGAACAGCTCCAGCCCCACCTTCACCACGCGCAGATCGGGAATCGAGGCCACCAGCGCCAGGGCAGAGGGGGCATCGGGCCGATCGAGCGCCAGGATGATCTTCTCGGCAGCTGGCCCTCCGGTCCCAGGAGTGCTCGTGGTGCTGACGCTCACGCCACCAGCCGCAGGAAGGTCTTCTTGCCCAGTTGCAGCACCCTGCCCTCCAGCTCGGAGGCGGTGCTGAAGCTGCGGTTCACATCCGTGAGCTTCTCGCCATCGAGGCGCACCCCGCCGCCCTGAATCTGGCGCCGTGCCTCACTGCTGCTCACGCAGAGGCCGAGGGCGCTGAGCAGATGGAAGGCCTTGGCGGGGAAGCTGAGGGCGGCGAGCGAGGCCTCCGGTACAGTCCGGGCCGCCATCTCTCCGGCCACCAGGTGGGCAGCATCGGCCTGGGCGGTGCTCGCGGCGTCCAGGCCATGACACGACGCCGTGATCGCCAGAGCCAGGGCCTTCTGGCGCTCCCTTGGGCTTGTTGGCCAGTGGGCCGGATCCAGGTCGGTGAGCAGGGTCAGATACTGATCAGCCACCGCATCAGGCACCTTTTCCAGCTTGGAATACATCGCCAGCGGCCCCTCATTCAGGCCCACGGAGTTGCCCAGGCTCTTGCTCATCTTCTGCACCCCGTCAAGCCCCGGCAAGATCGGCAGCAGCAGACCGAACTGGGGCCGCTGGCCGAAGTGGCGCTGCAGGTCGCGGCCCATGGCCACGTTGAATTTCTGATCGGTGCCCCCCAGCTCGAGGTCGGAGGCCACCGCCACCGAGTCGTAGCCCTGGAGCAGCGGGTAGAGGAATTCGTGCAGTGAGATGGGGGTGCCTGATCCATAGCGGTTGGCGAACTCCTCCTTGGCCAGCATCTGACCCACGGTGGACGTGCCCAACAGCTCGATCACCTGGGGCAGATCCAGACCTGCCAGCCACTCACTGTTGCGGCGCACCTCCAGCCGGCCGGGAGTGGTGAAATCGAGCAAAGCCCGCTCCGGAGGTTGCCCCAGTCCCAGCTGAACCAGGTAGGTGTCGGCATTGGCTTCAACCTCGGCCGCGCTCAACTGCACCCTGGTGGCGCTCTTGCCGCTGGGATCCCCAATCCTGGCGGTGAAGTCGCCGATGATCAGTACCGCCGTGTGGCCGGCATCCTGGAAGGCGCGCAGCTTGCGGAACAGGATCGAGTGACCGAGATGGATGTCGGTGCCGGTGGGATCGATTCCGAGCTTGATGCGCAGGGGACGCGCGTCATTGGCGGCCTGCTTAAGCCGCTCAGCCAGGGATTGATCCGGATCCCCCGGCGCTCCGGCGGGAAAGAGATCGGCCAGTCCACGCTCCAGCCAAGGCGGCAAACCCTCCCCCATCCGTGCACCCTGCGTCAGGTCGGATCGTAGGAAGCCGCCGGCCAGGCTCAGGCGCTGGCCTCCAGTTCGCGCTTCATCCGCTCCAGGGTCTGGTGCATCTGAGTGAACATCTGCTCAGGCGTCATGCCGAACTGCCCCAGCTGGGTGCGCAGCTGCTCCACGGTGAGCTTCGCCTGGAAATCCTCGGAGAGCTCGAAGCGTTTCATGAACACCTGATAGCGGCCCATCAGACTCTCCATCTGGTCGATGAACAGCTTCTTGCCTTCCCGGTCGAACTTGCCGTAGTCGCCCCCCAGCTGGGTCATCTGCTGGTAGTCGGTGAACAGCCGCTTGGCTTCATCCTGAACGATCTCGGATTCGAAGAAGGCCATGGGGCGTGCCAGGCGTGAGGCGATGACCACGATTCTGAGGGCCTCCAGCGCCCGGGGCGAGTACGGATTGGCGTAACAGCCAGGCCGCAGCCGCTAACTTCCCTCCAGTTGCGCGGAGCCTTCCCAGCGCCATGGCCAAGGGGCACTGGTTGGATCCCCTCGCCCGCAGCCTGCTGGAGGCCACGGGTCAGATTCGCCGTGGCCCCAAGCGCCAGAGGCCCGAGAGCCGCGAGCCCCTAAGCAGTGAGCCGGAAGGCCTTGTGCCGGAAAGCCGTCGCGACGACAGCGTCGAGCGCGACCTGCTGGCCCTCAAACTTGCCCATAATCCCGGCTTGCGCCTTCGCAGTGCTGAGGAGGTGCGCCAGGCCGCTGCCCTTGGCTGGCGTCTGGATGTGAACCGTGCCACCGCCGCCGACTGGCTGCGCCTGCCGGGCTGCACTCCCAGTCAGGTGGATCTGCTGCTGCGCTTGCAGAACGGTGGCGTGCAGCTGAGCGGGACGGAGGATCTCCAGAACCTGCTCCATGTCGACGGGGAGCTGATCCGCAGCTGGACGCCGTTGCTGGAATTCCGCTGGTATGGCGACCCGCCGGCGGCACGCCCGGCACCGCTCGATCTGAACCGCTGCAGGGCCGAGCAGCTCGGGGCCCAGCTCGCTCTGGACGAGTCCCGCTGCCGGCGCCTGCTGCAGGAGCGCAGCCGGTCACCGTTCCGCGACCTGGCCGATCTCCAGCAGCGCTTGCAACTCCCTGCCGAGCTGGTGGAGGGCCTGATCGGGCGGGTGTGCTTCGGCCAGGGACCCATCGGCCCCGAGCTCCCCAGGCCGCCCCGGCCGCCGGCCTCCCGCTGAGCATGACAAGGGGACGCCAGCAGGAACTGTTCCAGGGGGGTTCCCCCGGCTGTGGCGGCCCGGCCCCAACGGCGCCTCCCCTGCTGCGAGACCAGCTGATCGAGTGGCAACGGCGCCTGGCTGAGTTTCAAGGGCCGCTGTTCGAGGGCAGCACCAGGGAGCATCAGCAGGCCAGCCTCTTTGGCGCCGACCACAGCACCGGCTACAGCTGCCAAGAAGATCCCGAGGGGCGAGCCAACCGTTTCGACCCCCTGGCCTTCCAGGCTCAGAACCTGCAGTTCTGGCGCTGGCCAGAACCACCCCAGCTGGGTCCTGCCCTCTACCTGGTGATGGACCGACCGCCGCGGCTGGCCACGCCGCTGCTGCTCTACGTGGGCGAGACCGGCCAGGCCGACCGGCGCTGGAAAGGTGAGCACGACTGCAAGGGCTACTTGGCGGCCTATGGCGAGGCCATGGGCCAAGCGGGCCTGGAAACCCGCTGCAGCATCCGTTTCTGCTGCGACGTGCCTCCCCGTGTGCGGCCACGGCGGGCCCTGGAGCAGGCCCTGATCCGCCGCTGGCAGCCACCGTTCAACAAGGAGACCCGCCAGCGCTGGAGCACCCCGTTCACCAGCGATCCCGTCTGAGCGCCGTCGCTACGATCGCGGCCCGATGACCGGCCCCCATGGAGTTCAGCTGTCCCTCCGCCCCGCTGGCCGAATGGAGCGGTGACACCCTGGGTGTCGGCCTGTTCCAGGGCGAGACGGGCGAGCGCCTCGTGGCCCTCGAGGCACGCTTCGGCCCCGGACTGCAGGCGCTGCTGGAGCGCCAGAGCTTCAAGGGCAAGCCAGGCGAGTGCGTCACCCTCACCCAGCTCCAGCCCACTCCCCTCCAACTGGTGCTGGTGGGGCTGGGAGAACCGGGCCGCTTCGATCTCGACGCCCTGCGCAGCGGTGCGGCCGCCATCGCCACTGCTGCGGGTCCTGGCCTCAAGCTGGGTCTGGCCCTGCCCGCCGAGGGGCTTGACCCTCGTTCAGCGGCGCGGGCCATGGCCGAGGCCGTCCGCCTGAGTCTTTACGTCGATCAGCGCTTCCGCAGTGAGGCCGACTCCAAGCCCATCCCCGAGGTCATCAACCTGCTGGGCCTGGCCAAAGGGGCCGCCGCCGGTCTTGAGGCGGTAGCGGCCACCTGCGCGGGCGTGGAGCTGGCACGGCAGCTGGTGGCGGCCCCACCGAACGTGGTCACCCCCCAGGCCCTCGCCGACACCGCCGCGACCATCGCCGGGGAGTTCGGCCTGGAGCTGAAGGTGCTGGAGCGCTCCGATTGCGCGGCCCTCGGCATGGGCGCCTATCTCGGGGTGGCCCAGGGCTCCAGCCTGCCCCCCAAGTTCATTCATCTCACGTACCACCCCGAGGGCGAAGCCAACCGGCGGCTGGTGTTGATCGGCAAGGGCCTCACCTTCGATTCCGGCGGATACAACCTCAAGACCGGCGGCTCCCAGATCGAGATGATGAAGTACGACATGGGCGGCAGTGCCGCGGTACTCGGGGCCGCCCGGGCAATCGCCGAACTGCGGCCCGCCGGCGTGGAAGTGCACATGATCGTGGCCGCCTGCGAAAACATGATCAGCGGCGAGGCGATCCATCCGGGCGACATCCTCACCGCCTCCAACGGCAAAACCATCGAGGTGAATAACACCGATGCGGAGGGCCGCCTCACCCTCGCCGATGCCCTGGTGTACGCAGCCAAGCTGGAACCTGATGCCATTGTGGATCTGGCCACACTCACCGGGGCCTGCGTGATCGCCCTGGGCGAGGAGATCGCCGGCCTGTGGTCTGCCAGCGACAACCTGGCCGAAGCGCTGGTTGAGGCGGGCCGCAGCAGTGGAGAGGCCTTCTGGCGGATGCCCTTGCAAGCCTCCTACAAAAAGGGGCTCAAGAGCCCGGTCGCCGACATGAAGAACACCGGACCCCGCCCCGGCGGGGCCATCACCGCCGCGCTGTTCCTGCAGGATTTCGTGCCTGCCGATCTGGCCTGGGCCCACCTGGACATCGCCGGTACGGTCTGGAGCGACAAGGGACGGGGCCTGGACCCCGCTGGTGCCACAGGCTTCGGCGTCCGCACCCTGGTGGAGTGGGTGAGCTGCGGGGGCGCGGCTTAGGGTTGGCACCGCTGACGCCGGACTCCGACGCCATGGCTGCTCAGAAGATCCGCTGGTACATCCGCGCTCAGCTGGGGGTCCTGCTCCTGCCGCTGGGTCTCTGCCTGGTGGGAGAGGCCATCACCCGCCGCACCCTGCAACTGGCGGCGCTCAATCAGAAACTGGCCGAACCAGGTCCCTGGTTCTGGTACGGAACCCTCGGCCTGATCTGCGTGACCGCAGGTGTGGGCCTGATGGTGGAAAGCGGCCTGCTGCGCGGTTACCCCCGCAGCCCCCGCGCCGGGGCTGGCAACCCCAACTGAGAGGTTCAGGCAGCCACAGGACTAGCCGACGAGCCCATCAAAGACTGGGGCTCCCGACCGCTCGGATCCCTGGGCTTCTCCAGCACGCTGCCAGGTTCCTCCAGTTCATGAATCTGCCAGCGGGCCCGCTCGCCAAATGAGGCCAGCAGGCGATCCAGATCATCAACCGCTTGCTTGGGACTGGTGTAAGGCCCGATGTGGCGAGTCACCAGACCGTCCCGGATCGTCAGCAGATACATACAACCCACGCAACCTTGACTCCGTATGGATTTACCGTAGGTGGCGCGCACGGATCTGGGAAGGGTCAGAGGATTCCTCTTTCAGCCAGCCGGCACTGATTTCAGATTTTCTGACGCCACGGCAGCGATCCACGAGCACGTGAGCCCCAGACCTGATCAAGCCTCCGGTCGCGGCCGCAGGACCAGCGGTAGTACCTGTACTGCACCTTGTTGCGATCGGCGTAGTTCTGGTGATACGGCTCGGCGGGCCAGAACTTGGTGAGCTCCCGGATCTCCACCTTGATGGCGCTGGGCTTGAGTCCCAGCTCCCGGGCGGCCGAGGCCAGGCTGGTTCGGGCCTGATCCCGCTGGACGGTGCCGCGGCTGAAGATCACGGGCCGGTAGCTGGGGCCTCGGTCGCAGAACTGACCGCCGCCATCCAGGGGATCCACGTTCCGCCAGTAGGCGCGCAGGAGCGAGGGCAGATTGATCCTTGCCGTATCGAAGCGGACGCGCACACTCTCGATGTGGCCGGTGCCGCCAGCCGTCACCTGGCGATAGGTGGGGTTGCTGACACTGCCACCGCTGAAGCCGCTGACCGCCTCCACAACCCCAGGCAGGGATTCCAGATCGTGCTCAAGGCACCAGAAGCAACCGCCGGCCAGCACGGCCTCCTCGACGGCAGCCACCGCTGGTGCGGCGGGGAGGACCAGCAACAGCAGCGTCAGCAGCCATGGAACGAGCCCCATGGACAGCCTGAGCCGGGGCGCTTCAAGCTGGAATGGCCTGGCTTCAGACCCTGGGCCGGAGCCGTCCTGGCGTCTGAGCGATGGCTTCACGTCTCGGATCCCGTCAGCTGATCGAGGATCTCACAGGCCGCTCGACAGGTCACACCCGGCTCCCCAAGCAGGCTGCGCAGCCGGCCATAGCCCTCCAGCATCCGGGTCCGCTCTGGGCTTGGGTCCAGCAGGGGCAGCGCGGCGGCCACGATCGCCTCTGCGGTCAGGTCGTCCTGGAGCAGTTCCGGCACGAGCCGCTCCCCAAGTACCAGGTTCACCGGAGAGATGTGGGGCACGTTGAAGCCCAGCAGCCGTTGGGCCACGAAGGCTGTGACGCGGCTGAGCCGGTAGCCCACCACCTGGGGAACGCCGCGCAGGGCCAGCTCCAGGTTGGCTGTTCCCGATTTGGTCAGGGCCAGATCGGCGGCAGCACAGAGGACCGGCTTGAGGGCATCGGCGCGATCGGCTGGAATCACCGTGGCATCTACCCCTGCCCGCTCCAGTTGTTTGGCAAGCGGAGCCTCGAAGCTGGCCAGCCCGGCCGGCACCATCACCCGCAGCCCTGGACGCATCCGCTGCAACTCGGCCGCCGCTGACACAAGCGACGGCATCATGTACCGCATCTCCTGGGGGCGGGAAGCTGGCAGCAGCAACAGCAGCTGCTGGCCAGGGGTCAGTCCGAGCTCCCCGCGGGCCTGTTCAGGGGTGGGCGGGGAGCCGAGGGTGTCGAGCAACGGATGGCCGACCCAGGTGACCCGTGCACCGCGGGAGGCATAGAAGCTGGCTTCCTCAGGAAAAATCGCCAGGATTCTGTCGGTGAAACCGATCAGACGAGTGGTTCCCCCCTCCCCCAGGCGGAAGGCCCACTCCTGGGGTGCGATGTAATAAGTGATCGGCACCGCAGGGAAGCGGTGGCGAATACGACGTCCCAGGCTCACATTCGCCCCCATGTAGTCGATCAGCACCACCCCGTCGGGAGGACAGCTGGAGAGCCAACGTCCCACCCGCCGCTGCAGCCGCAGGGTGGGCAGCACCAGGGGCAGAGCCTCCCAGAGTCCGATCGCCCCCATCGGAGCGGTGTTGGCCAGGAGATGGGAGCCGGCCTGGCGCATGCGCTCACCACCGAGAGCATCGATCTGGAGGGGCAGATCCCGTCGCTGGGCTTCGGCGTGAAGAGCCTTGATCAGCAGACCGCCCTGAAGATCCCCCGACACCTCACCGGTGCTGATCAGCAGCCGCACCATCAGCGCTGGTGGGGCAGGGGGCCGCGGCGTCCTGGGGCAATCGAGGCCTCTAGGAAGCTGCAGAGTTCTTCGGAGGCCGGAAGGAGGGTTTCGGCGCGGATGTGGGCCAGGGCCTCCGCCAGCACCTCATGACTGCGGTAGAGCCGGTTCCACACCGCCAGAAGCTGTTTGAGCTCGGCTCCGCCCTCCCGATCCACCAGGCCATTGCGCTTGAGACCGATCCGGTTGAGACCCCGCAGCCGGCCGGGGTGCCCCTCAACGATCGCGAACGGAGGCACATCGCGGTCGATACGGCTCATCCCCCCCACCATCGCCAGTTTGCCGATGTGCACGAACTGGTGGATGCCCAGCACTCCACCGATCACCGCCCGATCGCCGATCACCACGTGCCCGGCAATCGCCACGCTGTTGGCCACCACGATCCGGTTCCCCAGCAGGCAGTTGTGACCCACATGGCTGTAGGCCATCAGCAGATTGCCGCTGCCAAGACGCGTCTGCTCACCATCGGCGGTGGCCCGGTTGATCGTGACGCACTCGCGGATGGTGTTGTCGTCGCCCATCACCACCTCGGTTGGGGCACCGCCGTACTTGAGATCCTGGGGTTCGAGGCCGATGCAGGCGCCGGGGAAGATGCGGTTTCCAGAGCCCATCGTGACCCGGCCATCGATCACCACATGGGGACCGATCTGGCAGCCAGCGCCGAGCTGCACCTCGGGGCCGATCACGGCAAAGGGGCCGATCTGGACACCCTGGCCAAGCTGGGCGCGGCTGTCGACCACCGCGGTGGGGTGAATCGTGGTTTCCACGGCTGTGCGGATCATGGCCTCAGTCAACCAGGGAGAACATCAGTTCCCCGGAGCACACCAGGCCTCCATCCACAGTGACTTCAGCCCTCACTTTGCCGAATCGCTTGCGTTTGAGACTTAGCAGTTCGCAGCTGATGCGCAATTGATCACCGGGCACCACCGGCCGGCGGAAGCGCACCCCGTCGATGCCGGCGAACACGAACAACCCCTTGGGCAAATCCGGCATCTGGGTGACGATCAGGCCACCCACCTGGGCCATGGCCTCCACGATCAGGACGCCGGGCATCAGGGGGCGGCCAGGGAAATGGCCCTGGAACTGGGGCTCGTTGAGGGTGACGTTCTTGAGTGCCACCGCCCGCTTGCCCGGTTCGTACTCGATCACCCGATCCACAAGAGCGAAGGGATAACGGTGAGGCAGCAGGTTCAGGATCTGCTCGGAGGTGAGCAGGGGGGCGTCAGCGGGAGGAACGGACAACTGGCTTCAGGTCGAGCGGGACGGAGCGGCCAGGGCCGCCGCCAGGGCAGTGTGCAGTCCGTGGGATCCACGGAAGGCGAAGACCTGGGCCTGGGGCAAGCCCGCCAGCGCCAGGTCCCCCAGCAGGTCCAAGAGCTTATGGCGCACCGGCTCCTGGGGGAAACGCAGGGGGGGGTTAAGCCAGCGATCCCCATCACAGACCAGAGCACTCTCCAGATCACCACCCCGGATCAGGCCAGCGGCACGGAGTTGATCGATCTGTTCGCGGAAGCCGAATGTGCGAGCTGGCGCAATCTGCTCCACGAAGGCGGCGGGTGTGAGTTCAAGGAAGTAGAGCTGACTCCCAATGGCGGGCTGGCTGAATTCGATCGCTGCGCCGATCCGGGGAGCATCGCTGGGCAGGGCGGTGGCGAAGCTCAGGCCCTGCTGGAGGGTGATCGGAGCATCCAGGGACCTGAGGGGCGCTCGGGGGCCCAGGTGCTGCAGGCCCGCTGCGGCGATGGCCTCGACCCAGGGCAGGGCAGAACCATCGAGCAAAGGAATCTCTTCACCCTCCACCAGCAACTCCACATGGGAAAGGCCTGTTCCTGCCAGCGCCGCCAGCAGGTGCTCCACCGTGGCGAGACGGCGCTGATCGAGGCGGAGCGCCGTGCACAGCTGGGTGTCGCTCACCTGGGACGGGTGAAGCTCCACCGGCTCCAGTGCCGGGGCATCCAGCCAACCCACCACGTAGCCGGGTCGCTCGCTGGGCTGAAGGCGCACTCGGCAGGGGCTGCCACTGTGCAACCCAACGCCTGTGCGCTCGACCGCCGTCGCCAGGGTCCAGGCCTGGCTGTAGTCCTCAGGCCAGACGATCACTAGAACTTCCAGCCCACACCGAGGTTGAAGCGCCAGTCGCCGGTGAAACCCTCGCTTGCCACCTCCAGGCGCAGGGGACCCACCGGTGTGGTGACGATCAGGCCCGTACCAACGGAGAAACCACTGCCGGGCTTGTCGAGAAGCGAACCAGGATTACCAGGCACACCCGACTGACTGCCGAAGGTGGTGCCGCCATCAACGAACAGCTCGCCGCTGACGATGCTGAACAGGGGGAAGCGGTATTCGATCGTGAATTCGCCAAAGCTGCGTCCAACGCCCAGGTCGCAGTCGGCGTAGCCGCGCACGGAGTTGGAGCCACCCATGCAGAAGGCTTCGTAGGGCGGCAGATCACCGATGTTGGTGCCGGCAGAGAACTGGAACGCCAGGGTCTGCTTGCAATCGGGAGTTTCACCCGGCTTCGGCCGGCAACCCTTGTAGAACTGCAGCCAGTTGACCGGAATGAAGTAGCTGTAGCTGGCCCGCAGACGGTTGAAGGTGGGCGAATCGGGGCCGACGGAGACATATTGCTCGGTGCCGACGCTGAGGAAGGAACCGGAGGTGGGATTGCGGGGATCGTTGAGATTGTTGCGGGTGGCGGCCACCCGCAACGCCACCAACTGGTTGCTGCGGGCACAGTTGAAGGCGATGCAGATCACATCGTCAACCGGGGCGTCCGAGCCATCGAAGTTGTTGGTGCTCACACCGAAGCGGCGGTTGGAGCCGGTGAAGTTCATCGGCGTGACTTCCTGGGCACTGGCGCCTAGAACCACACTCCAGAGCGCCCGCTTGAAGGGGTTGCCGCCATTGAGGGGGCGCACGAACTGGATGTTGCCTCCAGCGCGCTGAATGGCTACGGAATTGCCTTCGTAATCAAACCAGCTGTTGTTGGGCGACTGCGACTCGGCTTCGGACACCGAGCGGAACGTCTTGCTCTCGGGGTTGTTGTTGTTGTTGATGTTGTAAGCAACATTGGTACCCGGAGCTTTGTAGAAGTCCGAGACCGTGTTGATGTTGCCGTTGTCCTGGCTCTGGAAGACCTGGGGAACGTCGCGGCTGAGGAACACCCTGGCTCGGAACGCCGTGCGATAGGCATCTCCTTTGATCCAGGGATCAGTGAAGGAGATATCGGCCAGACCACCGAACTGCCCATAGGTGAAATTGACCCCGAGATCCCAGGCCCGGCCGAACAGGTTGCTGTCCTGGAGCTGAATCTGGCCGAACACCCCCTGGCTCTGGCTGTAGCCGAGGCCGCCGGAGAGGGAACCCGACGACTGCTCGACGATGCCCAGGACGATCACCACTTCACCAGGCTTGGCCGGCACGGGCCGCAGGGTCACCTTGATGTCACCGAACAGGCCAGTCCCGTAGAGACGCTTGATGTCGTCCTCGAGGTTGCGGCGGTTGAATGTTTCGCCCGGCTTGATCGAGATCTCGCGGCTGACGACCCAGGGCTTGGTTTTGCCACGGATCGGCTCCCCCTTGTCGTTGGTGGCCGAGCCTTCCTTGTTGAGGAACTGAACCTCCACCCCCTCGACGGTGCCCTCGCGCACGTTGAGCAGGACGGTGCCATCGGGACTCACCCGATTGGGACCGGTGACCCTCGCCAAGGAGTAGCCCTGATCGGAATACCACTTCTGCAGCTCCTGCATGCGGGATTGCAGGGTGTTGAGGTTGAGGGTTCTGCCGTAGTCAGCGGCGAAAGTATCCGCCAGGACAGCTGGCGGCAGCTTGACCTTGGCGGCGTCGAACTCGACCTTCTGCAGCACCGGGTTGGCGGTGGTGATCACCACCACCTGCACCCCAAGGGGGCCATCCACAGGCTGGATGCGCACATCCGAGAACCAGCCGCTGGCGTAGATGGCGGAGAGGTCCGTCTGCAACTCGCTGCGCGTGACCCGGCTGCCGGGCCTCACCACCATGGCGTCGTAAACGGCCAGCTCCAGGCGCTCACGCTCGGGGTGACCTTCAAGACCCTGAACCACCACCTCACTGACTAGGACCCGCGGTTCATCCGGCTTGGCCGGGGTGAGGCTTTCGGGGCTGATCGAAGTGGGCGCGCCGGCAGGCGGGGTTGCAGGCGTTGCAGCAGGATCGGGAACAGGGGTGCCGGTGTCTGGGGTGGACGGTTGATCCTGAGGAGCCGTGGTGTCAGGAGCCGGTTCGCCGGCGTCTGGAGCGGCAGGGGTCGGCTCTGCCTCTGAGGCGGGAGCGGGATCTGCGGCCTGGGCCACTTCAGCAGCCGGCTGGCTCTGGGCAGCGGCCCTCAGGGGATGCAGGACCGCAAGGAGTGCCAGCAGGGGCAGCCCCAACCAGACGGTCAGCGGCATGGGACGAGGCCCAGCCTCGGAGAAAGCAGTGCCAGTGCGGGCGTTGGTGATGACACCCATGGGTCTCCGAGTCAAAGCGGCAGTGCCGCAAATTGCCGTGACACTACTTGTATGTGCTCGGCCCCTGGATCACCCCTTGGACCCGTTTGAGGACCTCCCCATAGGCCTCAATCACCCCGCCGAGGTCCTGGCGGAAGCGGTCCTTGTCCAGGATGCGCTCCTTGGCGTCGGCCACGTCGAGGTTCCAGAGGCGGCAGGTGTCGGGACTGATCTCATCGGCCACCACCAACTGGCCGTCGGCCGTAAAACCCAGCTCGAGCTTGAAGTCGACAAGCTGCAGTCCGATGCCGGCAAACAGCTCCAGCAGCAGCGTGTTGACCTGACGGGCCAGAGCTTCCAGCTCCAGGCGCTCCTGGCTGCTCACCAGAGCCAGCCGCTCCAGCCGGGCCTCGCTCAGGAAGGGATCCGCGTAGGCGTCATCTTTGTAATACAGGTCGAGAAGCGGTGGAACCAGCGGTACTCCTGGCGCAATCGGCATCTGCTTGCACAGCGATCCGGCCGCCAGGTTGCGAATCACCACCTCCAGCGGGATCACCCGCACCGGCCGCACCAGCATCCAGCGCAGGCCTTGCACCCCCAGGTAGTGGGTGGGCACCCCCGAGCGCTGAAGGTGCTCGAACAGCAGGGCAGAGATGCGGCAGTTCAGGGCACCCTTCCCCTCCAGCTCGGCCTTCTTGAGGGCGTTGAAGGCGGTCGCTTCGTCTTTGAACTCCACGGCCAGCAGGTCAGGCTGATCGGTCTGGAAGACCCGCTTGGCCTTGCCTTCGTAGAGGAGTGGGCCCAGCTGAAACGCGGTCATGGGGTGGTGGGCTCGGCGGAATCGGGGGCGGATGGGGTCACTGGCTCCTGGGGCTCTTGGGGCTCCTGGGTGGCCGGCTGAGCTGCAGAGGGCGCATGGCCTCCCTGCTCACGCGGAGAGCGAAGGCGCCGCTCCAAGACTGTGTTGCGCTCAGCCTCAGAGGGATCATCGCGCTGCAGCAGCCATTCGGCGTAGGCGTCATCGATGCGGCGACTGAGGCGCAACCGCCTCTGCCGAGCTGGTTCCGGATCGCCCCCTTCGAGCCGCTGCAGGGCCTGCTGGTCATCAAGCAACTGGGCCGCCAGACCCCAGGCCCCAGCGACGGCGGCCTGATCAAGGGCCATCTCCAGCAGGGCGTTGCGCTGGGCCAGCGGAAGGTCGTCGAGCAGCGCAGCCGCCAACTTCAGCCGCTCAGCCCCCACCACACCAGGCAAGCGCCCGGCCAGCAACACTTCAGCCGCTTCCTGCCGGCGGCCCATCGCCGCCAGGTGGGAGGCGAGCACGTCGAGCGCCGAGCGGGTATCCAGGCTGCCGTCATCCCGCAACCGCACCGGCAGCGCCATGGTCTCCAGGAGGCTGCGCTCCCCGGCACTCAGCCGTCGCAGGGCTTCAGCGGCCCGGCGATGGTTCAGGCCTGCATTCGCCGCCCGCCACTGCAGGGTCAGCCACTGCTGCCGCTCCAGCCCAGGACCAGGCCCATAGCGATCCAGCACCGACAGGGCTGCCTCCGGCGCCAGGCAACTGATCAGGGCATTGGCATTGGCGAGCACGACCGGCAGGGGCTGGGGAGCGGGGCGCAGGGCCACCAGCCGGTCCTTGAGTTGGCGGAGCCGCACGGGCAGATCAAACCGGGCCGCGTCCTGGCAGGCCTGCTCCAGAACCGCCAGCTGATCGGATGCCAGAGCGGCTGCAAACACCTGCTCGTCCATCGGCAGAGGCAGCACTGGCTCTGGAGATGGCTCTGGCAATGGCTCTTGCAGCAAAACCGGCTGTGGTTGGGCACGAGCGCCAACGCAGACGCCTGCGCAGAGGAACAGCAGCGTCAGCAGACCTGCCGCTCGCCCACCCCGGCGGGCCAGGGCACGGCACACCCGCGGTGCAGCGGGAACCACCGGCAAGTAAAGAAGGAATGACACGGCTGGCGGTCCACCAGAGGGCAACCTAAGGGAACCGATTGGCCACATCCGCCGCTCCGGCCCCATGACAGCTTCGGTCCCGTTCCCACCCTCCGCCGCCTCCGAGGCCAGCTTGCAGCGGCTGCTGGTGGTGGGCTCAGGCGGCCGTGAAAATGCCCTGGCCTGGGCACTGGCACGGTGCCCCGGAGTGGAGGGTGTCTGGGTGGCTCCGGGCAATGGAGGCACGACCCAGCTGGAGGGATGTGAGGCCCTGGCCATCAGCGAGTCCGACCAGGAGGGCCTGCTGCGCGCAGCCCTGGAGCTGGGGGTGACCCTGGTGGTGGTCGGCCCTGAGGGACCTCTCGCCGACGGTCTGGCCGATCGCCTGCGGGCCGGGGGCCTGGCGGTGTTCGGGCCGGGGGCCGACGGCGCCCGGCTCGAAGCCAGCAAACAGTGGGCCAAGGCGCTGATGCTGGAGGCGGGAGTGCCCACCGCGGGTTACTGGGCCGCCTCAAGCCGCAGCGAAGCCCTGGCGGTGCTGGAGCGGGAGGGTAGGCCCCTGGTGGTGAAGGCCGATGGCCTGGCGGCCGGGAAGGGGGTCACAGTGGCCGAGAGCATTGAGGACACCCGCGCCGCTATCGAAGACATTTTCGCTGGACGCTTCGGAGAGGCCGGCCAGAGCCTGGTGCTGGAGGAGCGGCTGAGCGGTCCTGAGGTGTCGGTGTTTGCCCTCACCGATGGTCGGACGATGGTGCTGCTGCCACCGGCCCAGGATCACAAGCGCATCGGGGAGGGAGACACCGGGCCCAACACTGGCGGCATGGGGGCCTATGCCCCTGCTCCCCTGCTCGATGCCGCCGCACTGGAGCATGTCCGCCAGGTGGTGCTCGAACCCACCCTGGAGGCCCTGCGCCAGCGGGGCATCGACTACCGGGGCGTGATTTACGCCGGGCTGATGCTCAGCGACGACGGCGCCAGGGTGATCGAGTTCAACTGCCGCTTCGGCGATCCCGAATGCCAGACCCTGATGCCCCTGCTGGGCGGGGAACTGGCAGCGGTGCTGCTGGCCTGCGCCCAGGGAAGCCTGGATCAGGCGCCGCCCCTGACGATCGCCGGGGGCTGCAGCGCCTGTGTGGTGGCTGCCGCCGAGGGCTACCCCGGTGAGGTGCGCCGGGGGGATGCGATCCACACCCAGCCGCTGACCACGCCCCAGCGACAGCTCTTCCATGCCGGCAGCCGCCTGGAGGAGTCGGGCACCTGCGTGACCGCAGGTGGCCGGGTACTGGCGGTGGTGGCGCAGGCAGGGGATTTCGATGCGGCCTTCGCCAGTGCCTACGCCGGCCTTGATCAGGTGCATTACGAAGGCATCACCTTTCGCCGAGACATCGGCCACCAGGTCCGGCGCCCCTAGGGTGCCAGAGCAGCTTCGCTTCCAGGCGTGAACGACGCCTTGCCGTCCTCGACCCCCAGCCCCGACAGCGTCGGCGGCATACCTTTGCCCCCTGGCTGGTGGGAGCAACTCAAGCTCTGGTGGGCGGAGTTCAGCCTCCAGACCAAGCTGCTGGCGGTGGCCACCCTGGTGGTCAGCCTGATGATGACCGGCATCACCTTCATTGCGCTCAATGGCATCCAGAGGGATGCGCGCATGAGCGACACCCGTTTCGCCCGGGATCTGGGCCTGCTGCTCTCGGCCAATGTGACGCCGCTGGTGGCGGAAGGGCATGACCGGGAACTGGCGGCGGTGGCTGAACGCTTCTGGCGCTCCAGCCGCAGCCTGCGCTACATCTTTTTCGCCGATCCAGAAGGGGTGATCTATCTCGGGATTCCGATCAGCGCCACCAACGGCGGCAGCGAGCTGCTGCTGAGCCGTCGCCTGGAACTGCCCGCCGAACTGCAGCGCCGCCCCCAGAATCCCCTGATCCGGCAACACCTCAGCCCCGATGGCCAGGTGACCGATGTGTTCGTGCCGATGGTGAGCGAGGGGCGCTATCTGGGTGTGCTTGCCCTTGGCATCAACCCCAACGAAGCGGTGCTTGCCAGCGCGGCCCTCACCCGGGAGGTGACCGTGGCGGTGTTCATCTCGATCTGGGTGCTTGTGATCCTGGGGGCGGTGTTCAATGCCCTCACGATCACCCGCCCGGTGAAGGAATTGCTGCGGGGTGTGCGCGCGATTGCCGGTGGCGATTTCGAGGCCCGCATCGCCCTGCCCGTGGGCGGAGAGTTGGGAGAGCTTCTCAATGGCTTCAACGACATGGCCTCCCAGTTGGAGGTCTACGACGCCGCCAACATCGAGGAACTCACCGCCGCACAGGTGAAGCAGCAGACCCTTATAGCCACCATGGCGGATGGCGCGGCCCTGCTTGATGGCGAAGGGCGGATCGTCCTGGTCAATCCCACCGCCAGGCGGCTGTTCCGCTGGGAAGGCCGCAACCTCGAAGGCAACGAACTGGGCAGTGAACTGCCCGATGTGCTGGCGATGGAGCTGCAGGGACCGTTGGACTCCCTGGTATGTGGGGAAAAGGACAGCGCCGATGTGCGCTGCAGTTTCGGGGAGCCGCCGCGCACCCTGCGGATCGTTCTGCAAACCGTCAAAGATGCCTCGGGGGAAAGCCTGAAGGGCATTGCCATGACCGTGCAGGACCTGACTCGAGAGGTCGAACTCAACGCTGCCCAGAGCCGCTTCATCAGCAATGTGTCCCATGAGCTGCGCACCCCGCTGTTCAACATCAAGAGCTACGTCGAAACTCTGCACGACCTGCGCGATCAGCTGAGCGAGGAAGAAACCCAGGAATTCCTGGCGATCGCCAACGCCGAGACCGACCGCCTCACCAGGCTTGTGAACGACGTGCTCGATCTCTCGCGGCTGGAGTCCGACCGCACCTGGATGCTGGAGCCGATGGAGGTGCGCCCTGCCATGGAGCAGACCCTGCGCAACTACCGCCTCAACGCCGAGGAGAAGGGGGTGAAGCTGGAGCTGGAGGTGGATGCTCAGCTGCCCAGGGTGCGGGGCAACTGGGATCTGCTGTTGCAGGTTCTCGATAACCTCGTGGGCAACGGGCTCAAGTTCACCCAGGCCGGTGGCAGCCTGATGCTGAGGGCCTATCCCTGGCCCGACTCCTGCCATTTTGATCCCTCCAACCAACCAGCCAGTGATGCCCCGAGCTGTGAACTCAGCTCACCCCTGCCGCGGCTGCGGGTCGAGATCGCTGACTCGGGCGCAGGCATTTCCCGAGAGGACCAGCACCGCATCTTTGAACGCTTCTACCGGGTGGAGAATGCGGTTCATACCGAGGCTGGCACCGGGCTTGGTCTTTCAATCGTGCGTGGCATCCTCGAGAAACACGGCACGGACATCCAGATGGCAAGCGAGCCTGGGGTAGGCACCACTTTCTGGTTCGACCTGCCCCTGGAGCAGGCCGACAGCGATGAGCTCATGGTGGAAGGGGAGCGGCGCTCCCAGAAATCCCGTCAGGCTGAGCCGTATCTGGCCGAGGTCTAGTCGGCTCTAGAACGAGACCTCGCCATCGATGCCGCGGGCGATGCGCGAGAGCTCCGCTCGCTCGTCGGTGGTGACCCGGTGGGGAACGCCACTGATGATGCGCTCGAAGTTGGCGAAGGAATCTTTGATTTCCGGGCCAGTTCCAGTGATCACGAATTCACGGATTCCTTTGTCATGCCAAGAGCCACGCATCTTGAACACATTGATGGCCCGGGCCATCTCACCACGGATTTCGACATACTGAAGCAAAATGATGGTGTCAGTGATCGTGGAGATGTGGGAGTCAGTGATGGAGTGACTGCCCATAAACTCCTCCGAAGTGTTGGTGAAAAAGCCGGCAATCTCCTCCTGCTTGGCATAGCCTGTAACCCCAATCACGAATTGCCTGAAGGCATTGTGGCTGACCCCCCTGGAAAGGGCTGAGAGGGAATCGATTGCCATCCGTGCCGGCTTGAACTGAGCGATCTCCGTTTTGATGATCTGAAGGTGGTCTTCAAGACCTGTGGATTCAGGGTAAGCGCAGATAATCTTGAGCATTCCATCCTGCTCCATCTGCTCGAAATCGATTCCCCAGCTGGTGGCATTGCGCAGCAACTGGGCCCGCGACTCCTCATAGGCGAAGAGGATCGCACGTTCCTTGTTGTTGTAGGCATCTTCGACGAACTTACTCACCAGCAACGTTTTGCCCGTGCCGGTGGCACCCGTCGCAAGGATGATCGAATCTTTGAAGAAGCCGCCGCCGCACATTTCGTCGAGTCGCGGCACCCCTGAGCTGATGCGCACATTCGAAGAGCGCTGAGTGAGCTGCATCGCCCCAAGTGGGAAGATGGCGACCCCGTGGGCTCCCATGGTGAACGGAAACTCGCCCTTCATGTGGGTCGTGCCGCGCAGCTTGAGAATTTCCACGGTGCGTCGTCGACGTTCGCCTTCAAGCACGTTGCGCAAGATAATCACATTATCGGAGACAAATTCCTCCACGCCGTAGCGGGCAATTGGGCCATATTCATCAATTCGCTCGGTAGTCATCACAGTGGTGACACCAATTTCCTTCAGCCTGGCGATCAGGCGAAAGATCTCACGGCGCACCACCGAAACGGCGTCGTACTGCTGAAAAACAGCAGTGATCGAATCAATGGCCACTCGCTTGGCCTTGTACTTACGAATGGCGTAGTTAATCCTCTCGATCAAGCCAGACAGGTCAAAATTACCTGCCACATCCTGGCCATCCGGGTCGGGGGAGGCATCCAGAATGAAGAGTTTATCCTGATTCACCAGTTCCTGCAGATTCCAGCCAAAGCTGGAGGCATTACGGATGATGTCGAGGGGAGACTCCTCAAAGGTCACGAAAATCCCAGGCTCGTCAAAGTGACGGATGCCGTTGTGGAGAAAATGAAGGGAAAAAACCGTCTTTCCCGTGCCCGAAGTGCCACTGATCAGCGTGGAGCGCCCGATCGGCAAGCCCCCCTGACAGATGTCATCAAGGCCTTCCACACCTGTGGGCAGCTTCTGCAACCTCATGCTGGGCTGGCTGACGGCATCGAAATCCTGCATAGGGCGTTTGACCTAGACCCAGAATCTAGGTCCCAGTCCGGCACAGAACAAAAAAGGAAGGGGTGATCTAAAGAATTCAGATGTCATCAGAATCAGACATCATCTCATCGGAGATCTGATGGTCAGTGAGTTCATCATAAAGCAGGTCGAGACCGATCAACACCCGTTCGCGATCGGAGAGATCGCCAATGATCCGACGCACTGGTGGCGGCAGTATCTTGGCCAGTGTGGGGGTCGCCAGGATCTTATCTTCTTCGGCCAGCTGTGGATTCTTGAGAACGTCAATCACCTTGAGGGCGTAGACCCCCTTGAACTCCTGCTCAAGAATCAAGCGTAGCGTTTTGAGAGCCCGCATCGAATTTGGGGTGTTGCCAGCAACGTAAAGCTTGAGGATGTAGGTTTTCTGTGGACTCATGATTGCACCTGGGATGCGGTGATGACCTTGCCGACCATTCCGCCGACCATTCCATCGTTGACCTTGACTGACGTCTCTGGGGGGAGTGAGCGTCGGTACATTTCACAGAGATGGGCCATGACATCAAGCAAGGCAAGGCGATAGTCCTTGAGAAAATCCTGCCTGTGGCCTTCCAGTTGCAGTTTTTTCCAGAATTCGTCAATCATATCCATGTGGATTTCCACTGTTTTGGTAATGGGTAGATCACTGAAGAAAGCCGTATTCACGAAGCTTTCCAAGGCTTTATTGGCTGCTGTCTGATCATGAAAATAGCTGATCAGCAGATCCCGATAGGTTCTCCGCAGGGAACGCAGAAGCACTTTCCGCTCAGCCGCAGGGAGGTTGCGCAGAAAGCGGGAGGAATCACGCTTGTAGAACACCCCCAGGTAGCCAAGCCTTTCGCGAAGGCGATGGGGCAGCCTCCAGTTGGATTGGTCACTCTCCCCAGCGTGGGAATCGCTGGCCTCGAGGTCATCCCCCGATCCTGGTGAACTTCTACGGCGCAGGCAGCGGGAAATGGCCGCATCGAGGCTGTAGCTGAGCTGCTCCATCTGGTCGGGAGGGAGATGGACTTCGTCCTTGAAGTACTCCATTTGGCCGCTGATCGGCCCCAACACCACCGCCGGCAGGATCATGCCCTGGGCCCGCAGCCGCTGAAAAGCCTCAACGGAGAGCACCCCAGGCTCGAGCAGGACCGCATCGAACTGATCCCAGCAGCGCTCCAGCTCGGCTGCAGGATTCTGCCGCAGGCCCAGCTCCATGAGCTCATAGCGACCCTGCGGCAACCAGGTGCTGCAGGCCTGGCGCAACGGCTCATCGCGGATCAGCGAGGCCACGGTGAGCGCCGGCTGGGTCATGGGGAGAGAAACGGCGGCAGCGGTTGACAGACCTTAGTGTTGACGACTCGGCAGGCAAAGAGAGATGATCGTTCGTTGTTGATCGATTGGTTGTGCGAGAGGCCTGAAACAGTGGTGAGTTGGAAGCGGCGAAGGTCTCCCCAACTCCCACTGGCCTGTCCACGCCCCCTGAGCCCATGAGTCCAGCCACCGAGAGCCCAGCCATCGCAGTGGAAAGTTCCACTGCCGTAGCCCCGGGAGCCGACCTGTACGCGATCGCCGAAGCCTCCGGCCAGCAATTCTGGTTCCAGCCAAACCGCTACTACGACCTCGACCGCATCGCCGCCGAGGTGGATGAGACAGTCACCTTGGAGAACGTGCTGCTGATCCGCGATGGACAGGCCACCAACCTGGGCCACCCCTATGTCAATGGCGCCACCATCGAGCTCAAGGTGATGGCCCATCGACGCGGTCCGAAGATCCTGGTGTACAAGATGCGCCCGAAAAAGAAAACCCGCCGCAAGAACGGGCACCGTCAGGAGCTCACCCGGGTGATGGTCCAGTCAATCAACGTCAACGGAAAACCGATCGACTGAGCGTCAGAGCTCCGGCCCATTTAAGAGACCCTCCCAACAGCTTCCCCCATGGCACACAAGAAAGGCACAGGCTCCACACGCAACGGACGTGACTCCAATTCCAAGCGCCTCGGCGTCAAGCGCTACGGCGGAGAAACCGTCACAGCCGGATCCATCCTCGTGCGCCAGCGCGGTACCTCGGTGATGCCTGGCGTGAATGTTGGGCGCGGCTCCGACGACACCCTTTTCGCCCTCGTGCCGGGTGTGGTGAGCTTCGAGACGATCAAACGCGGTCTGCGCGCCCGCAAGCGCATCCACGTGGCCCAAGCCGCTTGATCCCGATCAGGCAATCCAGTTCTTCCACTTCAGCTCAGTCCATCAACCGGTAGGCCCGGGTGGTGATCAGGTAGGGGTGGAAGACCTCCAGAAACCGGCTCTGCAGGGTTCTAAAGAACATCTCCACCAGTGCTGGATCATCAAAGTGGAAGGGATATTCCCCCGCAAAGCCCTGGAAGAAATACCAGTTCAGCAGGGCAATGGAACCATGCTTCATGCGGGCAGCGAAACGCTCCAGCTGCCCGGCTGGATCGCTCAGATGTTCCAGCACATCCAGGCACACCACCGTATCGAAATGCCGGGGCAGGCCAGGATCCCCCAGGTCCCGGCAGAGCTTCAGTCGATCGCTGAGCCCGAAGCGTTCGGCCCTCTGGGCCACGAAGGCACGGTTATGGGGGTTGAGGTCCACGAACCAGACCTGTTCCACCTCATCCATTGCCGCGGCAGCCAGAGCATGGGTGCCGATGCCACCCCCGAAATCGAGCACGGTTCCACGGGCAAAACGGGTCTGAAGCCGCAGGGTGTCGCCGATGTAGTCCGCACTGCCCAGGTGCCAGGCAGCCAGCTCCAGCAGATGTCCGGTACCCACGGTCTGCTCGTAGAACGCCTCCACCCGCTGCGGATCGAAACCCAGCCCACCGGGATGCAGAGAGGCCAGATCCGCGCAACTGCGCGGCAGGCGCTCCTCCAGCTGGTCAGGAGTCAGGCCCAGATAGGAAGCCAGCTGCTGGCGCAAGGCAAATCCATCGCCAAGAAAGGACTCAAGATCAAGTCCCTCACGCACCGCACCGCCCCCACAGTCCAGGGTCGCGACTGGGCCGGGCAGGGGGCTCACTCCTTCAGGCAAATGACACGCTTCTGAAACTGGAGGCAGGTTACGGCGAGCCCAGATCCTCCAGCTCCGCGCCGGCACCGGGGACCTCCAGCCAACGGCGCAGCCAGGCCACCAGCAGATAGAACGGCAGGGTGTCGAGCAGGGCCGCCACCAGCTTGAACAGGTAGCCGCTGGCGATGAAGCTCCCCAGCTGGGGCAGCACCGCCTCCTCGCCCCGAATGGGGAGCACGTGCGCGGCGTAGTGGCTGATCAGCACCACGGCCGTGGTGTCCACCAGCTGGCTGACGAGGGTGGAGCCGTTGTTGCGCAACCACAGCGCTCGTCCGGCGGTCAGGCGCTTCCAGAAATGAAACAGCCGTACATCCGTGAACTGGGCGGCCAGATAGGCCACCATCGAGGCCCCCACCGCCCCGAAAGCCAGGGATCGCATCTCATAGAACAGCGGCAGGCGCTCACCCGCCAGCGCCAGCGGCAGACCTGCACTGCCCCCATGGCCATCCAGCCCAGGCAGGATCCCCCCCAGCCAAAGAATCAACACGATCCAGCCGTTGAGCAACAGACCCACCCACACCAGTTGACTGGCCTGCCGCTCCCCCCAGATCTCGCTGATCAGGTCGGTGCAGAGGAAGGTGAGTGGATAAGGCAGGGCACCCACAGCCACCACGATCGGCCAGCCACCGATCGAGCCCAGGGTGAGAAAGCGGGTGAGGCCAAGGATGTTGAGCATGCCCATCGTGCCGAGAAAGAGACCGGCCAGCACGAGAAAAGCCAGATCACGGCGCTGCTGCAGGGTCACGGGTGAAGGAGGAAACGGGCGCTCCCCCCAGCCTGCAGGCCAGGGCCCCAGATGCAACAGTGCCTGCCATGACCACGTCCGGCAGCCGCCTCAGCGCTAACCAGTCCCAGGCACCCTGCGGGTTCCTCATTCTCGACAAACCGGCCGGCGTCACCTCCCACGGCTGTGTGGCGCTGGTGCGCCGCCGTTATGGCCTCAAGCGCGTCGGCCATGGCGGCACCCTCGATCCGGCAGTGACCGGTGTGCTGCCGCTGGCGCTGGGGTCAGCCACCCGCCTGCTGCCCTACCTCGACGGCGCCAAGGCCTACCGGGGAGTGATCCAGCTGGGCCTCTGCACCGACAGCGACGACCTCACGGGCGCTGTCCTGGAGCGCAGGCCGCTGCCGCCGCTCAGCCGGCAAGAGCTGGAGGCTGCCCTGAACCCTTTCCGTGGGCCGATCCTGCAACGGCCGCCGCAGGTGTCTGCGGTGCATGTGCAAGGAGAGCGGGCCTACGCCAGAGCCCGGCGCGGCGAGCACTCGGAGCTGCAGGAGCGGGCTGTCACGATCGAGCGGCTGGAGCTGCTCAGCTGGGAGCCCAGCTCGGGCCAACTGGAACTGGAGGTGCGCTGCAGCGCCGGCACCTACATCCGCTCCCTGGCCAGGGACCTGGGCGAGGCCCTCGTCTGCGGCGGGGCCCTCGCCAGGCTTCGCCGCACCGAAGCCCTGGGCTTCACACTCAGCGGTGCCGTGGGCCTGGAGGATCTCGAGGCGGAACCGCCGCCACCGCCCCTTGCCCCCCTGCTTGCCCTGGGCCAGTACCCCGCCTTCACCCTGGAGCCCGGCGATCTGGTGAGTTGGCGCTGTGGGCGACGCCTGGCCGGTCCCGCCCACCTGAGCGAGGACCAGGTGGTGGTGATACTGGATCCGGATGGCAACCTGGCAGGAATGGCCCGGACCGTCCCCGACGGCTGGCTCCAGCCCCGGCTGGTATTGGAGGCCATGGGCTGATCCTCCCTGGGATCCCCCTGCTGCTCCTTGGTTCCCAGCCACGCTCCCACTCTTTTTCAATCGACCCCCCATGGCCGGCCACAGCAAGTGGGCCCAGATCAAACGCCAGAAGGCCGTGGTCGACGCACGGCGCGGGGTGGTCTTCACCCGTCTGGGTCGTGAGATCACGGTAGCGGCCCGCAACGGGGCCGATCCGGCGGGGAACTTCCAGCTGCGCACCGCAATCGACAAGGCCAAGGCTGCCGGCATGCCCAGCACCAACATCGAGCGGGCCATCGCCAAGGGCTCCGGCCAGGGCGGCGGCGAGGCCGATCAGTTCGAGGCGGTCCGCTACGAGGGCTATGGCCCCGGCGGGGTCGCGGTACTGGTGGAGTGCTTCACCGACAACCGCAACCGCACCGCCGCCGACCTGCGCCTGGCCTTCAGCAAGCAGGGGGGAAACCTGGGGGAGAGTGGCTGCGTGGGCTACCTGTTCGAGCAGCAGGGGGTCGTGCGGCTGGAGCCACCGATACCCAGTGAGGAGCGACTGCTCGAGAGCCTGCTGAGCCTGGAGGATCAGGGCGGTCCGCCTGTGCAGGGTTACAGCCTTGAGGGGGAGACCGCCGAGGTGTTCTGCGACTCCACCGACCTGGAGGCCCTGCAGCACCATTTGCGGCAGCTGGGCTGGCCCGTGCACGACTGGGAGTCGCGCTGGGTGTCAGCCATAGCCTGCCGGCTGGAGTGCGAAGACCAGCTGCGTCGCTGCCTGCGCATGCTCGACGCCCTCGAGGATCTCGATGACGTGCGCAGCCTTACCTCCAACCTGGAAGCGGACGCCGAGCTGCTTGATGCCGTGATGGGCTGAGCCCTCAGCCCCCCAGGGCCGGGCGATCGACGATCAGGCGCAGGCCCGGATGGTCCTGCAGCCAGCTGGCCGGCAGCGAGGGCCCCGGAGGCTCCTTCAGCAGCCGCGCCAGGATGCCCGCCTTGGCGGCACCGCTCACCACCAGAAGGATTCTCTCGGCCCCCAGGATCTGCTCCATCCCAAGGGTGATCGCCCCAGCAGGCACCCGGGATGGATCCCCCCCGAAGGCCGCCGCGTTCTGGCGTCGGGTGGCAGTGCTGAGTCTGAGGCTGCGGCTGGGAGCGTCCGGGCCGCAGGGGGGCTCGTTGAAACCCACATGGCCATTGCTGCCCAGCCCCAGCAGTTGTAACCCGATGCCGCCCGCCGTCCAAACGGCATCCGCATATCGGCGGGCCTCGGCGGCTGGATCCGCGGCCAGACCATCCGGGAGCCGCACCCGTCCGGGCTCCAGCCCGAGGGGAACCGCGAGCTGGCGGTCCATCTCCGCCGCGAAGGAGCCACAATCCCCAGGCCCCAGTCCCACATATTCATCAAGGTTGAAGCTGCACCACTGCTGGCGCACGTCACTGAGCTGATCGGCTGGCAGGGCCAGCAGCCGCTCCACCAGGGCGGAGTACACAGGCTCCATGGTGCGGCCGGTGGCCAGACCCAGAGGACGCTTCAATCCGTCGCTGAACTCCTGGTGCAGGAGCTCGGCGACGCGCACAGCGAGGGACGACGGCCGCTCGAAACACTCGAAGCGGTCGGCCAACCAGGCGGGAGAAGCAGGCAGTGGCACTGCAGGCAGGCGTAGGGATCAACCGCTCCGCCGCTGCAGCCGCAGGACCGGTGCTCAGGAGCCTCGCCCGGCGACAGCACCCGACGCCAGGGGACCGGATCCGGCACGCAGCGGCTGCACTTCAACGCCGCGGTAGTAGTGCTGCAGGATCTGCTCGAAGCGGCGGCCCTGCTGGGCGAGCGCATAGGCCCCCCACTGGCTCATGCCCACCCCGTGGCCGAAACCTCGGCCCACGGCGATGATCACCGGCGAGGGTGGAGCCAAGGGTCGGGGAAGGGGTGGTGCCAGCGGCGAACCCATTCCCGTTGGCAACTGGCTGCCGCTGGCCAGGCTCGGTGCGGTGAAGGTGAAGGGGGCAGCCTCGAAGCGCACCAGGGTGCTGCGCAACCCCAGACGGCTGCGCAGCTGGGCACCCGTGAGCACCAGTGCTCCGGTGGGACCGATCACCCGCGCCTGGCGCACCCGGCCGGTGCTCGTGGTGGAGAGGACATCGATGCGGCTGACGCCGCCGATTTCGGCAAAGGCGCTGGCCAGCATCTGGGGGGAGAGGGTTTTCTCCCAGCTGGCCACGGGACTGGAGTTGTCGTAGTCGGGGACACTCACCAGGTAGGGAAGCTGGCGCGACCAGAGATCACCGCTGTTCTCGGTGCTGCCACCGCTGCTGCTGTGGAAGACAGCATTGATCAGGCTGTTGCCGTGCATGAGCACCAGGCCCTGGGTGCTGCGCACCGCTTCACGGGTGGAGGCGGTCTCCGCCTCCAGGCCCTTGTAGGCCTGGCTGGTGACCGTGGAGTGCAGATCGAAGGCGGCCGAGGGTTTGCGGTGGCGCAGGGCGTAGGTGCGAGCCGCCACTGCCTGGGCCCGCAGAGCCTCCAGGGGCCAGCTGGCGGGCATCTCGCTGCCCACCACGCTGGGCAGATAGGTTTCCAGCTCAATGACGTTGATGGCCCGCAGCTTCGAGGCCTCAACCCTCACCTGCAGCCGCCCCCTGTAGCGGCGGTTCTCGATCTGCAGGCTGGCGAGGCCGCCCCGATCGGGAAGGGCCTCCAGCCAGAGTTCGCTGAGGCTGAGTGTGCCGGGGCTGACCCCGGCGGTGGCCGAAGGCTGGGCCTGGATCCGGCCACCGGCCTGGCGCAGGGCCAGGGTGGCTCCGGCAGGCATCCGCAGCAGCTCTCCACCCCTGGCGTCGCGCAGGCGCAGACCACCGCTGCCGGTCACCCGGATCGCCGGCAGATCCAGCAGCAGCACCCGCAGCTGAGGATTGGTGGCACGGCTGGCCATCAGGGGCTCGAGCGCGTCGAGATCCGCCACGTTCTGGGCCACGGCCGGGGCTCCTGCCAACCCAGCTGCCCCAGCCAGCAGCGCCTGGGGCAACAGGGCCGCGGCCAGCAGCAGGGAGCGGATCCGACCGGTGTTGAGATCAGCCATCAACGGCGGCAACCATGCAACGTGCGCGCCATTGTGACCAGCCCATCCCGGCAACGCCAGAGCCCACCCGGACAGAGCCTGACGTGGCAGCATGCGCCAAAGGGTCATCCGGAGTGCAAGTCACCTTCCTGGGCACCAGTTCGGGTGTACCCACCCGTTCCCGCAATGTCTCAGCGGTGGCTCTGCGCTTGCCCCAGCGAGCAGAGCTCTGGCTGTTCGACTGCGGCGAGGGGACCCAGCACCAATTCCTGCGCAGTGATTTGAGGGTGTCGCAGCTCAGGCGCATCTTCATCACCCACATGCACGGCGACCATGTCTTCGGGTTGCCGGGGCTGCTGGCCAGCCTCGGGCTGGCCGGAGCCTGCAGCGGCGTCGACCTCTACGGCCCCGATCCCCTGCGCGACTTCCTCGAAGGCGTGCTGCGCACCTCCTCGACCAGGATCGGCTACCCCCTGCGCACCCACCGGGTCCACAAGGCAGCCCACGCCGGGGCCGTGCTGCTCGACGACGACGACCTGATGGTGCGCTGCACCCCGCTCACCCACCGCATCCCGGCCTACGCCTACCGGGTGGAGCAGAAACCCCGGGCCGGCCGTTTTGATATCGAGAAAGCCCGCGAACTGGGAATCCCGCCAGGGCCGGTCTACGCCGAACTCAAGGCCGGTCGGGAGGTGTGCCTGGAGGACGGAAGGATCATCCGGGGGGAGACCCTATGCGGCCCCGACCGCCCAGGCGTGAGCATGGTGTACTGCACGGACACAGTGTTCTGTGAAGCGGCGGTGGAACTGGCCCGCGGAGCCGATCTGCTCATCCACGAATCCACCTTCGCCCACAGCGAAGCTGAGATGGCCTTCCAGCGTCAACACTCCACCAGCACCATGGCCGCGCAGACAGCGGCGCTCGCTGGCGTGAAGCAACTGGTGCTCACCCATCTCAGTCCGCGCTACGTGGCCGGCAACACCTTCACCCCCGAGGACCTGGTGAACGAAGCCAGGGCGATATTCCCGAACACCCTCGTGGCCAAAGACTTTCTGAGCCTCGAGGTGTGCGCCGGAGGCGACGGCAAGGGTCCGTGAGGAATCGCCTGGCAACGGTGATCGCTGCAACAGTTCTTGATTCCCGGCCGACGGGCCCTTCCCCCGTGATACAAGGTCTCAGGTGCGGTGCCTACCGCCTTTTCGCCGGCTCCCTTCATGGCCTCTCTCGTTCCCACTGCCCTTCGGGCGGTTGCCCGGACCCTGCTGGTTCTGCCCCTGGCGCTTCTGCTCAGTCTTGGCTTCTGCGTGACTGCTGCCCAGGCCGCCCAATGGGACACCGCCACCCTCACGGTGCCCGGTGACCCAGACGGCAACCTGGTCACCTTCAGCGAAGCGGAGATCAAGAGCGGTCGCAAGCTCTTCAACGACAGCTGCGGCACCTGCCACGCCGGCGGCATCACCAAGACCAACTACAACGTGGGACTCGACCCCGAGACTCTCGCCCTGGCCACACCCTCCCGTGACTCGGTGGAGGCCCTGGTGGACTTCATCAAGGATCCAACCTCCTACGACGGGGAGTACAGCATCGCCGACGTCCACCCGAGCATGCGCAGCAGCGACGTGTTCGTGAAAATGCGCGACCTTGACGACGATGACCTGCGAGTGATCGCCGGCTACATCCTGGTGGCCCCGAAGGTGAATGGCGCCCAGTGGGGCGGTGGCAAGGTCTACTTCTGAATCCAGCTGGCTAAGGACAGCACTTTGCCGTGGTCCCCTGGGCCACGGTTTTTTATGGGGCCACAGGCGCCAGATCGGGCGGGCTCACGTTGGCGGCATCCATCGACCCCGGCTGCTTGCTGTACCACCACTCCTGCAGGGCCGGTGACAGGCGCTGGGGGAAGAGAGTGAGCACGGTGCAGGTGGGCCTGGCGCCGGGCTGGAGCAGCTCCACGGAGTAGGAGGGGCAGCGCCTGGAGGCCAGATCGGCCACGAAGCGGCGGCCAATTCGGCGCCAGCTGGGCTCCTTGCTGCGCCAGGCCAGGCGGCAACAGGGCCATGGCAGTTCGTCGCGGTCAAAGAGACGACAGCAGGGACCCAGCACCCGGAAGCTGTACTGGCCGCCTGGACTGCAGTGCTCGCTGCCAGGCTCCATCAGGGTATCCACCAACGCGGGCATGAAAAAGCCACCCCGAAGGGTGGCGGAGATGGGATCTGGATTCAAGCCAAGCCTGGCCTGGGGCTCAATAGAGCTCTTCTTCGGCGTGGGTCTTGATGGTGCAGTCGGACGTGGGGTAGGCCACGCAGGTCAGCACGAAACCGGCTTCGATCTGGTCGTCGTCGAGGAAGCTCTGGTCCGACTGGTCGACGGTGCCGGTGGTGAGCTTGCCAGCACAGGTGGAGCAGGCGCCAGCACGGCAGGAGTAGGGGAGATCGATGCCCTGCTCCTCAGCGGCATCCAGGATGTACTGATCGTCGGGAACCTCGATGGTCTTGTTGAGTCCCTCGCTCTCGTTGATGAGGGTGACCTTGTAGGAAGCCATGGAAAGGATTGGGGCTCACAGACTCCTGAGTGCTCAGGGCCTGTAGGACAGCACCGTCCTACATCGGACAGGGGCGCTGACGGCGATCCTGGCGTCCCAGCCCCGGAAGCCCAATCAAAGGGTGAGCACGCATAAGCGTGATTTATGCGACATCCCCAGGGATCACAGCCCGGCACCACTGGATCTGCACCAGTCCCCAGACGCCCTGGGAGGCCACCAGATCGGCGCTCCAGCCATGAGCAGCCAGCTGCCGGCAGAGCTCCTCCGCCTGATCCACCAAAAGGCCGCTGAGCAGACCAACCCCGCCCGGTGCCAGCAGCGTGTGGAAGTGCCCGGCCAGCTCAGCGATCACCGGCGCCAGGATGTTGCAGAGCAGCAGATCGGCCGGGCCGTCCTCTGCCAGAAGACCCGCCAGCTCCTGAGCCGATCCCTCCACCACCTGCAACGGCCCGCCTGGAACCACGGGATAGCCGTTGAGTTCGCCGTTGCTGCCCGTGGCGCGCACCGCCAAGGGATCGGTGTCGGCGGCGGCCACGCAGCGTGCCCCCAGGCGCAGGGCCCCGAGGCCGAGGATGCCGCTGCCGCAGCCCAGATCGGCCACGCGCTGATCAATCGGAGCCAGCCGTTCCAACGCCTCGAGGCAGAGGCGCGTGGTGGGGTGGCTGCCGGTGCCGAAGGCGCTGCCGGGATCGATCCTTATCAGGGCACGGCCGGCATGCTCCTGGGGCGGCTCCAGCCAAGCGGGCAGGATCAGCAGCCGCTCACCCACCGGGTCGGGCTGCCAGTGGCGCTTCCAGCTCAGGCTCCAGTCTTCCTCATCCTGCAGCTGCCAGCTGAGGGGCGGCAAGAGCATGGCGAAGGGCTCGGTGAGGCGCTCAAGCTCCTCGGCCAGACGCCGCCGCTCAGGCTCCGGCCAGTCGGCCTCCGGCAGCCAGGCCACCAACTGGTGGGAGCTGGGCTGCTCGGGGCTGAACTGGATGGCCACCCGGCGGATGCCGAGGGAGGGCAGCTTCCAGAGCAGCGACTCCTCCAGCTCGGAAGGGGCCTCCATTTCCAGACGCCACCAGCGGGGAGCCGGGGACATGGCAGCAGGGCTCAGAGCGTGACCGGATGGGCTTCCTGAATCCCGTTGATCCCGTGGATCGAAACCAGCAGGCTGGGGGGGATCGGGTCGTCGAGGCTGAGCACCATCACGGCGTCACCACGAACGATGCGGCGGCCCACCTGCATCGAGGCGATGTTGACGTTGTGCTCGCCCAGCAGTGAGCCGATGTTGCCGATGATCCCGGGCATGTCGCGGTGACGGGTGATCAGCATGTGCCGGGTGGGCATCACGTTGACCGGGAACTCATCGATGGTGGTGATGCGCAGGTCGCCGTCGGTGAACACCGCCCCGGTGACGCTGTGGCTGCCCTGGCCGCCCCTGCAGGTGAGCTGAAGGGAGCCGCCGGCAAAGTCGCGGCTGGCGTCGTCTTTGACCTCGAGCACGTGGATACCGCGGCTGCGGGCTTCGATCCCGGCATTCACGTAGTTGATGCGCTCGCCGAGGGCGCTGGAGAGCAGGCCCTTGAGGGCCGCCACCACCAACGGCTGGGAGGGATGGTGGGCGAATTCACCCTGGAGCCGCACCTCCAGATCCTGGATCGACCCTCCGGCCAGCTGGCTGAGCAGCAGCCCGAGAGTTTCGGCCAGTTGCAGGTGGGGCTTGAGCCGCTCCATCACCTCCGGGGTCAGACCGGGGATGTTCACGGCACTGCGGGCGGGGAGCCCCAGCAACACGTCGCGGATTTGCTCGGCCACATCGACCGACACGTTCTCCTGGGCTTCCTCGGTGGAGGCCCCCAGGTGAGGCGTGAGGATCAGCCGGTCTTCCACCCGGCGCAGGGGGGAATCGGCCTCCAGGGGCTCGTTGCCGTACACGTCGAGGGCGGCGCCGGCGATGGTGCCGGAGCTGACGGCCTCGGCCAGGGCCTTCTCGTCGACGATGCCGCCGCGGGCGCAGTTCACCAGGCGCGCCGTGGGCTTCATCGTGGCCAGCAGCTCCGCGTTCACCAGGTTCTCGGTGTCGGGGGTGCGGGGCAGGTGCAAGCTGATGAAATCGGCTTCCGCGAACAGGGGGCCCACTGCCATCAAGCGCACCTGCAGCAGCTGCGCGCGCTCAGCGGAGATGTAGGGGTCGTAGGCCAGCACCTCCATGCCCATGGCCTTGGCGACACGGGCCACGTGGGAGCCGATCTTGCCCAGCCCCACAACGCCGAGCTTCTTCTTGTAGAGCTCGTTGCCGACGTACTTCTTGCGGTCCCAGCCGCCGGCCATGGTGCTGACGTGGGCCTGGGGCACATGCCGGGAGAGGGCCAGCATCATCGCCAAGGCATGCTCGGCGGCCGCGATCGTGTTGCCCTCCGGAGAGTTGACCACCAGCACGCCCCGCTGGGTTGCGGCCTCCACATCGACATTGTCGACGCCGACGCCCGCGCGGCCGATGATCTTCAACCGAGTGGCGGCCTCGATGATGGCGGCGGTCACCTGGGTGCCCGAGCGGATCATGAGGGCGTCGTAGTCGCCGATGATCTGCTGCAACTGCTCCGGGGATAACCCTGTTCGCACATCCACCTGGGCCACCTGGGACAGGATGTCGATACCCGTCTGGTCGATGGGATCAGAAACCAGAACCTTTGTCATGACCCGGGGCGGAGAGAGAGGGGGTCTGGAGAACGCCAGACACTGCCGGGGGTGAAGTGTAGTGAGCGGTGGCCACGGCTCTCCCCTCCAAGCCCGAGAATCGGGCCTTTGGGCGCACGGTCTTGGGACTGTCGGTGGTGGTGGTGATGAACGACCTGGGCAAGCTGCGGCGGTTGCGCGATCAGCTCGCCGAACTTCAGCCCGCCCCACGGGAACTGATGGCCCTTGGGAAAGGAGAAAGCAGCATCGATTCCATCGAACTGCTCAACCCGGCCCTGGCTCGGCAGCGGCGGCAACGCAGCATGGTGCGCTGGCTGATGCCGTTCGGATTCTTCGCCGGACTCATGTTCAGCCTCATCACCAACCTTCACACCTTTGCCTTTGCCGGCACCTACGGCGAACCCCTGATCGGAGGGCTGCTGGGCATGGGTTCGGGCTGGATGGGCAGCTACGCCGCAGCCGCCAGTGTTCGCTCGGAAGCCGACGACCGCATCCGCAGCCTGCGCAACCGGCTGGAGGAAGGCAGCTGGCTGCTGCTGGTAGAGAGCAGCCCGGGACAGGAGATCCCCTGGCTGCTGATTCAGCAGGCCGGTCCCCAGGCGGTGGTGCGGCTCGGGGAAGGATGAGCCGCACGCCCCCCGGCGCCGACCTGCTGCGCGGCAGCCGCGATCCGGCGGCCCTCGAGCCACTGATCGACCTGGCCGAGCAGGCCCTGCGCGACTGGCAGCCCCACTGGTCAGGCTTCCTCTCTGCCATGGTCCGGGAGGAGGCAATGGAGCGGCTGGGCAGCCTCAGCGAGCTGCACCTGGACGCCGAGGGCGGCAGGCCCCAGGCCGAACGCTGCCGGCTGCTGCTGCAGCGCCGCGATCTCGCTGCGGGGTCAACCCCGCCGCCGGCACCTCTGGCCGGTCTGGATGTCAGCGGCAACTTCCTCTTCGATCCGGCCGAACCGAGCGATGTCCGCGCCGCCCTGCTGGCGGCCGGCGCCCTCGACGGGGAGCTGGGCGATCTCTGGCTGCGGGGCGACCGCGGCGCCCAGGTGATCGTGGACCCCATGCTGGCCAGCCGCCTGGGGGGCACCACGGCCCGGGTGCGCAGCGTGGACGTGGAGCTGGAGGCCAGGGATCTCGGTCAGCTGCAACTTCCCACCAGACCCCAGCCACGCCAGCTGGCCACCGTGGAGGCCTCCCTGCGTCTGGATGCGGTGGCATCGGCCGGATTCGGGCTGTCCCGCAGCCGCATGGCCGAACTGGTGCGCCGTGGTGACGCCCGCGTGAACTGGCAACCCGTGACCAGCCCCAGCCGGGACCTCAAAGCCGGGGACCGCATCCAGCTGGAGAAACGCGGAGAGCTGACCGTGCTCTCGATCCAACCCACCAAGCGTCAGCGCTGGCGCCTGGAACTTGAGCGCCACTGAGTAGTGGCAGGTCGACTGCTAAATTGCCGACTTCGATTCTGGTGAAGCCGCTGAAGGGCCGTTACACCAGGGTCGCACCGACGGGAATTCCTGTTCCCGAACCCGGGCGATTAGCTCAGAGGTAGAGCACTACCTTGACACGGTAGGAGTCACTGGTTCGATTCCAGTATCGCCCACTGAATCCTCTGCACAAGGAGTTCAGGATGCCCAGCACGTCACACCCCCTGGAGGTGGTGATCGGTCTGGGACGCTCCGGCACCGGTGCCGCCCGTCTCCTGAAGGCGAACGGCCGGCGGGTGCTGGTTCTTGAGAGTCGCCGCAGCCCCGAGCTGGAGCAGCAGGCCGAGGCTCTGCGATCCGGTGGGGTGGAGGTGGAGCTGGGGCAACCCCTGGCGGCCGAACGTTTCGCCCAGCTCCAGCCTGGACACGACCGGGTGGTGGTGAGCCCCGGCATCCGCTGGGATCATCCGGTGCTGCAGGCCCTGAGAGAGCGGGGCGTCCAGGTCTGTGGCGAGATGTCAGTGGCCTGGGAGGCCAGTGGCAGCATTCCCTGGATCGGCATCACCGGCACCAACGGCAAGACCACCGTCACCCATCTGCTCAGTCATGTTCTGAGCCACGCCGGGCTGGATGCGCCGATGGTGGGCAACGTCGGGATTTCGGCGGCCGAATTGCTGCTCGAGCGCCGCGAGGCCGGAACCACCCCGCCCGATTGGCTGGTGGTGGAGCTGAGCAGCTATCAGATCGAGTCATCAGCGGAGCTGGCGCCACGCCTGGGCCTCTGGACCACGCTCACCCCCGACCATCTCGAGCGGCATGGAACGCTGGAGGCGTACCGGGCGATCAAGCGCACCCTGCTGGATAACTCCAGAGAGCAACTGCTCAACGCCGATGATGCCGATCTGCGCGCCCATGCCGGCAGCTGGGTCCGGGCCGACTGGGTCACCGCTGGCCCCCGGGATCAGCTGGGTGACGGCCTGCAGCCCAGCCTCTGGATCGACGGGGGGATGGTGATGGCAGCCTCCGGGGCACTGTTCCCCGCAACCGCCCTGGCCCTGCCCGGGGCCCACAACCGTCAGAACATGGCGCTGGTAGCCGCCGCCGCCCTCAAGCTGGGGCTGGAGCCCGCCGTGATCGAGGCCGCCCTGCGCAGCTTTCCCGGGGTGCCCCATCGCCTCGAGCAGATCCGACTGCTGGATGGTGTGCGCTGGTTCAACGACAGCAAGGCCACCAACTACGACGCCGCCGAGGTTGGGATCACGGCCCTGGAGGGGCCCATGGTGGTCCTGGCGGGGGGTGAAATCAAACAGGGCGACCCTGGAGCCTGGCTCGAGGCCCTCGGGCAGCGGGCGGCCGCTGTGGTCCTGTTCGGAGCGGCCAGGAACGCCTTCGCCGCCCTGCTCAGCGGCAGTGGCTATCCGGGCACGGTGCAGCTGGTGCAGGACCAGACCGAGGCGGTGCCACTGGCCCGGAAGCTGGCCCGCCGCCTCGGCTGCCCCACGGTTCTGCTCTCACCGGCCTGCGCCAGCTTTGATCAGTACAAGGATTTCGAGGCTCGCGGGGAGCACTTCCGCTCCCTGGTGGCCGCGCTCTGAGCGGCCTTGCGGGTGCCCCCATCCTTCACAGGAGTGCAGCGGCGGCCTCGTCAGGCGGCGGCGCGCCGATCTCCCAGGCCGCCAGGTACTGCTGGATGAAGATCGCTGCCAGGGGCACGGTCACAAGCAACGGCAGCAGGCAGAACAGGGCGGAAATGGCTATCAGCACTGCCGAGAGCAGCTCATAGCCCACCAGTCCCCAGCTGTGGGGACTGGAGAAAAGATCGTTGAAGCAGGCCCGGAAGGCAGGCCATAGCGGCTCCTCACTCGTGAAGACCCGCCGCACGTAGATGGGGGTGAGCGCCATCACGATCAGGCCTGGAATCAGACAGAGCAGGATGCCGAGCCCGGCGGCTACTGAGACCAGCAGCCCTGCGAGCACGTAGCGGCGGGGATTGGCGCGCAGCAGGGCCAGCCCTTCCCCGTAACTCGGATGATGACCCGTGGCAAACCAGAGGGCCGGCAGGGCGGAAAGCAGAACTCCGATCAGTCCCGCCACCACCTGATACAGGATTGAAAAGGGCAGGTTCAGCACCGACGAGACCAGTTGGGTCACGCTTTCGCGCATATCGGCCGAGACGCCGGCGGTCACCGCCATCGCGATCACGGTGATCAGCAGGCTGATAGCCACCGAGACCAGCGCCAGGGCCAGCACCGTGAGCTGGAGGGCCAGGTAGGTGCGCCAGTGGGCTACGAACAGGTTCCAGGCCGACTGAAGGGTGGGCTTCGGTGCTGGTGACTGGCCCATCACAATCCTCTCGACTGGTTGATCCGGATGTTGTCTAGGCCAGGGGATGCGCTCCAGCCAACCCAACCGAAACAAACCCGCTCGATAGGATCAAGCTTCCAAGACCCACAGCCCAGCAGGGCTGAGCAAGGCGAGATGGCTTACTGGTTGATGAAAAGTGAGCCTGATGTGTTTGGCATCAGCCATCTTGAGTGCGAGGGCACCACTCTCTGGGACGGCATCCGCAATTACCAGGCGCGCAATTTCATGCGCAGCATGGCAGTCGGTGATCAGGCTTTTTTCTACCACTCCAACACCAAGCCACCAGGCATCATTGGCCTGATGGAGGTGATCGAAACGGGCCTGACCGACCCCAGCCAGTTCGATCCGGCCTCGAAGTACTTCGATCCGGCCTCGAAACCGGAAGCCCCCCGCTGGGATTGCGTCCGCCTGGCCTACAGGCGCACCTATCCCCAGCTGCTCAGCCTGGACGAACTGCGCAGCAGCTTCGATGAGCAGGAGCTGCCTGTGGTGCGCCGGGGCAATCGCCTCTCGATCCTGCCGGTCCCGGCTGACACAGCCCTGCGACTGCTTGAACTGCTGGATCCCGGCCGATGAAAACGGAGCCCCGAGGATGCGGGGCATGGCTGGTGGATGGAGCCGGGGAGGGCCTGGCCGCGATTCAGGCGGTGCGGGGCTGGCTGAGGCAGGGACGCAGGGCCTACGGGCGGGCACCCTGGCTGTTCAGCGGATTCACGCTGGTGGGCGGCAGTGCTCAACTGCTGGGCCAGACGGTGCAGAACCGGGCCAGTGATGCCCTGGCCCTGGCGGAGGAGCCCTTACTGGTTTCGATGGGTCTGGTACTGGCTGGGTTACTGCTCAGCGTGGGCAGCCTTCTCTGGCTGAATGTCGGGCTGCTGGGGGGTGCCTGGATTGCCCTGGAAGGACGGACGCCGCGGCTGGAAGAGTTGGCCCGCTGGCGCAACGCAGCCATGGGTCGTCTTTTGGCGGTGGAGCTGCTGCTGCTGGTGCTGAGCCTGCTGATCATGGCCACAGCCGGGTTGGCTGCGGGGCTGGTGAGCCTGATCCACCCGCTGCTGGCTCTGGTGCCACTGCTGATCGGCGCCACGCTGATGGCGGCCCTGTTCGTGACGCAGGTCTTCCACTTGCCGCTGGCCGTGGCCGGTGGACTCTCTCCTGTGGCCACCTTCCGCTACGGGCGGACCCTGGTGCCATCCCATGGCTGGCATCTGCTGGCCCTGAGCATCAGCCTGATCCTGATCGTGCTGCTGCCCCTGGGGCTTGCCCTGCTCATCGCCTGGCCCCTGGCCGCAGGTTTGCTGGTGGCCTGGCCCCTGGCCATCTGCAGCCTGAGCGCCGGTTACCAGGAGATCGTCGGCGCCGAAGACCGGGGAGTCCTTGACGGCGGCGCCTGATCGGGCCTCCCCTCTGCCGCCCGCTGGAACATGTTGGCCACGTAGCAGCGGGTGACGGCCCGGCTCTGGACGCCGTTCTGCACAAGAAAGCCGGCCAGCGCCGCCTGAATCAGGCGGTACTGGTCCCAATTGGGGTGGGCGTCGATGAACTGAGCCATGGAAGTGAGCAATGCCTCGGGGACCTCAGCGCGAAAACTCACCACACCGGCGTCCGAATCGGCCTTGGCGACCTGAGCGGACGCAGTGACGGAAGCGGTCATGACCGGAGCAATGTCCATGGACGGGTTGAGCTGGTGACGTCATCCACTTCTCCACAGCGCCGGGGCCGCGTCAAATCGGGGACCCAGCGGGGCGGCAGCTCCTTCCAACCCTGAGACTGGCTGCCGCGCAGGGGCAAGGCGCGCCCACCACCTCGGCAGGTGATGGGCTTGAAGCCGAACAGGAAGCCTGTCAAGGGGAGAGGCCGCCAAAGCCGGGTTCTCCCCAGACCTGAGCCACCGGAAGGACCGCAGAACCTGGACCTGTGGAAAACCTGTGCAAAAGGCTGGTCCGGCGGAACAGTGCCTGGGGAGCAGAGCGGCAATCAGCAGTGCTGATCGCCCCCCAATCCCGCGGTCTGTCTCACAGGGGCAAGGGCTCCAGCGCCCGCGCCAGCTCAAGGCCCGCACCTGGAGCCCAGGCGCCCTCCCATCCCCTCAGCCCTGGAGAAGGGATGAGGATGCAGCGCAGGTGCCAGTGGCCCGGGTTGCCATCAAGGCCCAGCCACCAGCCGTCACGCTCCAGCTCAAGGCTGATCAATTCCTCTTCCATCAGCTGATCGGCGATGGCGCCGAGTTGCTCCAGCAGGCTGAGGAGGCCGGCGCGCAGGCTTGTCGCCTCTACCGCGGTGAGCTCCACCGCCCAGTCGGCTCCACCGATGAGCAAAGGGAACGGCTCCTTGGACGGATCCCAGACCAGTCTCCAACCCTCTGCTTCAGCGCTATACCCGCTGGGAGTCAAGGACTCAGCCGGGCAGCAGGTCGGGCTGGTCCTGCTCGTCGCTGAGCTCAACGATCGCCCGCTGCACGGGCTTCACCATTGAATCTTCGAGCAGGCCATCGAAATCATCGAAGCGGCGCTGCTTGGCACGGAAAGCGATCCGAACAGTGGTCAGGTAACGGTTGCTCGACTGACCGATCAGACTTTCAGCCCGCTGGGCCAGTTCCTTGGGATGAACAGTCGGACCGGTAAACATCGAATCAAACCCATTTCCACCACCCTAGTTCAGCTGCCGCCTGGGCCCCATCCATGGCTGTGACCGGCACCCTGGCGATCGACCTGGGGAGCAGCACCACGGTGCTGGCTTTTCAACCCAGCTCGGGCGGAGCGCCGGAGCTGCTCGCCATCCCACCCTTCAGCTGCAACGATCCCTGTGTGGTTCCCAGCCTGATCTGGCTCGCGAACCCCCAGAGCGATCAGCCCCTGATCGGCCGTCAGGTGCTCGATGCGGGCCTGGCTGTCAGTGGTGGCGAAGGCCTCTGCAGCGACTTCAAACGCAGAATCGGTGCCCTCGCAGGCGAGTCCGGCCCGGCGGCGGCCGCAGGAGCCAGCGGCGAACCGCTCACACCGGAGCAGGCCGGCAGCCTGCTGATCACCAGACTGTGGCAAGCCCTGCCCACGTCGGTGGTGCCCACCCGACTGGTGCTGACCGCGCCGATCGAGGGGTATCGGGGCTACCGCCAGTGGCTGCAGCAGCTGAGCAGCCAGATTCCCGTGGAAGAGGTGGCCCTGGTGGATGAACCCACGGCGGCCGCCATCGGGGCGGGCCTGCCGGCAGGCAGCCGAGTGCTGGTGGTGGATCTCGGCGGCGGCACGATCGATCTCTCGCTCGTGGCCCTCCAGGGCGGTGAAGGACGGGCGGCGCCGATCGCCCAGTTGCTGCGCTTCGGCGGCCGGGATCTCGATGGCGGTCGCCAGGCCCTGCGCTGCGCGGAAGTGATCGGCAAGGCCGGCTCCGCCCTCGGTGGCCGCGACATCGACCGCTGGATCGCCATGAGTCTCGCCCCGGACCTGGGAGAGGACCCCAGTTTGCTGGAGGTCAGCGAGCGGCTCAAGTGCGGCCTGAGCGAGGCCGAGGAGGTGACAGGCATCTGGAGCTCAGCGGGGGCCGACAGCCGCGTCCTGCGCCTTGATCGGACCCAGCTTGATCAGCTGCTGCGCGAGCGTGGACTGCTGGAGTTGCTCGACGACCTGCTGGAGCGGGTGCTGGCAGCGGCGCGGGCAAAAGGACTTGACCGAGAGCAGATCGATGCGGTGCTTCCGGTGGGGGGTACCAGCCGCCTGCCCAGCATCCGCCAATGGCTGGCGGACCGCTGTGGCTCCATCCCCCTGAGCAACCAGCGGCCTGTGGAGGCGGTGGCCCTCGGGGCCCTCGCCCTAACGCCGGGGGTGCGGCTCAAGGACGTGCTGGCCCGGGGGGTGTCGCTGCGCTGCTGGGACCAGCGCGGCGGGGAACATCGCTGGCACCCCCTGTTCCTCGCCGGTCAGAGCTGGCCCACCGACCAGCCCCTGGAGCTGGTGCTCAGCTGCAGCCGCGATGGGCAGAGCATCCTGGAGCTGGTGCTCGGTGAGCCGGTCGAGGAGGAACGCAGCGAGGTGGTCTTCATCGACGGGCTCCCCCAGGTGCGGCGGCGCCCTGCCGGCGAAGCCAGGACTGAGCCATGGAGCCGGCAGCCGCCCCCTGTGAGCCTCGACCCGCCTGGGACCTGCGGCATCGACCGGCTGCGACTCCGCTTCAGCATCGACGCCGAGGGGCAGTTGCTGCTTGAAAGCGAAGATCTGCTCGGCGGCACCATCACGGCTGCCAGGGTGCTCGGCCCGGTGCGCTGAACAGTGCTGCCGTTGCCACGGCCCGCGGCAGTGGACAACGCGGCGGCTGCCCCCTGACCTTGTTAGCAGGGCCCCGCTTTTCATAGAACAGGCAAATCACTCTGATCTCCCCTCTTGGCCATTCGCCGCCACAGGCTTCCGCGCTTCTGGCTGGCTCTCACCCTTGGCCTGGTGGCAGCTGGGGTCGGTGGCGCCTGGTGGTGGGAATCCCAGTTGCCGCGCCGGCTGGAGCGGGCCGCGAACGAGGGGCGTTTCGACGACTGCATCCGCTACAGCGATCAGCTGGCTTCTCTGCGCTGGTTGAGCGGACGCGCACCGGCGGAGCAGGGCCGCTGCCGCCGGGCCAAAGCTGAACAGCTCTGGCGGCAGCAGAAGCCCGGGGAGGCCCTCAAACTGCAACTACTGCTGGCCAATTCAGCAGCGGGCACCGAGGCCGACCGGCAGCAGTTGCTGGCCTGGCAGCAGGACCTCAAGGACCGGGCCCTTTCCCGCTTCCAGCAGGGGGACCTGGAGGGGGCCCTCGCCCTGCTCAAGCCGATGGGAGAGCACCACCGGTCCGACGGCTCCGCTCTCGGCGACAGCCTGCGCGAGTTCTGGGCGCGCAACCAACTGCAGCAGCAGCGGGCCGTGAAACTGGCAGGTGAGAAACGCTGGTGGGAAGCTCTCGACGCCCTCAACCGGATCGATCACCCCTGGTGGACAACCGCGACTGCGCCCCTGCGGCAGCAGGTGGATCAAGCAATCGTCGGGCTCAGGAGCAAGGAACAGGAGCACCACAGCCACGGTGCTCAGCCGCTCGACAGCGTGCCCATCGCCAGCCTCGATGCCGCCGTCCAACGCCAGCTGGCCACAGGCGTCGATGAGTGGACCGCCTTCACCAAGGCCTGCACCGAGCTGGGCGGACGGGTGGTGGAGTCGGGACCGGAAACCACCTGTCGCCGCTGAAGACCGCGGGGCCACCCCCAACCCTGGGGCCATGACAGGATTGGTCCTTCCTCAGGGTCCCCTGCGCATGAAGCCTGGAGAACAGGTCAAGGTCTGCCAGAGCGTGGTCGTTTACACCCACCCTGAGCACCGTGGCAAGGCCTTCGATCTTCTCGGACAGCAAGGTGAAGTGCAACAGGTGCTCGACGACTGGAAAGGCAAACCGATCAGCCCCACCCTGCCGGTGATCGTGGCGTTCGGACGTTTCCGGGCACACTTCCGCCCCGACGAACTTGAAGCGGCCGGCTGAACGGCCAGGCCCAGACCGTCGGGGATGGAGAAACCAGCTCAACCGGCACGGATCAGAAAAACTCCGTCTTCTCCATCTGTCTGGCGCAAACAGAGCTGGATCGACTCCTGCCTGCTGGTTGGCACCAGGCGTCCACAGAAATCGGGCTGAATCGGCAGTTCCCGGTGGCCGCGGTCGACCATCACCAGCAGCCGCACCAGATCGGGACGTCCCCAGGTGTGCAGGGCCTCCAGGGCCGCCCGCACCGTGCGCCCGGTGAAGATCACGTCATCCACCAGCACGAGCTGGCGACTTTCGATGTCGGAGGGCAGGTGAGTGGCTTCCACCAGCCGGGTGCCGACCCGCTCCAGGTCATCGCGGTGGAACGTGGGATCGAGGCTCCCCTGGTCAATGGGGTGACCGCAGAGCTCCTGAAGTTGCTGGGCCAGCACCCGGGCCAGGGCCACCCCACGGGTCGGGATGCCCAGCAGCAGCAACTGGCGGCTGTCGACGACTCCTTCGAGCACCTGGGAAGCAAGGCGACGCACCGTGCGGGCAAGGTCGTCGGCAGAGAGGATCTCCACCCGCCGCTGATCGGATGACGGCACCAAGGGAGTGTTCACGAGGAACCGAAGCTGGTCATTCCATCGTATGAAGGCGGGAATGTTCCCAAAAGCTGACGCCCCCGGACCGGAGTCTGGCTCAACGACCTGCGGGAGTAACTTGAGCCTGGAAGACGCTTGAATGACCATTCGGGAAGTCAGGGTGAGCGCAATTCCCAGCTTCAGACCTCCAACCCTTTCCTCCGGCCGGGAGTCAGCTTCGGAGCCTGACCGCGATGGCGAAATCGCCCCTGTAGTGCTGGCCATCCTTGATGGCTGGGGCTTTCGGGAAGACGCACGTCACAACGCGATCCATTCGGCCAGCACACCGGTGATGGATGCCCTCTGGGAGGCCTATCCCCACACCCTGATTCAGGCCAGCGGCGGAGAGGTGGGTCTGCCTGACGGCCAGATGGGCAATTCTGAGGTGGGCCATCTCACGATTGGCTCCGGCCGGATCATCCGTCAGGAGCTGGTGCGGATCGGCAAGGCCGTACGCGATGGCAGCCTGGCGGCCAACCCTTCCCTGAACGAGCTGGCTGATCGGCTGTTGCGTGAGGGCGGCACCCTCCATCTGCTCGGGCTCGGCTCCGATGGCGGCGTCCACAGCCACATCGGCCACCTCGGTGGCCTGCTGCAATGGGCCGCCTCGCGGGGCCTCAGCGACGTCTGCATCCATGTGATCACCGACGGCCGCGATACGCCCCCCCAGAACGCCATTTCCTACCTGGAGTGCATCCAGGCCCAGGTGGAGGCAGCCGGAGTCGGGCGGATCAGCACCATCTGCGGCCGGTATTGGGCCATGGATCGGGACAACCGCTGGGATCGCACCGAGAAGGCTTACCACCTTCTGAGCGATGCCGGTGAGATCAGCCCGCTCTCCTTCCGGGAGGCCATCCAGACGGCCTACAGCGAAGGTATCAACGATGAATTCCTCGAACCCCTGCGCCTCGCCCCAGGCCACCTCAAGCCCGGCGATGGGCTGATCTGTTTCAACTTCAGGCCCGATCGGGTGCGTCAGCTGATCCGTTCCCTGGTGCTCGACGACTTCGATGAATTCGAGCGCAAGCGCATCAGTCCCCTGCATGTGGTCACCTTCACCCAGTACGAACTGGGCCTGCCCGTGGCGGTGGCATTCCCACCCGAATCCCTCGACGGCCTGCTGGGCCAGGTGGTCTCAGCCCACGGTCTGCGTCAGCTGCGCACTGCCGAAACCGAGAAGTATCCCCACGTCACGTACTTCCTCAACGGCGGCATCGAGCAACCCTTCCCCGGCGAAGACCGCCAGCTCGTGCCATCCCCACGCGTGGCCACCTACGACCAGGCGCCGGCCATGTCGGCCGACCAACTCACCGACAACTGCATCGCCGCCCTCAACAAGAGGGTGTATTCCCTGGTGGTGATCAACTACGCCAACCCCGACATGGTGGGACATACCGGCCGCATGGGCGCCACCGAGCAGGCCATCACCACTGTGGACCACTGCATAGGCCGCCTGGTGGAAGCCACAAACCGTCTGGGCGGCACCGTGCTGATCACCGCCGACCACGGCAATGCCGAGCTGATGGAAGGGGATGACGGCCGCCCCTGGACGGCTCACACCACCAACCCGGTACCGGTGATCCTGGTGGAGGGCGAAAAGCGCAGGCTTGGGGGACATGGGGCCGCGCCCCAGCTGCGGCAGGGAGGTGGTCTGGCCGACATCGCTCCCACCCTGCTGCAGATCCTGGGACTGCCCCAGCCGGAGAGCATGACGGGCAGTTCTCTGGTGGAACCACTGGAACTGGCAAGCCCCAAAGCCGCCTTCGCGGAAGCCCTCCAGGTCTGAGCATTTGGTTAGGTTGGCTGAATGATCACAACTGTTCTTTCCTGGGTCTGGTTCGCCGTCGGCCTGCTGCTGATTGGCAGTGTGCTGCTTCACAGTCCCAAAGGGGATGGAATGGGCGGCCTGGCCAGCAGCGGCGGTTCGATGTTCAGCAGTGCCCGCAGCGCCGAAGACACCCTCAACCGGATCAGCTGGACCTTGCTGGGGTTGTTCCTCGGCTTGGCGATAGTGCTCAGTGCCGGCTGGTTGCGCTGAGGTTGCCGCTTCAGAACAGGCTTCCAGCATCCAGCTCGCGTCCCTCCGCCTCAATGTCCTCCTGTGGATCCGATCAAACGCCGAGGACTGCTCGCCTCCTTTGCCGTCCTGTTCAGCACGCTCTGGGGGGGTGACAAAGCCGAAGCGGCCTCAAAGGCCGCCGATCCCAGGTGGCAGCTCAGCGACAGTGAATGGCGCAAGCGCCTGAGCCCTGCGGCCTACAACGTGCTGCGACGCGAAGGGACTGAACGTCCCTTCAGCAGCACCCTCAACAATGAGAAGCGAAAGGGAACGTTTCTCTGCGCCGGCTGCCGCCTGCCCCTGTTCAGCTCCTCGGCGAAATTCGAGAGTGGCACCGGCTGGCCCAGTTTCTGGCAGCCCCTGCCCGAGGCGATCGCCACCAAAACCGACTTCAAACTGCTGGTACCCCGTACCGAGTACCACTGCAGCCGCTGCGGCGGTCACCAGGGTCACGTCTTCAATGACGGTCCCCGGCCCACTGGCAAGCGCTACTGCAACAACGGCGTGGCCCTGGAGTTCAAGGTCGGCTGAAGCCTGCCCGCCTGGGCCGGGCGGATGATCACAACAAAAAAGGAGGGAGGTCAGACCCCCCTCCTGCAGAACCGATCCTGATGGCGGAGCGTTCACACGCTCTGCCGGGGAGGATCAGTAGTCGAAGTCGCCGCCCATGCCGCCGCCACCGGCGGGAGCTGCTTCCTTCTTCTCGGGCAGATCGGCCACGATGCACTCGGTGGTGAGCACCATGCCAGCGATCGAGGCTGCGTTCTGCAGACCAGAGCGGGTCACCTTGGCGGGATCAACGATGCCGGCAGCCAGCATGTCGACGTATTCGCCGGTGGCGGCGTTGTAGCCCTCGTTGAAGGGCATGCCCTTGACATGCTCAGCCACGACGGCGCCGTTGACGCCAGCGTTCTGGGCGATCCGCATCAGCGGAGCGGTGAGAGCGGAAGCCACGATGGTGGCGCCGATCAGCTCCTCGCCGGTGAGGTTGGCAGCCGCCCACTCTTCCAGGGCCGGGGCCAGGTGGGCCAGGGTGGTGCCACCGCCAGGAACGATGCCTTCCTCAACTGCCGCCTTGGTGGCGTTGATGGCGTCTTCAAGGCGCAGCTTCTTGTCCTTCATCTCGGTCTCGGTGGCAGCGCCCACCTTGACCACGGCCACACCGCCGCTCAGCTTGGCCAGACGCTCCTGCAGCTTCTCCTTGTCGTAGGAGGAGTCGGTTTCATCCATCTGCTTGCGGATCTGCTCGCAGCGGGCCTTCACCGCCGCTTCGTTGCCTTCGGCCACGATGGTGGTGGTGTCCTTGTTGATGGTGATGCGGCGGGCAGTGCCCAGCATCTCCAGCTTGGTGTTCTCCAGTTTCAGGCCAGCGTCCTCGGTGATCAGCTGACCGTTGGTGAGAACGGCGATGTCTTCGAGCATGGCCTTGCGGCGGTCACCGAAGCCAGGAGCCTTGACGGCGGCCACGTTGAGCACACCGCGCAGACGGTTCACCACCAGGGTGGCGAGGGCTTCCTTCTCGATGTCCTCAGCAATGATCAGCAGGGGCTTGCCGGTGCGGGCGATCTGCTCAAGTACGGGCACCAGGTCCTGGACCAGGCCGATCTTCTTGTCGGTGAGGAGGATGTAAGGCTCTTCGAGAACCGCTTCCATCCGCTCGGTGTCGGTGGCGAAGTAGGGCGAGATGTAGCCCTTGTCGAAGCGCATGCCTTCGGTGACTTCCAGCTCGGTGGTCATCGACTTCCCTTCTTCCAGGGAGATGACGCCTTCTTTGCCCACCTTGTCCATCGCGTCGGCGATCATGCGGCCCACCTCTTCGTCGTTTCCGGCGGAGATGGTGCCCACCTGGGCGATGGCGTTGGAATCGGAGATCGGCTTGGCGTGCTCCTCAATCTTCTTGACAAGGAAATCGGAAGCTTTGTCGATGCCCTTCTTGAGGGTGATGGCATTGGCGCCGGCAGCCACGTTGCGCAGCCCCGCCTTGACCATGGCGTGGGCCAGAACTGTGGCGGTGGTGGTGCCGTCACCAGCAGCGTCATTAGTCTTGGAGGCGGCCTGACGGATCAGGGCCACACCGGTATTCTCGATGTGATCCTCCAGCTCAATCTCCTTGGCGATCGTGACGCCGTCGTTGATGATCTGAGGAGCACCGAATTTCTTCTCAAGCACCACGTTGCGGCCCTTGGGTCCGAGGGTGACAGCCACGGCTTCCGCCAGGATGTCGATGCCTTTTTCGAGAGCCCTGCGGGCGTTCTCGTTGTAAATAATGCGTTTGGCCATGGAGAATTAATCTCTGTTCAAAAGGGTGGAGAATGGAGCTATGGGGACGGCTTCCGTAGTAACGAGGGCCTGACTTCCCCAGTCAAAAACGATGACTAGTTGACGATGGCGAGGATGTCCTTCTCCGAAAGGAGAACGAACTCATTGCCTCCGAGTTTGATATCAGTGCCGGCGTACTTGCTGTAGAGGACCTTGTCGCCCACGCTCACTTCCGGAGCCTGGCGGGATCCGTCGTCGCTGCGCTTGCCGGGACCGACCTGCACCACCTCACCCACCTGGGGCTTTTCCTGGGCGGTATCGGGCAGGAGGATGCCACCAGCGGTTGTCTGGTCCGAATCGGACACCTTGATGAACACACGGTCTCCAAGGGGTTTAACCGTGGAAACGCTCAGAGAAACAGCAGCCATGAATCCATGCAATTGCGACAGAGTGACGCCTAGGGCGCCACGACAACGGGGAGTTGGCACTCGAGCCCGTTGACTGCCAACTTAGGCGGATCCTTTGCAGCGCCGCAATCCGATCCCTGTGCGGGTCACCGAACCGCCGGCGGCGGTTGCGTTGCCGCAAGACCTCAAGCTGCATGGCCCGTGGGGAAAGCGGTTTGCTCAAGTGGTAGGGTTGCGCCGCTTAAGGCGGGAGGCTCCCGCTGCGCGAATCCTTTCTCGACTTATGGCTGCTGCATCCGCAACCTCCGGCGCCTCCACCGGCATTAAGGGCGTTGTCCGCCAGGTGATCGGTCCTGTGCTGGACGTTGAATTTCCTGCAGGCAAGCTTCCCAGGATCTTCAATGCCCTGCGCATCGAAGGCAGGAACTCAGCTGGACAGGACGTGGCTCTGACCGCTGAGGTGCAGCAACTTCTGGGTGATCACCGGGTCCGTGCCGTTGCTATGAGCACCACCGACGGCCTGGTGCGCGGCATGGAAGCCCTGGACACCGGCGCACCCATCTCCGTGCCCGTGGGTGAAGCCACCCTGGGTCGCATCTTCAACGTGCTGGGTGAACCGGTCGACGAGCGTGGTCCTGTCTCAACCACTCTCACTTCACCGATCCACCGCGAAGCTCCCAAGCTCACCGAGCTGGAGACCAAGCCCAAGGTGTTCGAAACCGGCATCAAGGTTATCGACCTGTTGGCCCCATATCGCCAGGGCGGGAAGGTGGGTTTGTTCGGTGGAGCCGGCGTGGGCAAAACCGTCCTGATCCAGGAACTTATCAACAACATCGCCAAGGAGCACGGCGGTGTGTCGGTCTTCGGTGGGGTGGGCGAGCGCACACGCGAAGGCAACGATCTCTACGAAGAGTTCAAGGAGTCCGGAGTGATCAACTCCGAGGACCTGAGCAAATCGAAGGTTGCGCTCTGCTATGGGCAGATGAACGAGCCCCCAGGTGCTCGCATGCGGGTGGGCCTCTCAGCTCTCACCATGGCTGAGCATTTCCGCGACGTGAACAAGCAGGACGTGCTGCTGTTCATCGATAACATCTTCCGCTTCGTGCAGGCCGGCTCCGAAGTGAGTGCTCTGCTGGGCCGCATGCCTTCCGCTGTGGGCTACCAACCAACCCTCGGCACCGACGTGGGTGAGCTGCAGGAGCGCATCACCTCCACCCTCGAAGGCTCGATCACCTCGATCCAGGCGGTCTACGTTCCAGCCGACGACCTCACCGACCCTGCTCCAGCCACCACCTTCGCCCACCTCGACGCCACGACCGTTCTCAGCCGCGGCCTGGCCTCAAAGGGCATCTACCCAGCTGTGGATCCCCTCGATTCCACCAGCACCATGCTCCAGCCCGCCGTGGTGGGTGATGAGCACTACCGCACCGCCCGCGCCGTGCAGAGCACCCTGCAGCGCTACAAGGAGCTACAGGACATCATCGCCATTCTTGGCCTCGATGAACTCTCCGAGGACGACCGCCGCACAGTGGACCGGGCCCGCAAGATCGAGAAGTTCCTCTCTCAACCCTTCTTCGTGGCTGAGATCTTCACCGGCCAGTCTGGCGAATACGTGAAGCTGGAAGAAACCATCAAAGGCTTTAACATGATTCTCGCCGGCGAACTCGATGATCTTCCCGAGCAGGCGTTCTACCTGGTCGGCACAATTGATCAGGTCAAGGCCAAAGCTCAGAAGATTGCCTCAGAAGCCAAAAAGGGCTGATTTTCACCATCCCCCATCCGCTTCCTGAGCACTCACCTCCATGACTCTCAATCTGCGTGTTCTGGCTCCCGACCAAAGTGTCTTCGACGGCATTGCCGATGAGGTGATCCTGCCCAGTATCTCTGGCCAGGTCGGCATCCTCACCGGCCACGTCTCCATGCTCACGGCCCTTGATGTGGGCGTGATGCGCCTGCGAACCGGCAAGGACTGGACCAGCATCGCCCTCATGGGTGGCTTTGCTGAAGTGGAGGCCAATGAGGTCACCGTGCTGGTCAACGGAGCCGAGCTCGGCTCGAGCATTGATCCCAGCAAGGCTGAGCAAGAGGTGGAGATGGCCGAGCAGATGGCAGCTGGCTTTGAAGGTCAGCCTCCCAGCACCGAAAAGGTGAAGGCCCAGCAGAAGCTGGCGCGGTCCCGGGCAAGGCTCCAAGCAACCCGCGCCAACTGAGGACTCGGGGCTCACCATGAGCCTGCGGTTTTCCTCGACTCGGCTGATCCCCTCGCCTGGGACGAGTGGATGCCATGCGGTTTTTTCCACGGCATCACCACCAATCCCACGCTTCTGCGGCAGTCCGGCCAGATCTGCCGTATCTCTGCATTGCGCTCGCTCAGCCAACGTGCCCTCGAGCTCGGCTGCCAGGAGCTGCACCTGCAGGCCTGGGGACGTGAGCCTCAGGCACTGTTGGATTGTGCCCTGGCCCTGGCTGAGCTGGCCCCAGGGCGGATCACCATCAAGGTTCCGCTCACCAGGGCCGGCACCACGGCGGCGGTGAAGGTGATCGCCCAGGGGATTCCGCTCACCTTCACCGCCTGCTACGAGGCACCTCAAGTGCTTGTTGCAGCAGCTCTCGGCGCTCGCTACATAGCTCCCTATCTGGGCCGCATCCAGGATCTGGGCCGAGACAGCCACCAGGAACTGATCACGATGCAGCAGTGCGTTGATCGCAGTGGCTCAAGCTTGCGTCTGCTGGTGGCCAGTTTGCGAACCACCACCGATCTCAGCCGTCTGGCGGCGGCCGGGATGACCACCTTCACCCTCTCCCCGAAGCTGGCCGCGGCCCTGTTCAGCTGCGAGGCCACCGAAGCCGCAGCGGCAAGATTTGAAGATGACGCCACCCTGGTGGAGCGGTGAGGGGCAAGGGACGGGAGCTCGGCCTGCAGCTGCGGGCCTGGCACGAGGCCCGTAGCCCGGGGCTGAGTAACGGCAGGGCCATCGCCAACAGGCTGGTGGATCTGCTCGGGGCCGAGGAGCGTCTCAAAGGGCCCGTGCGCGACCTGGCTGACCAGCCCTTGCTGCTGAGGGCACTCCAGGAAAGTGGGGCAGGCCGCAGCACCTCCGTGCAGCTCCTGGCCCAGCAGTTGGGGAACACCTATGCCCCGGCTGTGCTGGAGGAATTGCTTGATCTGCTGGAGGCAGCCACGGGGGTGGCGGTCTCCCGGCCCCAAGGCCCTGAGACCATCCCACCGGCAGCAACACCAGACACCCCTGCTGTCAAGCGGTCGCCAGGCCAAAAGCGGTGGCTTGTTCACTCGCTGCAGGCCATGGGCCCGGGCCTGGCCCTGGCGGCGGGTGCTGCCCTGGTGCTGCGCTGGCTCAGCGGCGAACTCGACCGCTGGCTGTTCAAAACCTGGAACTGGCAGGGCTGGCTGGTGCTGGCGCTCAGCCTGGCACTGCTGCAGATCCTCAGCCTTGGCCCCCTGAAGCGGGCGCGGCGAGAGTGGCCCCTGGAGCAGGCCGATGCCACCGAGCCCCGCCAGGCCTGGCGCTGGATGACCGCCCCCTGGATCCATCACAGCCATCCAGAAGCGGTTGTGAATGTGGCCCTGCTGCTGCTGATCCTGCGGTCTCCTTCACCGCTGCCTCTGCCCGATGTGGTGCTGCGCTACGTGCTCACCAGCCTGGCGACAATGACCCTGGCGCTGCTGGTGGCGGAACGGCGCACCAGTGAGCGCCGCTGGGATGGTGCCGCCGGGGCGGTGAGCGCCCTGATCGGCCTGGCTGCCGCCTCCAGCCTGCTGAACTGGCGTGCTCTGAACTTCAGCCTGGGCCCGATCGACATTCCAACCTGGGTGCTGCTGCTGGTGTACGGGGTCCTGCAGCTGGGCTGGCAGCTACCCCGCCAGAGCGAGGACGACGACAGTCGTCCCCTTGATCGCTTGCTCAGCAGCCAGTGGTGGTGGGGCCTGGTGCTGGGGGTGGCCTGGGCGGTGGTCAACCGCTTGGACACACTGGTGCAGCTGGCTCTGAAGTCGAGGGGAGCCGGCGGCTGAGCGGGCTGTTGAGGAACAGCCTCAGAGGCTGGTCTCAGGTCTGGCGTCCCGCCCCGATCGCGGCCATGTACCGCCCCCAGAGCTCGGCCACCAGGGCACCGCTGGCCGCCTGCGCCGGCCGGTTGTCGTCGTTGCCCATCCAGATGGCGGTGAGGATCTCCAGCGCCGGGGAGTAGCCGATGAAGAGCACATCCACGCCGTTGTCGGTGGTGCCGGTCTTGCCGCGGCCATCAGCCACCAGCGCAGCTGCCCGCCCCGTGCCGCTTCGCACCACCCCCGCCAGCAGATCGTCCATCGCCGCAGCGTCTTCCTCGCGCAGCAGCTGGCGCGGCTGCTCACCGATGGGGGTGGTCACCCCCCGCTCCGGGCAGGTGGCAAGGCTGTAGATCGAACGGCAGATGCCCAGGTCGTAGATCTTGCTGACGCCGTGCATCGGCACGCTGCGGCCCCCATTGGCCACCACGGCATAGGCCCGGGCCATCTCGTAGAGGAGGGTTTCACGGCCGCCGAGCATGGTGTTGAGATCGGCGTCGAGGGGGGTGCTGATCCCCAGCTGGCGGGCCTTGCGCAGCACCTGCTTCAGGCCGGCTGTCTCCGCCAGACGCAGGGCCACCACGTTCTCGGAATCGGCGAAGCCCCTGGCCACGCTGACGCTCCCGCCGGCGGCACCGTGGCGGCAGCCCGCCACGTAGGCCAGGGGGGCACAGGAGATGGGCTGCTCAGGGCTGGTGCCGGCCTCAAGCGCCGCCAGGTAGGGGAAAAGCTTGAAGGTGGAGCCCGGCTGGCGCATGGCCTGCACCCGGTCGAAGCTGGAGCGGGAGTAATCACCGCCACCCACGTAGGCCAGGATCTTGCCGCTGCGGTAATTGAGAGAGATCAGGGCCCCCTGGGTGAGCCCCACCCGCGCGGCCGGGCCCTCAAGGAAGCGCTGCAACTGCTGCTGGGCAAGTTGCTGCAACTTCGGATCGATCGTGCTCACCACGTAGTAGTTGCCGCCTGAAGCTTTCTGCGAAAGGTTGAGGCCGAAGCGGGTACCTTCCAGTTCGCCGAGCACGTAGTCGCTGAAGAAGGGATAGCTGGAGAAGCTGGATTCGCGGCAGGCCGAGGGATCGATGTTCAGGGGCCGCCGCTGGGCATCGATCAGCTGCTGATCACGCAGATAGCCCTGCTCATGCATCAGCTTGAGCACCAGGTCGCGGCGCTCGCGGCCGGCAGTGGGATCCTTGGTATTGCATGGGCTGTAACCATTGGGGCTGGGCAGCAGGCCCACCAGGAAGGCCGCCTGGCCCACGTCCAGGTCACTGGCCGACTTGCGGAAGTAGAGCCTGGACGCCTGCTCGAAGCCATCGGTGCCGAGACCAAGATGGGCCCGGTCGAGGTACATCTTCAGGATTTGGTTCTTGCTGTAGCCCACCTCCAGTTGCAGGGCCACCCACAGCTCCCGCAGCTTGCGGCTGAGGCTGTAGTCGGTGCCCACCTCGGGGTAATAGATGCGGGCCACCTGCTGGGTGAGGCCGCTGCCGCCGCCGCTGCGCAGCAGAACCGAGCGCAGGGTGCCGAACAGATCGACCCCGCTGTTCCAGCCGAAGCGCGCCTCTTCCGAAGCCATCAGCGCCTGGCGCAGGTGCAGGGGATAGGACTGGAGGGAGGGCAGAGCGGTGGCGGAGCCCTCCTTGGCGTCGATCTGCTGACCCGAGGCTGAGACGATCTTGACGGGGCCTGAGATCAGGCGAATGCGCGAGCCGCCACCGATGGAGGAGACCAGCAGCAGCCCCCCCACCAGCAGCCCCGACCCCAGCAGGCTGGCCAGGCCCAGCAGGTGCACCGCCTGCTCCAGCGGACTGCGGGGGTGCAGGTAACGCAGGCGCGGAGCCGAGCCCTTGAGCGGTGATCCCAGCTGCACCTGATCAGCGTGGCGCAGACGGATGGAGCGAATGCGCCGATCGCGGTGGAACAGGCCGTTGGCGGAATTGAAGTCGTCGAGGGCGAAATCACGATCCCTGCAGCGGGGTTTCTCCAGGATGGCGTGCACGCGGCTGAGGCTCTCCGCCTCGATCGGCAGCTCGCAGGCTGGATCACGGCCGATGCGATAACGACCCTCTGCCAGCACGGTGCGGCTGACCCGCCGCTCCCCCAGCCACAGCTCTGCCACAGCCTGGCGCTCCAGCAGCTGGCTCCAGGCCGAGCGGATGGCGGCAGGGCGCCCGTGAGGCCCTCCGCTGCTCCAGGCGGCCAGAAAACGCCGCCAGGCCCCGCGACGACCACCGGCCAGCGGCTGCCCAGCGCTGGAGCGAGAGTCCTGATCGGTGGTGGTGGCGGGGCCAGAGGCCTGCTCGCGGACACCCTCAGGAGAGGACGGCTCGACCATGCGGAGAATGAACTGGCGTGCCCGGGGATACGCTACGCGCAGCGATCTCCTCGCCCCGTGCTGCGCCAGCGCGATCCCTGGGAGCCCTTCAGGCTCTGGCTGGCCATCACGATCGGGCTTTATGCGATCCGGGCCAGCTTCGCCGCCACCTGGGTGGGGGCCATCCCGGGCTGGGTGCTGCTGGTTCTGGTCCTGGTTGCCCTGCTGCTGGCCAGCAAGGCCCTGCTCTTTCCCGGCCGTGTCACTGCACACCGCGCCGGCGATGGGGGCTGGTGGAGCGATCTCCAGGACGACAGGCGCCTGTGGTGGCGGCGGCGCCGCGGAAACCCATGACCCAGCCTCCAGCCCAGCTGCGGTTGCGGGATCAGCCGGGCAAGGTGGCCCGGCTCGATCCAGCCAGGCCGCTCACGATCGGGCGTGAGCGCAGCAATCGCCTGTGCATGCCAGAGCAGGACGGACTCTCGCCCCACCACGCCGTGGTTCGCCACTCCAGCAGCCATCAGCGCTGGGTGGTATGCGACTGGCAAAGCACCGATGGCACCTTTCTCCAGGGGGAACGCCTTATGCAGTGCCGGCCCCTGGCCGATGGCGATGAAATCCGGCTTGGACGCAGCGGACCGGTGCTGATCTTCGAGCTGACCGCTGCTGCTGCGTTGCAGCCAGTGGTCCCGCCCGTGGCGCCTGCCGTCAGCAGCCTCGACATCGGTGGCCAGCAGATCGATCTGGATCAGATCCGATCGGCCACTGTGCAGAGCCTGCCACGCCATCCCCACATCTTCAGCTGGTGGTTGCTGGTGTGCCTGGGGGGCCTGCTGCTGCTGCCGTTCCCGTTCCTGTTCTGGCCGCTGCAAGTGGCGGCCCTGGCCGGCTGGATCCTGCTGGGCTCCCGCAAGGAGCACACCCTCACCGTGGTGCTGCGTGATGGCCGCGCCCAGCGTCGCAGCTTCGCCAACCGGCTCACGGCTCTCTCCCACCGCAATGGGATCCGCAAGGCCATCGGCCAGAGTCTGGAGGCCTGAGACCCCAAGCCAGCCCTCCGTGAACTGGATCCTGCCGGAAGGCGCCAGCCTTGATCTGGAGGGGATCTCCAGCCCCCTGCAGGTGCTGCGCGGGCTCGGTGGCGGCACCCAGGGCCAGGTGTTCGAGGTGGAGGTGGCCGGCGAACGGCTGGCCCTGAAGTGGTATCTGCCGGCGTGCATTGCCCGCGATCCCCACCTGGAGCGGCGTCTGGGGGAGAGCATCCGCGCCACGGCCCCCAGCGACGCCTTCCTCTGGCCCCTGGCGCTGGTGAAATCCAGCCAGGGCGCGGTGCCGTTGCTGCGCCGCGGCGAACCGAGCTTCGGCTACCTGATGGAGCTGCGACCCACGGGTTTTGTGGGGGCCCATGAACACGTGGGCGGCCACCTGGCCATCGGCCTGCTCCAGGTCCTGCGGGCCAGCTTTTTCCTGGCTGAGGCCTTCCATGCCCTCCACCTCAAGGGCCTCTGTTACAAGGACATCTCCCTGGGCAACCTGTTCCTGGAAGCCTCCAGCGGCCGGATCCTGATCTGCGACAACGACAACGTGGATGTGGATGGGCGGGATCTGGGCAGCGTGCTCGGCACCCCCGGGTTCATGGCCCCGGAGATCCTGATGGGCCGGGCCCGGCCGGGAGCCAACAGCGATCTCTTCTCCCTGGCGGTACTGATCTTCCGCCTGCTCACCCGCCACGACCCCCTGCGGGGCCGCCGCGAACTGGCGATCCGCTGCCTGGATGAGCCCGCCCGACGCCGGCTCTATGGCGAAGAACCGCTGTTCATCTTCGATCCGGCTGATCCGAGCAACCGACCCGATCCGATCGAGCACGTCGCAGCCCTGATCACCTGGCCGATTTACCCCGAGCCGATCAAGCAGCTGTTCGAGCAGACCTTCTGCACAGGTCTACAGGCCCCCCAGCGCCGGGCCCTGACCGGCCAGTGGATGGCGGCCCTGGCCGCGGCCCTCGACCAGCGTCAGCTCTGCGCCAGCTGCGGCCAGGAAACGTTCCCCGCCCCAAGCGATCCGGCCCCCTTGTGCTGGAGCTGCGGCTGCCCCATGCCACCCCCTGGCAGGCTGCTTCTGCCCCATGGCCAGGTGACGGCGGCGCCCGGTAACGAGCTGCATGCCCACCACTTCGACCGCCTGCTACCTCTGCGGCTGAATCAACCCCTGGCCCGGGTGGAAGCCCATCCCAGTGATGGCGACCTGCTGGGGCTGCGTAACCTCAGCGGCCAGAGCTGGCAGGCCGAGCTCAGGACCGGCAACCGGCTGATGGTGGAGCCGGGACAAGCCTGTAACCTCGCGCCACTGGTGCGGATCACCACACCGGCCGGGGCGGTCGAGCTGCCCTCCTGAGCCATCTCTCGAGCCCAGATCCGATGCCCTTTCCCAACGTCAGGCTCGCCAACCGGCCGCTGCATTTCATCTACATCTGCGACTGCTCCGGCTCAATGGCGGCCCAGGGCAAGATCCAGGCCCTCAATCAGGCGATTCGCCAGTCGTTGCCGGGAATGGCCGAGGTGGCTCGCCAGAACCCGGAGGCGCGGGTGCTGGTGCGGGCCGTGAGCTTTGCTGACAGGGCCATCTGGCACCTGGAGCAGCCCACGGAGGTGCAGCAGCTGCAGTGGCTGGATCTGCAGGCCGGAGGCATCACGGCCATGGGCGAAGCACTGGAGCTGGTGGCGGCGGTGCTTCAGTCGCCGCCGATGGAGGAGAGGGCCCTGCCGCCGGTGCTCGTGCTGATCTCCGACGGCCAGCCCACCGACGACTTCGACGCCGGCCTGGCCAGCCTGATGCGTCAGCCCTGGGCCCAGAAAGCGGTGCGCCTGGCGATCGCCATGGGCCATGACGCCGACACGGAGGTGTTGCAGCAGTTCATCGGCAGTGACCCCGGCGGTGGGTTGCCCGCTGGTGAAATCCCTGGCGCCAGCGGGCAGACCCCAATGCACCGCTCGGGCCGCTCGCCCCGCCGGCCCCTGCAGGCCAGCAGCGCCACCTCGCTGGCCCAGTACATCCAGTGGGCATCCACCGCAGTGGTGGGCGCAGCGTCGATGCCCGCCAGCCGCATGGCTGGCTCGGGGCCCCAGCCCAACATCCCCCTGCCGGATCTGCCCCCCACCCTGATGGATCCCACCGACGACGTCGGTCCCCTGGTGTGGTGAGCGGCTGGAGGCCAGCTCTCCAGGCCAGGCGCGTCGGCGCGGCCCATCGGCGCCAGGGCCGCCCCTGCCAGGACGCGGTGGCCGTCTGCCGATACCCCAGCCGAGATGGCCAGCCCGTGCAGGTGATGGCGGTGGCCGATGGCCACGGCGGTGAGCACTATCTCTTCAGCGACGTTGGCAGCGCCCTGGCCTGTGACCTGGCCCTGCAGGTGGCGGGGGAGCACCTGGGCCTCTGGGACCTGCAGGGCGCACAGGCACCGGGGCTTGACACATGGGCCCACTGGCTTTCGTCCGAGCTGCCCCAACGGATCCACAGCCGCTGGCTGGCTCTGGTGCGGGAGCACTGGCAGCGGCACACGGCCCTTTCCTCAGCTCCGGATCAGGCTCCCAGTTCTGAAGTCCCCCTACCCGAGGGCGAGGTGCCACGCCTCTACGGCACCACCCTGGGGCTGGTGGTGCTGGCCCCCCGTTGGTGGGGTTACACCGGTTTGGGCGACTGGGACCTGGTGCAGGTGGGCGCCGATGGGCAGGCCGCGCTGCTCAGCGAGGAAACGGCGGGGGATGGCGGCGGCGAGGCCACGGGCAGCCTCTGCCTGGAGCAGGCCGCCGGGCTGTTCCGCAGCGGACTGGAGCCGATCGAGCACCCAGAAGCCACCTTCGGCCTGCTGCTGAGCACCGATGGCATCCGCAAATCGTGCGCCACCGACACGGATTTCCTGTTGCTCGCCGCTCACCTGATCGCCACACCTGCCGAGGGAGCCAGCGAGGTGCTGGCCACGAACCTGGATCAGATCACCAGCGAAGGCAGCGGCGATGACGTTTCAGTCGCGATAGCCCAGCACGGCAGCCTCTGCACCCCCAGCCTCCTCACCCGCAGCCAGGTGAACATCAGCGAGGAGAAAGCGCCTGGCGATCTGCCCATTGAGGCAATGACCATTCGCGCCCAGAAACCCTTGCTGCTCGGGGCCTTACTGGTGGCCACCGCCGGCCTCGGGGCCGGCTGGTACTGGCTGCAGCACTGGAGCATGGCCCCCGCCCCCCCAAGTGCCGTTCGGCGCCAGATCAACCAGCTCTGCCAGGGCCCCGCCAACGCCATCGCCGGCACCCTCAGCAACCGGCGCAGCCAGTTCACGGATCTGCGCCAAGGGCGCCTCACAGCCCCGCCCTTACTGGACTCGGCCGATCTGGATCCTCTCGGGGCCCTGATCGCCCGCAGCTTTGATCCCGCCTCAGGTGGGATGGTGCAGGGGGAGGCCCTCACGGCACTCGGTCTCTGCCCACTCCTCGCTGCTGCCCTGCAGCGTCAATGGCAACCCCCCGACCATCCCTGATCCCCCCGACCGATGAACGACCACCAGCTCGGAGCCGCCCTCAGGCAGCAGGTGCTCAGCGACCTCCAGCGCGGCCGCGGCGCCGAGGGCCGTCGTTTACAGGCGCTGGCCGGAGACCTCTGCGGCGAGGAGCAGATCAAGCTGCTGCCGGCCCTGCGCCATCTGGTGCTCTCAGCCGCCTTCGCCAGTGCGGCCAGCCAGAGCCCGCCCCTCTCCGATTCGCGGCTGCTGCCCAGGCTGATGCAGGAACTGGAGGAGGTGTTCAACCCAGCCATCTGCCAGCGCATGCAGAGCGTGGTGGGGGGACTGATCGGCCTGCCGCCCAAGGACGTCTCAAGCTCAGGCTCAAACTCAGCCCCAGCAGCAGCCCCAGCAGCGGCAGCAGAAGGAGCAATGCCAAAGGCGGCGGCACGGATTCAGCCAGCGCGCAGATCTGCAGTGCCAGCTCCTGTGACTCCCCTCCAGCCTCCTGCCACTCAACCCCTGCAGGCTCCGGCCAGGCGAGGCGGGGGCAGCAATGCCGTGCTCGGTGTTCTCGCCTTCCTCACCGGCGGCCTGGCGGTAGCCCTTGTGGGCGCCGTGGTGCTGCTTCAGAAGTCCCCGCCCAGCAGGGTGGAAAGCCCCTCCACCCCCAGGCCCAGATCGGAATCACCAACGACCGCTGAGAAACCCGCCACACCACCCCAGGAACCGAGCCTGCCGGAACCGGAGCCAATCACCGCGCCACAGCCGCCGCCGGCCAACACCGACCAGGCGATCGCCAGCGTTCAGGGCCTCTATGCCGCTCTCAGCGGCAAGACCTACGACCAGGCCCGCCGCTTCTTCGGGGGAGCTGCGGCCGATCAGTTCGATCCCGCCTTCTTCGACCAGTTCGAGCAGGTGAGCGTGTCCGATCTGCAGGAAACCAGCCAGGACGGCTCAACCGTCACCCTCCAGGGACTGGTGACCTTCGTCTACCCCGATGGCAGCGTCCAGACCGAGAGCCGCCGTTTCAGCGTCGACACCGCCACCACTCCCGCCCTCATCACCGCAAGCGACTTCGCGGGGGTGGTCAAGCCCCGCTAGTTGTGGTCCCACAACAGATTGTCGATGCCGGCAGCTGGGACGCCAGGCACAAAAAAACGCCCCATGCGGGGCGCCCTGCTGATGGAACACTCAGTCCATCTGTGATACCGATCAGGCTGTGCCGCAGAAGGTGACATCGGGAAACTTGACCTTTGCTTCCTCGAGGGCCTTGCCCTTGCCCTCTTCCTGCCAGTAATTGATCACCTCGGTGGCCTTGTTGAGGATCTCAACCCGCTCGTTGTCGGTGATCCACGACTTGGCTTCGAGCTCGCCCTTGAGCGTTTCCCAGGCGTCTTCCCGCGGCCAGAAGAAGTAGGCCGTCAGAGGACTGGGACCGCCTCCCACGATCTGATCCACGGCCAGCGCGACGTTGTCGGGCAGCCAGAGGATCTTGAGCAGGAAGCGGCCCTCATCGGCCTTGGGGGTGTGACCGGAAGGCACCCCGTCCTCATCGACCGTGGCCGTTGCCAGGGCGGCGCTGGCTCCGCGCAGGGGAGGACGTCCCTGGGTGGGAGCCTCTTCAGCGGCGCTCACCGCCACGGCCGCCTCGGCGGAGAGTCCTGCGGTGGCAGCGCTTTCGGTGGCCGTCATGGTTTCGGCGCTCAAGGCAAAAAGGCAAACAACTAACGTACCAGTCCCTGAACCAGCCTCTCTGCAGCCCCGCGCCGTTCTCCTTTTCGACATCGACGGGGTGATCCGGGATGTCAGTGGCAGTTACCGGCGGGCCATCGCCGAAACCGTTCATCACTACGACGGCTGGCGGCCTGAACCGGGCCAGATCGACGCCCTCAAGGCCGAAGGCCACTGGAACAACGACTGGCAGGCCTCGCTGGAGTTGCTGAGACGCCGGGGGCTCCAGCCCCTGCCACCCCTCGACGCAGTTGTGGAGGTGTTCAGCCGACTTTATTTCGGTGGCGATCCTGATGGTGATCCAGCCGGCTGGAGGGGCTTCATCCGCAGCGAACCGCTTCTGGTGGAGCGTGACTTTTTCCTGATGCTGGAGCAGGCCGGCATCGCCTGGGGCTTCGTCAGTGGCGCTGAGCCGCCCTCCTGCCGCTACGTGCTTCAGCAGCGCCTGGGCCTGGTTGATCCGCCCCTGATCGCCATGGGCGAGGCACCCGAGAAGCCTGATCCCACCGGCTTTCTGCACCTGGCCCTGAAGCTCGGCACCACCGCCTCAGGACACGCACTGCCGGTGGCCTACCTGGGCGACACCGTGGCGGACGTTCGCACGGTGATGGCCGCCCGGCACCAGCGACCTGACCTCACCCTGCTGAGCCTGGCGGTGGCCCCGCCGCATCTGCAGAGACCGGAGCAGGCCACTGCCCGACACGACTACGAGCAGGGACTGCTCTCAGCTGGGGCGGATCGACTCATCCCCAGCACCGCCAGCCTGGAGCCAGACCAGCTCCTGGGTTGGCTGGGGGCCATGTCCCTCAACGCTCCATCGCCGCCGGCGCCTTGAGGGCGGCGGCGGTGAGCACCTCATGGCCCACTTCGGTCACGGCCACATCGTCTTCGATGCGGATGCCGATTCCCTTCCAGCGCTCTTCGATCTGAGGCTGGCCTTCCGGCACTGCCAGGCGGTCGCTCACGTAGAGCCCGGGCTCCACCGTGAGGACCATGCCCGGCTCGAGCGGCTGGGGATGTTCCCCGAGGCGGTAGGCGCCAACGTCGTGGACATCGAGGCCCAGCCAGTGGCCGGTCCGGTGCATGTAGAGATGACGGTAAGAGCCCTGCTCGATCAGCTCGTCGATCGACCCGCTGAGCAGCCCGAGCTCCCGTAAGCCCTCCACCAGCACCCGCAGGGCCGCGCCGTGGACCTGCTCGGCGTCGGCGCCAGGAGCCACGGTGGCGATCGCCGCCAGCTGGGCCTCGAGCACCAGCTCGTAAAGGGCTCGCTGTTCGCCGCTGAAGCGGCCGCTGACCGGGAAGGTGCGGGTGATGTCGCCGTTGTAGTAGTCCGACACGCTGCAGCCGGCGTCGATCAGCAGCAGGTCACCATCCCGCAGCAGGGCATCGTTGCGGGTGTAGTGCAGCACGCAGGCGTTGTCGCCGCCGGCCACGATCGAGCCATAGGCCGGACCGCGGGCGCCCTGCTCGAGGAAATGCTGCTCGATCACCGCCTGGATCTGGCGCTCGCTCAGCCCCGGACGGGCCACCTCCCGGGCGCGTTCATGGGCTTCGGCTGAGATCCGCGCGGCCTCCCGCAGCCGATCCATTTCGGCCGGGCTCTTGCGCAGGCGCATGTCCTGCAGGATCGGGCAAGGAGCCACCAGTCCCAGTGCCGCCCGTCCCGTGCGCGGCGCACGATCGAGTTGCTGGCCCCAGGCCTGCAGCACCAGGGGCTCCACGGTGGCGTCGCGGCCCACGCGGAAGGCGATCCCTTCAGCGCCCTGGAGGTAGTCGGAGAGGCGGGAGGCCAGCTCGGCGCGGGGGTGGGCCAGATCGGCACCGAAGTGCTCCACCGCCCCCTCGCAGCCCCAGCGGAAGCCATTCCACACTTCGGCGGAGGGATCCCTGGGCTCTACGAACAGCACGAAGGGGTTGTCGCTCTGGTGGGGCAGGAAGAGGGCGACGGCCCCCGGCTCATCGAAGCCGGTGAGGTACCAGAAGTCGCTCTGCTGGCGGAAGGGGTACTCCACATCGGCGTGGTGACGCACAAGCGCTGCCGCCGGAATCACGGCCGCCGCACCCCCCAGGGCCTCCAGGAAACGCACACGACGCTGGTGGAACTCGGTCTGGGGGATCACCATGGAGTCAACGCCTCTAGCGAGAAGATGGCATAACCCATTGAATGAACGTGCTCCCATGCCGCGATCGGCCGCGACGACACCCCGATGAATGAGATTCTGGGTCTGGCGGCCTTGGTGGTGGTCATCCTGATCGGCTCGGCCCTGTGCTCCGGAGTGGAGGCGGCCCTGCTCACGGTCAACCCCCTGCGCGTGCACGAACTGGCCAGTCGGCCGAGGCGAGTGCGGGGGGCCAGGGCATTGCTGGCCCTGAAGAACCGCATGGGCCGCGCCCTGGCCGTGCTGGTGATCCTCAACAACGGCTTCAACATCTTCGGCAGCCTGATGCTGGGCAGCTATGCCGGCTGGGTGTTCTCCAAGCTCGGCGTCGACAGGGTGGCCCTCCCCCTCTTCTCCGTGGGGCTGACGGTGCTGGTGATCATGCTCGGGGAGATCCTTCCCAAGGCCGTGGGCAGCCGCCTGGCGCTGCCGGTGTCGCTGGCGAGTGCCGCGCCGGTGAGCATGCTGCTGCGGCTGATGCTGCCTCTGGTGATCCTGCTGGAGCGGATCATGCCGGCGATCACCGCCGAGAGCGAACTCACCACCGACGAAGAGGAGATCCGCCTCCTGGCCCGCCTCGGGTCCCAGAAAGGCCAGATCGAAGCCGACGAGGCGGCGATGATCGCCAAGGTGTTTCAGCTCAACGACCTCACCGCCCGGGATCTGATGGTGCCGCGGGTGGCGGCACCGACGGTGTCGGGCCATGCCCCCCTGGAGAGCGTGCGCGATCTGCTGCTCACCAACAGCGCTGGCTGGTGGGTGGTGCTCGGTGAAGAGGTGGATGAGGTGCTTGGGGTGGCCAGCCGCGAGAGCCTGCTGGTGGCCCTGGTGGAAGGCCGCGGCCTCGACAGCGCCCTCAGCCTCACCGAACCGGTGGAGTTCGTGCCTGAAATGATCCGCGCCGATCGGCTGCTCACCGCTTTCCGCCGCAGCAGCCATTCGGTGCGGGTGGTGGTGGATGAATTCGGGGGGTTCGTGGGCGTGATCGGTGCCGACGCCGTGCTGGCGGTGCTGGCGGGCTGGTGGCGACGTCCCCAACCCGTCGGGGAGGCTCAGGGATGACAGCAACGGCCATGGCTCCGCCGCCGCTCCTCGAGCGCTGTGAGCAGCTGCTGCTGCGCTGGCGCGGCCAACTGTCTCTGAGCGCCCGGGAGCGCACCAGCCTGGGGCCGGAACTGGCCGCCTTTGATCGCCAGCTGGAGCGGCTGCGTCACCGGGAAGCGCATGTGGCCGTTCTCGGCCGGGTGGGAGTGGGCAAATCGAGCCTGCTCAATGCCCTGCTGGGGGAGCCCCGTTTCGCCACCGATCTGGCCCATGGCTCCACGAGAGCGCAGCAGCGGCAACTCTGGTCCGGGGCCATGGCCGGGCTGCTGCAGGTGCAGCTGGTGGATACACCTGGCATCGATGAGGTGGCAGCAGCAGCCCGGCAACGCCTGGCCGCCCGGGTGGCCCTGGGGGCTGATCTGGTGCTGGTTGTGCTCGACGGCGACCTCAGCCGGGTGGAAGCCGACGCGGTGCAGCTGCTGCTGAGCTCGGGCAAACCCCTGCTGCTGGTGGTGAACCGAATCGACGGCTGGCCCGAGGGGGAGCGAAAAGCCCTGCTGGCCAGCATCCGCAGCCGGCTTCCCGCAGCCGCCCGTGAGCTGGAGCTGGTGACCGTTGCCGCGGCGCCCCGGGGCGGGGTGCTGCGCCCCGATGGCAGGGTGCGCAGCGAGCGGCTGCCGCCGCAGGTGGAGCCCCTGCGCACGAGGCTCAGAGGACTGCTCAAGGCCCATGGGGAGCTGCTGCTGGCCCTCAATGCCCTGGCGGCCGGAGATCGCTTCAACCAGCGTCTCTCGCACTGGCGACTGCACCAGCACCGCCGCCAGGCCCAGACGTTGATCGGACGTTTCGCAGCCCTCAAGGCCACGGGCGTGGCCGCCAACCCGCTGATTCTTCTGGACCTGGCCGGTGGGCTGGCCCTGGACACGGCCTTGGTACTGCAGCTCTGCGAGCTCTACGGGCTGCCGCTGAGTGGTCCCCAGGCCAGGGCACTTCTGGGCCGTCTCTCCAGCCACAGCGCCTTGCTGGGGGGCGCCCAGCTGGCCCTGCAACTGCTGCTTGGAGCCGTGCGCCAACTGCTGCTGCTGGCGGCGCCGGCCACCGCCGGGCTGTCCCTGGCTCCGGCGGCACCGGTGGCCCTGGCCCAGGCGGCCCTGGCCATCCAGACCACACGCCAGACAGGGAAGCTGGCCGCCGCCGCCCTGTTGAACGGGGCCCAGCGCGGCCGGGCCCGCCCCGGGGCTCTGCTGCGCCGCCTGGGACGCCATGACCCCCAGGCGCGTCTATGGCTGCAGCAGTGGCAGCTGGAAGGCCGGGAGGCGGTGAATGCCAGCCTGCTGCCGTGAGTGAATCAGCCGGCCAGCCGGCATTGGTGGCCCTGTTCGGTACCAGCGCCGATCCACCGACCCTCGGCCACCGCACCCTGCTGGCGGGGCTCATCCGGCACTACCCCCTGGTGAGGACCTGGGCCAGCGACAACCCCTTCAAGACCCATGGGGCACCCCTGGCCGTGCGGGCGGCCCTGCTGGAGGCTGTGGTGGAGAGCCTGGAGAGTCCCAGGCTGCGCCTCGACCAGAGCCTGAGCAGCCCCAGGGCCCTGGACACCTTGAAGCGGGCGGCGCAACAGTGGCCCGATGCGGAGCTGGTGTTCGTGGTGGGCAGCGACCTGCTTCCCCAGATCCAACGCTGGTACGCGGCGGATGAGATCCTGCACCGTTGCCGTCTGGCGGTGGTGCCGAGGCTGGGCTGGCCGCTCGACTCCCTGCAGATCGAGCAGCTGAACCACCGGGGTGGCCGGGTGGAGGTGCTGCCCCTGGAGATCCCGGCCACAGCCAGCTCCGCTATCCGTCGCCACCCCGACCCGCAACTGGTGCCACCAGAGCTCTGGCCAGTGTTGCTGGAGCAGAATCTCTATGGTCTGCGCACCTGCCAGGCCAGCCGTCCTCCCCTGCGCTGATGCGTCTTGCCCTGGCTCAGATCAATCCCCTCGTGGGGGATCTGCGCGGCAACTCCGCCCAGCTGCTGGAGCACAGCCAGCGAGCCGCGGCTGCGGGCGCCGATCTGGTGATCACCCCCGAGCTCTCGCTCTGGGGTTACCCCCCGCGAGACCTGCTTCTGCGCCCCTCCCTGCTGCAGGAGCAAGGGCGGGTGCTCGAGGCCCTCGCTGCCGAGCTGCCGCCGGAGCTCGGCCTGCTGCTGGGGCTGGTGGATCCGATTGCCGGTCGCGAGCTGCCGGGGTTGCACAACGCCGTTGCCCTGGTGCAGCGGGGCAGCTGGCGGATGGTGGCGCGCAAGCGGCTGCTGCCCAGCTACGACGTCTTCGATGAACGGCGCTACTTCCAGCCCGGTGATCAGGCCTGCCTGCTGGAGTGGCCTGGGGCAGGGCGGGTCTGGCGCCTGGGGCTCACCATCTGCGAAGACCTCTGGGTGGAGGAGCGGGTGCAGGGGCACCGGCTGGCAGGCGCCGACCCGATCGCGGAGCTGGCGTCCCAGCGCCCCGATCTGCTGCTGAACCTCTCCGCCTCCCCCTTCGCCCAGGGCAAACCGGAGCTGCGTCTGCAGCTGGCGGCAGCGGCAGCAGCCCGGCTGGGCTGTCCGGTGGTCTACGTGAACCAGGTGGGGGGCAACGACGAACTGGTCTTCGACGGGGGCAGCTTCGTGATCGATCCCCAGGCCCGGGTGCTGCGCCAGCTGCCCTGCGCCCAGGTGGCCCTCGACCTCTGGGAGCCCGCACCCCGGGAAACAGCCCCAGCGACCCCAGCCTCCACCGCGCCGCCACCTCTGCCACTGCCGCTTCTGCCACTGCCGGCGCCCATGGAGCAGCTGTTCCGGGTGCTGGTGCTGGGGGTTCACGACTATGCCCGCAAATGCGGCTTCCAGCAGGTGGTGCTGGGTTTGAGCGGCGGCATCGATTCGGCCCTCGTGGCCGTGATCGCCGCAGCGGCCCTCGGGCCCGGGCAGGTGCAGGCCATGCTGATGCCCTCCCCGTACAGCTCGGCTGGGTCGCGCCTCGATGCGATCGCCCTTGCCGACCGGCTGGGACTCCCCCATCAGACCGTGGCAATCGAGTCCTTGATGGGGGCCTTCAACCACAGCCTGGAGCCAGTTCTGGGAGGTGCTCCCCAGGGGCTGACCGCCGAGAACCTGCAGTCACGCATCCGCGGCACACTGCTGATGGCGGTAGCCAACCAACAGGGCCGCTTGCTGCTCTCCACCGGCAACAAGTCGGAGCTGGCGGTGGGCTACTGCACCCTGTACGGGGACATGAACGGCGGGCTCTCAGTGATCGGCGATCTCTACAAGACCACCGTGTTCCGGCTCTGCCACTGGCTCGACAGTGATGCCGCAGCCGATTGCCGACAGGCCCTGGGCCTCCCAGGCAGCGGCGAGCTGATCGGCGCCGTCATCCGCACCAAGCCCCCCAGCGCCGAACTGCGGCCCGACCAACTCGACACCGATTCCCTGCCCGACTACGACCAGCTCGATCCACTGCTCAGGTCCTACATCGAGGAGCTGCGCTCGCCGGAGGAGCTGATTGCCGAAGGACACGTCGATGGGGAGCTGGCACGTCGGGTGTACCGGTTGCTGCGCACGGCCGAATTCAAACGCCGCCAAGCGGCTCCCCTGCTCAAGGTGAGTGGCCGGGCCTTCGGCGGGGGCTGGCGCATGCCCATCGCCGCCGGACCGCTGACCTGAAGGACGCTCATCGAAGCGGTCCGTGCCCAATCCATGGCGAAAGCTGGCGATCGGGCGGCCAGCCCGCCAACCTAGAAGGAGCTTCTCAGTGGCATGGCCAGCATGGGCCCAGCGGCACCGATCGCGAGCATCGGTGTTCCCAGGGAGATCAAACGGGATGAACAGCGGGTGGCACTCAGCCCCGACGGGGTGAGGGAACTGGTCTCTCAGGGCCTTGAGGTGCGCGTTGAGGCCGGAGCAGGCCAGGGGGCCGGCATGGAGGACGCCAGCTACGCCGAGGCGGGAGCACGACTGGTGGACCGCGAGGAGGCCTGGGGCGCCCATCTGGTGGTGAAGGTGAAGGAACCCCAGCCGGAGGAATTCCCCTTCCTGCGAGGTGATCAGGTGCTGTTCACCTACTTACACCTGGCGGCCTACCCCGAGGTGGGCCGGGCCCTGCTGGAAGCAGGCACCACGGGCGTGGCCTATGAAACAGTCCAGCTCGACAACGGCAACCTGCCGCTGCTGGCGCCGATGAGCGAAATCGCCGGAAGGCTGGCCGCCCAGGTGGGGGCCCATCTGCTCGAGAAACCCCATGGAGGCAGAGGTGTGCTGATGGGTGGCTGCGCCGGGGTGCGGCCAGCGAGGGTGATCGTGCTCGGGGCCGGCACCGTCGGCTGGCATGCCGCTCGGGTCGCCGCGGCCATGGATGCGGAGGTGTTCCTTCTGGATCACACCCCCCAGCGCCTGCGGATGCTGGAGCCCCAGCGGATCGGGCGGATGGTGAGCCTGGTGAGCAGCAACAGCCTGATCGAGCGGCTGGTGCCCAGTGCCGATCTGGTGGTGGGCGCCGTGCTCACCCCCGGCAGCCGGGCCCCCACCCTGGTGGATGAGGGGGTGGTGAAGCGGATGAAGCCCGGCTCGGTGATCGTCGATGTGGCGATCGATCAGGGGGGCTGCATCGCCACCAGCCGCGAGACGACCCATACCGATCCCGTGGTGACCATCCACGGTGTGCAGCACTACGCCGTGGGCAACATGCCCGGCGCTGTGCCCTTCACCTCCACGGAAGCCCTGGTCAGTGTCACCCTGCCCTACATCATGGGCATCGCCGGGCGGGGACTGGTGGAAGCTGTCACCGAGCGGCCTGAGCTGCTCTCCGGCCTCAACACGGTGGATGGGGCGGTCTGCCATCCCGGAGTGGCCAAGGCCCTGGGAATGCCGACCCGCCATCCGATGGCCTGTCTGCGCTGAGCGGCTCCAGGGGCGGTAAGGGACGCCGCAGCGACTCGGGCTGCAGGCCCTCCCGCAGGGCCAGCACCATCCCAGCGGCCTCCGCGTAGCTGGCTGCGTCGATCGTCCGCAGACCAAGGAGCTCGGCGCTCACGTTTAGAAGTGAAGGGTTGCCCTCGACGGAGATCAGGGGGATGCCCCGCTCTGCGCAGGCCAGGACAGCCTCACCGCCCAGGGCACCGGCGGGGGCCACCACAGCGCCGATCCGGCTGGGATGAATCAGGCCATCGCCAAAGAGCTCAAGCCCAGGTGATGGCACGGGCTGCAGCGGGATGAGGTTGGGGGCCCGACTCAGGCCCACCAGCACACAGGGGAGAAAGGTGTGACCCAGCTCTTCCGCAGCGGCCAGTGGGTCCAGGCGCGGATCCAGAGGCAGGGGGGCAAGGGCCGGGGCATGGGCGCAGGGGAGGCCCAGCTGGCGGCTGAGCAGATGGCTGATCACGGCTTCAGCGCCGGCGAGGGCATCCACGCCGCTGCCCTGGCGGTAGGAGGCCAGGGCCTCACTGCAAGGGTCATCGGGGAAGCGGGCCACCACGGCGATGGCGGTGGCACCGGCCTGGCGCAGGCGTTCCCCCGCCCGGATCAGAGCATCCGGCCGGCCGATCAGTCCGCTGCTAGCCCCGCTGGGGCCGAGCGAGAGGCTCACTTCCAGGGGAGCGTCGGTACTGACCACAGGGCCGATTGAGAGACCAAGGCTGGCGCGGCAGGCCTCGGCCACCTGCAGGTGACGCAGGCGCAGCTCCTCCTCGATACCGGCATCGAGCAGCAGCCCCACCTGCTGGGACGCCACGGGCGCCAGGGCCAGATCACCGGCCGCAAAGCGGTTCAGAGCCCAGCCCTCCACGTAATGGATACGCGGGTCGCTCCAGTAGAGAGCCGCCGCATTGAGGACATTGGGATGGGTGATCAGGCAGCCGGAAGCGGCCGCCAACAGCCGGGCTGCCGGCAGGCCATCGCCGGCATAGCCGCCGATGGCACAGCCGATGCCGGTGGGAATCACCAACAAAGTGGGCAGAGGCCGGCTCAAGGGATCTGAAGCAGGACCGCTTCGATCCGCAACCGCCGCCGCGGGCTGGAGCCTTCCGCGGCCGGCAGGACAGCGGTGATGGCCCAGCGCAAGGGGTCTCCGCGCTCAGCTAGGGCTGAACGCACCTGGGGAAGCAGCAGACCGGGGGCCGCCTCCAACCAGAAGTCCACTGTCTCGAGCCGGGGCACTGCAGGGGGACTCAGCGCTGGTACTGGCCGAACTGGATCTCGTAGAGCGCATCCTCCTGGCCAGCCACAAGGTTCAGATCACTGCGGGGGTAAGACACACACAGCAGGGCAAAGCCCTCGGCCTGCAATTCTGCCTTGACACCCATCGCATCGGGCTGGTTCACCTCCCCTTGGCGTAAGCGAGCCGCACAGGTGGTGCACACCCCGGAGCAGCAAGAGCTGGGCAAGGGAACACCGGCCTCCTCCGCCGCCGCGAGAACCGTCTGATCCGCCCGGCAGGGAAAAGTGTGAGTGACGCCGTTGAGCTCGGCGATCACGGTGAAACTGTCACTCATGGCGTGGTGGAAACGCGGCAGGGGCCTGTCGCGGCGCGTGGTCGGTTTCAGGAGGAGACCGCCTTTCCAGCGGATCACCCCTCTATCTTCCCGGACGGCGTGGCCCCATCGAGTGGCAGCTCCAGCCACTGGCCGGGATGGGGCGCCAGATATTCCGGCGGCTGGGGCTCACAAGGGCCGCAGGCTGGAGCCGTGAGGCAGAGGTCAAAACTGATCGAGAGGCGCAGGTCCTCCTCTTCCTCGCTTGGCAACACAGCGTGGTCGGTGCTGGAGGGGAAGAGAACCAGCAGACCCGCCTGCGGGGCGAGGTCGTGCCAGCCGGCATTGAGTGGATGGCCCGGAGCGAGCGGGCCGTCGTGGCCGACCGCCAGGCCGGGCACCAGCTCATTGCTGCGGCGTCCATCGAACAGGCGCAGGCAACCGCTGCGGCCGCTGCCATCGCCATTGAGGTAATACACAGCGCTGAGATGGGCATTGGGATGGTGGTGGCGACCCACCACCTGGCCCGGCTCCGCAACCACGGGCCAGCAACGCTGCAGATGCAGCCTGATGCGCGCGAGATCGAAGCCAAGACCCCTCAGGTAGTGCTGTGCTTCGCAGCACACCTGCTCCAACAGCCAGGCGAACTCAGGACGCCTATGCAGCTGCCAGACGCCATGAAAATCCCCGGTCCAGGCGCAACCTGGATCGGGGTTGGCATCCTGCTCGCCGCGCAGGGCAAGCACCTGTTGAAGCATCAGGGCCGAATCGAGCGGATCAGGCCTCAGTTGAGCCCTGCCAATCGCCAGAGGGAAGAGGCTGAGGATCCCTCGATCCGGCTCAGGCCATGGCTGTTGCACCACCCACCACTTCCAGGATCTCCTGGGTGATGGCCGCCTGGCGGGCCTTGTTGTAGTCGAGGGTGAGGCTCTTGGCGAGAGCTTTGGCGTTGTCGCTGGCGTTGTTCATGGCCGTCATTCGGCTTGCCAGCTCACTGGCCGACGACTCCTGCAGGGAACGCAGCAGCTGATTCTCCAGATAAAGAGGCAGCAGGGCGTTGAGCAACTGATCAGGACTCTGCTCAAAAACAAAGTCAGATTCCAGGGCCGGCTCCTGGTTGGGTGCCGTGGCACGTTCCACCGCCAGACGACCCTCGCGGGTGGTCAGGCGGAAAATCTCGTCGTCAGGGCTGGCGATGCCCTGGGGATCGAGCGGCAACAGGGTCTGGGAAACAGGAGCACTGCTGACCAGGTTGATGAACTTGGTGTACACCATCTCGACGCGGTCAGTGGAGCCGGAGAGGAACTCGGCCAGCACCTGATCAGCGATAGAGCGCGCCTCATCGGCATTCGGCACCTGGTCGAGTCCAGTGAACGTGGCCGTGATCGGATACGAGCGATTCTGGAAGTAGGTGGTGGCCTTACGGCCGATCAGGACCAGCGAAATCTCGTAGCCCTGTCCCTTCAACTCAGCGAAACGCTGTTCCGTGCGCTTGATGATGTTGGCGTTGTAGCCACCACATAGGCCCCGATCGGCACTGACCGCCAACAGGGTGATGTTGCGTAGGGGACGCTCCTGCTCAAGCAGGGGTGTGTTGACAACGTCTTCAAAGCGCAGGCGTGATTGCAGGTTCTCGAGCACCCGCGCCAGTCGGTCTGCGAAGGGCCTGGCGCGCAGAACCTGTTCCTGGGCGCGGCGAACTTTTGCCGCCGCCACCAGGCGCATCGCCTCGGTGATCTTGCGGGTGTTCTTAACGGAACTGATCCGATCTCGGATTTCCTTGAGGTTGGCCATGGTGGGGGGACCTCAGGCGGAAGCCAGAAGGGTGGACTTGACGTCGTTGATGGCGTCCTTGAGCATCGCTTCAGCTTCGTCTCCCAGCTGCTTCTCGGTCTGAACCTTGGCGATGAACTCGGGCTTGTTGGTCTTGAGGTAATCCCGCAGCTCGCGGCAGAACTGCACCACCTGATCCACAGGCACTTCGTCGATCAGTCCCTTGACGCCGGCGTAAACCACGGCCACCTGCTCCGCCAGGATCAGTGGGCTGTACTGGGGCTGCTTGAGCAGCTCGCGCAGGCGCTTGCCACGGCCAAGTTGGGCCTGGGTGGCAGCATCAAGGTCGGAGGCGAACTGCGAGAAGGCGGCCAATTCATCGAACTGGGCCAATTCCAGCTTGAGGGTGCCGGCGATCTTCTTGATCGCTTTTGTCTGGGCGGCACCACCCACCCGGCTCACGGAGATACCCACGTTGATGGCGGGCCGTAAACCGGAGTTGAACAGATCGGAGCTGAGGAACACCTGACCATCAGTGATTGAGATCACGTTGGTGGGGATGTAGGCAGAAACGTCTCCTGCCTGGGTTTCGATGATCGGCAAGGCAGTCATGCTGCCCTTGCCCATGGCATCAGAGAGCTTGGCTGCACGCTCTAGCAGACGGCTGTGGCAGTAGAAGACGTCGCCGGGATAGGCCTCACGGCCAGGCGGACGGCGCAACAGCAACGACATCTGGCGGTAGGCCTGAGCCTGCTTGGTCAGGTCGTCGTACACCACCAGGGTGGCCTTGCCTTCATACATGAAGGACTCGGCAATGGCGGCACCCGTATAGGGAGCCAGGTACTGAAGAGCCGCAGGCTCAGAGGCACTTGCGGCAACGATCACGGTGTAATCGAGGGCGCCGCGCTCGCGCAGCACTTCCACAACGTTGGCCACTGAAGCCGACTTCTGGCCAATGGCCACGTAGACGCAGACGACGCCCTCACCCTTCTGGTTGAGGATGGTGTCGATAGCAATGGCCGTCTTGCCGGTCTGACGGTCGCCAATGATCAGCTCGCGCTGGCCGCGACCAATTGGGATCATCGCGTCGATGGCGGTGATGCCGGTCTGCATCGGCTCATGCACCGACTTGCGCTGGATGATGCCGGGGGCCATCGACTCGATCAGGCGGGTCGATGTGGTGGCGATCTCACCCTTGCCGTCGATCGGCACACCGAGGGGGTTGATCACCCTGCCGAGCATCGCCTCGCCCACTGGCACCTCCGCGATGCGGCCGGTGGCCTTGACGGTGCTGCCTTCCTGGATGCCCACACCCTCCGCCAGAAGCACAGCACCGACGTTGTCGTCTTCGAGGTTCAGGGCGATGCCCTCGCTGCCATCGTCGAATTGCACCAGTTCGCCGGACATGACCTGCTGCAGGCCGTAGATCCGGGCGATGCCATCACCCACCGAAAGCACTGTTCCGACGTTGCTGACCGAAACGGACTTGTCGTAGTCCTCGATCTGCTGCTTGAGGATGGCGCTGATCTCGTCGGGGCGGATGGAAACCATGGATGGAGATCCCCGGGTGGGGAGACGATGGAAGGGAGTTGGAGGCGGTTGGGGGTAGGGCTAGCCAGCTTTGGCCAGAGCCAGGCCAAGACGGCGCACCTGGCCAGCGAGGCTCGCGTCGATCACCTGGGAACCGACGCTGACGACGAAGCCACCGATGAGGGCAGGGTCGATGTGCAGGTCGAATTCGACCTTGTCGGTGCCGGCAACGGCCTGAACCTTGGTATGCAGGGCCTGCTGCTGCTGCTCACTCAGAGGTGAAGCGGAAGTGACCCGGGCCAGGGCAATCCCCCGTTGCTCCCGGTAGAGCACCAGGAAGCGATCCAGAACCGCATCAAGCATGGAGATGCGTTGGCGATCCGCGAGCACCTTGAGCAGTGTCAGGAACGTTGGAGTGATGTCCTTCTCGAACAGCGTGATCAGGGCCTTCTTCTTGGCGTCGGGCTCGAGCACCGGCGAGGCGAAAGCTGCCCGCAACTCTGGTGAGGCATGCCAGAGCTCAAGGAGCTCCTTGGCCTGCTCGGCCACAAGTTCGGTTTCCTGTCTCTGATCGACCACCTGAAGCAGGGCTTCGGCGTAAGGGGTGGAGATGGAGTTGAGGAGAGGCATCAGGCTTGCCCAAGGCTGTTGATGGATTGGTCGATGAAGCGAGCCTGAGCCTCGGCGTCGAGCTTGCCGGGCAAGGAAGCAAGGGCCCTATCGACAGCGCGTCGGGCGGCCTCGCGGCGCAGCTGTTCGCTGACTCTGGATGCTTCCGTCTGGAGGTCGGCCACTGCACCCTGCTTGAGACGGGCCATCTCATCGACGGTTCGGCGCTCACTATCTAGGCGCAGGGCATCAGCACGGGCCCTGGCATCACTCCGGATCTTCTCGGCCTTCATCTGAGCATCGGCCAAGTCCTGCTTGGCTGCCGCCAGGGCCGTGGTGGTCTCGAGGAGACGCTGCTCGGCATCCTGCAGATCAGCAAGGATGGTAGCTCGCCTGGTCGCGAGAATCCCTCCGAGCACCTTGGGCAAGAACCAGACCAATGCGGCGATTACGATCGCCAGGTTGATGATGTTGGTTTCGAAAAGATTCAGGTTGAGGCCGAATCCTCCCTCACTCGCAAGAAAGCTGGGGACTGAAGTGAGGATGTTCATTGTGCTGCCAGCAAACGGGTCACGATCAGATCGCCGAGCCGGTCGGCTTCAACATTAAGAGTTTCTTCAGCCTGCTTCCTCTGGCTGTCGATTTCCCGCCGAGCCGACTCACGGCTGCCATTGGCTTCCGCCTGGGCCGCTGCGAGTGCACTGCGGTAAAGACGATCCATTTCCTGTTCGGCCTCCACAATCAATGACTGGGCCTGCTGGCGGGCTTCGCGCAGCTGCTGGCGCAGATCCGCCTCCAGCCGCTCAGTCTGGGCAAGCTGCTGCTTGGCCTCGGCGCGACTGGTGGAGATGTAGCTCTCACGCTCCTCGACGGTCTTGCCGACAGGGCGGAAAAACAGAGCGTTGAGAATGAAGGTGAGGAGGACGACCTGAACCGCCATCAGCGGCAGGGTGGCATCGAGGTCGAACAGACCTCCCTCGGGAGCACCTGCTGCGGCAAGCAGTAGCCAGCTGGTCATGGGGCGGGGACGCTGGAGGGATCGGGTGGGCCGCCCCGACCTGGAGGAGGAGGGGACGTATAGAAGCTTTGGGACAACAGAACGGGGACCGAGGCCTCAGCCCCAGTCCCCCGTTCCTGCCGGGAGCGATCAGCCTGCGAAGGGATTCGCGAACAGCAGCACAAGGGCAATAACCAGGCCGTAAATGGTGAGCGCTTCCATGAACGCCAGGGAGAGCAGCAGGGTGCCGCGGATCTTGCCTTCGGCTTCGGGCTGGCGGGCGATGCCCTCGACAGCTCCGGCTGCAGCGGTGCCCTGACCGATGCCGGGGCCGATGGCGCCGAGGCCGATGGCGAGACCGGCAGCCACAACAGACGCTGCAGAAGTGATGGAATCCATGGTGGAACGTTGGGGATGTGGGGGCGCCGGAAGAGCGCGGGATGAACCTGGCGCCTGGGACATCTCCGCTGAGGGAGACGGGCCCGGTTCAGACCGGACCTACGCGCAGAAGATTTAGCAGAACGACCGACCGGACCTGTGGAGGCTGATCAGCCTTGAAGAATCAGTGGTGCTCTTCGTGCACGGCTTCACCGATGTAATAAGCGGCGAGGGTTGCAAAAATCAGGGCCTGGATGGCGCTGGTGAAGAGACCCAGGAACATGGCAGGGAGTGGCACAACCAGGGGTACCAGGAACGCCAGCACCGCCACCACCAGCTCGTCGGCAAGAATGTTGCCGAACAGACGGAAGGAGAGCGACAGGGGCTTGGTGAAATCCTCGACGATCTTGAATGGAAGCATGATCGGCGTGGGCTCCACGTAATACTCGAAGTATCGAAAGCCCTTGCGGCTCAGACCTGCATAGAAGTAGGCCAGAGATACCAGCAAAGCCAGGGCAATGGTGGTGTTGATATCAGCAGTAGGTGCCCCGAGCTCACCACTGGGCAGATGAATCAGTTTCCAGGGAACCAGGGCTCCGCCCCAGTTGCTCACGAAAATGAACAGGAAAAGGGTGCCGATGAAAGGAAGCCAGTCACGGTAAGCCTTTTCGCCGATCTGATCACGGGCCAGATCACGCAGATAACCCCAGATGAATTCCAGCAGGTTCTGGACACCACGGGGATCGCGCTCGAGGTTTCTGGTACCAGCTACAACCAGAGCCAGCAGCGCGCCGATGACGAGCCAGGAGCTCAGGAATACCTGGCCATGAATTTGAAAGCCACCGATCTTCCAGTAGAGGTGCTGACCCACCTCCAGCTCGGCGAATGGAAGGGAAAGAGACAACGGAACCATCGAGGGGTACAGAGGTGCCGCTGAAGCGACGGATTGGGTGATCAGGAAATCGAGGTATCGCTGATCAGGGACGGACGAAGGCCTGAAGGAGAAGGGCCGGCTTGTAGAGCAGGAACCCGATCAAGGCCGGAAGGATTTCCAGCTGGGGAATCCGGGAGCAACTCAACACGAGCACCACCGGAACCAGCAACTGACCCTTTCCAACCCCCTTGGAGTCGGGACCGATACGACCCACGCTGCGTGCCAGAAGCCGCAGGTAGAGCATGCCGGAGACCGCTCCAAGCGAGAGGCTCAGGGCAGTAGTCCAATCGAACAGGAAGGCAGCCGCAGGGACAGCCAGAGCTGAAACCAGCAGAGTGGACAACAACAGACGCCTTTGCAGACGCACGTACTCGTCCATGCCGTTATCTGGAATGTCCACCTCTGGAGTGGACTCTGGGGATGGAGCAGGCGGAACAAGAGTGGGAACCGCCAGTTCTCTCCCGGCCAGACCACGCAGCAAGGAAGCCCGCAGATCAGAAGCCTCCTGAGGGAACGCCTCAGGGGAATCAGGCCCGGTTGTGGTGCCGGATGCGGGGGTGGCCTGCAAGCGCGTCAGCAAATCGGAAAAGGCGCGCGGAATCTATCACGAAGCTGTTACAACCCAGTCGTGGAGCCCTTGCCGGCAGGAGCCAGCAACAGCAGGCGGCGGCGCCAGAGAGTGCGCGCCACCGCAGCCTGCAGCTCGGACGACCAGCCCAGGGACAACCTGCCGATCGGAGTCGACTCCGGCGCAGCCTCGATGGTCATCAGCAGGGCCAGTTGCTGATCATCGAGCTCGATCGGCCTGAGGTCAGGATCGAGCAGTGTGGCCCCCGGCCAGCCCCACAGGCAGGGGTTGCGGCGTCCGCTGGCCGCCAGCAGCTCTTCGTCGTCGTCCCAGGAGCTGATGCTCAGGGGGCCTCGGCTGAGAAAGAATTCGAAGTGGCTGATGTCGGGGTCGAGGCTTTCCACAAGCGCCCAGCGCTGGTGATCGGGCAGGGCCCGGGCACGCTCCAACAGCTCTCCCTGCAACAGGCGGGCCGGATCCCAGACCTCGGGATTGGAGAAGCCGGCAAACTCAAGCCCTGCGCTGGCCACGAAGCGAAACAGGCCTTCCAGGTCGTAGCTGGTTTCCTGAGGATGGAGATACATGTCGGCGAAATTGGCGTCCGCCGCGGTGTCGAGAGCCCAGCGCTGCTCGTGGTGGCGGCGCAGGCGGTTCGTTTCCGGCAACTGCTCGAAGAGAGCACGGCCCAGGCGCAGGCCATCACCGTCGCCGATCACGTCCAGAGCCGTGAGCGCCCGCTGCACCCGGTGGATCTCCCAGCGGCCGCCATCGGCATAAAGAAACAGATGCAACAGGCCGCCGGGGCTTAAAAGTTCAGCCAGGGCCTGCAGTCCCGCTTCGGGCTCACGCAGGTGGTGCAGCACACCGACCGAATTGATCAGCTCGAACGGGCCTTCTCCTTTGAGGTCCAGCAGACTGCGCTGCTCGAGGCGCAGGGAAGAGCAGTGCCGGGCGCCACCAGAGCGACGCAGCCGCTCGCGGGCAACCCCCAGGGCGCCTGAGCTGATGTCGACAGCCAGGATCTCCGCTCCTGGGTTGAGGTGAGCCAGGTAATCGGTGCTGACGCCAGTGCCGCAGCCAGCATCCAGCAGTCGGAGCGGCGAGCCCACCTCCGGCAGGCGGCCCGTGCAGGCACTGCTGACGCAGGGATAGCTCCAGCGCCAGTTGTAGCCGGGTGGAGGTCCGTCCTGAAGTGGATCCCCCGGGTAGGGGAAGCGGTCATAGAAGGCGCTCACCACCGGTGTGGCGGCATCGGCGGAGCCAGGGTTCATCGTCGAGGGGATGGAATCCATGGGGAGCTTTTCATGGGCTGGGCCCACCTATGGACCCCGCTGGACGATGGGCGCCGTTGAAGGTCCGCTGCAAACATTTGTTCATGCCGGCCGGGAGGGCAGGACCCCAGCCGTAACGTGGCTTTGCCCGGTACACGCCCGTTCATGACCGTGACCGCCAGCAGCGGCAGCACCAGGGTCAGCCCCCAGCTCTACGACACCCTGCCGCTCTCCAGCGTCCGTCAGGCGGAGCAACAGGATCGCTTTCTCGAGAAGGTGGAGCTGGAAACTCTCCTCAACTTCTACCGAAGCGGTTCAGCTCGAGTTGAAGCGGCTCGGCTCATCTCCGCCAATGCCGACGCCATCGTCGCCAAGGCCGCCAACCGGATCTTCGCCGGCGGTACGCCGCTGTCCTATCTCGATGCGCCTCTGACCCCCTTCAACGTGGGTTCTCTTGAGAGCGAGCCGCTGGCCAGCGACCAGGTGGCGGCCGCTATCTCCGTGCGTACATTCGCCCAGGGCAGCGGTGGAACCGGCCTCCTCGGCCGGATCCTTGAAGGGGTCCAGGCCGATGCCGATGTGCGGGTGGTGCTTCCCCCCGGCTTCAGCCCGATCAGCGTGGCGCGCTACGGCACCGAGCGGATGCGCAAGTCGCTGCGCGACATGGGCTGGTTCCTGCGATACGTGGGGTATGCCCTGGTGGCCGGTGATCCCAGCATCCTGGCCGTAAACACACGCGGCCTGCGCGATGTGCTTGAGAGAGCCTGCTCCCTGACAGCCACCAACGTGGCCCTCCAGGAGATGCGCGCAGCCGCCGCCAATCTCTTCCGCAAGGATTCGGAATCAAGGCGACTGGTGATCGATTGCTTCAACGTGCTGCTCAAGGAGCTGGACGTTCCCACCCCCTCGGCCCGCCAGCGCCTGGGCAGCCCCGAGAACCAGGGCCTTCAGCTTCCGGCCATCTACGCCCTGGCCGCCGAATCCCGCCAGCGCTTCGTCATGAAGTCAGGCCTCTCCGGCCGCGAAAAGGCTGAGGTGATCCGTGCCGCCTACCGGCAGGTGTTCCAGCGAGACATCGTCAAGGGCTACTCCCAGGTGGTAGCTCCTGTGGAAGCCACCCAGGTGGCGCAGGGTCAACTCTCGATGCGGGAGTTCATTCGCGCTCTGGGGCGCAGCAAGGAATACAGGCGTCAGTTCTACGGACGCTTCTCCAACAGCCGGGTCGTGGAACTTGCCTTCCGTCATTTCCTCGGGCGTGGCGTGAGCACGATCGAAGAATTCCGTCGCTACTTCGCCATCGTCAGCCAGCAGGGACTGCCCGGCTTGGTGGATTCCCTGATCAACACGCAGGAGTACGCCCAGACCTTCGGGGAGGAAACTGTCCCTTACCTGCGCAGTCTGGGTGAAGAAGCCCAGGAAAGCGCCGGCTGGGGATCAAACCGCAAGTTGTTCCGCTTCAGCGCGCCCTTTGAAGGGGCGCCGCAGTACATCACGCTCTATGCGTCATACCGCCAACCTCTGCCCGATCAGCACCCCTACGGCGGTGGCAACGACCCCCTGGGTCTGAACTATGGGGCGATCTTCCCCTCGGGAACGGCTTCAGTGGCCACCCGATCCGCTCCTTTCAACGACGACACCCGGCGCATCCTGGTGGGCAACGGCATGGCCGAGCCCGGTCAGATGGACAGCCCCCAGTTCCGGGCCTCCACACCCCGGCGTGTCGGTCCGAAGGTGGTGAGGTTGCAGCAGATCGCCACCGGTGGGGCTTCTGTGCCACGGCGCGGCGGCCAACCCAGCATCCGCGGCACAGAATCCAGCACTCAGGCGGTGATACGGGCCGTGTACGTGCAGGTGCTCGGCACAACCGGCTACGACGGCGAGCCGCTGAAGGTGGAGGAGATCAAGCTTGAGAACGGTGACATCAGCCTGCGCGAGTTCATTCGCCAGGTGGCCCGCTCAACCGCCTTCCGTCGCCGTTACTGGGCCAACCTCTACATCACCAAGGCCATCGAGGTGATGCACCGTCGTCTGCTCGGGCGTCCCACTTTCGGGAGGCGTGAGATCAACAGCTACTTCGACACGGCGGCGCGCAATGGCTTCTACGGCGTCGTCGACGCCATGCTGAACAGCCCTGAATACCTTGCAGCCTTCGGGGAAGACACGGTCCCCTACGAGCGCTTCATCACCCCATCCGACCTCAATGCCCGCAGGATTCCCGCCCTGCGCCGTGTCCTCGATCCCTCGACCATCCCAGACCTCACCCCGGTGAGCCGGCCGCAGGTGGCCCCGGTCAGCACCTTCCGCAGCAGTGGCGACATCACGCCTCGCAACCTGCCCGACCGCCGCCTCAACCAGGTGGTGGGAGGCTGGAGTGCTCGTTTCGCCCAAGGCGAAGAGACTCCGTCAAGGCCAGCAAGCAGCTCTCCCCAGAGCCTGCGTCAACCACCCGAGCCCAGCCGCCGCTGGAGCCAGGCCCCGAGCCGGCCCGGCGCCACGTCCAGTGGCTGGAGCGCCAATGCCGGCAGCTCGGCGCGGGTGGCCAAACCTGTGGACCGCAACCAGATTCCAGGAGGCTGGAGCGCCCAGGTCGCCTCCAATGGATTCCGTGCAGTGGTGGCACCCCAGCCTGGAGCAGCCATGGCTAAAGCCCTCGACGGAGCTCGCCCTCAGGGGTTCAGCCGCCGCCGCAGCCTCGGCCAGCCGGTGATGCTGCTGCCCGAGGCCGATGAGGCCATGCTCCAGCAGGTGATTGAAGCCACCTACCGGCAACTGCTGAACCGGATCCCGCTGGCGGCTGAGCGCCTGAGCGATGCCGAATCGCAACTGCGTGATAGGCGTCTGTCAGTTTCGGAATTCGTGGCGATGATCGCCGGCTCTGATCTTTTCCAGCAACGGCTCAACCGCATGGCGCCGCTGCGGGCTGCCTCGGCGGCATACCTCGCCCTGCTGGGCAGAGCTGCCCAGCCCCGTGAGGTGAGCCAGTACCTGGCCACCCGAGGCAAGAAGGGTCAGCTGAGCGCCCTGGACGACATGCTCTCCGGCAAGGAGTACGCCAACAGCTTCGGCCGCGATACCGTCCCCTACATCAGGGGCATGGCCACCGCCGATGGGATCCCCCTTGCCACTGTGAACCGCACGGCCCTGCTCTACTCCGGGAATGCCGGGCTGACTCCTCCACCTCGCGGGGCGATTTGAGCTTCAGCTGAACGCTCGACCAGGGATCAATCCCTTGCTCTCCCCATGAGCCCCCGGACGGAAGTTCGGGGGATTTCTTCATGGAAAAATGATGTGATCACCACGATCATTGATGTGGAATGAAAATGGGAAGCGCCAGAAGGCCTGCAAAGTGTTAACAAACTAAGAGGTCTTCCCTTAGGCGCAGAAGAGGTCAGAGTCGCTGCCAGACAAGGGGTTTGACCCAAGCACACCGCCGTGAAGAACTGTTACCGGCGCCGGGAGGGGTGGCCACCTCTGCCGCAGAATGACTCCGCGGTCAGCAAACCTGATCGACAGCTCACTCTCCCGACCAAACCGTTGGCGTTCACGTCAACGAAGCGAAGGAGCGAGGGGCATCCCTTACCCACCGGATATCGGTCTCCATTACGGCGACCGCTTGTTTCGAGGCAGAACTGCATGAGCATCGTCTCCAACTCGATCATCAACGCGGACGCCGAAGCCCGCTACCTCAGCCCTGGCGAACTCGACCAGATCAAGTCCTTCGTCGCCGGCGGTCAACGCCGTCTGCGGGTGGCTCAGGTCTTGGGCGAAAGCCGCGAGCGCATTGTGAAGCAGGCCGGCGGCGCCCTCTTTCAAAGGCGACCCGACCTGATCTCACCAGGCGGCAACGCCTACGGCGAGGAAATGACGGCCACCTGTCTTCGTGACGTCGACTACTACCTGCGCCTGGTGACCTACGGCGTTGTAGCGGGTGACGTCACCCCGATCGAAGAAATCGGCATTATCGGCGCTCGCGAGATGTATCGCGCGCTCGGCACTCCCCTGGAGGCCATGGCCGAGGTCGTCCGTGAGCTCAAGAACGCCTCCCTGGGGCTGCTCACGGGAGCCGACGCCGAAGAGGCAGGCTTCTACTTCGACTACGTCATCGGCGCCCTCTCCTGAGGCTTCGCCTCTCCTTGCCCACCGCCTCTTCCCAGGACACATGCAAGACGCGATCACCAACGTCATCAACCAGTCCGACGTTCAGGGTCTCTACCTGGACGACTCCTCAATCGGACGGCTGGAGCAGTATTTCTCCAGCGGCGAGCTCCGTGTACGCGCAGCGGCCACCGTCGGTGCCAACTCGGCATCGATAATCAAAGAAGCTGTCGCCCAGACTCTGCTTTATTCGGACATCACCCGTCCGGGCGGCAACATGTACACCACCCGTCGCTATGCGGCCTGCATCCGCGACCTGGACTATTACCTGCGCTACGCCACCTACGCCATGCTTGCGGGTGACACCTCAATTCTCGACGAGCGTGTCCTGAACGGACTCAAGGAGACCTACAACTCCCTGGGTGTGCCCATCGGCGCCACCGTCCAGTCGATCCAGGCCATGAAACAAGCGGCTGCTTCGCTGGTGGGCCCCGAGGCTGGCCGTGAACTCGGCACCTACCTGGATTACATCAGCTCCGGCCTGGGCAACTGATCCCGACCCAACGCCCAACCCGCGAGGATCACCACATGCGCCTGTTCAAGATCACGGCCTGCATTCCCTGCCCTGAAAAAGTCAGGAGCCAGCGGGAACTGCAGAACACCTTCTTCACAAAGTGGGTGCCCTACGAGAGCTGGTTCGCTGAACAACAGCGGATCATGAAGCAGGGGGGCAAGATTCTCAAGGTTGAGCTCGTCACGGGTCGCCGCCAGGTCAACGTCGGCAACTGACAGCTGCTCTGAGCTCTGGCTCCTGACTGATCAAACCTGCAAAGCCCGGCCCTGACCGGGCTTTTTTTTGTCCCAACCCCCTTCCCCCGAAGCTGCGGCCACGGCTGAATGGGGAACGCACTCCTTGCGCCAGTCCTTGCCGGCCACCATGACCCGACGCCCCAGGAGCCCTGCCAATTCAAGATCGAGCGACCAGTTGACCGTGGCGGAGGCAAATCCAGCTCCGCTGCCTCTGGCCTGGGCCGATTGGCCAGCAGAAGCCAGACTGCTGCTGGTGATGGTCGGAATCTGGTGCCTGGCCGGACTGCTGATCCTGGGCTCGGCAAGCTGGTGGGTGGCAGCAAGGGAGAACGGGGATCCCGCCTTCTACCTCAAGCGCCAGGCGATCTGGCTGATAGCCAGCTGGGGACTGCTCTGGCTGGGAATGCGCACCTCCCTGCGGCGTTGGCTGCGGATGGCAGGCCCTGCCGTACTGATCGGCGGCGTGCTGATCGCTGCCACCCTGGTGGCGGGGAGCACGGTCAATGGCGCCAGCCGCTGGCTGGTGCTCGGACCTATCCAGATCCAACCCTCGGAGCTGGTGAAACCCTTCGTGGTGCTTCAGGGGGCCTCCCTATTTGCCCACTGGAAACGCATCGGCCTGGATCAGAAAATGCTTTGGCTGGGCACTTTTGCAGCCCTGCTGCTGCTGATCCTCAAGCAGCCCAACCTCAGCACCGCAGCTCTTACTGGCCTGCTGCTCTGGTTCATGGCCCTGGCAGCCGGCTTGCCGCTGCTTTCGCTGCTCGGTACTGCTGCCGCCGGAGGGGCCCTGGGCACAGCCAGCATCATGGTGAACGAGTATCAGCGCCTGAGGGTGGTTTCCTTTCTCAACCCCTGGCGCGACGCCCAGGGTGACGGCTATCAACTTGTGCAGAGCCTGCTGGCGATCGGTTCAGGTGGGGTGCTCGGTGAGGGATTCGGCCTCTCGACCCAGAAACTGCAATACCTGCCGATCCAGTCGACCGATTTCATCTTCGCGGTCTTCGCTGAAGAGTTCGGCTACGTGGGTTCACTGGTGCTGCTGCTGTTCCTGGTGCTGTTCGGTTTTGTGGGACTGCGGGTTGCCCTGGGCTGCCGCAGCAATCAGCAGCGACTGGTGGCCATCGGTGCCACCACCCTGCTGGTGGGCCAATCAATCCTGAACATCGCCGTGGCCAGTGGCTCGATGCCCACCACGGGCCTGCCGCTGCCGATGATCAGCTATGGAGGCAACTCCCTGCTGGCCAGCCTGCTCACCGCGGGCCTGCTGATCCGCTGTTCCTTGGAATCCCGCGGCTGGGAGAGACGTCCGCTCCGCGGCCGCCGTGACCGCGGCGGTGGGGCCAGCCCCAACCCCGCCCCGATAGGCTGAGTTCCCCTCCGGATTGACAGGCCTGCCGCCGTTCCGGATGACCAGGACACGGATGAACGGCTTCGGCCTGCCCCTCTCGGATCTAGCCCTCTGGAGTGAGCAGCTGCTTCAGCGCTCCCTCTCAACGCCAGGGCCTCTCACCTTCACGGTGGTGTTCAGCGCCGGCCTGGTCACCAGCCTGGGTCCCTGCTCACTCTCGCTACTGCCGATCACAGTGGCCTACATGGCCGGATTCTCCAGACCGGAAGCGCCTGGGCGCCCCTGGCAGCGCAGCCTCAGTTTTGCGGCGGGAATCGTGGCGGCCCTGGTACTTCTGGGGGGCACCACCTCCCTGCTCGGGAAGCTCTATGGCCAGGTGCCCGGGGTGGTTCCCACCGTGGTGGCTTTGCTGGCGGTGGTGATGGGCCTGAACCTGCTGGGGCTGGTGCGTTTGCCCCTGCCGGCCGGCCCCGATCCCGAGTTCTGGCGCCAGCGAGTACCCACCCCCCTGGCACCCCTGGCGGCCGGAGCCGCCTTCGGCCTGGCGGCCAGTCCCTGTACAACGCCTGTATTGGCAGTGTTGCTGGCCTGGATCGCCCAGCAGGGACACCCTGTGGTGGGCATGCTTCTGCTCACCTGCTTCGGAGCCGGCCAGGTGATTCCCCTGATGTTGGCGGGCACGGCGGCCGCAGCGATGCCCAGGCTCCTCGCCCTGCGCGAACGCAGCCGATGGATCCCGCCGATCAGTGGCGTGGTGCTGCTCGCCAGCGGCGGCCTGACCCTGCTGGCCCAGCTGCCATGAGGTCCCTCAGCCGCCTCGCCGCCTGGATCTCGGATCTGCGCCTCGCCATAGGTCTGCTGCTTGTGATCGCCCTGGCCAGCGGTCTGGGCACAATCATTCCCCAGCAGGAAACGGCGGATGCCTACCACCAGGCTTACGACGCCAAGCCCTGGCTGGGGCTGCTTGATGGCGACTGGATCCTGAAGCTCGAACTTGACCACGTCTATGCAAGCAACTGGTTCCTGGCCCTGCTCGCCTGGCTGGGGCTCTCGCTGGTGCTCTGCAGCTGGCGGCGCCAGTGGCCCGCTCTACAGGCTGCCCTGCGTTGGATCGACTACCGCTCCCCACGCCAGCTCAGCAAATTGAGCCTGGCCGAATCCCTGCCCACGGCCCAGCCAAGGACCGACCTCGACGCCCTGGCCCAGCTGTTGCGAAACCAGCGCTGGCAGCTGAAGATCCAGGGTGATCGGCTGGCGGCCCGGCGCGGCATTCTCGGTCGGGTGGGACCCCTGCTGGTTCATGCCGGCCTGGTGGTGCTGATGGTGGGGGCCTCGTGGGGGGCTCTGGCGGGGCAGCGGCTCGAACGCTTCCTGGCCCCGGGCCATGACCTGCAACTGCTGAACCAGCGAGGTGTGAACCAGATGACCCTGGCGGTCGACTCGTTCCGGATCGATCGGGATCCAGCCGGACGTCCAGAGCAGTTCCGCTCCGAGCTGCGCCTGCTCGATGCTGAGGGGAAACCGCTGCAGCGCAGCCAGATCAGCGTCAACCATCCCCTGCGCTTCCGGGGGATGACTGTCTACCAAGCCGACTGGTCGCTGGCGGCTATCACTGTGCAACTGGGGCGCAGTCCCCTGCTGCAGCTGCCTCTGCGCAGCCTCCCTGAGCTGGGAGAGCAGGTATGGGGACTGGCCCTGCCCACACGGCCTGACGGATCGGAACCGGTGCTGCTGGCCCTCAGCAGCGAGATGGGACCCATCGATGTGTACTCGGCCCAGGCCCAGCTGATCGGCCAGATCACCCCTGGTGGAGAGCCCTTGGAGATAGGTGGCCTGCCCCTGAAGGTGGTTGAGGTGATGCCCGCCAGCGGACTGCTGCTGAAGCGTGATCCGGGGGTCCCCCTGGTGTACGGCGGTTTCGCCATTGCCCTGCTGGGCGGTGGCCTGAGCCTGATCGCTACGCGCCAGCTCTGGGCCATTGCAGATGACGATCAGGGCCAGCTGCACGTCGGCGGGCTCTGTAACCGCAGCCTCACGGCCCTGGCCAACGAATTGCCGCTGCTGCTGGAGCAACTGAAAGCGGCATCCGAGCTCAGCAGTCCTGTCGCTGGCCGTGGCTGACACGGATCACCGTGTGCACATTGCCGCGCGGATTGAAATCGGCTTCTAGCTGCATCCAGACAGGCTCAGCAGCGGCCACCAGATCATCGAGAATGCGGTTGGCCACCTCTTCGTGTGAAATGCTCCGATCGCGCCAGCCGTTCACGTAGAGCTTGAGAGCCTTGAGTTCAAGCACGCTGGGGCCGGGTTGATAGATCAGGCGCAGCACAGCGAAATCGGGATAACCGGAGAAGGGGCACTTGCAGGTGAACTCCGGCAGCTCAATCGCCACCTCGTAGGCGCGCCCACGGCGGGGGTTGTCGAAGCAGATCAGCGGCGCTTCCTCGCTGATCTGCCGCTCGCCGTAGTGCGGGCTGACGGTGCCCTCCTGGAGCTCCTCGTTGGCCGCAGCGGTGGTGGCGGCTGGAGTGGCTGCTGTGGTGGCAGCTGGAGTGGAGGTGGTGAATGGGGACGGCATCAGCGGTCGCAGGAGGAGAAAAGACGTTCTGCCGATCGTAGGAACGGCAAATCAGTAAAGATTACTGAAGCAGACTCAACCTTTGTTCGCCATGAACAGCCGTTTTCGCTAGAAATGATCCGAAGGACAAAACGTTGGACGTTACGGAGAGCCTCCGGGCCCTCCTGTCGGAAGTAGCCCCCCGCGAGGCGAAGCAACGCTCCTTCCCACGAAGCGGCACCGACCCCAGGGGGTCAGTGATCTGAATCCCTTCGAGGCTCCAAACCATGACCGCAGGCCAACTTGTCTACCGGGGTGTCCCATACACCACCCACCACTCCCTCCCCAGCCTCGAACCAGTGGAGCATGTGTACAGAGGCGTTCACTACCGCATGCCGCTGAAGCATGAGCCCCGGCTGGTGGATGAAAACCTTGATCTTCACTACCGCGGGCACATCTATCACCACCGCCAGCAGCAGTAGAACCAACTGCACCTTGAGGATGACTGAGTTGCGTCAGCCTCACGGCTGAGTTGCGTCAGCCTGCCGCCCCGTAGCAACAGCTACGCCGAAGCCCTGCGCACTCAGGCCTAATGGCCCCAGTGCGCAGGGTCTTCCTTATGGACCTCCTCCTCGCCAGCAGTCACGGCGGCTTTCGCCTCAAGCCCCAGTCGGCCCTGGGGATGGTCTGGCTCCAGACCCATTTCGACGATGCCGTTTGGTCCCACCTGGCCACCGGCAGGGTTCAGGTGAGTCCAAGCTCCGCCGATCGGCTTTGTCAGGATGCCCTGTCCGCAGGGCTCCGAGTCAACCGCATCCCCAACCTTTCCCTTCCTCTCAGCGATCACTCCTGAGAGACTTAAATCCGAATCATTGGAGACTCCATGAAAAAAGTTGAGGCCATCATTCGCCCTTTCAAGCTGGAAGATGTCAAGGTGGCCCTGGTGAACGCTGGCATCGTTGGCATGACGGTGAGTGAAGTGCGCGGCTTCGGCAGGCAGAAGGGCCAGGTGGAGCGCTACCGCGGTTCTGAATTCACTGTGGAATTCCTGCAGAAACTGAAGCTGGAAGTGGTGGTCGACGACGACCGGGTGGACACGGTGGTCACCGCCATCCAGGACGCAGCCCGCACCGGCGAGATCGGCGACGGCAAGATCTTCATCAGCTCCATAGGGACTGTCATCCGCATCCGCACCGGCGACCGCGACAGCACAGCTATCTGACGCCAGCACTCAGAGACAGGCTCAGCACCTTCAGCCGGGGATCGATCAGATCTCCGGTTTTTTTGTGGTCAGCCAGTGGAGAGAGTGCGGTGCACCAGGGCGCGGATCGAGTCGGGCGTCACCGGCTCGCCTGCGGGCTCCTGCTTGGACCGCAGCCAGAGCAGGTATTCGTGGTTGCCGGCGGGGCCGGTGAGCGGTGAGGCGATCAGGCCCCAGGGCCACAAGCCATGCGTTGCAGCCGCTCGGATCACGGCCGTGATGGCATCGGCATGGGCGCCAGGCTCACGTACCACACCGCCTTTGCCCACCCGCTCGCGACCCACCTCGAACTGGGGTTTCACCAGCAGCACGGCCTCGACGGCGGCTGGCTTGAGCAGAGCCCGCAGGGCCGGAAGCACCAGGGCCAGGGAGATGAACGACACGTCGGCCACGGCCAGGTCGGGCCAGGGGTCATCGGGGCCATAGAGCTCCTCGGGTGTGAGGCGGCGCAGGTTGGTGCGCTCGCGCAGCACCAACCTGGGGTCGGTGCGCAGGCTCCAGGCGGTCTGGCCGTAGCCCACATCAATGCCGTACACCCGCTCGGCCCCATGCTGAAGCAGGCAGTCGCTGAAGCCGCCGGTGGAGATGCCACCATCTAGGCAGATGCGTCCCGGCAGCTGCAGGGGAAAGGCCTCCAGGGCCGCCACCAGCTTCTCACCGCCACGGGAGACAAAGCGGGGTGGGTGGCTCACCTCGGGTCTCAGCTCAGCCGGCACCTCCTGGCCGGGCTTGTCGAGCACCCGATCACCACTGCGCACCCGTCCGGCACGGATCAACTGCTGCGCCTGCTGACGGCTCGCGGCCAGCCCAAGCGCCACCAGGTGCTGATCGAGTCGCTGCTTGCCTGCCATAGGGATCCCGTTGGGGTCGACCCATAGATTGACCAGGACGTTGCCACGCGCTGGCCTTGATCGAGCGTTACACCCTGCCCGAGATGGGCAACCTCTGGAGCGAAGAGGCCAAATTCCAGAGCTGGCTGGATGTGGAGATCGCTGCCACCGGCGCAAACTGCCAGCTGGGCCGGGTGCCAAAGGAGGCCATGGCCGCGATCCGCGAGCGGGCCCGCTTCGATGTGCCTCGCATTCTGGAGATCGAGGCGGAGGTGCGCCACGACGTGATCGCTTTTCTGACCAACGTCAATGAGCACGTGGGCGATGCGGGCCGCTACATCCACGTGGGTATGACCAGCTCCGATGTGCTCGACACGGGCCTGGCCCTGCAGCTGAAAGCGTCGGTGGCGTTGTTGCGCCAAGAGCTCGATCAGCTGGCCGCCGCACTGCGGACCCTGGCGGCGGAGCATAAGGACACGGTGATGATCGGCCGCTCCCATGCGATCCATGGCGAGCCGATCACCTTCGGCTTCAAGGTGGCTGGCTGGCTGGCGGAGACGGAGCGGAACCGGGAGCGACTGGAACGACTGGCCCAGGTGGTGGCGGTGGGTCAGGTGAGCGGGGCCATGGGCACCTACGCCAACACCGACCCCCAGGTTGAGGCCCTCACCTGCGCCAGCCTCGGCCTGGAGCCCGACACCGCCAGCACCCAGGTGATCGGCCGCGATCGCCATGCGGAATACGTGCAGACCCTGGCACTGGTGGGCACCTCCCTGGAACGGTTCTCCACCGAGATCCGCAACCTGCAACGCACGGATGTTCTGGAAGTGGAGGAGAACTTCGCCAAGGGACAGAAAGGCAGCTCGGCCATGCCCCACAAGCGCAATCCGATCCGCAGCGAGCGAATCAGCGGTCTGGCTCGAGTGCTGCGCAGCTACACGATCGCGGCCCTGGAGAACGTGGCCCTCTGGCACGAGCGCGACATCAGCCACAGCTCCGTAGAGCGGATGATGCTGCCTGATTGCTCCTGCACGCTGCACTTCATGCTGCGGGAGATGACGGAGGTGGTGAAGGGCCTCGGGGTCTACCCCGAGAACATGAGCCGCAACCTCAATGTCTATGGCGGGGTGGTGTTCAGCCAACGGGTGCTGCTGGCCCTGGTGGAGAGCGGTCTCAGCCGGGAGGATGCCTACCGGATAGTGCAGCGCCATGCCCACGAAGCATGGAACCGCGAAGGCGGTGACTTCCGCGCCAATCTGTCCGCTGACCCCGAGGTGAGCGCACGGCTCAACGCCGCTCAGCTCGACGCCTGTTTCTCCACCGAGCTGCACCGGGCCCAGCTGGATGTGATCTGGGAGCGGCTGGGAATCTGAGCCTGCTGGGTTGGCAATCCCCCCGTTCTGCTGAGGGTTCTGCGATCAGGCCGTTTGAGGGGCTGGGCGTTCTGTTGCAGGGGTTGCCGGAACAAGGGAGGGGACAGGTACGACCTGGTTACCCAGGTCGATGAATTCACACACCGGAAAACGGTTGATCGCCTGGAGCGCTTTGCGGGAGGTGGTGCGGAGCTGCTCGCTGATCGCTTCGGCGTAGGGGACCTGGGCCAGCAGATCGACGGTGCGGCGCAGGATGCGCACGATGTCGCCTTCATCGAGGGAGGTGTTGGCGATCACGTCGTTCCAGCTGCTGCCACGGGCCCAGGCATGAACCAACCCCATCAGCTCAGGCTCCCACCAGGCCGGCACCACCACCTGGGCCCGCTCCTGGTGACGAAGCAGTTCACGGCGCAGGCCACCGAGATCGTGCAGGGCCTCCTCTGACCGTGGCGGCGGCGGAAAGCCGCTCCAGAGATCCGGACGATTCACTTCGGTGCTGATCGCCTCGAGAACGGCAGCCAGCTCAGCAGGGTTGAGCTCGTCGAGATGACCGCTCATCAGGGCCAGGCCCAGCCACAGCTCGTTGTCGCCGCGCAGGACCGCCACGGTGCGGCCCACCTCAGTGGGCTCCAGGCCCTCGGCCCCGGCCAGCGCCCCGAAGGCACGCAGGATCTCGATCAGGGCCAGGAACGTATCCCAGTGACGGTTGGCGCGGTGGTGCAGCAGCCTCTGGCGCTCCTCGATCTCCTCGCCGAGTTCCTCCATACGCCGCCGCTGCTTCTTGAGCTGGCGGCGGTCGCCCCAGTGGTGGGCGGGATGCTGCTCCAGCTCCTCCTCCAGCTGCTGCACAAGCTGCGCCTGGCTGCGCACCTCTCCCGCCAGGTCGTACTGGGGGGTATGCATGTCGTGGCGGCGGGCCATCGAGGCGACCACCAAGGCCAGTCCACCACTGACGTTATCGCCATGGCGCAGCTCACCGGCATGGTCAAGGCGAGGTGCCGGGATCGAATCAACCTGAAGGCAGCTCAGCTCGGCATGGAGGCTCACCACCCCATGACATGGAACCAGGATCCAGACATTCTCATCGGTGAGGCAGAGAAGCAGCGGGAACTGGCCGGAGCCCTGCTGCTTGGCCACGATCACTGCTGGGGTCACCCGGGCCCGCAGCTGGGGGGCTTTCAGGCTCACCAGGGTGCCTTCGCTGGCGAACTGAAGCGCCAGGGTGAGCTCGTGGGCCAGGGTTTCTTCCGCCTGCTGCTGCAGGATGCGCTGGATCCGCCGCTCCTCGCGCAGGCGCTCGCGCTGCTTCTCGTAGGCCTCGAATTCCTCCCAGGGGATGTCGGCGGTGGGCCCCGCCAGCTGCGCCAGCTGGGCGCGCAGGGAGGCGATCCTGGATTCATCCTCCGCCAGATCCAGAGTGGCCAGGTAGCGCCCGAAACTGCGCTCCACCAGCTGCTGGGCCTTGGCCAGGTCGTAGCGCTGCAGCAGATTCAGCACCATGCCGTAGCTGGGGGTGAACTGGCTCACCAGCGGATCGGCGGGGCTGGTGGCCAGTTCTCCTGCCTCGCGCACACCCTCGAAACGGCTCTGCACCGTGACGACATAGCCCTGCACATCCAGCCCGCGCCGTCCGGCCCGGCCAGCCATCTGCAGGAACTCGCTGCCCATCAGCGGGCGATGGCCCCGCTCGGTGCGTTTGGAGAGGGCCGAGATCACCGTGGTACGTGCCGGCATGTTGATGCCTGCCGCCAGGGTTTCAGTGGCGAAGACCACCTTGATCAGCCCCTGCTGGAACAGCTCCTCGATCAGTTCCTTCCATGCCGGCAGCACGCCGGCATGGTGGGCGGCGATGCCTCGGGTGAGAGCTTCGGCGTGGCCCCCCTCCCGCACCGCTTCGGGTGTGGCGGCCACGAAGGCGTCTAGCCGGGCCACGATCCGGGCCTGCTCCGGCTCGCTCACCAGACAGACGCGTCCCAGATCGCGCACCGCCTTGTCGCAGGCGCGGCGGCTGAAAATGAAATAGATCGCCGGCAGCATGTCGCGCTCGGCCATCTGGGCCACCACGAAGGGCAGCGGCGCCGCCTCCGGCTGGGGCGGTTTCGGACTCCTGCCCTTGCGCCGCTCCCCCTTGGGGGCCCGCCACACCTTGCAGTTGGGGTGCAGGCCCGTGCCCTGCTCGTTGAGCAGGGGGTGCAGGCCCTTGGCGCTGCAGAAACTGAAGGCCAGCGGCACCGGCCGGTGGTCGCTCACCACCAGGGTGGTGGGGCCATGCACCCGCTCGATCCAGTCGGTGAGCTGCCCGGCATTGGCCACCGTGGCCGAGAGGGCCACCAGCTGCACCGGCGGCGGGCAATGGATGATCGATTCCTCCCACACCGTGCCGCGCTGGGAGTCGTTCATGTAGTGGCACTCATCAAGCACCACCGCCTCCACATCGGCGAGGGGATCGTCACCCCGGTCCACCTCCGCGTAGAGCATGTTGCGGAAGATCTCGGTGGTCATCACCACGATCGGCGCCTCGCGGTTCACGCTCAGATCGCCGGTCATGAGCCCCACCCGATCCGCCCCGAACTGCTCCCGGAAATCGCGCAGCTTCTGGTTCGAGAGGGCCTTGAGGGGCGTGGTGTAAAAGACTTTCTGCCCATGGGCAAGGGCACGGTGGATGGCGTACTCCCCAACCAGCGTTTTGCCGGAGCCGGTGGGTGCACTCACCACCACCGAATGTCCCTGATTGAGAGCGTCGATCGCCTCCAGCTGGAAGGGATCAAGAGGGAAGGGGAAGAGCTGATCGAGGGGCGGAATCTCGGCTGGATCGGCGGGCAGTCCCTTCACCGCCTCCTGAGTGCTGTTGTCGGCTGAACGTTCTCGGGCCGCCGCCGGATCAGGTGGAGCGTCGGAACCGGCGGTTTGCATCATCCAATCTTATGGGCTGTCCAGCAAGCAGAGTGGGGTTAGTGCAACTGCCCTGGCGTTGACTTCCGCGTGGCCCGTGATCCGCTCGATTCCATCCAGCAGGCCCTTAGCCGGGTTCCCGCGGAGCGGCAACGGCGGCTGCGCACATTCCGCCCCGGCCCGGACGCCACCCTCCTGCCGGGCGAAGCCGGCCCGTCCCAGGGGCCCCTGCTCGATCTGGCCAGCAACGACTATCTCGGACTCAGCGCCCACCCCAGCCTGAAGGCGGCGGCCATGGCCGCGATCCAGAGCGACGGGGTGGGCTGCGGCGGATCACGGCTGGTGAGCGGCACGCGACCCTGCCATAACAACCTCGAGACGGCTCTGGCCGAGTGGCTGGGGCGCGAGCGGGTACTGCTCTTCCCCAGCGGCTTTCAGGCCAACCTGGCCGCGGTGCTGGCCCTGGCCGACCGCCACAGCGAGGTAATCGCCGACCGGCTGATCCACCACTCCCTGCTGGTGGGGATCCAGGCCAGCGGCGCCCAGCTGCGGCGCTTTCGCCACAACGATCTGAGTGACCTGCGCCACCTGCTGGAGCGCGGGGCCCAGAACGAGCCGGGCCGGCGCCGGCTGGTGGTGAGCGAAAGCCTGTTCAGCATGGAAGGAACCTCCCCCGATCTGGCTGGCATCGCCGCGGCCTGCCAGGAGTTCGGCGCCCTGTTGCTGGTGGACGAAGCCCATGCCCTGGGACTGCTTGGCCCCGGCGGCCGCGGGTTGGCCTGGGGCCTGGCGGGAGTGAGCCTGATCAGCGGCACATTCGGCAAAGCCTTCGGTGCTGGCGGGGCCTTCCTCGCGTCCGATGGAGTCGTGGGCCAATGGCTGCTGCAGGGCTCCGGCGCCTTCCGCTACACCACCGCCCTGGCTCCGCCACTGGCGGCCGCAGCCCTGGCGGCCCTGGAGCGGCTCCAAGCCGATGCTGACCAGGGCATCGCCCTGCTGCGGCGAGCGCAGCGTTGGCGGGATGGCCTCGAAGCCGCCCACTGGCGGCGCCCCCCAGGCGAGGGTCCGGTCCTGCCGCTGCACGTCGGCGATGATGCCCTCGCCCTCGACCTCCAGCGCCACCTCGAGCAGGCCGGGCTGCTGACGGTGGCGATCCGCCCGCCCACGGTGCCGGCTGGAACGGCTCGCCTGCGGCTGGTGCTGCGCCGCGACCTGCCCCACGGGAGCCTTGATCGCCTGCTCCACGCCCTGGCCGCCTGGCCTCACGCACCCGTCCCATGAGTCGTCCTGCCCTGGACCTGATCGCCATGCACGGCTGGGCCGGCGACAGCCGTGCATGGCGTCCCTGGCAGGAGGCCGCGGCCAGCCGGGGCTGGAGCTGGCAGAGCGGTGAGCGAGGCTACGGCCAGCTGGTCCCCAGCACCCCCCACTGGCCGGAGCAGAGCGGCCCCAGGGCTGTGATCGTGCATTCCCTCGGGCTGCATCTGCTGCCGGCGCCGGTGCTGGCGGCAGCGGAGGTGGTGGTGTTGCTGGCCAGCTTCGGGGGTTTCGTGCCCGCCGGGCCCAACGGCCGGCGCTGGCGGCAGGCCCTTCGCGGCATGGGCCAGCGCCTCGAGGCCGGCGACAGCGCCGCCATGCTCAACGACTTCCTGCGCGAAGCCGCCGCTCCCGCGCCGGTGGAGCTGCTGCCGGCTGGACCCTCCTCCGGGGCCATACCGGCCGAGGGAGTGGAGCGGCTGCGCCAGGATCTGCTCCTGCTGGAGCAGTGCACCGCTGTGCCCCCCGCTTTCCCCGCCGGCGCCCGCAGCCTGATCGTCGAGGCCGGTGCCGATCGCATCGTGGCCCCCGAAAGCCGCGCAGCCCTGGTCCAGGCCCTGCCGACCGCAGAGTGCTGGTCCCTGGCCGGCGTTGGCCACAGCCTGCTGGGCAGCGATCTGGTGGGTCCCGTCCTGAACTGGCTGGAGGCCTGCCGCTGATGGTCCTGCTCCAGTCAGCCCCCTCGATGGCCCAGCGCGTACGGCAGGCCTTCAGTCGCCGTGCCCGCCACTACGACGCAGCCGCCAGCCTGCAACGGGCCGTGGCCTGGCGGCTGGCCCGTCACTGCCGCGACCTGGCTCTCCCGCCGGGGCCGAGGGCGGATCTGGGGGCCGGCACCGGGCTGCTCAGCAAGGCCCTGGAGCAACAGCGTCCCGGCTGCACCCTGCTGCGGCTCGATGCCTGCGAGGCCCTGCTGAAGCAGGGAGCCCGCCAAGACTGCGCCGGGGTTGCCGCGCCGCTGGCTTCAGCGCCCCAGCGTGTCTGGGACCTCAACGACGGATTGCCCGAGGGTCTGGGCGGGGCGGCACTGCTGGTTTCGAGCTTCGCGCTGCATTGGCTGGAGGATCCCGCCGCCAGCCTGCGCCAGTGGTGCGATGCCCTGGCGCCTGGCGGCTGGCTGGGACTGGCCGTCCCCACCGCCGGCAGCTTCCCCCAATGGCGCCAGGCAGCGGCCGCCGCCGGCGTGCCATGCACCGCCCTGGCCCTGCCCGAACTGCCCCGCTTGCTGGCCGTGGCCGCCCCGCGCCTGGAACTGCGGCTGTGCGCGCCCCTGCGCTACAGCCGCAGCGGCCCCAGGGGCGGGGCCCTGCTGCGGCCCATGGGGGCGATGGGGGCCGGCACCACCGACGCAGCCCCACTGGGGGTCGGGGACTGGCGGAAGCTGGAGGCCCACTGGCCCCAGGACCGTGTCGGCCACAAGCACCTGAGCTGGGAGGTGTTGCTGCTGATCGGCCGCCAACCCCCGAAGGAGCCGAAGCGATGACGAGCCTGGTGGTCTGCGGCACCGACACCGATGTGGGCAAGACCGTGGTAAGTGCTCTGCTGGTGGAGGGAATCGGGGCCCACTACTGGAAGCCGGTGCAATGCGGCCTCGAGGAGGGGGGCGACACCGCCAGGGTCGCGGCCATGCTCGGCCTCACTCCCAGCGAAGCCGCCCAGCGTCTCCTCCCCGAGGCTTACCGCTACAACCATCCGGTTTCACCCCACTGGGCCGGGGAGCTGGAGCAGCGGCCCATCGAGCTGGAGCGGCTGGCGCTGCCCCCTGTGAAGGGTCCTCTGGTGGTTGAGACCGCCGGCGGCCTGCTGGTACCCCTGCGCATCGACAGCCTCCAGATCGATCAGATCCAGCGCTGGGGCCTGCCGGTGCTGCTGGTTGCCCGCAGCGGCCTGGGCACCCTCAACCACACCCTGCTCTCGGTGGAAGCCCTGCGCAACAGAGCGATTCCCCTGCTGGGTCTGGTGCTCAACGGCCCCACCCACCCCGACAACCCCCGCACCCTGGAGGCCCTGAGCGGGGCGCCGGTACTGGCCTGTCTACCCCCCCTGCCCCGGCTTGATCGCAAAGCCCTGGCCGAGCAATGGCAGGCCAGTGGTCTGGCCCGTAACCTGGCCCGATGACACGAGGCAATCTGCTGGTCAGCGCGTCAGTAGCCCTGCTCTGCACGGGCATCCTGGTGCTGTTCACCGATGTGGAAATCGGGATGGTGCGTTGGTTCAACTGCGGACCGTGGGCCTCGGAATCGGCCCGTCTGGAGAAGCGGTGCCGCTGAAGCTGCTGCAGCCCAACCCTTGAGCTGGCATCCCCATCTCTGGCACCCCACCACCCAGGTGGCCCAAGCCGATCCCCCCCTCCGGGCGGTGGCCGGCCGCGGCGCCATGCTCGAACTCGACGACGGCCGTCAGCTGATCGACGCCATCAGCAGCTGGTGGGTGACCCTGCACGGCCATGGCGAACCCAGCATCGCCGCGGCGGTGGCGGAGCAGGCCCTGCGGCTGGAGCAGGTGATCTTCGCCAACTTCCGCCATCCCCCCGCTGAGCGCCTGGCCGAGCGGCTCAGCGCCGCCACCGGTCTGGAGCGGCTGTTCTTCTCCGACGACGGATCCACCGCCGTGGAGGTGGCCCTGAAGATGGCCTGGCAGTGGTGGCGCAACCAGGGCTCCGAACGGCGTCAGCTGATCGCCTTCGAGGGGGCATACCACGGCGACACCTTCGGGGCCATGGCCCTGGGGGAGCGCTCCCTGTTTTCTGCTCCGTTCGAGCCCCTGCTCTCGCCGGTGGCCCGGGCCCCCTGGCCCGCAACCTGGTGGGACGATCAGGACGTGGAGGGCAAGGAAGCTGAGGCGCTGGCGACGCTGGAGCGGCTGCTGGAGGTACCCACGGCCGCGGTGATCCTCGAGCCCCTGGTGCAGGGCGCCAGCGGTATGGCGATGGTGCGGGAGTGCTTCCTGCGGAAGCTGGAGCAACTGGTGCGTCAGGCCGGTGCCCTGCTGATCGCCGATGAGGTGATGACGGGGTTCGGACGCACCGGTGCCCTCTTCGCCTGCGATCGTGCGGGGATCCACCCCGATCTGGTGGCCCTGTCCAAGGGCCTCACCGGCGGCTTCCTGCCGATGGGCGTCACCCTGGCGAGCGAGCGGATCTACCGGGGCTTCATCAGCGACGACCCAAGCCACACCCTGTACCACGGCCACAGCTTCACGGCCAATCCACTCGGCTGCGCCGCCGCCAACGCCAGCCTGGATCTGCTGCTTCATCAGCCCGCGCTCCACGAAGGCTTCGAGGCCCGTCACAGGCCCCATCTCCAGGCCCTGGCTGTCCATCCCCTGGTGCAGCGGCCACGGTTGTGCGGCACCATCGCCGCCTTCGATCTGGCGGTGGAGCGGCCGGGCTATCTACATCCCGCCGGCCGCCAGCTGCAGCGCCATGCCCTCAAGGCCGGGGTGTTCCTGCGGCCCCTGGGCCATGTGGTCTACCTGTTGCCGCCGCTTTGCCTCAGCGACCAGCAGCTGCAGGACTGCTACACCGTGATCCGCTCAGGTCTCGACCAGCTGAATTGAGGCCTCAGGGGCCGGCCAGGATCGCCGATTCCACGTCGGCGCGGCTGAGGCCATAGGGGAACAGGCGCACCGTGACTCTGCCCCCGTGCTCCCAGCTCACTTTGAGCTCCTCGACTTCCAGCTCGATGCGGGCACTCCATAACGGTTGTCTCAGATCCCAAAGGCAGGGCTCGGCGTGGTCCCGGCAGGCGCCCAGATCACTCAGCCACTGCTCAAGAGCCGGAAGTGGGTGGTTGTAAAGCGGAGTCTGCAGGGGGGGTAAGGAGATCATCCCCAGGCAAGCGTGCAATCGAGCCTTCAGTCTGCCGCTCGATCGGGTCAGCGGCAGGGCCGCTGCCCGGGGGCTGGGTGACCAGTTCCACCCCGCGCCACCAGGCCAGGCCCAGGCCGAGCACCAGACTGAAGAGCAGGGCCAGGGCCAGCAGCACCAGGGCGAACCATTCCCCCCCCGAGAAGGCCCGCCGGACTGAGAGGGGGCGACGCGGCGAGAGCGGCCCTGGTAGCATCGGCCCCGGCCCAGGAGCAGGAGTGGCGGTCGGTGGGCTGAGAGCCTGAACGCGCTGCAGCAGGGCCAGACGCAGCTGGCTGTCGTAGGCGGAGCGACGCTGGGGGTCCCCCAGCACCAGGTAGGCCTCCTGCAGCAGCCGGAACTGGTCCCGGGCCTCGGCCAGCGGCAGGGTGGTGGTGTCGGGGTGGTAGAGCTTGCTGAGGGAACGAAAAGCCTGCCTCAGGTCCTGGGCCGTGGCAGTGCTCGGCAGACCAAGCAGGGCATAAAGAGATGGGCCCGTGACCGGGTGCTCGCCGCCTGCCACCAACCACGCGCCATGGTTGCGAGATCCTAGAGAGCTTCTCCATTTCTGCTGCAGTGATGACGGCTCCTGCCGATCCGGTTCCAGCTGGCCTCTGGGACAGCCTGGGCTGGGAGCCGACCCCAGAGCAGCTGCAGCTGTTGATGGCGTTGCAGCAGCACCTGCGCCAATGGAACACTCGCCTCAACCTCACCCGTCTGGTCGATGGCGACGACTACTGGATCGCCCAGGTGTACGACAGCCTCTGGCCCTGGCGCGACCAGCTCCAAACCCCATCGCAGCCCCTGCGCTGCATCGATGTGGGCACCGGTGGCGGCTTCCCCGGCCTGGCGTTGGCGATCGCCCTCCCGGCCGCACGCCTCACTCTGGTGGATTCCGTCGGGCGCAAGGCTGAAGCGGTGAAGGCCATGGCCGCCAGCCTGGGCATGGGCGAACGGGTGGAGGTGCGCTGGGAGCGGGCGGAGACCACCGGCCACAGCCGAGCCTGCCGCGGCCGCCAGGACTGGGCCATGGCGCGGGCCGTGGCCTCCGCCCCGGTGGTGGCGGAGTATCTGGTCCCCTTGCTGAATGCCAGCGGCAGGGCCCTGCTCTACCGCGGCCACTGGAGCCGAGAGGATCTGGCCGACCTGGAGCGGGCCGCCTCCAGCCTGTGCGCCGAAGTGGAGAGGGTGGAGCGGATCGACCTGCCGGGCGGGCGGGGCGTGCGCCATGCGGTTGTACTGAGACCAATCGCCCCCTGCCCCGTCAACTATCCCAGGGCCGTGGGTCTGCCCGCGAAGCAACCCCTGGCCTGAACCAGATCAGCTGATCAGTCGTCGGCCATCAGCCGGCGGACGCTGGTACCCCCCAGGCGCTCGCGCAGGCCGCGAAGCAGGGACGGAATGCGCTGGGCCCAGGGGCTGGCCCCCAGCACCGCCAGGAGATCAGCTTCGCTCACCTCCTGGTCAAGGGCATCGGCATTGGCGCCGGGAAACCAGTGCCCCCCCTGGCCCAGCAGGCCGTAGCGGGCGCGGGCAAATCCCTCCAACTCCCAGGCCGCCAGCAGGTTGTGCAGCCAGAGCAGTACAGGCAGGTTGAGCCCTCCGGGTGTGGCCTCCCAGCTGGGCAGACCATCGCTCCAACTCTCGAGCCAATCGGCGCCGAGGGCCTCGAGCCGGGCGCGCTCCAGCCGCTCCTGCACTGGGGCCAGCCAGCGCTCGGCCTCGGGCAACCGCGCCACGGCCTGCAGGTGCAGGTCGAGATCAGCCGGACCAGCGGCGCCCACGCTGAGCGTATGGATCGCCTCCTCCCGCAGGCAGAACAGGTCGTTGAATTCGATCGGGTGCAGTGGCGCGCACAGCCCGCGGATCCGGGCGGAGGGGCTGTGCAGGTGGCCACCCTTGTCGGTGGGGCTGATCACGAAGACACCCATGTCGTGGTGGCGGGCAGCCTCAAGGGCCGGGCGGTTGTCCTGGCGGATGTAGTACCAATGCAGATTGATGTAATCGAAGGCATCGCTGGCAATCGCTTCCAGGATCAGCGGCAGTGGCGCGTGGGTGGAGAAGCCCACATGGCCGATGCGGCCTTGCTCCCGCCAGCGCCGCACCACGTCCAGGCAGCCGCCCGGTCTCAGGGTCTGCTCCAGATGCTCGGGCAGGTTGAGGCCATGGATGCCGAGCAGATCAAGCCGCTCGATGCGCAGCCGCTCGAAGCTCAGCTCCAACTCCGCTTCGAACTGGCTGGGATCCTCATGGGGCGGCACCTTGGTCTGCAGGATGCGCTGGGGATCGGGCACCTCCCGCAGCAGATCACCCAGTTGCCGCTCAGAGGTTCCGTAATGGCGGGCGGTTTCGATGTGATGAAATCCGCCTGCCACGGCCTTCTCGAGAGTGGCGCGCAGGTTGGCCTGGCTCTCTGCAGTGATCTCTCCGGCCGGAAGGTCGTTCCAGCTCTGCTGGTAGCGCATCCCCCCAAGCGACAGCACCGGCATGGCCAGTTCCGTCCGTCCGAAGCGCCGGGTGGGCAGGGGCGAATCCAGGGACAACGTCGAGCGAAGCCCAGCGCTATCCAGCGACTTCATCGGCGCGGCAAGGTGCGCTGAACCCGGGATTGGCTGGGATAACCCAACGGCAGCAGCTCCTGTGAGCGCAACCGATCCTCCAACTGGGGAACATCTTCGTAGGACACCCAATGGATGCAATCCACGGGACAGGTGTCGATCGCCTCCTGGATGGTTTCGGTGCTGTCTCCGTCCTGGCGGATCGCCCGGGAGCGCCCCCATAACGTCTCCACCAGAAAGGTGTTGCCGGCCACATGGGCGCAGTAGCGGCAGCCGATGCAGACGGCCTCATCAACCCAGACGGCCTGCTGTCGCAGATTCCCACCGAGCAGTGGCTCATGACCGCTGGGTTGCTCCTGGGAGCGGGCGGGTGCCGCAAAAGCCAGGGATGGATCCACCTCGCGCTGGGTCTGAGTGTGGGCGGCAATGGCGGGGCAGCTGGCCTCAGCCATCCCAGCGAGTCACCACCAGTTCAATCGAACCGTCGAGACTGGAGGTCTGCTCGCTCACCTGGAAGCCCTCCTGAGCAGATGCCGCCAGGACCTTGCGCAGGGCATAGCGCTGAGTGATCTGGGCGAGGAACCGCTCCACAGGGATCGGCTGCTTCCAGATCTCCAGATCGGTGACGAGCTCATAGCTACCGGATTCGGCATTCCAGCGGAAGCCGATATCGCAGCCGTCGTCGCGGGTAAGTGCAAGATCGGCGAGCACGGTCTGGCCGCGGTATCCGCGAACTGGACGCTCCCCCAGCTCGGGTTCATGGCCGAGATCCCGGAGAGCCTCCAGAAGGGCCGCACGATCGCGAAGTTCTGTTTTGACGATGCTGAAGTGGGACATCGGAGCGACCAAAGAAACGGGTGAAACTCAGGTGGAGCGCTGGTGCACGCTCAAAGAGGTGGTCAAGGACTGCGCTGCGGCCTGAAAGGCCTCGGAGGTGGAGCGGCGCTGCTGCAACGAACCGAGTTGATGCTCGATCCGCTCGGTGAGCTGTTGGCAGGCTGCACCCTGGATACCTTCCACAAGCTCTTCGACTCGCCCATCGGGGCGAATACGGAAGCGAATGGTGGTCTGGGCCATCCAGGCTCACTCAAGTGCGCAAATGTTAACCACGTTCCCCTGCCGCTGCCGGTGGCCGAATCAGTGGATCAAGCCGTCCTCCACAAGGGTCTGCAGCCGCTCCAGCACCGCCGGACGCTCCAACTGCTCCAAAGCCACCCGCGCCTCGTCCCGCACCGTGGAATCACCGTCCTGAAGCATCACCGCCACCAGCGTTTCCACCAGTTCCGCCTGGCGTGGATCCACCAGGTGATCGAAGAGGCGTCCGAGCGACCAGGCGCTGTTGCTGCGCACCACGGGCTCGGAATCGATGCGCAGGCTCACGAGCAACTGGGCGGCGGCCTGATCGGCCTTGGCCGCCCCTGTGCCCCCTACATCCGCGAGCGACCCCGCCGCCCACAGTCTCACTGCGGCGATGTCGGTCTGGAGGGAGCGGATCAGGGGGTTGAGCACGGGCGACTCGGGGTAGTTGCCCAGGCTCCAGGCCACCGCCTTGCGCACATAGCCGTTGCTGTCGTCCTGCAGCAAGGCCAGCAGCGGCGCCACGGCACGGGGATCCGGATTGCGGCCCAGGGCATAGACCGCGCTCATGCGCAGGATTGGACAGGTGGCCTCCAGCAGGGGCAGCAACAGCGGAATCGCCCGGGGATCGCGGTGTTCACAGAAGATGCGCAACCCCTGCATGCGCTGGTCATGGCCGCCCTTGAGCCACTCCAGCCCCAGGTCACATTCCGCGGCGATATCCGACTCGGCGGGCTCGAGTGCATCAAGGTCTTCGAGCGGATCGCCCAGCAGCTCCTGGGCGAGTTCGCCGGCCAGCAACTCCGGGTCGAAGGCCAGCTCAGCTGGACCGTAGGAGTAGGGGGGCGGGGAAACCCCGGGATCAGGATTGGCTTGGTCGGTCATGGCCCTCAGCCGATCGGAGCGGGGGCGGCCATGTCACCCGGCAACCAGATCCTGGCACTCACCGCGAACAGCGCCAGGGCAAACAGGGCCACGATCACCAACGGCAGCAGGACGGAGCGGAAGAACGACACAGCTGGACCACATTTCCAGGTCATTCTGAAGGCAGGCCGCGGCCTGCCGGCTTGACCCCGGCGGGTCGCTCCGTAGGGTTCGGCCAACCGTGCCGCTGCTGTGCCGTCTGATTCCAGTCCTGGATCCTTCCCAGAGGCCGCAGGTCCCACCTGGCAGCGGCTGATGGCCGTCGCTGCCCAGGGCGTGGCCAGCGGCACCCCCTACATGGTTGGCAGTCGGCTGCTTCAGGGCTGGCTGAGCGCCAGCCAGGTGCCGCTGGCTCTGATCGGGCTGATCCCGCTGGCGGAGCTGCCTTACACCCTGAAGCTGTTCTGGGCGCCGCTGCTCGACCGCTGGCCGATCCCCTGGCCGGACCGCCGCCGCGGCTGGCTGCTGCTGCTGCAGCTCACCTTGGTGGTCGTGATCGGCAGCATGGCCCTGCTGCGCCCAAGCCTTGATCCGGCCAGTCTTGCCGCGATCGGGCTGATGGCCCTGGTGCTGGCGGTCTGCAGCGCCACCCAGGACATCGCCGTGGACGCCTACCGCACCGACCTGCTGCCAGAACTGGAGCGCGGTCCGGGGGCAGCGGCGGCCTCGCTTGGCTACCGCAGCGCCATGCTCGCGATCGGAGCAGGAGGCTTCCTCCTGGCGGGGCGGTTCGGTTGGCCGGTGGCCTTTCTCGGCGCAGCCGCACTGATGGCGGCGGTGGTGCCGTTCACACTCGCGGCGCCACGGCTGACCCCGATCCAGCACCCGGTAACCAGCCTGAGGCAGGCGGTCCTTGGCCCAGCACGGGAATTCCTGCGCCGCAGCGGCCCGAACCGGGCATGGCAGCTGCTTCTGCTGGTGCTGCTCTACCGCTGGCCCGACGGTCTGCTCAGTGCAATGGCCATCCCCTTCCTCACCGCCAAGGGGTTCAGCGCGGCCGACATCGGCCTGGTGCAGGGAGGCTGGGCGATCGGCGCCACCATCGCCGGCACGGTGCTGGGTGGATGGCTGTTCAGTCGCCTGGGGATGAACCGCTCGCTCTGGTTGTTCGCCGCCGCAGGAGCAATCGGCAACCTCAGCTATTGGGCTCTGGCCAGCTTCAGCAGCGGGCTGGCGGGTCTGATCACGGCCGTGAGCATCGAGAACCTCTCCGGCGGCATGGTGGGCGCGGTGTTCGTGGCTCTGCTGATGAGCCTCTGCAATCCCCGCTTCTCCGCCACTCAATATGCCTTGCTCTCAGGCGTCTACGCGATGAGCCGCTCGGTGCTGGCAGCGCCCGCCGGGGTGGTGGCCGAGCGGGTGGGCTGGCCGAGCTTCTTCCTGTTCACCGCCGCTGCTTCCCTGCCGGCGTTTCTGCTGATGACGCGGCTCACGCCCTGGAACGGCAGCGGCGCCAAGGGCGCCTTCGACCCGAAGCGGGATCCCACATGAGCAAGCTCCCCTCCGATCAAACCGCGGCGACGGTACGGCGGCGCAGTTGACCGCAGGCGGCATCCTCGTCGAGGCCGCGGCTGCCGCGCACGCTCACTGCCACATGTCGGTCCAGCAGCACCCGCCGGAAGGCCTCCACCCTCTCGGGGCTGGGACGTTGAAAGTCTTCCTCCTCGATCGGGTTGTAGGCGATCAGGTTCACGTGGCTCTGGAACCCACGCAACAGCGACGCCAGGGCCGCTGCCTGGCGGGGATGGTCGTTGAGTCCTCCCAGCAGGATGTACTCAAAGCTCACTCGCCGGCCCGTGATCTCCACGTAGCGGCGGCAGTCGTCGAGCAGATCCTCCAGGGGGTAGGCATGGGCGGTGGGAATCAGCTGCTCCCGCAGACCCTGATCCGGGGCATGCAGGCTCACCGCCAGGGTGAACTGGGCCCGGCCAAGCCGCTCGAGGGCTAGCTCGGCCAGGGTGGGCAAAGTGCTGGGCACCCCCACGGTGCTCACCGTGATCTGGCGCTGAGCCATACCAAGGTCGGTGCAGAGGCAGTGAATGGCCCCCAGCACCGAATCAATCGTGAGCAGAGGTTCGCCCATGCCCATGAACACCACGTGGCTGGGGCGGCGCTCCATCACCTCGCGCACGCACAGCACCTGATCGACGATCTCATGCACCGCCAGGGAGCGTTGCAGGCCGCCCTTGCCAGTCGCACAGAAGCGACAGGCCATCGGACAGCCCACCTGACTTGAGACACAGACCGTGAGGCGATCGCGCGAGGGAATGCCCACGGTTTCGAGGCTGAGACCATCGGCAGTCCCCAGCAGCAGCTTGGTGGTGCCGTCCTGAGCCACCCGGCGCTGGAGTTCCCTGGAGCGGCCGATCAGATCGGCGCCAGCAGGGTCGGGCCCAGCCGCCAGACTCTCGCGCCAGGCCTTGGGCAGCGCACTGATCTCGGACAGGTGCCGGACCCCCTTGGTGTAGATCCAGTCATGCAGCTGGCGTCCACGAAAGGCGGGCTGCCCCTGACTGATGGCCCAGGCCTCCAGTTCGCCCAGGCCCATTCCCAGCAGGGGCACGGGTTGGGGCAAGGGGGCCTCGACGATCACGACCAGATCAGCAGACCATGGCCTAGCCACCGCTCCACCGCCACCAGGGCGATGAAACCGAGCATGGCCAGCCGGCCATTCAGACGCTCCGTGTGGGTGTGGAAGCCGAAGCGGGGCAGGCGTCGCTTCGGAACAAGCGTGGGTTTCAGCAAGGGGTTCAGTCCTCCGTGAGTAGACCCTCTTCCTGCAGACCCTCAAGGGCCGCGGGATCAGGGATGAGCTCTTCCTCCAGTCCTTCCTCCTGGGCCGGCCGGGCAAAGGCAGCAAAAGAGCTGGCAGCCGCTTCGATGCCCCGCTTGCTGCGGACCGCATCGAGCTCGTCCTCGGAAGGGTCCTCCAGCACCGCCTTGGTGACAGGGGCCGCAGCAGGCATCTCCACGGTGTAGTCCGGACGGAGGTTGGCCACACGGCGGTAACTGCCGGCCTCCTCGTCGAGGATGTCGGGGTGGGGTCCGGCTTCAGCGCGAAGTTCCTCCTCGAAGCCACCGAATCCGGTACCGGCAGGGATGAGGCGGCCGATGATCACGTTCTCCTTCAGACCCCGAAGCCAGTCACTCTTGCCTTCGATCGCCGCTTCCGTGAGCACCCGGGTGGTCTCCTGGAAGCTGGCGGCGGAGATGAAGCTGTCGGTGTTGAGTGAGGCCTTGGTGATACCCAGCAGAACCGGTGTGAACTCAGCGGGGGCGCCGCCGGTGATGGCCATCGCCTGGTTCACCTGCTCCACCTGGCGCAGCTCGATCAGCTCACCGGGGAGCAGGGTGGTGTCACCGGCATCCTCGATGCGTACCTTGCTGGTCATCTGGCGCACGATCACTTCGATGTGCTTGTCATCGATGGTGACCCCCTGGGATTTGTAGACGTTCTGCACTTCCTGGACCATGCGGAACTGCAGCTTGGAGATGGCCTCCTGGGCCGCCTCCATCGAGGGCTTGCGGCTTCTGAGGTCCTCGAAGTAACACTCCAGCAGTTCGTGGGGATTGATCGGACCATCGGTGAGCATTTCACCGGCTGTCACCTGCTGGCCGTCGTTCACCATCACATTGCGCCCGAGCAGGATCGGATAGTCGGTGCTGACATCGTCATGCTCGATCACGGAGACAGTGATTGAGTCGTCGTCTTCGCCCTGCTTGATGGTGACGGTGCCGGGTTTGCGGCAGAGAACTGCGGATTCCCGCGGTCGGCGGGCTTCCAACAGCTCTTCGATCCTGGGCAGACCCTGGACGATGTCTCCGGTCTTCTGGCGCTCGAACACCAGCAGCGCCAGGGCATCTCCCCGCTGAACAAGCTCACCGTCGCGGACATGCAGCACCGAATCCGGCGAGACCATGTAAGGACGGCCCAGACGGATGGTGATAAGGCTGCCGGCGATAGCTTCCACCTGACCGCAGCAGGGAGCCTCGATACCGCTGGCGAGAGGTTCGCCATCCACCAGACGCTGGCCCACATTCACGGCCAACTCAGCGCTGCCGATATCGAGGTCGCGGGTGTCGCCCTCACGCTCGACGATCAGACGACGTACCGGCTCCCCTTCCACCGGATCAGGCAGTTGCACCACACCGTCTTCCTTGCAGAGGATCTGGGTGGTGGCGACCACATCGCCGCTCTTGACGCTGCTGCCGTCCTCCACCTGCAGTTCGGTGTGGGTGGAACCATGGCTGGCATCGGAGAGGGTGTCGCGGCGGACCAGCAAGGTTTCGAGGATCACCAGTTGCAGGCGCTCGATCGTCTTGGCCCGTTTATCGGGGACAGCCTCCACATCCACCGTCATCTGGGGAGTGGTGTCGAAAGTGTCGAGGATCAGCTGGGTGCGAAGCAGCTCGACTCCGTCCACCGACTTGATCAGTTCACCGTCCTTGAAGGTGAGGCGCTGGGTAGCCTTGAGCCCCAGGAAGGGACCGCCGTTCTGCTTGACGCTGCCCAGCTCGGGCAGGTGAGCCTGGTCGGGAATGGGGTATTCCTCAACAGGCCGCAGCAGCAGGGCGCCGCCCTCGGGAGTGTCGACGGACTCGATGAAGACCATCGACTCAGGAACAAGCCCGGGGGCGATCTCTTCGCCAGGATTGTGCAGACGACCTTCGTCGCTGTAGCGCGCATGGATCTTGGCATCGCTGACCAGATGAAGCGTTCCAGATCGCACGATGATTTCGCGCAGGATGTCGTTCTTCTGAGTCACGGTCACGATTCCGGCCGTCTGGCTGAAGATGTCCTTGACAACTTCGGTGCCAGCCTCGATCCACTGGCCGTCTTCGATCATCAACAGGGAGATGTCCTTGTTGATTTCATGGGTTTCCTGGGGAATCCAGAGCACAGTGCCCCCCTTGGACACCTCGTAACCATTCTTGGCGGAGCGAGCTTTCTTGATCGAGAGGCCGGGGGCGTACTTGATCAGTCCACCGGTCTGGGTGCGGAAGCGGTCATCGGCCAGCTCGGCGATCACCTCACCACTGCCGATCTTGCTACCCGGTTGGGTCTTGAGCAGGTAACGGATGTTGTCCTTACCCTCCAGGTGCCAGATCTCTCCGGAATGGGTTGATTCACCCACCAGCTTGCAGTCCTTGAGGGTGAGGCTGGCTGTGACGATCTGCACTTCGCGGGAATCCCCGGTGGAATCGCGCAGGCGCACCGAACCTCCGTGCTCACTCACCAGACGGCTTTCCGCCAGCACTTCACCAGTGGTGACGGCGGTGTTGCCCTTGACCACCGGCTGGGCATTGGGAGGAAGGTTATAGACATCACCCGCCAGCACCCAGAGCCGCCCGAGGCGCTGGGCCTTGAGGGTGATGTTGCCCTGGCGGTCAGTCGACTCGCGGGGCTGGATCACATCTTCATAGCGCACCTGACCTGCCAGATCGCAGATCACATCTTTGGTGGCCTTCTCCACACTCTTGTGCACCGCGACGCCGGCAGAGATCTGGGCCAGCACCATGTCGGAGGGAACCTCATCACCATCGGCGACGAAAAGTACAGAACCGGCGGTGATGTCAAGGCGCTGGATCCTGCCCTTGCCGCTCGGTTTCACCGAAAGGGTGAAATCGGTTTCGGAGAGATGGGCCTCAACACCATGGGAGGTGCGGTGGTCGCGCACGCGGGCCTTGGGACCGAATTCGACTGTTCCGGCCACCAAGGAGCGCACCACGCCGGTTTCGGCCGTGGACACACCACCGGTGTGGAAAGTACGCATCGTCAGCTGGGTGCCGGGCTCACCGATCGATTGGGCGGCGATGATGCCCACCGCTTCGCCCAGATCCACCAGCTCGTTGTGGGCCAGGGCCCAGCCGTAGCACTTACGGCAAACCGATCGCGCGGCCTCGCAGGTGAGGGGCGAGCGCACGACAACTGTCTTGACGCCAGCGGCTTCGATCAGCCGGGAAAGCTCATGGTCGATCTGTCCGTCGCGATCGACCAGCAGGGAGCCGTCTGAGCCGAGGACGGGCTCACCCGCCAGACGGCCCACGAGTTTTGCGAAGAATCGACCCTTCTCATCGGCGTGAATGGGAATTCCGCGGGTCGTGCCGCAGTCGTCCTCTCGCACGATCACATCCTGAGCCACATCCACCAGGCGGCGGGTGAGGTAGCCCGAGTCGGCGGTGCGCAGGGCCGTGTCCACCAGACCCTTACGGGCGCCGTAGGAGGAGATCACATATTCCGTGACCGTGAGTCCCTCACGGAAGTTGGTGCGGATCGGCAAGTCGATGATCTCCCCCTGGGGGTTGGCCATCAGACCGCGCATGCCAACCAACTGACGCACCTGAGACATATTGCCCCTGGCGCCTGAGTTGGCCATCATCCAGACCGAGTTGAGAGGGTCGTTCTCGTTGAAGTTCTTCTTGACCTCCTCCACCAACCGCTCATTGGTTTCAGTCCACGTGTCGATCACCTTGGTGTGCCGCTCCACCTCGGTGATTTCCCCCAGTCGGTAGCGCTCTTCGGTATCGGTGATCTGCTGCTCCGCCTCCTCCAACAGACGGGCTTTCTCAAAGGGAATGCGCAGATCTTCAACAGAGATCGAAACCGCTGCCTGGGTGGCGTAGTGGAAGCCCAGGTCCTTGAGATCGTCGGCCATGGAGGCCGTGGCTGCTGTGCCGTGGTGCTTGTAAGCCCAGGCCACGAGGTTGCGCAGGGCCTTCTTGTCGATCTCCCGGTTGCGGAAGCGCGGCGCTTCCTTGCTCAGGGGAGCGCGGCGATCCTGGGCATTGGGCTTGGAAGGAGTGGTGGTCATGGAAGCGAGCAAAAAAGACCGGAGAAAAGACCTGGTTCACCAGGTGAAGTCGAAGACGTGCTGAAGCAGGTCAGATCAGGTGGCGGCCACCGCGTCAATGATCGTTCGATTCATCACTACCCGACCCACAGTGGTGAGCAGATAACGTGTGATCAGGGCACCGTCCTCGTCGAATCGATCGCGGCGGTACTTCCACTGCTCAATACGAGTGCCATCGCTTAGGGTCTCCTCGTGTACGGGGGTCTCACCCTCATCATCATCGTCGACCTCACCACTGAAGCGAACCCAGACCCACTGATGAAGATCAAGGTGCCTTTCCTCAAAGGCGTTAATCACGTCATTGAGGCCAGCGAAGGTACGACTGCGATCGCCGAAGTTGGGCTTGCTCTCTTTGCGATCCACTGCTGTGAGGTAGTAGATACCGAGCACCATGTCCTGGGACGGGGTGATGATCGGCTCGCCAGTGGCGGGCGAAAGGATATTATTGCTTGCGAGCATCAACATGCGTGCTTCTGTCTGGGCCTCGATAGCCAGGGGCACGTGCACAGCCATCTGATCGCCGTCAAAGTCGGCGTTGAAGGCCGGGCAGACCAAGGGGTGGAGCTGAATGGCGCGGCCGTCCACCAACTTCGGCTCAAAGGCCTGGATACCGAGCCGGTGCAGGGTCGGCGCTCGGTTGAGCATGATCGGATGGCCTTCGATCACCTCTTGCAAGACCTGCATCACCTCATCGTCGGCACGCTGAATCAGCTTCTTGGCGGCCTTGATATTGTTGACAATGTTCTGGCGGATCAGGCGGTGAATCACAAACGGCTGGAACAGCTCGATCGCCATTTCCTTGGGCAGGCCGCACTGGTGCATCTTGAGCTTTGGACCCACCACGATCACAGATCGACCGGAGTAGTCGACCCGTTTGCCAAGCAGGTTCTGGCGGAAGCGGCCCTGCTTTCCTTCGATGATGTCGCTGAGTGACTTGAGCGGACGATTGTTCGCACCGACCACGGTGCGGCCGCGGCGACCGTTGTCGATCAGTGCATCCACCGCCTCCTGCAGCATCCGCTTCTCGTTGCGGACAATGATCTCCGGAGCAAGAATCTCCTGCAACCGCGCCAAGCGGTTGTTGCGGTTGATCACCCGTCGGTAGAGATCGTTGAGGTCACTGGTGGCGAAGCGGCCGCCATCGAGCTGCACCATTGGGCGCAGATCGGGAGGGATGACCGGAATGGCATCGAGCACCATCCAGTCGGGGCGGGCATCTGTGGCGATGAAGTTGTCGATCACGCGCAGACGCTTGATCAGCTTCGCCCGCTTCTGCCCCTTACTGCCGGCAATATCCTCGCGCAGTTGTTCAGCAATCTCGGTGAGGTTGAGATCTTCAAGCAGACGCTTGAGAGCCTCTGCACCGATCCCCACCTCAGGCTCATTCTCAATCTCTGAATCTTCAGCATAGATTTGATCTTCAATCTCAAGCCACTCGTCTTCGGTGAGAAGTTGCTTATAGGTGAGATCCTTGTGGTCGCCGGGCTCGAGCACCACATAGCAGTTGAAGTAAACAATCTGTTCCACATCCCGAAGGGGCATGTCAAGCAGGATCGCAACGTAGCTGGGAATCCCCTTCAGGTACCAGACGTGGGAAACAGGAGCCGCCAATTTGATGAAGCCCATGCGGTGACGACGGACCCGGCTTTCGGTGACCTCAACACCGCAACGCTCACAGACGATGCCACGGTGACGCACCCGTTTGTACTTGCCGCAGTGACATTCCCAGTCCTTGGAAGGGCCGAAGATCTTCTCGCAGAAGAGCCCGTCCATCTCGGGCTTGAGGGTGCGGTAGTTAATGGTTTCGGGCTTGGTGACCTCACCAACCACTTGGCCATTGGGCAGGGTGCGCTGACCCCACTGCATGATCCGCTCAGGCGAAGCCAGAGTGATCTTGACGTAGTCGAAGTGGTTCTCGGTGCGGGAGTTGCTGTTGGTCATGGCCGAAGGGCGCGCGGACGTCGAATGAAACAGTGAAGCTCAGGGCGTGGATTCAATCGTCGTCGTAATCCGCGACGCCGAGGGATTCATAGGTGGGCCGGTTAGGAGTGCTGCGGCGAGGATTGACGTCCTGCATCAGATCGACCTCGACGCCCTCATCGGTATAGACGGCGATATCCAGACCCAGCGACTGCAATTCGCGCATCAGCACCTTGAAGGATTCCGGGGTGCCGGGGCGGGGAATCGGCTTGCCCTTGACGATGGCGTTGAGGGCCTCGTTTCGGCCCTGCATGTCGTCGGACTTGACGGTGAGCAGTTCCTGCAGGGTGTAGGCGGCACCGTAGGCCTCCAGGGCCCAGACCTCCATCTCCCCAAGCCTCTGGCCGCCCTGCTGCGCCTTGCCGCCCAGGGGTTGCTGGGTGACCAGGGAGTAGGGACCGGTGGAGCGGGCGTGGATCTTGTCGTCGACCAGGTGAACGAGCTTGAGAATGTGGGCGTACCCCACGGTGACCGGCTGATCAAAGGGCTCGCCGGTGCGGCCGTCGATCAGCTGGATCTTGCCAGGGTTTTCAGGGTCGTAGACCCACTCCTTGCCAGGCGCGCTGGCAGCCTCCTCCAGATACTTCTGCACAGTGTTCTTGGAGGTTTCGTTGCCATGCATCTCATCGAACGGCACCACCTTGACGCGGCAGTCCAGATGGGATGCGGCCCAGCCCATCAGGCACTCGAACACCTGGCCCACGTTCATCCTGGAGGGGACACCCAGGGGATTGAGAACGATGTCGATCGGGGAGCCATCTGGCAGATAAGGCATGTCCTCACGAGGGAGGATGCGGCTGATGATGCCCTTGTTGCCGTGGCGGCCGGCCATCTTGTCACCCACCTGGATCTTGCGCCGCTGGGCCACGTAGACCCGCACCACCATGTTTGCCCCGGGCGGAAGCTCATCACCCTGCTCACGGGTGTAGATGCGCACATCAACAACCCGGCCGCGCTCGGTGCTTGGAACCCTCAGGGAGTTATCGCGCACATCACGAGCCTTCTCACCGAAGATCGCGCGAAGGAGCTTCTCTTCCGGAGGTTGATCCGATTCACCCTTGGGAGTGACCTTACCGACCAGGATGTCACCGGATTCAACGTAGGCGCCGATCCTGATGATGCCCATCTCATCAAGGTTGCCCAGGCTCTCCTCAGCCACATTGGGGATCTCTCGGGTGATCTCCTCTGGGCCAAGCTTGGTCTGGCGGGCTTCGATCTCGTACTTCTCGATGTGTACCGAGGTGTAGAGGTCGTCCTGAACAAGCCGCTCACTCACGAGGATCGCGTCCTCGTAGTTGTAACCCTCCCAGGGCATGTAGGCAATCAGCACGTTCTGACCCAGAGCGATCTCACCGCCCTCGCAGGCGGAACCATTGGCCAACACCTGGCCGGCGATGACAGAGTCACCCTGACTGACGATCGGCCGCTGGTTGAGGCAAGTGTCCTGATTGGAACGCTGGTACTTCTGCAGATGGTGGATGTGATCGATGCCCTGCTCATCGCGGATCACAATGGCCGTGGCATCCACGAAGGTGACAGTGCCATTCACCCGGGTGATCGGCACCATGCCCGAGTCACGAGCCACCTGGGTTTCCAGACCAGTGCCCACCAAGGGCCGCTCGGGCCGCAGCAAAGGAACAGCCTGACGCTGCATGTTCGAGCCCATCAGGGCCCGGTTGGCGTCGTCGTGCTCGAGGAAGGGAATCAGCGACGTGGCCACCGAGATCACCTGTACCGGTGACAGCTGCACGTAATCCACCTGCTCGGGCGGCACTTTCTCGAAGTCCTGGCGGTAGCGGACAGGGATCAGTTCAGCAAGGATGCGGCCGTCAGCATCGGTGGCCACATCACCGGGAGCGACGCGGCATTCATCTTCGAGGTCGGCAGAGAGATAGATCGGATTGCCCTGCTTGTGGACGAAACCGTTCTCCACTTTCCAGAAGGGGGTTTCGATGAAGCCGTATTCGTTGACGCGCGCGTGGGTGGCCAGCGAGCCGATCAGACCGGCGTTGGGCCCCTCAGGAGTCTCGATCGGGCAGATGCGGCCGTAGTGGGACGGGTGGATGTCGCGCACAGCAAAGCCGGCACGCTCTCTGGTGAGACCGCCTGGACCGAGGGCACTGATCCGCCGCTTGTGGGTCAGCTCCGCCAAGGGGTTGGTCTGGTCCATGAACTGGCTGAGCTGGCTGGAGCCGAAGAACTCCTTGATCGCTGCCACCAATGGCTTGGGGTTGACCAGCTGTGCAGGAGTGAGCGACTCGGTTTCACCGACCGTCATGCGCTCCTTGATGATCCGCTCCAGCCGGTTGAGGCCTACCCTCACCTGGTTCTGCAACAATTCTCCGACGGAGCGCACCCGACGATTGCCGAGGTGATCGATATCGTCGAGGGAGGCCCCGCCCACATCGAGCTCTAGGTTGATCAGGTAATCGATCGTTGAAAGCACATCCTCAGCCGTGAGGGTTCGCACGGCATCCGGGATGGTGAGCCGAAGTTTTTTGTTGATCTTGTAGCGGCCCACCCGGCCCAGGTCGTAGCGCTTGGGATCGAAAAATCGACTGTGCAGCAGCTGCTGGCCACCACTTACCGAAGGCGGCTCACCTGGGCGCAGCTTCTTGTAGAGCTCCAGCAGGGCCTGATCTTCCGAAGAGATGCCTTCGTCGTTAGCCGCTTCGATCGACTTGCGATAATACTCCGGATGCCGTAACTTATCGAGCACATCGTTATCCGAGAGCCCGATCGCCCTCATCAACACGTGGGCATTGATTTTGCGAGTCTTGTCGACGCGAACGTGCAGCAGATCGTTTTTATCTGTTTCAAACTTAAGCCAGGCACCCCGGTTGGGTATAAGGCTGGCATTGAAGGTTTTGCGACCGTTCTTATCCTGTTCGTCTTTGAAGTAGACCCCGGGACTGCGCACGATCTGATTGACGATTACTCGCTCGGCACCATTGATGATGAAAGTACCGCGCTCTGTCATCAGCGGCAATTCACCAATGAAGACTTCCTGCTCTTTGATCTCACCGGTCTCCTTGTTGACCAACCGGCAGGTGACATACATCTGCGAGGCGAAGGTGGCATCGCGTCGCTTCGCTTCCTCCACATCGTGACGAGGACGCTTCAGCCGGTACTCCGTGCCGACGAAATGGAGCTCAAGCTTGCCGGTGTAGTCAGTGATCGGGGAGAAGCTGTCGAGCTCTTCGATCAGACCCTTCTCCAGGAACCACTTGAAACTCGCCCGCTGCACCTCGACCAGATCGGGCAGGTAAGTGACGGTCTTGGCGACCTGAATCGCGCTGCTCATGCGGGGACCTGCAAGAACGGATGAAAAAGTGGATATGCTGCGCAGGCGGGAACACGCCTGACATTGCGGACTGCCCTGAGGACAGCCAAAGACATGACAGGGCATCCCCCGGGAAAAGGGGAGACCCTGCCATGTTCACGCTGATGAATCTCGAATCGGAATTGCCGAACTCGACAAAGGTGCGCTCACGCTACCGGTCCAATAAAACATCATACACTATTGAGCGTGGATGGGCTCGGAAGGCCGAACAGGCTTACCGCATTTGCAGTTGAGTCGGCGGCCACCTGCTCCAGGGTCTCGCCCCTGAGCTCCGCCACCCGGCAGGCCACAGCAGCCACAAAGGCTGGCTCGTTGCGCTTGCCGCGGCGAGGAACCGGTGCCAGGAAGGGGCAGTCGGTTTCCACCAGGTAACGATCGGCTGGAACCTGTTGGGCACAGAGATGGGTGTCGAATGCCTTGGCAAAGGTGACCGTTCCACTGAAGCTGATGTACAGCCCCAGCTCCAGAAACTCCTCCATCTCCTGCGGGGTGCCGCCCCAGCAGTGCATCACGCCCCGGGGGCAACGACCCTTGGCCTGACGCTGGCGTAACTCCTGCAGCATTGGCCCGGCTGCATCGCGGCAATGGATGATCACCGGCAGATCCAGCTCCACAGCCAGATCGAGCTGGGGGCCAAGGACCAACAGCTGGCTCTGGAGGTTGGAGTCTCGAAAGAGATCCAGACCCAGCTCACCGATGGCAACCACCCGCTTGTCGTCGAGAGCTGCCTGGCGCAACAGCGCCTGGGTGCCGGTGTCCCAGCACTGGCTGTCCAAAGGATGAACTCCCACCGAATAACGCAGCTCGGGGAAGCGATCAGCAAGGGCCCGGATCGGAGCAATCTGGGACGGCTCAACACACGCATGCAGCAGGGACACCACCCCGGCGTCACGCCAGCGCTGTGCCACCGCGTCGAGGTCTGGCTCAAAGACGCTGAACACAACGTGGCAGTGGGAGTCAACCAGCGCCGGAAGCGCGGTGGCCACGGCGGGGATCGTGTTGACGTTCATGGCGGCGGCGAGCCGCTCAGGCGTTGCCGGCAACAGGCTCGATGGCCTGCTTGACGGCGGTACTGAGCCGCGACTTCTGGTTGGCCCCGGTGTTGGCGTGGATCACGCCGCGCTTGACGGCCTTGTCAATCTTGCTGAAGGCTGCGTTGAGGCTGGTCTGAACAGCAGTCTTGTTTTCCTCGCCGGGCTCCTGGCTGTAGGCGGTCACGGCCGTGAAGCAACGCTTCATCAAGGTGCGCACCGCCGACTTGTAGGTGCGGTTCTGCAGCCAGTTGCGCTCGGCAATCAGGATGCGCTTCTTCGAAGACTTGTTATTGGCCACAGGCGGGTTCAGCGCTGATTCAGCAGTTGTCGATCTTACCCTCACAGGCTCGCCACCCTGGCGACCAGCCCTAGCCTGGGAAACTGACTAGCCGGCGCCGTCTTCCGCCACCGCCTTTCCCCGTGCCGAACACCCTGAGCGACACTCCACCAGCCCTGGCCATCGACTTCCTGGAGGATCTCGATGCGGCTGAGGCCAGGCTCGGGCGCATCGCCGGCCGCACCAGCGGCACCGCCAGCCAGGAGGCCGCCGCCAGGGTGGAGGCCATCATCGAGCAGGTGAAGCAACAGGGCGATCACGCCCTTCTCGAGCTGAGCGAACGGTTCGACGGCTTCCGCCCCGATCCCCTGCGCCTGCCGCGGGAGGATCTGGCCCGCGCCTGGAAGGCCTGCCCCTCTGACCTGCGCAGCGCCCTGGAGCTGGCCCACCGGCGCATCCTCGATTTCCATCAACGTCAGAAGCCCAGCGATCTCGAGGTGACTGGCGTGCATGGCGAACGCCTCGGACGCCGCTGGCGTCCGGTTGCCAGAGCCGGGCTCTACGTGCCCGGAGGACGGGCCTCCTACCCCAGCACCGTGCTGATGAATGCCGTTCCCGCCCGGGTGGCAGGGGTCAAGCGGGTGGTGATGGTGACTCCCCCGGGTCCCCAGGGGCAACCCGACCCCACGGTGCTGGCTGCGGCCCACCTGGCAGGGGTCGAGGAGGTGTATCGGGTCGGCGGGGCCCAGGCCATCGCAGCCCTGGCCTACGGCACCGAATCGATCCCGCGGGTGGATGTGATCAGCGGTCCGGGCAACCTCTACGTGACCCTGGCCAAAAAAGCCGTGTACGGCCAGGTGGCCATCGACTCCCTGGCTGGCCCCAGCGAGGTGCTGGTGATTGCCGACCAGAGCGCCAATCCGGATCACGTGGCCGCCGACCTGCTGGCCCAGGCCGAGCACGACCCATTGGCGGCGGCGATCCTGCTCACCACCAGCCCTGCCCTGTCAGAGGCTGTGCCCAAGGCTCTGGAGCAGCAGCTGCGCCATCACCCCCGTGCGGATCTCTGCCGGGCCGCCCTGGAAGACTGGGGGCTGATCGTCCTCTGCCCCTCCCTTGAGGACGCTGCTCGGCTGAGCGACCACTTCGCACCCGAACATCTCGAACTGCTGGTCGAGCGGCCCGAGCCCCTGGCAGGGCGGATCGAGAACGCGGGCGCCATCTTCATCGGCGCTTGGAGCCCCGAGGCAGTGGGCGACTACCTGGCGGGTCCCAACCACACCCTGCCGACCTCCGGCACCGCCCGTTTTTCCGGCGCCCTGAGTGTGGAAACGTTCATGCGTCACACCAGCCTGATCGCCTTCAACCGCCAGGCCCTCGAAGCGACAGGACCGGCCGTGATCACCCTGGCCAGGAGCGAGGGTCTGCACAGCCACGCCGACTCGGTGCGCCGCCGGCTCGACTGAGCCGACTCAGCCTGCTTGCCAGGCCCGCTCCAGATCCCGCACCCGGGGCTCCCCGTCGACAATCTCGCCCACGAGCACCTGGTCGGTGAGGCCCACGAACAGCCCGTTCTCCAGTACCCCAGGCAGGTTGTTGATGGCCTGCTCAAGGGCCGCTGGATCGGCGATACCGCCAGTCCACTTGAGATCAAGCACCAGATTTCCCTGATCGGTGACCACCGGGCCTGCCTTGCGCACAGCCATCCGCAGCTCACCCTTGGCGCCCATCGCCTCCAGTTCCGCCTTCACCTGGCGCCAGGCACCGGGGAGCACCTCCACCGGCAGTAGGAACTCCAGATTGAGACGCTCAACCAACTTGCTGGAATCCACCACCACCACGAAGCGGTCGGCTCGGCATGCCACCAATTTCTCCTGCACATGGCAGGCACCACCCCCCTTGATCAACTGGAAGGCCGGGTCGACCTCATCGGCTCCGTCGATCGCCAGGTCGATGCGGGCAACGGCATTGAGGCTCTGCAGGGGAATGCCCAGCTCAGCAGCTAGCACCTCGCCCTGAAATGAGGTTGTCACCCCAGTGATGCCGGAGAGTTCACCCCGTTGAAGGCGGGCGCCGAGTTCCTGGATCATCAGGGCGGCGGTGGAGCCGGAGCCAAGACCAAGCACCATGCCATCGCGTACCTGATCAACAGCAGCCGTAGCCACAGCCAGCTTCATCCGATCCTGCAGATCGGCCATGGGGGGTGGAACAGAGGGTGAGCGACCGTAGCAAGCTGAAGACCGAATTCCTGCAGAACCCAGGTGGCGCTGGGCAGCTCAGGACGCCCGCGGCAGCGCAGCGGGCCTGATCGAGAGCTGTAGTTCCCTGTTGCCCCGCACCACCTTGAGGGGCAGAGCCTCGCCGACCCTGGAGGCCTCGACTCGCTGCAGAAGGGCTGCGGGATCGGCCACAGGCTGATCGGCCGCAGCCACCACCAGATCACCGCGCCGGAGACCGGCGGATTCAGCCGGGCTGCCCTGGAGCACCCGCTGCACCAGGGCGCCATCACGCTCAGGTAGCTGCAGCACCGCTTCCGGGTCGCGATTGTTCTCGCGGGCGCGGCGGGCCGTGAGCGGCACCAGCTGCAGGCCCAGATACGGGTGGACCACATCAGCGCCGGTGCGTAGCTGATCTGCCACGCCCCGGGCCAGGTTGATCGGAATGGCAAAGCCAAGGCCGGCTCCGGGGCCGGAGCGCACCAGGGTGTTGATGCCGATCACTTCACCGGCCGCATTGATCAGCGGCCCACCGGAATTGCCCGGGTTGATGGCGGCATCGGTCTGAATCAGGTCAAGCCGCTTATCGGCAAAACCAAGACTGTTGATATTGCGGTGCAAGCTGCTGACGATGCCGAGCGTGACCGTGCGCTCCAAGCCATAGGGGCTTCCCAGGGCAATGGCCCAGTCGCCCACCTCAAGGGCTTCGGAATTGCCCAGGGGTGCTGCCTGGATGCCTCGCGGTGCGTCGATGCGCACCACCGCCAGATCGGTCACCGGGTCGGCCCCAACCACGGTGCCGTCAAGCTGTCGGCCATCGGCGAGGGTGACTTCCACCTGATCAACCCGCTCGACCACGTGGGCATTGGTGAGCACCAACCCATCGGCGTCGATCACCACACCGGAACCCTGGCCTCGCTCACGGCTGCTGCCGGCCGGATCACCGAAGAGATCACGCAGCAGCGGATCAAGCATGGCCGGATCGAATGCCTGGCGCGGCACCTCCCGCTCGGTGTCGATGCGCACCACGGACGGACTTGCCCGCCGGGCCGCCTCGGCGACGAAATTGTGGGCCGGCGCAGACGTCGGCGGCGAAACACTGGCCAGATCAGCAACCTGAGGCAGCTCGGTGGTGAGCGCCATGGTGCGGGCGGGCAGCCCCAGAGTGAGGCCGATCACCAGCAGCAGCGCCAGCCAGCGGCCACGGCTGTTCAATCTGCGCGGTGCCTGAGCTGTACCGAGGAGGGGGGAGTGAGCGGGTCTGAGCATGGAGCTGAGGCTAGGCCGCTGAATCGGCCGCCGCTGTCTCAGGCCAGGGCGACCAGCGCAGCAGCCGCTGACTCCAGCGGCCGTCGTGATACAGCTCCAGCAGGCGCCCGCCGGGATCCTCAGAGCGCCCGAGCGGGCAGGGTTGCACCGCCCCAAAGGCACATAGCGTCGAGGGACAGGCCAGTACGGGACTACCCGGCTCTCCGCCAAGCCATCCCTGCCAGTGCTGGTGGACATGGCCGCAGAGCAGGAGGGCTGGTGAGGAAGCCTCGGCGAGGATCCTGGCCAGCTCTGCTCCATCACGTAGGCCGATGGCATCAAAGCCGGGGTCGCCGATCGGCAGGGGCGGATGATGAACAGCCACCAGAGTGGGGGAGCTCTCCTGCAGCAGGCGCTGACGCAGCCAGGCCCGTTGGCCGGTGCCCAGCCAGCCACCGCAGTCACCGCTGCGGTGGCTGGAGAGCAGCAGCAACCGCCAGGTGCCTAGCCGCAGCTCCGCGGGCGCCAGCGCGGCATGGCGCCCCATGACCGCCTGCAGCAGAATCGGGTGATCGTGGTTTCCCGGCAGCAGGGCCAGGGGCAGGCCCGAGTCTGTGAGCAGGTTCCGAAGCTGGACATAGCCTCCCAAGCTCTCGTCCTGGCATAGATCACCGCTGATCAGCAGCAGATCCGGAGAGGACTTGAGGGCGGCTAGGGCCTGCTCCAGACCATGGCGCAACTGGGCGAGGGGGGTGCGACCCCTGTAGCGACCATGCCCATGGCGCAGCAGATGGGGATCACTGAGTTGCAGCACCCTGACCGGAGCGGCGCCAGGGGCCGAAGCCTCCGGATCCAGCTGGCTGGTGTGCCCCCGCACTTGAAGGGGTTGCAACAGAAGGAGCCACGGATCGGGAACTTCACCCTAAGTTGCCGCAACAGCGCTGCCAGCCCATGGCCTCGATCCCCCCAGGCACCCGTGTGCGATGTGCCCTCTGCCAAGTGGAGATCCAAGGCATGGTGGGCGGCCAGGACCAGGTGATCTTCAGCCAGGGGGCCCCTGGAACCCGCGCCAAGCTCTGGGCCAGGGTCTGTCAGTACGTCAGAGAACCCCAACGCTGCCTCAACCAGGACCAGGCGCTCCGTGGTGAGATCGGCGCCGACGACTTCTACGGAGAAGCACCCAGTCTGGGTCTGTTTGACGCACCGGGCGGGGCCACCCCTCCGGCCTGAGCCGGTTGGTTCCGGGGTCTGACGTACCGGCTTGTAAGCTCGGCTTCATGCCCGGCGGGCATCACCCTGATCCTTGGAGTGCGGGCCTCCGGCCGACCTCGAAGCCAGGAGCAGTTCTCTGCAGTGGCCGGTCGGGCGTCCGACCCGCTCTCCAGCCCCGCCGGTGCCCCATCCACTCATCCCCGATCTGGAGCTTCTGGTCACCCCTCTCGCCGAGGCTTCGGGCCTGGCGGTTGAGGGTGTGGAGATTCAGGCCCACCGGCTGCCGCTCACGCTGGTTATCCAGATCCGTCACGCCGACGGACGGGACGTCAACCTCGACGACTGCGCTGCCTTCAGCGGTGTGCTCGGCGAGGTCGTTGAAGCCAGTGAGCTGATGCCCCAGGCCTATGTTCTGGAGGTCAGCAGCCCTGGGATCGGCGAGGAGCTCTCCGAGGACCGCGATTTCCGCAGTTTTCGCGGGTTCCCTGTATCGGTGCTTTTCCGAGATGGCCAGGGCCTGGAGACCACTCGCGAAGGCCTGCTGCTGGAGAGGGATGAGGAGAACCTCCAGCTCAATGTGCGCGGCCGCATCAGTCGGATCCCCCGCCTTGATGTGATCTCCGTCCGACTGGTCACCCCCGCCACAGATTGACCAGCTTCCGCTACCTACACCCCTCAACCCCCTTTTTGACCCGATGGCACTCGTTCTCCTCCCCGGTCTGCAGAACCTGATCGAGGACATCAGTGAGGAGAAGAAGCTTCCCACCCAGGTGGTGGAGGCGGCCCTGCGCGAGGCCCTGCTCAAGGGCTACGAGCGCTACCGCCGCACTCTTTATCTGGGCATCAGCGAAGACCCCTTCGAGGAGGACTACTTCAGTAACTTCGATGTGGCCCTCGACCTCGACGAGGAGGGCTACCGGGTGCTGGCCAGCAAGATCATCGTGGAAGAGGTGGAGAGCGAGGACCACCAGATCGCCCTTGCCGAGGTTCAGCAGGTGGCCGAGGACGCCCAGATCGGAGACACCGTGGTACTGGATGTCACCCCCGAGAAGGACGACTTCGGCCGCATGGCCGCCTCCACCACCAAGCAGGTGCTGGCCCAGAAGCTGCGTGACCAGCAGCGCCGGATGATCCAGGAGGAGTTCGCCGATCTCGAAGATCCTGTGCTCACCGCCCGTGTGATCCGGTTCGAACGCCAGTCGGTGATCATGGGCGTGAGTTCAGGCCTGGGCCGGCCTGAGGTGGAAGCGGAACTGCCGCGGCGGGATCAGCTCCCCAACGACAACTACCGGGCTAACGCCACCTTCAAGGTCTTTCTCAAGGAAGTGAGTGAGGTGGCCCGCCGCGGACCGCAGCTCTTCGTTTCCAGGGCGAATGCCGGTCTGGTGGTGTATCTGTTCGAGAACGAAGTGCCGGAGATTCAGGAAGGTTCGGTTCGGATAGTGGCGGTGGCTCGTGAAGCCAATCCTCCCTCGCGGGCTGTAGGCCCGCGCACCAAAGTGGCCGTAGACAGTGTCGAGCGGGAAGTGGATCCCGTCGGGGCCTGCATCGGCGCCCGTGGCTCCCGCATCCAGCAGGTGGTCAACGAACTGCGCGGCGAGAAGATCGACGTGATCCGCTGGTCGCCCGATCCCGGTCAGTACCTGGCCAATTCTCTCAGCCCCGCCCGTGTCGAGATGGTTCGGCTGGTGGACCCTGTGGGGCAGCACGCCCACGTGCTCGTCCCACCCGACCAGCTCAGCCTGGCGATCGGCCGCGAGGGCCAGAACGTGCGCCTGGCGGCACGTCTCACAGGCTGGAAGATCGACATCAAGAATGCCGCCGACTACGACCAGGCCAGTGAGGACGCGCGGGCAGCAGAGCTGATCGCCCTGCGTGAGGAGGACGAGCGGCAGCAGGCCGAGGCCGAAGCCCGGCTGGCGGTGGAGCAAGCCGCACGAGCCGAGGAGGATGCTCGCCTGCGGGAGCTCTACCCACTGCCCGAAGACGAGGAGGGCTATGACAGCGACGCCGAGGCTGGGGAGGCCGAATCGGACTACGAGTCGGAGCCCGCAGCACAGAGCGAGGCCCTGACGGCTGATACAACCGATCCAGCCGAAGCAGAGCCGGATGACGAAGCCTCTGCTGAACTGCGGTGAGCGGGGGAGTCGTCCTGCGGCGCTGCGTGTCCTGCCGGGAACGGCGCGATCGCAGCCTGCTCTGGCGGATCATCCGCCAATACGGCGATGGGGTCGTGCTCGCGGGGGCCGATACCAGGGCCATGGGCCGTTCGGCCTATGTCTGTCCCTCCAGCAGCTGCATCGAGGAGGCCAAGCGCCGCAAACGCCTGCAGCGCTCCCTGCGCTGTCAGGTGTCGGATTCCATCTACACGGCACTGGAGGAACGGCTGAGCGAGCCACTTCATGCAGCCTCTGAGGCAAGATGAACAGTGGCCGCACCGCGCGTGGGGCTCGGCGGCACACGGTGCCCCGACCGATCGGAGACCTGAATGACCAGCAGCGGCAAAGTCAGAATTTATGAGCTGTCCCGGGACTTGGGCCTGGAGAACAAGGACGTGCTCGATGCCGCCGAGAAGCTGTCCATTGCGGTCAAGAGCCACAGCAGCTCCATCAGCGATGGGGAGGCCGAGCGCATCCGCAGTCTGATCAGCACCCCCGCCAACGGCGGCGGGGCTCCAGCAAGCCAGCCTGTCCGGCCCACACCACCAGCCAGCGAACCGGCCAAGACCATCCTTTCCCTCAAAAAGGCCGCCCCGGCGGCGGCGGCCACTCCGGCCAGTCCTGCAGGTGCCGCCAAGCCGAAGCCGGCCGTCAGACCGGCGAGCAGCCCCCAGAAACCTGCGGCCCCTGCGCCTGCCCAAGTCGCCAAGCCCACCATCGTCAAGCCGGCCCCCAGGCCCGAGATCGTGGCCCAGGCCCCTGCCGCCGCACCGAAACCTGCGGCTCCCACCCCTCCGGCCACCCAGCTACCGGCGGTCCGGAAAGTGGTGCCCCAGGCCAACCTTCAGAGCCCCACCCCGGCCGCACCAGCCCGGCCGGTTTCGCCGCTGAAGCCCGCAGCCTTATCTGCCAGTCAAGCCAAACCGGCGAGTGCACCGAGCCGACCGCCTGCCCCTCCGGTTAGCAAGCCCGAGCCGCCCCAGGTGCGCAAGCCCGAATCGGCCGCAGCGGCCAGCCCCAGTCCCCGGCCCGCCACCAGCCCCCGGCCCGTACCCAGGGGCAGTAGTGCGCCTACGCCTGCCCCTTCCCGGCCGGCCTCTCCCCAAAGGCCCGGAGCCCCGGCTCCGGTGCGCTCGACCAGCGGCGCCGGCGTCGGCCGCCCGCAACTGGTGGGTCGACCCCAGCCAGGCCAGCCCGGCACGAGTAACCGTCCGGCACCTCCTTCGGGGCGGCCAGCCCTGAGTCAACGGCCGGCTGGGGCCCCCCAGCGACCAACTCCACAGGTGGGACGACCCACCCAGGCCCGCAGCCCTCTGGAACTGGTGGGCAAACCGATCCGCCGTGACGCAGCCGGCCCAGCCGGCACCAGCCGCCCAGGTGCTCCTGTGCGGCCGGGCATGCCCCAGGGCATGCGGAAGCCTGTGGCCCCCGGCGAGCTGATGCAGCTCCAGAAACCCGGCAGCCGTCCGGTCGCCGCACCCCCCAGGCGGCCGGAGCGCAGTGAAAGCAGTCCAGAAGCACCCCGCCCCACGGCTACCCCACCGGCAGCTCCTCGGCGACCGGCCTTCCGTACGCCCCAGGCCGCCGGGCCTGGCCGGGCACGACGGCCCGAATGGGACGACAGCGCCAAGCTGGAGGCCCTGCGCAGCAAGTCGCCGCAGAAGCAGCGCCAGAAGGTTCACATCATCGGCGACAACGATGATGCGCTCACCGCCGAAACCGGCGGCTTCGCCGGCGAACACGAGGCGATGGTGCTTCAGGCCAGCCTGGCCCGGCCGGCCAAGCCGCGCACCCGTCCCACCACCCCGGGCGCCAAGCCCGTGGTGGCGATGCGCAAGCGCAAGAAGGAAACCACCCGCCAGCGGCAGAGGCGCCGCGCCATGGAACTGCGCGCCGCCCGTGAAGCCAAGGCCACCCGGCCCGAGATGCTGATCGTGCCCGAGGGCAACCTCACGGTGCAGGAGCTGGCCGACCGCCTGGGCGTGGAGAGCTCCGAGATCATCAAATCTCTCTTCTTCAAAGGGATCATCGCCACGGTCACCCAGACCCTCGATCTCTCCACCATCGAAACGGTCTCCGACGAGTTCGGCGTACCCGTCCTCCAGGACGACGTGGAGGAGGCCGCCAAGAAGACGGTGGAAATGATCGAAGACAGCGATCTGGCTCACCTGATCCGGCGTCCACCGGTGGTCACGGTGATGGGCCACGTCGACCACGGCAAGACCAGCCTGCTCGATGCCATTCGCAAGACGCGTGTGGCGGCAGGGGAAGCCGGCGGCATCACCCAGCACATCGGCGCTTATCAGGTCACCATTTCCAACTCCGGTGAAAGCCGTCGCATCACCTTCCTCGACACCCCGGGCCACGAAGCTTTCACCGCCATGCGTGCCAGGGGCACCAAGGTCACCGACGTGGCCGTGCTGGTGGTGGCCGCCGATGACGGCGTCAGGCCCCAGACCCTGGAGGCCATCAGCCACGCCAGGGCGGCAGAAGTGCCAATCATCGTGGCGATCAACAAGATCGACAAGGAGGGCGCCCAGCCCGAGCGGGTCAAGCAGGAGCTTTCGGCTCTGGATCTCGTATCCGAAGACTGGGGCGGCAACACCGTGATGGTGCCGGTGAGTGCCACCAAGGGTGAGAACATCGACAAATTGCTGGAGATGATCCTGCTGGTGACGGAGGTCGAAGACCTCCAGGCCAACCCGGACCGGATGGCGAAGGGCACTGTGATCGAGGCTCACCTGGACAAGGCCAAGGGTCCCGTGGCCACCCTGCTGATCCAGAACGGCACCCTCAAGGCCGGCGATGTGCTGGCAGCAGGGCCTGTGCTCGGCAAGGTGCGCGCCATGGTCGACGACACCGGCAAGCGGGTCAAGACCGCAGGTCCTTCCTCGGCTGTGGAAGCCCTCGGCTTCAGCGAGGTGCCCACCGCCGGTGATGAATTCGAGGTCTACCCCGACGAGAAGACCGCACGCTCGGTGGTGGGGGATCGGGCCAACGAAGCCCGTGCCACTCGCCTGGCCCAGCAGATGGCCTCCCGGCGAGTCTCCCTGGCATCGATGTCGGGGCAGGCCAGCGAAGGGGAGCTCAAGGAGCTCAACCTCATCCTCAAGGCCGATGTCCAGGGCAGCGTCGAGGCCATTCTCGGCTCGCTCGAGCAGCTCCCCCAGGGCGAGGTGCAGGTGCGCGTACTGCTCTCCGCCCCTGGAGAGATCACCGAAACCGACGTGGATCTGGCCGCCGCCTCGGGTGCCGTGATCGTCGGCTTCAACACCTCGATGGCATCGGGTGCCAAGCGGGCCGCCGATGCCAATGGCGTCGACGTGCGCGACTACGACGTGATCTACAAGCTCCTGGAGGACATTCAGCTGGCCATGGAGGGCCTGCTTGAGCCGGAGCTGGTGGAGGAGCCACTCGGCGAAGCGGAGGTGCGTGCGGTGTTCACCATCGGCAAAAGCGCCGTGGCTGGTTGCTACGTCACCAGCGGCAAATTGCAGCGCAACTGCAAGGTGCGAATCCAGCGCAACAAGCAGGTGGTGTTCGAGGGCGACCTTGATTCTCTGCGTCGCAACAAGGACGACGTCAAGGAGGTGGCCACGGGCTTCGAGTGCGGCATCGGCTGCGATCGCTTCGCCAACTGGCAGGACGGTGATCGGGTGATGGCTTACAAGCTGGTCACCCAACGACGCACCCTCAGCACCTGATGTGAATCCGCGCAGCGAACCCCTGCTCTGGCTGCAACTGCTCGGATTGGCCGCCATCCCTGCGGAGCTGCTGGCCGTGGCGCTGGTCCTCTCGGGCGCCAATCCTGGTCCGGTTCCAGCGATCGAGCGCCTCTTGCTCTGGTCCCTTGGAGCCTTGCTGCCGACAGTGCTGCTCTGGCAGCGGCCGGCGGATTGCTGGTCGATGCTGCTGCTTCAGACTCCGGCACGGGGCCGCCGCGAGAGTCAGAGGCGGCTGAGTGCCCTTCAATCGCCGCTCCCCATTCGCCTGCTGGCGACGGCCTGGTCAGTGCTGTTGCTTCCGGCAATCTGGCGACTTGATCTCCTCTCCGCCCAAATGGCGGCGATCACTCCCCTGCCAGAAGCGTCCCGGCTGGTCACGATCTTGCTGACCGTGCCACTGCTGGCCATTTTGGTCTGGCAAGGGCAGCAGCTGATCCAGGCCCTGTGGCTACTCACCCGCAGCCCTGAGCAAGTAGCAGGTACCCCTGCCATGTCTCCTGAAGCACTGGGGCGGGAACGGTTGAGCCTTGGGTTGCCCCTGCTCCTCCCTGATCCTCTCAGCCTGGCCGAGGACAGGCAACCCCGGGCCGCTGGCCCTGTCCCTTCGCCCTCAGCGATCGCGCCAGATCAGCAAGCCAAAACCGATGCAGGCGCTGAGCTGGATGAGCAGATCTCCTGAGGCCACCTCTGAGCCGGCGGATGCACGCATGGCCATGGTGGCCAGCCCGATGGCGCCCGAGGCGGCGAAAGCAAACCAGAGAACACGTCGCAACCCTTTCCAAGGGGCCTTGGCTTCCGCCAGCAGTCGTTCTCGCAACTCTGGATCCAAGGGGGTGGACCTGGACTGGGGCTTGGGCCGAGGCGAAGGCATGGGCCGAGAGCCAGGGGAACCCCTGAATGCTAATTTCATCAAGCTGCCGGTGTAGCTCAGTGGTAGAGCAACTGATTCGTAATCAGTAGGTCGTCGGTTCAAGTCCGATCACCGGCTTTTCTCCCCACACTGAATGGATGTTTTGGCTGAGTCCTGAGTGGATTGGCAATAACAGAGGGGTCGCTGTCAACTTGACAAGTGACCCACCCTTTTGGCCTCGTCAGGGCACAGCCCAAGATCAATCTTCACCAGTTAAGGGGATTTCTATCCTGATCCGGCTGAGAATCAAACCGAAATCAGAAACTACTGATTGAAGCGACTATCTCTCTGGTCGCCGAAACAATTGTGGGCGAAGACCTAGGGGAAGATTGACTCTTAAGATCCCGGCCAAGCCAACTGCGATTGACCATGATTTGATAAAGACGTGTCGCAGCACATTGAGAGCACTCAGTGCAGATGCGCCATCGTAGTTCCCTCCTGTTTTGCGATCGCCAAAAAAAGCCCCCGCCAAGGCGGAGGCTTTCATTCCTATTGAACTGAGTTGAATCAGCTGGTGGACCGCAAGGACCCACCGATTGAATCAGCCGATCGCCGGGGCGGTCAGTGCCACAGGGGTGGCTTCTGCAGATGCCAGGTCAAGCGGGAAGTTGTGAGCGTTGCGCTCGTGCATCACTTCCATGCCAAGACCAGCGCGGTTCAGCACATCAGCCCAGGTGTTGATCACGCGGCCCTGGCCATCGAGGATCGACTGGTTGAAGTTGAAACCGTTCAGATTGAAGGCCATCGTGCTCACGCCAAGGGCGGTGAACCAGATGCCGATCACGGGCCAGGCAGCCAGGAAGAAGTGCAGGCTGCGGCTGTTGTTGAACGAGGCGTACTGGAAGATCAGGCGACCGAAGTAACCGTGGGCAGCCACGATGTTGTAGGTCTCTTCTTCCTGGCCGAACTTGTAACCGTAGTTCTGGCTCTCGCTCTCGGTGGTTTCACGCACCAGGGAGCTGGTCACCAGCGAACCGTGCATGGCGGAGAAGAGGGAGCCACCGAACACACCAGCCACACCCAGCATGTGGAAGGGGTGCATCAGGATGTTGTGCTCTGCCTGGAACACCAGCATGTAGTTGAAGGTGCCGGAGATGCCGAGGGGCATGCCGTCAGAGAAGGAACCCTGACCGAAGGGGTAGATCAGGAACACAGCCGAGGCAGCGGCCACAGGGGCGCTGTAAG
>NZ_JAGQCE010000006.1 GCF_024345995.1 Synechococcus sp. Cruz-7E5
CAGGAACATTTGGCAGCTTGAAATGGCTGATTCACTGGTCGCTGTATAAATGTGTGTGCGAGCAGCCTACGCGCCTCTAGCTGGCAGCATTCGCATCGAGCCTGCAGTCTGCTTTTTCAGGAGTCCCTAAGTGAGCACATTGTCATAGAGGAGGAAGTCGGCCACGCTTCGGTCAGGACGACAGGTCCCCCGCAGGTCAAGTGCTGCACCTTCAGGCAGAAAGCGGTCAGCCAGCAACCTCGCCGCCGATCTCCTGACCAAATACGCAAAAGCTCCCCAGAAATGTGGCTCCCAGCGCACCCAGAGGATGCGGTGCTTGAGCTGCAGGTTCAGCAAGCGCTCGGTGTGGGCAGGATTGTTCAGGCCCAGTTGAAGGATCTGCCAATCAGGAGGTGCCTTGCTCAGCAATCTGTCGAGGCGAAGTCCGGGCCGAAGCAGGCAGTCGTCCTCCAGGATCAGCGCCGCATCATCCGGATCGCCGGGTTCAGCGCCAATCTCTCGCAGCAGGCGAAGATGACTGGTGAGACACGCCAGCTGCCTGGGCTCGTTCAGCACAGGCAGATCATTCAAAATCGGGGGAAGATCAGCAGGTGTGCAGGCCCTGAAACGAACCGGCTCAAAACCTTCTGCGGTGAGATGCACCCATAGAGCCTCCCGCCGGGTCTGCTCGGATTCAAGATTGATGAAATGGGCTTTCATCTAAAAGGCAGTCTCATGTCTTCGCAACAGCAGGGTAACGACCAGGGAAACGCGCTTCCAGGATCGCATAAACGCTGGCCAACTGTTGATGGCCTTGGAGAAGGCGGTCCGGCGTCAGTCTCAGGTCAGACTGGTCTGCATTGGGCCGCCTGTGGAAATCAGGATCGGTGAAGCGAACACCAAGAAAATTGGTGATCTGGCGGATCGAGCACTCCTGAAAGAGGGATTCGTAAAATTCAATCAGGACATCGGCAGGCGCGAAGGCTGCATCAATGGCAGCAAGGGTTCTGCCGTAATCGGAGCGATAGCCGCCAGGCAAACCTCCGTCCTGGAGGGCTTCATCGTAGAGGGCCAGAGGATCGCGCCCATAGCCGGGCGACCAGGAGGCGCGGGAGTGGTGCTTGCACATCGAGAATAAACGCTCCACGGGATCGCGGATCAGGTAGATCACCCTCAGGCGGAAATGGGGCGCCAGCAGATTCCTCACCTCACGCAGCTGATCGGCGCTGAGCCCGCAATAGGATGGGGTGATGTCACCCACAACATGGTGTTCCCTGGCCAGGGTGATGAAATGATCCCGGTAAGCCTGAAGATCCAGGCCCATCAGGCTGTAGCGAAGCACTTGGACCAGATCCCGGTTGAGCTTCTCATTCGGCCCATTCTTGTGATAGTCCTGCATCAACAGGGCCAGCCTTCTGAACCGCATCAGCTGGGCATTGGGCTCCAGGCCGAAATAGGAATCGAGCACGTGGTACTCCTTTCGACCACCGAACTGCACGAGGCCGTTCACGCTCAGATAGTCGTGCAGCCAGGTGGTTCCCGCCTTCTGGGCACCAAGTCCTAAGAGAAATGTAGGTCGAGCCATCCGTGTCAGCGCAGATACCTGCGCAGGCTCAGAAATGGTTTCTCCAGCACCCACCAGGCCAGCCAGGACAACCCGATCGACACGGCCAGATAGGCCAGAAAGGGGGCCAGGCCAGGCGCTGGGCCCACGAACCAGTGGTGCAGTGGCAGATGCAACAGGTAGAGGCTGTAGCTCACCGTGGAGAGGGTCCTGATCGGCAGCACCAGGGGTGCCCAGAGCATCGTGAAGCTGAACGGCCAGAGGGCAAGCAGGAACCAGCAGCTCAGCAGGCCCGACAGTGGATAGCCCAGCACCGCCAGGCACTGCCAGCCCAGCGTTTCGGAGATCCAGCCCAGATCCCCCTGCTGGCGCAGGACCAGGCTGAACAGCATCATCACCGCCAGGCAGGCGGCAAGATACCGCCAGGTTCCCTGACTCAGACGTTGGAACAGGGCCGGTGCCGCCGCCGCCGCCAGGGCCAACAGGGCCCCGTAGGCCAGGGAGTCGAGTTGCAGCGTCAGCACCTTCTTAAGCACCCCCCAGCTGGGGTCGGGCCCTGCGACATAACGAAGCCGCACAGCCATCGATATCACGATCACCGCCACCACCACTGCCGTGGAGATCCAGAGCACCACCCGCCGATCGGGTGGACGGCGCCACAGGCCCACAACCACCAGGCCGATCACACCGAGAATCAGATAGGACCATTCCTCGATCACCAGGCTCCAGGCCACCTCCAGCAAGCTCGGCTCCACGGAAGTGAGGCTGTGCAGAAACAGGGCATTGCGCCACACCACCTCTCCAGCCCAGCGGCCCGGCTGGAGCACCACCAGGGCGGCCAGCACCATCCAGTAAGTGGGCACCGTGCGCAGCCAGCGGCGCAACAGAAAGGTGACGGACCCCTTGCGGGAATGCCTGAGGATCACCTGCAGCACCTCCCGGCCGATCAGGTAGCCACTCATGGCGAAGAAGATCCGTACGCCCCACCAGCCGGGGCGCAGAAAAGCGGGGTTGGCGTAAGGCCGCCAGGGTTCCGGCAGCAGATCGATGCCATGGACCCACAACACCAGGAATGTGGCCGCGGCCCTGGCCAGCTCCAGACCCTCGATCCAGCGTGCGGGGGCAGCTGCCTGGATAGTGCGGTCGCAGGGTTGGGGCTGCTGCAGCGCCAGGGAGACCATCAGCCCTTCATCCATTGCGGGCCATCCTGCATGAACCGGCCGTCTCGCAGAGAGTTCTTGGTCAGGTGAGCATGAAGGTCATATCCGCCAGGTCAGCACAGCGGAATTCATCCCTTGGCGTCCTGCAGCGGTTGCAGGGCTTCCCTGAGCACACCTGCGTCAACGCGGCAACCAGGCGAATCCGGCACAACCACAAGCAAAGTGCGTTGGTTGTCGGCATATCAGAGGCTGGGGACGAAGGCTCGAGTCTTCCTCACCAGTGCAAGTCCGGCCGGCCAGACTGGCCTCGCTGAGCTGCAGCTCCCGTCAAAGCCACGACTCCTAAATCAACTCACTGGCTCTGGCAAAGAGGTCAGGCTGGTAGCCGTCCGCGTCAATGCCGCTCTTGTGATGCGTACGGAAAGCCACGCCAGATTGGCACCTGGTGTAAGTGATCACCTGGTCATATTGATGGAGTAGACGTCCATCGCAGGGCGCGGGCCCTCACCGCATCCGCACCGTAGGCGGCTCCCAGCTGATGCCGCAGTCGCGGGCCATGGCTTGGTAGGTGGAATCCAGCTGCGCACGCAGCCGCTGCCTCACCGCCGCCGGCACCGCCAGCGCCTCACCGCCGCCGGCATTGGCCACCGCCGGCGCCGGTGGCTGCCAGGGCGCCAGCTCCAGAAACGTCAGCAGCCGGCGCCAGAGCTCCGGGCTGCCGGCAAAGAGATCTTCGCTGCGCAGCACCAGCAGCTGCTCGGGGGCAAACAGTGCCTGGTAGCGCGCCAGCTGCTGCTCGTAGCGGCTGCGGCTCACGTAGCTGTGCTCCTGGTGGCTGCGGTGGCGTCCCCCATCGGCGCGCAGCACCTGCTCGGCGCCCGCCAGCCGCTCCGGCTCGGCCGCCAGGGCCTCCTCCAGCTCCAGGGGTTCGAACCCCAGGCGCCTGGAGTGGAAGTACTGCGAGAGCGCACGGTCCACAGGGTCCCGCAGCAGCACGATCAGACGGACCTCGGGCAGCAGGGCCTGAATCCGGCGCGGTGCCTCTGGATGGAAGATGTAGTAAGGCGTGATGTCGCCGCAGAGCGAGCCTGGCGGAGCATCAGCGAACCGGGCGGCGTACCAGGCGGGTCCGCGCTCGTGGTGCAGACTGAAATAGTGCAGTTCCTTGACCGGCGGCAGGTGAACCTGGGGATGGGAGGACAACCATCCGTGCAGCGTGGTGGTACCCCCTTTTTGCACCCCCAGCCCCAGAAAAACCGGGAGAGATCCTTCCATACACTCACCCCTCGGGAACGGAGCTGCGGAGCATGATCATCGCCGAGCGATTCCTCTGGCTCCACCTCCCCAAGACGGGGGGCACCTCGATGAACCGCCTGTTCCGCACCTGGGCCTTTCCCGGCATCAGCATCGATCCCGACGGCGATCGCGCCAAGCACGACTCCATCGCCCTGCGTGAAGCAGGGGAGGACTGGCGGGCAGGATCGCGGCGGCGTTTCATCACCATCCGGCGGCTGGACAGCTGGCTGTTGAGCGACTGGCAGCACAAGCGGCGGCACCTGTCCCTGCCGGATCTTGCCTTCGAGCCGGTCCAGCAGGGCCTCTTTTATTCATTGCGCCTCGGTGGGGTCTGGGTGGCCGCCGACTGGTGGCTGCGCTATTTCGAGCTGGACGAGCACGTCACCAGCCTGCGCCTGGAACACATCGCCGACGATCTGAACCGGCACCTGCTTCCCCTGCTTCCGGCAGGCACGCGGCGGCTGCAGCCCGAGACCCTGCCCCAGGAGAATGCGGCCCCACCGTCGGGCGCCACCACCAGCTCCCAGCTGGAGCCGATCTCCACGGCGGGCCTCTACGCCGTGAATCCACTCTGGGCCGCCTGGGAGCAGCGGGTGTACGGAACACGACCAGCCAGCTCCACCTTGCTGCGACAAGCCTCGCCATGAGCGGATCCGGGCGCGCACCCCTGATCCTGCTGCTCGGCATGCACCGCAGTGGCACCTCCCTGCTCGGGTCCCTGCTGCCGGCGCTGGGGGTCGCCGTGCCCGGCAAGCTCATCGATGGGGACCCGCACAACCCCGAGGGCTATTACGAGCGGGAAGACATCACGGCCCTTCAGGAGCAGCTGCTGATCGATCTGGGGCGATGGTGGCCCAGCGCGGATGGAGTACTCCCCCTGCCCGCCGGCTGGCTGGAGGCGCCCGCCACCCGCACGGTCCGGGAGAGGCTGCTGGAGATCCTCGTCAGCGAGCAGCGCCACCAGGTCGGGCCCTGGGCCGTTAAGGATCCCCGCACGAGCCTGCTGTTGCCGCTGTGGCGCGAGGTGGCCGGCCAACTGGATCTGCCCCTGCGTCTGGTGCCTGGGGTGCGCGATCCAGCCGAGGTGATGCTGTCCCTGGTGCGCCGGGACGGCCAGGCAGCAGGAATGACCCCGTGGCGGGCCCAGCAGCTCTGGTGGAAGCACAACCGGCAGGTGTTGCTTGATGGCGCGGGCCTGCCGATGCTGCTCATCGACTACGACGCCTGGTTCGAGCCGAACGCAGCCGAGCGGCAGCTGGATCGGCTGGCCCGGTTCTGCGGGCTGGAAACGACACCCTCGCTGCAGCGGGCCGAGGCCCTGGGGCGGATCCGGCCCGAACATCGCCGCAACCTGCCGCAGGATCGCCTGCCCCTGCCCCTCCACCACCAGGTGCGCCGGCTTCACAGGCAGCTCCAGGCCCTGTCAGCCCTCCAGGGGGCGTCCGGGGAGCGGCGACGGGAGCGGCTGCGCTCGGCTCTCGCCCCATCGCAATTGGAGGTCCTCCAGCCCGAGCGCAGCCCCAGCAGCAGGCTGCGCTCGGGCTGGAGCAGGGTCTGGAGCCGGCCGGATCCCCCTGCCGGCGAGCCAGCGGTGGCCCCTGCCTTCCATCCCTGGCGCGCCGCGGCCCTGGCCTGCGCCGGGGGCGACCCCGCTGCGGGGGAAGCCCGGCTGCAGCACTGGTTGAAGCACGGACTGGGCGCCCCCGATCTGCAGCAGATCCGCCGGGCTCCGGCCGAAGGCTTCCCGGAGCGCCCCCCGGAGCGCGACCCTGGCGCCCAATGGCCGCGCCGCTGCCGGGTGGTGGCTCTGGGCAGCCATCTCAGGGACTGGACCCTGCATGCCTGGCTGCAGCACTGCCCTCTACCGGAAGGCTTCGAGCCCCTGGACCCGGATCAGGACGACACAGGCAACGAGGCGGCGGTGGCTCTGCAGTTGCGCGAGCTGCCCAGCGGAGCCGAGAGCCTGGCGCTGGTGGCCTGGTGCGCCTTTCCCCTGGTGCTGGATCCCGACCCGGAGAGGGTCATTCTGCTCCAGCGGCTGGGAATCCAGGCCCATCCCCTGGAGCCCGGCGAGGGCGCAGCGGGCTGGCTGGGACGCGAGGGTGATCTGCAGGCAGCCAGTGCCAGGCTGGGCCTGCCGCCCCCAGGGGCGCTGCGAGCCGGCCTGGGGGCTGGCAGCGCGGGGCAGAGCACCGTGCTGCTCTGCCTCGGAACAGCTGGAGAAGCCTGGGAGCAGGAGCTGGAACCGGGGTCGGATCCATCCCTGGTCTGTCTCCCCGGCTTCGATCAGCTGGAGCTGAAAACGGTGGAGGAGGCCAGGCTGCTGGCCAGCTGGCTGGATGCGGCATCACGGCTGGGGCTCCAGCTGGTGCGCATCGATCCATGGGAGGGTGCCGACGCCTCCTTCAACGGAGAGGTCGCGGCGCGGGCTTGGAGGGCCCTGCGGCCGCCGGATCTGCCGCCGCAAGGTCCAGTCCCTGGGGCGCAGTGGCTGCCAACCCAATACTTCAGTGCTCCGTTATGCCCCTCGGAGCTGCGGGAAGAGCTGAGCTGGCGCTGGAGCGGCTGCCCGGAGCCACTCCCCCCCATCACGCCCCAGCCCGAGGCCAGCGTTCTTTGGCAGGGGGGCCGGGGTGACGTCCCCCCAAGGGCAAGCGTCTGCATCAGCCTGTTCAACTACGCCGATCGGATCCTCGAGGCCCTGGAGAGTGTTCACGGCCAGAGCGCCGCGCAGCTCGAGCTGATCGTCGTGGACGATGCCTCGAGCGATGGGGGAGCGGCGCTGGTGCGGACCTGGCTGGAAACGCACGGCGACCGCTTCAGCCGCTGCCAGCTGCTGGAACATGACCGCAACGGTGGCCTGGCGGCGGCAAGGAACACAGCCTTCGCTGCCACCGCAGCACCCTGGTGCTTCGTTCTAGATGCCGACAACGCCCTGCATCCCCGGGCCGTGGCAGCCTGCCTCGCGGTGGCGGAAGCCTCGCCGGCGGATACCGTCGTGGTCCATCCGCTGGTGATGGTGCACCGGCACGGCCCCTCCGACCAGCTCTTGTCCAGATCACTCCTGAGCCGGATCAGCTGGCAGCGCGGATGGCTGGAAGGCGGCAATCAGATCGATGCCATGGCCCTGATCCGGCGCTCGGCCTGGGAAACGGTGGGCGGCTACACCCACATCGAGGGCGGCTGGGAGGATTACGACTTCTGGTGCCAGTTGATCGAGGCCGGATTTCACGGTGTGCTCTGTCCCCAGATTCTGGCGATCTACCGAAGCCATGATCAGTCGATGACCGCCACTTCGACCCGGCGCGGGCTCAGGCGGATCAGCCGGCTGCTTCAGCACCGTCATCCCTGGCTGGAGCTGCCATGGGCCGTCCACGACCCGTTCAAGCCGGCCATGCAGCCATGACGGCGATCTGGGAGCTGGAGGTGATCCAGCAGCGTGAAACGACGGTGTTCATGACAGGCTGGCTGTTCGACACCCGGAGCCGCACCGAGGAGCTGGAGCTGGAGCTGGTGGAGCCGGGAGGGCGAGTGGTAGGCAGGATTCCGCTCGCCGCTGGAAAGCCGCGACCCGATGTCAAGGCAGTACACCCGCGGTACCCGTCCAGCCTCCATTCCGGCTTCGTGGCCGTAGGCGCCTGGCCCCGCAGACCCCGATCCAGCGATCAACTGCGCATCGCCGGGCAGCTGGAGGACGGACGAGCCGTGGAGGTGACCATCGCCAGCGAACGGTGGCAAGGGGCTTTCGCGACGCAGGGCCGGTGGCATCGCCTGCTGATCGGCCTGCGCACTCTGAGGTACTACGCCCGCCGGGCCCTGCTGCTGGTCGCCACCGGGCGCTTCGGCAGTTTGCGGGAGAAGGTCAGCCGTCAGCTGGCGGATCGGCCCCAGGCTCCACTCCCCACCCCCCCGGCCTGGCAGGCGCTGCTGAAGGGCACAGACCCGGAGGGTGGTGATCCGGAAACCCATCTGATCGTGGATCACCGCCTTGGTGGAGGCGCCAACCAGTACCGCCAGCGGCTGGTGGACGAGCATCGGGATCGAGGCGCGACGGTGCTGGTTCTGACCTTTCATCTGGCCAGCCTCAGCCCGATGCTGCTGGTGGAAACGGCCCGGAAGCGCCTGCGGTTTTCACTCGAGAGCACAAGCGAACTGCTGGACGCTCTGGCTGACCAGCCGCTTGCGAGCATCACCTACAACACCGCCGTCTCGTTCTCCCAGGCGGAGTCGATCCCGGCTCTGCTGGTGGCGCTGAAACAACAGAGTGGCGCCAGGCTCACAGTCCTGCTGCACGACTACTTCAGCATCTGTCCCTCCCACTTTCTGCTCGACGCCGACGGGACCTTCTGCAACATCCCCGATCTGGCCACCTGCCGGCGTTGTCTGCCTCGCAATCCCCACGGGTTCACGACCCTCTACGGCGGTGATATCGAAACCTGGAGGCAGGCCTGGGCTCCCCTGATCGGTGCTGCGGACACCATCCTCGCCTTCTCTGAAAGCTCGGCCCAGTTGCTGCGGCGGGCCTATGGGGCCGTCCTCGATGACCGAGCGATCCAGGTGCGGCCCCACACCGTGAACTATCTGCAGGCCCGCAGGATTCCATGGCCGGCCCAGGATCAGTTCACGATCGGCATTGTGGGACAGATCGGATTCCACAAGGGTTCGGAGGTGGTGCGCCAACTGGCTGATGCCATCAAGCGCGCAGGCGGACAGGAACGCATCGTGGTGATCGGCACGCTTGAAAGCCATGCCGATCCAACCATCCTGCGGCAATCAGGTCCCTACACCCACACGGAACTTCCGGCCCTGATCGAACAGTCGGGGATCACGGTGATGCTGATTCCGTCGATCTGGCCAGAAACATTTTCCTTCGTCGCCGAAGAAGTGATGCAGCTTGATCTTCCAGTTGCCTGCTTCGACCTGGGGGCCCCGGCCGAGCGCATCAGGCGTTACGCCAAGGGCATTGTCCTGCCATCCAGAGAACCGGATTCCATCCTGGAGAACCTGCATCGACTGGCCGATGAAACCGCTTCTTCAAGGGATCCCTGAACAGATCCTCGCCAGTCCATCTTCCCCAGCAGCTCCCAACCTCTCAGGTGATCATGATGCCTCAGAACATCCACGTCTTCACCAGTGCCGCACTGAACTATCTTCCGAAGGTGCGGATTCTGTTTCACTCACTGCGCCGACATCATCCAGAGTGGAAGCTGCATCTTCTCCTGGTCGACGAGTTACCGGCTGATCTCGATCTCAGCGATGAGCCGCTGGATGCAGTCACCCCGATTTCGGAACTGGGAATCGAGGAATGGCGCGGTTGGGCTTTTTGCCACACGATCACGGAACTGGCCACGGCCGCCAAGCCATTCATGCTGAGGCGGTTGCTTGATATCAGCGGCGAAGGGGGGAAGGTGCTCTATCTCGACCCCGACACCGTTGTCTTTTCCAGGCTGGACGACATCGCGGAGGCACTGGATGAAGCCTCGATTCTCCTGACCCCGCATCAAACCAGACCAGAAACCACTTTGGCCGCGGTGATTGACAATGAAATCTGCAGCCTCAAGCATGGCATCTACAACCTTGGCTTCATTGCCGTTGCCAACACACCAACGGGCCGTGATTTTGCGAAGTGGTGGAGCGATCGCACCTACTTCTTCTGCCGTGACGATATTCCCAATGGCCTCTTCACTGACCAGCGCTGGATCGACCTGGTACCCGCGCTGTTCACCGACGTGGCGATCATGCGCTCAGGTCGCCACAATCTGGCCACATGGAACATCACTACACGCACCCTTACAACCACACCGGATCACGCCTTTGAAGTGGATGGCGAACCTCTGGGCTTCTATCATTTCACCGGCTTCGACAGTGGCGCTCACCGGGTCATGGCCCTCAAGAATGGCGGCGACAATCCTGCCATGGCGGAACTGATTCAGTGGTACAGCGACAAAATCAAACCTCTGGCCACAGATCCCCTGACCCATCGCCGCTGGTCCTACATGGCATTCAGCGATGGCACGGCGATCAGCCGTGATCAGCGGCTGATCTACCGCCTGCGACGGGATCTGCAGCGACGCTTCCCTGATCCATTTCTGGCGGGAGATTATGACCAGTGGTGGGCATCCACTGCCCAGAAGGAATATCCCGATCTGTTCGTCCCCCAGCGGCAGGAGGCCGCCCGTAACAAGCTCACCGCATCCCTCACCCCAGGGTTCTTCGGCGCGGCGGAGACAGATCAGGCACCGCTCTCTTTGCCGTCTCTGCTTCAGCAGGCCATCCGTGATCCCAGAAGCGGCCTTGCTCTGGGCCGCAAGGGATGGGAGGTGCTGCGCAACGAGGGGATTGGAGGCGTCAAGCGCCGGCTTGGTTGATGCCTCTTCAGAGCCAGCGAAACCCCCACTTCCTGAAATACAGCCAGGCACTCTGAAAATTCACCAGGGTCAGCCACCAGCTGTGGTGATTGCCCCTGCCCCAGTTGTGTTGAATTGAGGCCACGGGCAGGTGAACGCAGCGACCACGGGCCCGCATCATGCGCGTCAGGTCGGCGTCCTCAAGATAAAGAAAGAACCTCGGGTCGAATCCTCCCACTTCCAGAAAAGCCCGGGAGCGGATCAGCATGCAACAGCCGCTCAAATAGGGCACATCAAAGACCCCATTCAGATCGCTATCCACCATCACATAGTCCGCGTCATAGCGACGCAGCCAGGCTGGTTTGAGCCATTGCGGCCAGAAACGCCTGCTCAGCAAGGCCAGGAGCGTTGGATCCTGCTTGCAGAGCGCCTGCTCCTGTCCTGCAGGGTCCTCAATCCTCGGCACGGCCAGCACCACCTCAGGATGCGCCTCCAGCCACTCGCCGAGCGACTCGATGCTGCCTGAGCTCCAGCCGAGATCGGTATTGAGAGCTCCGATCAGCGGCGGCAGGCGCCCACTGGATTGCAGTGTCGCCACAGCCAGATTCACGGCTCGGCCATAACCAAGATTGTCGCTGCTCCGCAGGAACAGGTCGGCAATCGGGGAAAGACGGTCGACCGGCTCTCCAAACTTGTGGTCGTTGGCAACCACCACGACACCGATCCAGGCAGCCAGAGCCTTCAGGCAGGAAGCCAGTCTCTCGACCTCGCGGAGCGACGGGTGAAAGGCGACGATCACCAGAACCAGGCGCCGCTGAGGAAACACCCTGGGCGACTGGTCAGCGGCCGGCTGGCCCCAGCTCATGGTGCTCAACCCGGCAGCGTCGCCATCAGGCTGCCCATCTCAAGCGCCTGCAGGGCATAGCTCCAGCCGAGGTTGCTCTTGATGCCCGCCCGCTCCAGGGCCTGTTGCATCGTGTCGGTGGTGAGCACACCGAAGATCACCGGCACGCCAGTGCTGCGCGACACAGCAGCCACCCCCTTGCTGACCTCTGCGCAGACGTAGTCGAAATGGGGGGTGTCCCCCTTGATCACGGCGCCCAGGGTTATAAGCACCTGATATCGGCCCGTAGCTGCCAGGCGCTGGGCCACCAGCGGAATCTCGAAACTGCCTGGCACCCAGGCCAGATCCAGCTGTTCGCTGCTGGGACTGGTGTCGATGCCGTGGCGAGAGAGAGCATCCAGGCAGGCGCTGAGCAGTTTGCCTGTGACCAGATCGTTGAAACGACCGACAACGATGGCGATGCGCAAGCCGCTGACGTCGGTGAAGCGTCCTTCGAAAACGGCCAAGGGCCTGGTGCGGCGGGCCTGCTCAGACTACGAAATAGCTCATGCCCCAGTTGAGCAGCACCAGGGCCACCCAGGCGGCACCACCCAGCAGGATCAGGCGGTTGGAGCGACCGCTGTCGTCGGTGCTGGCGTAGAGCACGGGAACCGCGACCACGAGGGCAAACGACATCACCACCAGGGCCAGAACGGTGAGGGTGTTGAGGATCTGCATGGGTCCGGCGGGGGCCTGTGCGTGCTGGAAAACGATTGTTTCACGCCGTTACGGCCGATCAGGAAGGCGGCTCGCGATCCTTCACAACTTGTCGGGAGGGGCCGTCAGCGCAAGGCCCTGCGCGACTTGCTCAAGGGTCCATGCCGACCCACCTACGATCGCGCTCTGGTGCGGGCGAAGCGTGACGGAGGAGGCCCAGACACAGTTGTCCCTGATCGCCTCTGCGGCGGTGCAGGGGAGCCTGTTCGGCCCCAGCGAGCCATCAGCGGCCCCTGGCTCTGAAGCATCCACGCTCAACTCAGTGAGCGCTGCCCCGGCCGGAACCGAGCTGGACGACGAGGCCCTGATCGCCGAGGCCACCGCCCGCCCCCGGCGGCGCCAGGCCAGGACAGCCGATCCCAAAGCCGACGGAACAGCGCCGGTCGCCGAGGCCGAGGAGTCGGCTGAGTCCGGGGAGCCCGCCGATGCGCTGCCCCCCTGGCACCACCACAGCCTGGTGGATCCGGAGGCGCTGCCACCGGTGCTGCGCCACTACGTGGAACTGAAGGCCGCCCATCCCGAGCGGGTGCTGCTATACCGCCTCGGCGACTTCTTCGAGTGCTTCTTCGAGGACGCCATCCGGGTGTCGCGGCTGCTGGAGCTCACCCTCACCGGCAAGGAGGGAGGCAAACGGATCGGACGGGTGCCGATGGCCGGCATCCCCCACCACGCCGCCGAGCGCTACTGCGGCGAACTGGTGCGCCGCGGCCTCGCCGTGGCCCTCTGCGACCAGCTGGAGAGCACGCCGGCACCGGGCGCCCTGCTCAGGCGGGGGATCACCCGCGTTCTCACCCCCGGCACCGTGCTGGAGGAGGGGATGCTGGCGGCACGCCGCAACAACTGGCTGGCGGCCGTGGTGCTGGAGCAGGGCCAGTGGGGGCTGGCTGTGGCCGATGTGAGCACCGGCGAATTCCAGCTGATGCAGCGCCAGGGCAGTGATCAGCTGCACCAGGATCTGCTGCAGCTGCAGCCGGCCGAGCTGCTCTGGCCCAGTGCCGAGCCCAGCGACGAACCCAGCGGGCCGGCCTGGGCGCCGGAGTCGATCCACCGCACACCGCTGCCGCTCACCCCCTTCACCCTGCCGGAGGCACGCCGCACCCTGCTGGAGCGCTTCGAGCTGGCCAGCCTCGAGGGCCTCGGCCTGGGCGAGGCGCCCCTGGCCCTGAGGGCCGCCGGCGGCCTGGTGCGCTACCTCGATGACACCCAGCCGGCCACCGACGAGCCAGCTGAAGCCACCGCCATTGCCAGCACCAGCCGCAACACCCTGGGGCAAATCCCCCTGGATCTGCCCACCCTTCTGCAGCGCAGCGATCAGCTGGTGCTCGATGCCCAGACCCGCCGCAACCTGGAGATCACCCAGACCCAGCGGGACGGACAGTTTCAGGGGTCCCTGCTCTGGGCCCTGGATCGCACCATGACCGCCATGGGCGCCCGGGCCCTGCGCCGCTGGCTGGAGGCCCCCCTGATGGACATCAAGGCGATCGAGGCTCGTCAGGAGGGCATCGGTGTGCTGGTGCAGCAACGGCCACTGCGGCTGGCCCTGCGCCGGTTGCTGCGGCCCATGGGCGATCTGGAGCGCCTGGCGGGCAGGGCCGGGGCCGGCAGCGCCTCGGCCCGGGATCTGGTGGCCCTAGCCGATGGACTGGAGCGCCTGCCCCGCCTCGCCGCCCTGCTGGAGTCGGTGGACGCGACCGTGTTCGGCCCCCTTCAGCAGCGCGATCCGCAGCTGGCGCAGCTGGCGGCCCTGGTGCGCCACACGTTGGTGGTGGCACCCCCGCTCAGCCTCAACGATGGGGGCCTGATCCACGACGGCGTCGACAGCCGCCTCGATGGGCTGCGCAACCGGCTCGACGATCAGGACCAGTGGCTGGCTGCCCAGGAGCAGGGGGAGCGCCAGCGCAGCGGCATCCCTGCCCTGCGGCTGCAGTTTCACCGCAGCTTCGGCTACTTCCTTTCAGTGAGCCGGGCCCGGGCCGAGCGGGTGCCGGAGCACTGGATCCGGCGCCAGACCCTGGCCAACGAGGAGCGTTTCGTCACCCCCGAGCTCAAGGCCCGTGAAGGCCGCATCCTGCAGTTGCGGGCCCGGGCCGCCCAGCGTGAATACGAGCTGTTCAGCCAGCTGCGCCAGCATGTGGGGGAGCTGGCTGGACCGATCCGTCAGGCCGCCAGGCGTGTGGCCGGCCTCGATGCCCTGGCCTCGCTGGCGGAGGTGGCCGCCACCCAGGGCTACTGCCGGCCGCAGCTTGAGCACAGCCGCTGCCTGCAGGTGGAGGCGGGACGGCACCCGGTGGTGGAACAGCTGCTGGTGGAAGAGTCGTTCAGCGCCAACGATCTGCACCTGGGGGAGGAGGGGCGCCCCGACCTGGTGGTGCTCACCGGACCCAATGCCAGCGGCAAGAGCTGCTATCTGCGCCAGAACGGGCTGCTGCAGCTGATGGCTCAGATCGGCAGCTGGATCCCGGCCCGATCGGCCCGCATGGGCCTGGCCGATCGCATCTTCACCCGGGTGGGGGCCGTCGATGACCTGGCCACGGGCCAATCCACCTTCATGGTGGAGATGGCCGAGACCGCCAATATCCTTCACCACGCCACTGACCGCTCCCTGGTGCTGCTCGATGAGATCGGCCGCGGCACCGCCACCTTCGATGGCCTCTCGATCGCCTGGGCGGTGGCGGAACACCTGGCGGCGGGGCTGCGGGCCCGGGCGGTGTTCGCCACCCACTACCACGAGCTCAACGAACTGGCCTCACTGCTGCCGGGCGTCGCCAACTACCAGGTGCTGGTGGAGGAAACGGGCGATCATCTGCTGTTTCTGCATCAGGTGCGTCCGGGTGGCGCCAGCCGCAGCTACGGCATCGAGGCGGCCCGGCTGGCAGGGGTGCCGCCCCAGGTGGTGCAGCGGGCCCGCCAGGTGCTCGGACGGATCGAGGCCAACAGCCACGTGGCGGTGGGACTTCAGGCCGCCGCCTAGGGCGTCAGAAACGATCCAGCCAGGCCCGGCGGAACGTCGATCGCCAGCCCCCTCAGTCCCCCCCGTACGACTTCTCCTCCACCAGGGCAGAACCGCTGCATTGATTGATGCGGCGCTTGAGGGCGGCCCGCACATCGTTGAGGCGATAGACCGATCGCGCCAGGGCGACAAATTCGGCGTCGAAGCGGCCGACCCGCTCCTGGGCGCGGATCGCCTCCTCCACATCCCAGAGCTCCCGGTTCACCCCCTCGAGCTGTCGGCCCAGCTCCGCCACGACGCCCTCGCCATCCCCCAGGCCCAGCTGCTGGGCCACGGCCTGGAGCTGATCGAACTCGGCGCACACATGACGGGCGCGCTCGGGCTCGACGATTCGTTCGCGCTTGATCGCCAGGATGGTGAGCTTGTCGATCAGCTCCCCCACGGCCACAGGCACCAGAGGCCGCGGGGCCCCACGCTGCCGATCCAGCCAGGCCCGGCGGAGCAGGGCGTTGCAGGTGGCTCCCACCAGGCCAGCGCCGCCCTTGCTGCCCTCGAGCCGGATCTGGGGCAGATCACTGGCGGCCAGGCGCCGCTTGCTCTCGGCCACCCCCACGAAGCCCACCGGCATGCCGATCACCAGGGCCGGCTGACTGGCGCCGCCGGGCTGATCGAGCAGGCGCTCCAGTGCGGTGGGGGCACTGCCGATCAGCACCACCGCCCCGGGGCAGGCCGCCAGGGCCGCCGCCATGCCCTCGGCCGTACGCGTGCCGCCCGGCGGCGCAACGGCCGGCGCCCATTCGAGAATGCTGCGCACCGGGTTGGCGAAGGTGCGCCGGCTCATCGGTGTGACGGCCGCAGCCGCCATGGCCGTGTCGGTGAGGATCACCGATCCGGCGGCCAGGGCCTGCAGTCCCCGGGCGCAGGCCTCGGCGCTGAAGCGCAGGTCGGCCGCGATCGCCAGATCACCGCTGCTGTGCACCAGGCGCTCAAGCACCTCCTGCTGCACCGGATCCAGATCGGTGGGGCCCAGCCACTGGCGGATACGCCTCACACTTTCACTGAAGATCGGATGATCCAGATCCAAGCCAGGCCGCCCCATGCCCATCCATCTCTACTGGGGTGACGACGAGGCCGCCAGGACCCGGGCGATCGAAGACCTGATCAACAGGGAAGTGGATCCGGCCTGGCACAGCATCAACCTCACCCGCCTCGACGGCTCCGACTCCGCCCAGGCGTCGCAGGCCCTGAGTGAGGCACGCACGCCGCCCTTCGGCGGCGGTTCCCGGCTGGTGCTGCTGCAGCGCAGTCCCTTCACCAGCGCTTGCTCGGCTGAGCTGGCCAGCCAGCTGGACGCCTGCCTTGACCTGATTCCCGAGAGCTGCCACCTGGTGCTGGTGGGCAGCGGCAAACCCGATGCCCGCCTGCGCACCACCAAGGCCCTGAGACAACGGGCCCTGGAAAAGAGTTTTCAGCTGCCATCGGCCTGGGATGGAGCCGGCCTTGTGGAGCTGGTGGCGCGCACGGCGCGGGAGCTGGGGGTGACCCTGGCGGCGGGAGCCGCCGAAGCCCTGGCGGAGGCGATCGGCAGCGACAGTGCCCGGTTGAGCAGCGAGCTGGAGAAGCTGGCGCTTTACAGCGGCAAGGCACCGGTGCAGGTCGCGGCGGTGATGGCCCTTGTGGGCGGCCACAGCACCACTGCCCTGGCCGTGGGGGATGCCCTGCTTGAGGGGAACGCCGGTGAGGCCATCGCCCTGGTCGACGACCTGCTGCAGGCGGGGGAGCCGGCCCTGCGGCTGGTGGCCTCGCTCACCAGCCAGGTCCGGGGCTGGCTGTGGGTCTGCCTGCTGGAGAGCCGGGGCGAGCAGGACGTGACCGTGATCGCCAAGGCGGCCGGCATCGGCAACCCCAAGCGGATTTACGTGATGCGCCGGCAGATCCGCGGGCGGAGCCCAGCGCGCCTGCTGACGATGCTGGCCCAGGTGCTGGAGGTGGAGGCCGCCCTCAAACGGGGCACCGAGGCCGGTGAGGCCTTTCGCGATGGGCTGCTGCTGGCCACCGCCCGATAATCGCGGCATCCCATCACATCTCCCGAGCGGAATGGCCCTGCTGGTTCAGAAATTCGGGGGAACCTCCGTCGGCAGCGTGGAGCGGATCCAGGCGGTGGCGCGGCGGATCGCCGCCAGCCGGGAGCAGGGCCACGACCTGGTGATCGTGGTCTCGGCGATGGGCCACACCACTGATGAGCTCACCTCCCTGGCGAGGGCGCTCTGCCCTGAGCCTCCCCAGCGGGAGATGGACATGCTGCTGGCCACGGGCGAGCAGGTCTCGATCGCCCTGCTGGCCATGGCCCTGCACAGCCTCGGCGTGCCGGCCGTCTCGATGACGGGGGCCCAGGTGGGCATCGTGACCGAGTCAGCCCACGGCCGCGCCCGCATCCTTGAAGTTCGCACCGAGCGGCTGCGCAAACGGCTCGAGGATGGCCAGGTGGTGGTGGTAGCCGGCTTCCAGGGCACCAGCAGTGGCAGTGCCGGCACACCTGAGATCACCACCCTGGGCCGAGGCGGCTCCGACACCTCCGCCGTGGCCCTTGCCGCCGCCCTGGGGGCCGACGCCTGCGAGATCTTCACCGATGTGCCCGGGGTGCTCACCACCGACCCGCGCCAGGTGAGCGATGCCCAGCTGATGGAGGAGGTGAGCTGCAACGAGATGCTTGAGCTGGCCAGCCTCGGTGCGGCGGTGCTGCATCCCCGGGCCGTCGAGATCGCCCGCAACTACGGCGTGCCCCTGGTGGTGCGCTCCAGTTGGAGCGATGCGCCCGGCACCCGGCTCACCAGCGGCATGCCCCGGCCGATCGGCAGCGAGGGACTGGAACTGGGCCGCCCGGTGGACGGGGCGGAACTGGAGAGCCAGCAGGCGGTGCTGGCCCTCACCCGGGTGCCCGATCACCCCGGGGTGGCCGCCCTGCTGTTCGAGGCCCTCTCAGCAGCCCAGCTGAATGTGGATCTGATCGTGCAGGCCACCCACGTCGGCGCCAGCAACGACATCGCCTTCACCCTCTCGGAGAGCCAGCTGGACGCCGCCCGGGAAGTCTGCCGGGGCCTTTTGCAGACGCTGGGGGTGGAGGACGGCGCCCTGAGCACCCAGGCGGGGCTGGCCAAACTCAGCATTTCCGGAGCCGGGATCATGGGGCGGCCCGGCATCGCCGCACGCCTGTTCGACACCCTGGCCCGCTACGGCATCAACCTGCGCATGATCGCCACCAGCGAAGTGAAGGTGAGCTGCCTGGTGGAGGGAAGCCAGGGAGCTCGGGCCCTGCGCGCCGCCGCCGAGGTGTTCGAACTGCAGGAGCACCAACTGCACCAGAACCCGCTCCCATGCAACGTTAATGATCCGGCGGTGCGCGGGGTGGCCCTCGACCGCGACCAGGCCCAGGTGGTGGTCCGCCAGGTGCCCGATCGTCCCGGCACCGCCGCAGCCGTCTGCCGTGCCCTGGCCGATGCCGGCATCAGCCTCGACACCATCGTCCAGTCGGAGCGCACCCATGGCTCAGCCCCCCAGCTCAGACGTGACATGAGCTTCACCCTGCGCCGCGACGACCTCAACCGAGCCCGGCAGGCCCTGCAACCGGTGCTTGCCCCCTGGCCGGAGGCACGCTTCGAAGAAGGCCTGGCCATAGCCCGGGTCAGCGCCGTGGGCGCCGGCATGCCCTGCACTCCCGGCACTGCCGCCCGCATGTTCCGGGCCTTGTCGGAGGCCGGGGTGAACATCGAAATGATCGCCACCAGCGAGATCCGCACCAGCTGTGTGGTGGCGGAAGCCGATGGGGTCAGGGCCCTGCAGGCGGTTCATGCCTGCTTCCAGTTGGGCGGCAGCACCGCCGCTGCCGTGGAGGCCATGGCCTAGTGCACTGGCTCCGCCACCGCCGCTGGCTGGCCCTGGCCGCGGGACTCGATGCCCTCGGCGTCAGCCTGTTGGCGGCCTGGATCGACCGGGAGCGGGATGGCTTTCTCGAGAATCAACTGCCCCTGCTGGTGATGCTGGTGGCGATCTATCTCAGCCTCGGCTGGCTGTTCGGATCGTTCACCCTGGTCAAGATGCGGCGTCTGCGCTGGAGCCAGCTGGTGGTGCGCCTGGCTATCACCAGTTCGGCCACCACGGCCAGCGGTGCCGTGCTGGGCTGGCTGTTGCGCACGGCCCCCGAGGTGACCCTGCTGCACCGCGGCAGCCTGCTGCCCCTGTTCGCCCTGGCGGCGCTCTGGAGTGGTGGGGTGCGGCTGCTGTTGCGCCAGCTGGCCCACGCCACCCGCCAGGATCATTGGGAGATCGTCAGCCTGCCCGCGGAGCAGGAGGCGATCCGCAGGGAATGGGAACGGATCGGTGCGATCAAGGCTCCCCCCATCCATGCGTTCAGCCAGGACATGACCCAGCTGGTGGCTGGACCGACGGGCAATGAGAGCAGTGGTCTTGCTCTCAGCCAGGGGGTTCTCGACCAGCCCGACGGGCTCGACATCTGCGTCTGGGCCTTGGGGGAGGATCGACCCGTCACCTCCCTGGCCCTGGCGGCCGAGCAGGAGCTGCAGCGGATCCCGCCCCGCTGGGTGGTGGATCGGTGGCTGCTGTTCTCCGATCGCGGCGATCAGCGCAGTGGCGGCTTCGAGCGCCAGCTCAAGCGCTATGCCGATGTGATGGTGAGCCTGCTGCTGCTGCTGATCTGCACCCCGGTGCTGGCCTTTGCGGCGGTGCTGATCCGCCTGAACGATGGGGGGCCTGTGCTCTACCGGCAGTGGCGCACTGGCCTGCAGGGGAAGCGCTTCGAGGTGATCAAACTGCGCACGATGGTCCCCGATGCGGAGGACGAGGGGGAGGCGATCTGGTCGGGGCCGAACGACGGACGCATCACGCCGGTGGGCCAGTGGCTGCGGCGCACCCGCCTCGATGAGCTGCCCCAGCTGATCAATGTGCTGCGGGGAGAGATGAGCCTGATCGGCCCGAGGCCGGAGCGCCCCGAGCTGGAGACGGACCTTGAGCGGCGCATTCCCAATTACCGGCTACGGCACTGGATCCGGCCGGGCCTGAGCGGCTGGGCCCAGGTGAATATGCCTTACAGCTCCACCATGGAGGACGCTGAACTGAAGCTGAGCTACGACCTCTTTTACCTGCGCAACAGCAGTGTCTGGCTGGATCTGCTGATCCTTTTCAAGACGATCAAGATTGTGCTCAAGGCCGCCGGACGTTGAGATCCTGGGCGTGGCCAACCAGCATCTGATCACAGACAAAGAGGTCAGAGCTCACTGCAACGAAAAAGTTGGCAGAAAGTTCGCAACGGTGCAGAGTTCAATATCTATGGCTCCAACATCGGTGAAATCCTGATTCGTCTCTCTTGTTCGCTCAATGAATCGAGCCGTTCTATCCCGCTGCTTTGTCAACCTCAGCAAGCGGTCAGTCCAGTGAGCTCGGGGCAGGTCAGGCGTGAGGCCCTGAAGGCCAAGGAACCAGGGAATGAGTGAACTGATGAGCTCAAGCGAACCAGACGATCGACGCGGGAATGAAGGCATGGAAATTCTGATCGACCGAATAAAGTCATGCTGCGACTCGGTGAGCAGCAGAGGCTCGACCAACCTAATAAGATCTACTCCAGTTGCACTCAAAGCCGCAAGAAAACGAACAGGATGACTACTGTATGAATCGATGCAATTAGATGGCTGTATACTTTTCAAGAGAATGCATTGTCGCATCTTCTCAATGTCAGTGCGGCCAAGCGAATAGTCATTGTGGCAATCATACCAGCGGCCTCGCTCATACCGAACTGGGCAGAGATACATTGGATTCACCAACTCAGAAGCAGCAGCATGATCGCCACAAATCACTGGCACCCCCGCAAAGCTTGCCTCAACAAGAACCCGGCCAAGGGTCTCCAGATTGGAGGTGCTTGGGAAGAGGAGCACATCGATCTGAGCCAGAAAGTCCCAGATCTCACCGTGAGCGCAAGCAGGGAAATAGCGAAACACATCGGAAAAACCAAGAGCCTCTTCCAACGTTCGAGCAACCAACCGTGGATGACAACTGGGCGAATGGACATGCCCGCAGGCAAAGAGCCGAAAGCGACGGCCGATCGATGACGGAGACGTTGCATGGAGCTCAATCAGCAACCGAATGAGATCCGGAAAGTTCTTGTCTTCCGAAATGCGCCCAAGATAACCAAGAGTAAGATCTGATTCTGGCCTTATTGTGTGCTGCCGCCAAACACTCTGGCGCTCCGGGAAACAGGCCGACAATGGATAGCACAATAGCGTGGGGTATAATGCAGTTCTTGGGAAAAGCGCCTCATAGACACCACGAGCATAAAAACTAGAAACCAGAAGAGTATCATCACTTCTCAGCAAAGAATGGCAGAGATACTCCTGGAATAGATAGCTACTCCACAGAGCCGTGCGCACATCCCTGATAATACGAAATGCAAGCCGGAAGCGCTCCCGCAGATAAAAATAATAATGGGCATGAGGCCCCACATTGCTAACTACGCAATCAGTGCTGCCTAATATCTCAATTGCATAGGAGTCATCGGCAAGCAGCCTGTTAAAATCATGAAAACGAACATCCAAGCCAGTGCCTGGCCGATGCTTCAACAGCCAGGCAATGCTCTCGTGAGCCAGATTGACGCCATCACGCTGGGAAAGTGCTGGGTCGGTGTGGTAGTCATGAAGGGTAATTCTGATGGTTTTCAGATCAAACTCTCCCCATCCATATTCTCATCCAATGGCAGACCTGCCAAAGTCAGAATCGTTGCCGGCACATCCTCAAGTCGACCAGATCGCAGGGAGGTGCCCGGCTGAATGGCCGGACCAAGAACTAAAAGAAGACTACTGACCTCCGTGCCATGCATCACATGCCCGCCTGAGCGGAAGAAGGGAAGAGGCCCGATCCGTCCAAACTCCTCGCACTCCAATGCATCGGCCGGAGGACCTGACTCACTCCATCGCACGACCAGATCGGGCGGCACATCAGGCCTTTGCAATGGCGTGTCACGCATGATCAGCGCATCATGAACCAAGGGCCGACCCGTGCGTGGGTTGACACAACCCAACAGCAGGTTACGCAACTCCAACAGTATGTGACCAAACTCCGCCGGATTGATGAGGCCATGGGCTTCCCGCCCACACACGTTCAGACGCACATAGCCATCGGACACGCTGGGGAGCGCGAAGGCGCGCATCCGGGGCCAGAGATTCTTATACCAGTTGGCCGGATTCCAACTGAGCGGATCTGCCTCAGCTTCCTGCTCAAACGGGCTGGCGATCCGAGCCTTTGCTGCCTCCGCAACGGTTGTCCAGACCTCGGCCTTCCAGTGCTTGGCGTAGTCCAAGCGCGGGGAGGGGAGCGGCGATCCGGCCGAGAAGACTGATCCAATCGCCTGCTGACCAGGGAAAGCCCAGCGATAGAGCAGCTCAGGCAGAAGAGCCATGGTTGGCACATCCATCCGATTGGAAACCGTATGGTCAATGGTATAGACAACAAATGATGCCTTTCGATCGGCCAACGCATGCAGCTTGGCGATAGAGCTGTCGATTTCACGATAGATCTCCCCGAAAGTCGAGCTGCCCTTGTCAGAATCAGGGCCAAGGGGATGGTCATGGCACAAGTGCCAGAGCATATGGTTGGCTGTATGGCATTCTGAGTAAAGCGCAAGGAAGAGATCCCAGCGATCTGCTTGCAGAAGGTCCGCACAGATCGCCGTACGACGGCGGATCGATTCAAGCAGTTGCCTCTTCAAACGCAGCAGGTCCTGCTCGACGTAAAGACTGGGAAGCGGAACTGAGCGCTCCGCCAGACCTGAGATCGGATCAATCACCGACTGGAGGCCATCCTCGAATCGAGGATTTAGTCCATGCATGGCCTCAAGCTTCGCCAACAGCCCCTCGGGCTGGCTCATGGGTGCGCAGGCATTGAGCTCACTACCCCAGCCGGTGATTTGAACGCCATTGAGCCGACGAGCGATCGGTGCCGGCAGATCGAACACACAGATGTGGTTAGAAAGGTAACCGGAATAGAACAGAGGTGTTGAACCAAGTTTTTGATGTACAGACAGATTGGCATAGCAATATGTTTCGGCATCGAAGCTGGATCCTGGATTCTGCAAAGACTGGCCAGAAAGGAAAACATCCCAACAGGATTCGTTGCGAAACAGTTTGGTGTGCGTGCATGTGCCGATCGCGCCTTGCTCGCGCATCCTGGCCAGAAAGGGGAGATCTCCATCATCCATTGCAGCCAGAAGCAGATCGGCATTCGGAGCATCGATTCCCAGTGCAATGACCGGGTGATTTCCTGTAACCGCCATTGAACCGCAGCAATCGGATGGTTGAGGAGAAAGGCTAGGCTGGGGTGATCCTTGCACTATCACGGCTGCGCAGAACCTCAACGTGGGGCTTGATCAGCTGCAGGAGCCGTCTGACGGTGTCGCTCTCCTCCGCCGCCGATCCAAGCAGGGTGCCCGTGGTCAATCCAGCAGCCGGAAGGCCGCGCTGCAGAATTTCAGTAACGCTCATCACAATCAGGCCTGATCTCAAGACCTGATCATGAATCATGACCTGAGCGGCAGAGAAGCCGTTGGAAGGCTGACAAGCCAACAACTTTCCATCAATCCATACACCATCCGCAGTTGCCAGCCCATTGCAGTTCAGACGCTTCGCTAACAGATGGGCTTGCCCATGCAGGACTCCAGACTCCATTCCTTCAGGGACAACCAGAAGATGCAGCTCAACAGGACCTGCAGCCTGAACCATTGACGCCATGATTTCATGATAGATCATGGGAGTGTCACGAATACCGATCTGAGGTTGTGCGTTCACTTCGCAGATGACGCCACCACAGCATTTCCAAGACGCTTTAATGTCGGGAATGATCAGATCAACCCCTGCGATATCAAGACGGAAGATTCGTACAACCTGAAGAGCGAGGTCCAGATTATCAGGGTGGACCTGCTCATGGTGGACCAAGACATGGGAGCCACCGGCTGAAATGTTGGCTTTTCCACGCAGACGCACAACACGGCCAGCCTCTGGAATCGAATCGGAATTCAGACCCTGGTAGCCCAGATGCATAAGCGCCTCAGCATCGAGCTCGAGGCGCATCTTTCCTGACATTCGCAAGATCTTCTGATTCCTCTCCGTTGACTGCTCCCTGGCAACGAGCTCGGCAACGGTCATCCTGTCATCGCCAACCACTCCACCTGGAACTCGGTGCATGATCTTGACGACACGACCATGAGCCACCGTAAAGCGATAGTCATCTCCAATGATAAACTTCTCAACGAGAATTTTGCTTGATAACTTTGCTGCTTCACGATATGCCATCCCAACGGATTGAGCATCCCTCAATCCAGCAAAGACCCCACGGCCCTGCTCCTGGTCCGCTGGCTTGATCACCACTGGAAAACCCAGATCGCCAGCCAGTCGAATGGCCTCTTCCTCTGAGCGGCAAACCCTGTGGGTGGGTGCCGGTAGCCCATGGTGCTTAAGGAACATGGCTGTCCGCTCCTTGTCCTTGGCCAGAGCCACGGACATGAAGGGCGCATGATCCGTCAGTGAACTGTCGATCCAGCGCGTCGAGACACCATGACCAATTGCCATGATGTTGCTGTCGATCCGGGTGGCTGGCAGGGCGAGATCGTGGGCTGCCTTTGCAAAATAAAAGTTGTTGGTCCCCTTCAGGCCGAAGGCACTCAGGTGGCTGATCAACTGATCCCTGCTCCGGCGAATCTCATCTCCGCGATTGCTCACGGCGGCAGGAGATCGCGCAAAGGCATTGATCAGGGATTCCAGCCAGCGCAGAGTGTCGACAGAAGCCCTTGGAAAGGAGTAAGGAAGGATGAGATCATGGACCTCCATGGGGCCATCCCTGCTTTCGGACCTTGCAAGAGTCGAATGACAGGGAGCAAAGACGGGAAGATTGGCCCGCTGCTGAAGCTCAAGATGGGTCGTCAGAAGCACATCGAGCAGATTCAGCGAAAGGGACTCGCACCGCTCGTGCTCAGGACTGGAGACAGGCTCAACGATGCTGCAGAGAAAGTCTGTGACTTGATCCGCTTCCTCTGGAAGGTGGCGGCGGATCTCGATCCTCGCTTTGAGGATCGGCTGACAGATGCCGAATCCCATGCCTTGATAGGCCCGGAACTGGCTAGAAAAACGAACCAGGGGCACTTTGTCGTCTGGTGGCTGAGATCGATTGAACTGTTCGGCTGTAGGGAGCGACACGTCTCAGGCCTCCAGGTGGCTCGACCTTCCGATGGGTTCCGTACGGAGTGACTCCAGAATGATGGTCTTGGCCGTATGGACCTCAAGGGCATGGACCAGAACGGCATCACCAGGAGCAGCTTCATCAAGGAACGCGGGAATGGCTGCATGGACCTCGCCGACATAGCGGAGGTCCACGGTCGGATCGGCAGCGCGGCCAGCCGCGAGAACCATGGCAGCGACCTCATCCTCGACACGCCCAGCAAGCTTTTCGCCTCGGGCGATCCGGACCACGTCGAACAGACGGCAGGCTTCCGCTGCCATGCTGCACAGCCAGCGATCGGGGGCACTGAAGCCCACCCGAAGCAGGATACGAGTTCGGGAATTCTGCGCTGATCGGAGCGACTCCAGCAGCACCGCCAAAGCCTGGAGCGCCTCAGGCGACCCCGCCCAACTCAGCAGAACGGATCTCGACGCCGCCTCGATCCTTTCGGCCCGGCCTGGATTGAGACTGGCATCAAAGCCAAGAATCTGCTCCCGGATCAGATCCGGAGCCACACCCATCCGCTCGGCCATCACCGCCACGAATGCCGCTGAGATCACGGTCCCACGACACAGGCCTCCCCAGGCTGCTCGAATGTCGGCGGCCGGGATCATGCAGAGCTGGGTATCACCGCGACAAAGCACCACCACACCATCCGGCCCATCACTCCACAAAGCCGCCAGTCCTCCGGCCGCGAGATGGTCGAGGAGCAGCCCATGGGGCGGCATGGAGCCGACCAGGCAATGCTCACAGGCGGCCTGGCGGTCGTAGACCCCCCGCAACAGGGGATCGTCAGCATTGAGTACCAGGGCACGGGTGGCGGCGCGGGCCACCAGAGACTTGATCTGGAGCAAATCCTCCCGCGACGACACACCGTCCTCACCGAGGTGGGCGTCAAGGATGTTGAGAATCGCGCCGACATCGGCCTCGAACAACCGCAACCCACCCTTGAGCAATCCTCCTCGGGACACTTCACCCACCACGGCCTCGACGCGAGGATCCTGGAGAAACCGGCGGATGGTGCCGCCATGGGCTGAATCCTCCTGGTTGACGATCAGATCATCCAGTTGAGAACCCGAGGTGGAGCCGAAGGCCACCCGTCGCCGGGTGCCGCGCATCACATGGGCCAGCATGCGGGTAGTGGTGGTCTTGCCGATGCTGCCTGTCACCAGAGCTGTCGGGATTCGTGCCGCCTCCGGCCCTCCGGTCCAGCGGAGAACCAACCTGCGGCAGAGATCCGAACTTGGATCTGCCACCAGATGGGGGCGGAGGCCCGGTGAGAGGTTGGCTTCGAGGACTCGAAGCCCCCCCTCGGTCCAGGACCTGCCGACATCCAAGGCCATAACGTCAAGGCCAAGGACATCCGTGCCAAGCAGGGAGGCGACATCCAGAGCAAGACGACGGTTGTCAGCGTGGAGCCGATCCGTCACGTCCGTGGCCCCACCCCCCTGAGAGATGTTGGCGGTGCGGGAGAGTTGTACCCGCCGGCCAGCAGTGGGAACGGACGCCAGGGTCAGTCCCTGCCGCGCCAGTTCCGCCTCCAGACGTTCATCCAGGGGAATCCGGTTCATCAATCGCTCATAGGCCACACCGCGCCGGGGATCGTCATTGACGGACCTGATCAGTTCATCCAGGCAACGGAGCCCATCCCCACAGACTTCAGCGGGATGACGGCGGGCTACTGCCATGACCTCGCCGTCACAGATCAGGAGACGATGATCATGGCCAGGCAACACCTCTTGCACCAGTTGGGTCGATCCGTCACCTGCATTGACCTGCCAGGCCCGCTCGAGTGCGTCACGTTGATCCAACCCAACCCAGACGCCCTTGCCCTTGCCCCCCTCGGCCGGCTTGAGCACAACCGGCCAGCCGAGCTCATCAGCCGCCTTCATGGCTTGATTCCTCGTGCGGGCGATCCGTTGCCGGGGGAGGGGAAAACCATGACCAGCAAGGACTTGATGCAAGGCTTCCTTGCCGTGGAACAGCTTGGAGAACAGACTGGTGCGGTCGGTCAGGGTTTCATGCAGCAGGCGCCGCCGCGCACCATGTCCGAGTTGAAGGAACTGCTGGCCGGCCCTTTCGATGCGGAAAAAGGGCACACCAACAGCACAAGCGGCTCGTGCCAAATGGGCATGGGTCTGATTCCAGCGACGGCTGTGGAAAGCACGGCAGAGCTCGACATCCTCCGACGACGGACTGGTGCCACGGAAGGCGCCGTCGAACCAGCGGCAGAGGAACTGGCCAGCCAATCCTGCCCCAGGGCCATCATCGATGGGCAGCCAGAGCCTGAGCTCCGTTGCCGTCGCCGTCAGAATCCGTGATTCAGCCGGCTCTAGCCGGCAGGGCTCGGTCAGCGCCATCAGCAGCCGCGACATCACGACGGGCAGAGCCCCCCGGAGATCGACGCCGGCCAACACCGACAGGAACGGAAAGCCCTGGATCCAGTGGAACAGGGCTTCGGGCTTGGGCGAAGCGTTTCCCGGGAGATCAACGAAGTGGAGGACAGCACCGCTGGTGGGACCCATCAGATTGAGACCCTCAAGCAACTGGCAGCCGCACACTCTCACCTCATGCCCTCCCCACCAGCTTCTGACGCAGCTTCTTGATGCGATCGCGCAGGTTGGCAGCTTCTTCGAACTCCAGGTTCCTGGCGGCTGCTTTCATCTTGTCCTCCAGCTCCAGGATCAGCTCAGGCAGCGCATCGAGGGGCACCATCGCGAACGAGGCCTGCTCAGCCTCGGGTTGTGGCCCATCATCCTGAGCTCGTCTGGACACTTCCAGGAAGCTGAGGATGGCATTGCCAGCGCGCTTGCCTGCCGGGCTGGGGGTGATGCCGTGGGTCTCGTTATAGGTCTGCTGGATAGCCCGGCGCCGTTCGGTTTCGGAGATGGCACGGGCCATCGAGTCGGTGAGGTTATCGGCATAGAGGAGTGCCATCCCGTCCACATGACGGGCCGCCCGACCGATGGTCTGGATCAAGGAGCGCTCCGCCCGCAGGAATCCCTCCTTGTCGGCATCAAGAATCGCCACCAGGGACACCTCCGGCAGATCCAGTCCTTCCCGCAGCAGATTCACCCCCACCAGGGCATCAAAGTCGCCGTTGCGCAGATCCTGGATGATTTCGATCCGCTCGATCGAATGGATCTCCGAGTGCAGATAGCGCACCCGGACGCCATTTTCAGCCAGGTAATCGGTTAGGTCTTCGGCCATTCGTTTGGTGAGAGTGGTGATCAGCGTGCGCTCATCCCGCTCCGCCCGCAGCCGGATTTCACCGAGCAGGTCATCCACCTGGCCCTCGGTGGGGCGCACCTCCACCACCGGATCGAGCACACCGGTGGGGCGGATCACCTGCTGGGTCACATGGCCGTGGCTCTGCTCGATTTCCCACGTCCCTGGCGTAGCTGACACGAAGATGGTCTGGCGGGCCTTCGACCAGAACTCCTCGGCCTTGAGCGGACGGTTGTCGGCGGCACTGGGCAGCCGGAACCCATGCTCCACCAGCACCTGCTTGCGGGCCTGGTCGCCGTTGTACATCGCATGGAGCTGGGAGCAGGTGACGTGGCTCTCATCCACCACCAGCAACCAGTCGTCGGGGAAATAGTCGATCAGGCACTCGGGCGGTGTACCGGCCTGGCGGCCCGCCAGGTGGCGGGCGTAGTTCTCGACGCCATTGCAATAGCCCACCTGCTGCAACATTTCCAGGTCGTAGGTGGTGCGCTGCTCCAGCCGCTGGGCCTCCAGCAGGCGGCCTTGGCCCTGAAGGTGCTCCAGGCGCTGGTGCAGTTCCTCGCGGATCGCCGCGATCGCTGAATCGAGCCTGTCCTTGGGGGTGACGAAGTGCTTGGCAGGATAGATATTTATAGTTTCCAAACTCTGCAGGATTTCGCCGGTGGTCGGATCGACATAGCGAATCGCCTCCACTTCATCGCCAAAGAGTTCGATGCGCACCAGCCGGTCTTCGTAGGCGGGGCCGATCTCGAGCACATCCCCCTTCACCCGGAAGCGGCCACGCCCGACTTCGATGTCGTTGCGGGAATACTGGTTGTTCACCAGCTCGCGCAGGGAACCGCGCAGGTTAAGAGGCTCACCCACCTGAAAGCGCACCGCAGCCTTGAGATATTCCGAGGGAATACCGAGGCCGTAGATGCAACTGATCGAAGCCACAACGATTACATCCTGGCGCTCGAACAACGAGCGGGTGGCGGAGTGCCGCAGCATGTCGATCTCTTCGTTGATCGAAGCCGTTTTGGCGATGTAGGTATCTGAGACCGGAACATAGGCCTCCGGCTGGTAGTAGTCGTAGTAGGAGATGAAATATTCGACAGCGTTGTTAGGGAAGAACTCCCGCAACTCATTGCAGAGCTGGGCCGCGAGAGTCTTGTTGTGGGCCAGCACCAGAGCCGGACGACCGGTGCGGGCAATCACGTTGGCAATGGTGAAAGTCTTGCCGGTGCCCGTGGCACCCAGCAGGGTCTGGTATCGCTCACCCCCATCAACACCGTCCACCAGGGCTTCGATGGCCGTTGGTTGGTCGCCCTTGGGCTCGTAGGGAGCCTGGAGCTCAAAGCGCGCCATGGCCGCTGGTTCCAGGTGGCCCCTGGATAAAGACAAAATTGATCCTAGGAATAAGCCCCTACTTGTGCCCGCCTGCAACACGGTCGGCTAACCGCATCAACCTCGGCAAACAACCAGCTGCGGCAGGCCCTCAGATCACTCAGCCAACGCCGACTGCCGCGGAGAGAGCGGCCGACGCTCGAGTGAAGCTCACATCAAGGCCAAGCCAGCCCAGGATCAAGGTGCTGAGCACGCTGTAAACGATGGCACCGAGGGCCGCGCTGATCAGACCGTTCTTGAGCCGGAAGCCCTGGATCAACCAGGCCGCCAGGGCAAACAGCACGATCGTGATCACCCAGTTGTAGACAGCGGTGATCGGTGTCACCATGCCGCCCAGGCTGGTGAGGGCCCAGGGCAGCGCCAGCACCAGCCTCAATGGCCAGATCAGCAGCGTTCCCAGCAGGCCGATCACCGCTGCTGAGAGCAGGGCGGTGCCAAAACTGTTGAATTCGACTCCGAGGGGCAAGACTCCCACGAACAACAGCACAAGAGCCCGGATGGGCCATTGCAGGAGCCAGAGGAACGGGCCCATATCAGAAATCACGGCGTCGGGGTCACGCTAATCAAAGCCCCCTGACTTGGCCAAGTCAGGGGTGTTGAACCGTCACAAGCAGGCGGTGTACTCGTGTCCTCAGGCGACCGACACCCGCGCCGGGGCAAGAGATTCACGCAGGCCGCGCACCACCGCCACCATGGCGAGTTCGTCATCAAGCCTGTTCACTGCCGAGCCCACACCCACCCCATGGGCACCGGCAGCGATGGCCAGGGGCAGGGTGACGGCCGACAGTCCGGAGGCGCAGAGCACCGGCAACTCAACCGCCCGGCTGATGGAGTGGGCAGCCGCCAGGGTGGGCGCTGCTTTCTCAATCAGGCCAAGGGCCCCGGGACTGAAAGGACGGGCGCTGGTGCCGCCTTCGGTCTGGATCAGGTCGGCGCCGGCAGCGGCCAGATCAATGGCCAGCTGCTGCTGTTGATCAAGGGGGAGCCCATGGGGCACCGTGACCGAGAGCACCACTTCCGGCAACAGCTCCCTGGTGTGCCGGGTCAGAGCGAGCACCTCCTCGGCGCCGAAGATCCGACCTTCGGGGTAGAACGAATCGAAATTGCCGATCTCCACCATCGCGGCGCCAGCGGCCACAGCGGCGGGGAACAGCTCCGGATCGACGGCCGAGACGCAGACCGGCAGGCCGGAGGCCGTAGCAGCCAGGCGCACAAGATCGGGATCGCAGGCCACATCGAGCAGGTCGGCGCCACCGGCTCCGGCCGCCCGGCTGATCCGCTCCACGCTGGCCGCCTCGAAGTTGCGCAAGCCGGCGATCACCTTCAACAGCCGCCGGGAGTGAAGCGCCGCTTGCAGGGGAGCAGGCAGGCTGGTGAGGCGCGACATCGGCGAGCGGGGCATATAGCAACGATTCTCCCATGGGGTCCCCTGCAGCACCGGCTGCACCGGCGTCTGCTGGCGGACCCCCAGCTCCTGCCCAGGGGCAGCCGCCTGCTGCTGGCCATCTCCGGTGGCCAGGACTCGATGGCCCTGACGGCCCTGCTGCTGGAGCTGCGACGCCTGCACGACTGGGAGCTTCACCTCTGGCACGGCAACCACGGCTGGCGAGAGGAAGCCGCCGATCAGGCCGCTGAGCTGGCGGCCTGGGCCGGCGGCCTGGGCCTGCCGATGTGGGTGGAGAACGCCCCCGCTGGGCCTGCCGCCCCCACCGCCGGCCAGGAAGAGGCTGGGCGCCGCTGGCGCTACGAGCGGTTGAACCAGCAGGCCCTGAGCCTGGACTGCCCCCGCGTCGTGACTGGCCATACCGGCAGCGACCGGGCGGAGACCCTGTTGTTCAACCTGGCCAGGGGTTGTGGGCTGCGGGGGCTGTGCAGCCTGCGAGCACGCCGTCCCCTCAGCGGCAGCATCGATTTGGTGCGTCCCTTGCTCGGCTTCTCGCGAGCAGAGACCGCAGCCTTCTGTAAGCAGCAGCGCCTGCCTTTGTGGCTGGATCCCAGCAATACCGATCTCCGCTTCAGCCGCAACCGGCTGCGCCTGGAGGTGCTGCCGGTGCTCGAGCAGCTCCATCCCGGGGCCTGGCGTCGTCTGAGCGCCACGGCCGAACGCCTGGAAGCCAGCGAGGGCATCACCGAGGAGCTGGCCCTGCTGGCCCTCGCGGCCCTGCAGGCGCCGGCTGCCCTCCCGGCTGCAGGCCAGTCAGAGCTCGGACCAGGGCTTCAACGCGAACGGCTGAGCGAGCTCTCCGCCAGCTGTCAGGAGCGGCTGCTCGATCTCTGGCTGGAGCGCAGCGCCGGGGTGCGGCTGGGGGCCCGGAACCTTGAATCCCTACGCCGCCGGTTGCAGCTGAGCCAGGGGCCTGGCAGCCTGGAATTGCCCGGAGGCAGGAGCCTCCTCTGGGACCGGCAGAGCCTGCGGCTGCAACCGGTCCCGAGCGAGCACGCGGATCCATCCGGCCCTGCCGAACCCGGTGCGGCCTCAGCCCCCTCCAACTGATGACCTCCAGCGGCTTCGATCAGGCTTACAAGAGCGTGGAGCTGGCCTACAGCCAGGGGCGCTTCGCCGAAGCCCTGCAGGAGGGGCAGGACCTGCTGGAGAAAACACCACTTGAGGCCAGTGATCCCCACAGCCTGCGACTGAAACTGCTGCTGGGGCACATTCACTTCTACGGACTGCGCCAGCCCGAAGACGCCGGCGAGCTGTACCGCCAGGTGCAGACCACCGCCGCCAAGGGGAGCACATACAACGACCTGGCCGCGGAGGGACTGGCACTCTGCGAGCAGAGCCGACCCGTGCCCAGCGAGGCGGCAGCCATGCCCTGGGCCACGGATCTGGCATCGATGGGGTCAGCCCCCCTGAGCCTGGCCCCGGCTCCTCCGGACAGCGGCCTCGAAGACGAGAGCAGCGTGGACGGGACACCCCAGGCCGTGGAAGCTGTGCGGGTGGAAGTGCTGGCCGAACCGGCCAGCTCCAGCCGCGATGTCCCAGGCGAACGCCGTTTCAGCCCAGAAGAGGAGGCTGAGCTGGCCAAGGGTCTGCTGCGGGTGGTGCTGGGCTGAGCGGCAGCGTGGCCGCCCAGCCCGCTGCCGCTCAGCTGGCGGCGGTGGAGCGACGACGACGCACCCGGTTGGCGGGCATCTCCGGTTCCTCCCGCTTGGCCTCTGCGACCTGCACAGCGGGTGCGCTTACGGGGGTCATGACGGCGACAGGCGTCGCGGCCACGGCCGCGACAGCACCGGAAGCCTGTACCCGCTGGGGAGCAGGTGCGTGGTTGCGGATCACAGGTTCACGTCCTGAACTTTCCCGGCGAGCGCCGCGGGGGGCTGGACGGCTGTCGGGCTCGGCATCAGCACGGCCCTTGTAGGCCGGGGTGCCCGCCGGAGCTGGCTGCACCAGGCAGATGATCAAGGGTTCCACCTGCAGTTCGCGCCGCAAGCGGCGCTGGAGGCCCACCTCGATTTCCCTCTGAACGCCCACCCAATCGACCTCGGGGGCCGTGCCACCGGTGTTGCGGGCCAGCTGATTCCAGCGGTTCTCCAGAACCCAGCCGATCTCCCGCTCGGCCCAGACCGAGAGCCGGCGGGCATCAGCGGTGGTGACCACACCGCGCAGGTTGACCCGCGGCGGGGCGCCCATCACGCCATCGGTACTGATCACGGTCAGCAGGGTGATCACCCCGTCTTCGGCCAGTTGCTGACGTTCCTTGAGCACACGGTTGTCGACGATGCCGTTGCGGGAGGCATCCAGCAGTTCGATGCCGGCCTTGACCGGATCCCCCTTGTGAATGGTCGTGGGGGTGAGCTCCACCACATCACCGTTGTCGATGATCAGCATGTTGTCGGCGGGAATTCCCATCGACTGGGCCGTGCGCGAGTGGCACACGAGCATGCGGTGCTCCCCGTGGACAGGGACGAAGAACTTGGGCCGGGTGAGCGCCAGCATCAGCTTGTGGTCTTCCTGGCAGCCATGGCCAGACACGTGGATGCCTTCGCCTTTGCCATAGACCACCTTGGCCCCCATCATCATCAACCGGTCGATGGTGTTCACCACCGAAATGGTGTTGCCGGGGATCGGGCTGGCGGAGAAGATGATCGTGTCGGTGGATTTCACCTGCACCTGGGGGTGCTCTCCACGGGAAATGCGGCTGAGGGCGGCGAGCGGTTCACCCTGGCTGCCGGTCATCAGCAGAAGCGTTTCACGATCGGGAAGATCGCGAATCTGCTTGATCGGCACAAACAGCTCGTCAGGGCAGCGGATGTAGCCAAGCTCACGCGCTTTGGCGATCACGTTGAGCATGGAGCGGCCAAGCAGACCAACCTTGCGGCCATGCTTCATCGCCAGCTCCAGGATCATCGAAACCCGGTGGACGGAACTGGCAAACGTGGTGACGATCACCCGGCCTTCGGAATTGGCGAAGTGACGATCGAGATTGGGGAACACCGACCGCTCGGGCGGGGTGAATCCGGGCACCTCGGCATTGGTGGAATCGCTGAACAGGCAGAGCACTCCCTGCTCGCCGTAGTGGGCCATCCGCTGGATGTCGAAGTATTCACCATCGACAGGGGTGTGATCAAACTTGAAATCGCCGGTAAAGATCACCACACCCACGGGGGTGGTGATCGCCAGGCTGAAGCTGTCGGCGATCGAGTGGGTGTTACGGATGAACTCCACCTGGAAGTGCTGGCCCACCTTGACCACATCCCGGGGGCTCACCGTCTGGATCACGGTGCGATCGGTGACGGCAGCCTCTTCCATCTTCCCCTGAAGCATCGACATGGCCAGCCGCGGGCCGTAGATCACGGGGATGCTGAAGTTCTTGAGGTGGTGGGGAATGCCGCCGATGTGATCTTCGTGACCATGGGTCACGATCATGCCGCGGATGCGCTTCTGGTTTTCACGCAGATAGCTGGTGTCGGGCAGCACCACGTTGACTCCGTGCATGCCATCGCTGGGGAAGGCCAGGCCGGCATCCACCAGCATCAGCTCATCGCCGTATTCAAAAACACAGGTGTTCTTGCCGATCTCATGAAGCCCGCCGAGGGGAATCACCCGCAGGGCGGGCTGTTTGTTGGCGGGGGAGGTCTTGTTGTTGCTTGAGCTCATGGGGTGGGTAACGAAGGGGTGCAGAACAGAGGAACGGGATCAGGGTGTTGCTGGTGCGAGAACTCCAGGCCGCACTGCGCTGGAGCTAAGCCATGGCGTCAGGTAGGACGCAGGGCAGCCAGGGCGGAGGTCAATCGGGCACGGACGTCGCTGTCGGCGGAGACCAGCGGAAGACGGGGGGACCCCACGGGCCAGCCCTCCAGTTCAAGGGCGGCTTTGACGGGAATGGGATTGGTGGTGGCGAACAGGGCCCGGCAAAGGGGCAGCAGGCGTTCGTGCAGGGCCAGAGCCGCAGCCAGCTCACCGGCGAGGAAGGACGAGATCATGCGCTGGATCTCGCGCCCCACCAGATGGCTGGCCACGCTCACCACGCCGACAGCACCCACCGCCAGCATCGGCAGGGTCAGGGCATCGTCGCCGCTGTAGATCGCCAGCCGGTCGCCGCAGAGCAGCCGCAGCTGGCTGACTTCATCGGTGCTGCCACTGGCGGCCTTGTAGCTGACCACGTTGGGGAGGTCGAGCAGGCGGGCCGTGGTGCGGGGCTCAAGGCTGCAGCCGGTGCGGCCGGGGATGTTGTAAAGCATCACCGGCAGGCCTGGGGCCGCCTGGGCGATCGCACGGAAATGGGCTTCCAGCCCATCCTGGGGCGGCTTGTTGTAGTACGGGACTACCACCAGGGCCCCATCGGCGCCTTCCTCGGCCGCCCGCTCGATCGCTTCGATCGCCTCGGTCGTGCAGTTGCTGCCTGTGCCGGCGAGCACCAGGGCTCGGCCCTCGACGGCCCGCTTCACCGCCTCGAACAGCTCGTGCTGTTCCTGCCAGCTCAGGGTGGGAGATTCACCGGTGGTGCCGCACAGCACCAGTCCATCTGAGCCGTTGTCCACCAGGTGAGCAGCCAGGCGAGCAGCCAGATCGAGGTCAACCGAGCCATCAGGGCTGAACGGAGTGACCATCGCGGTGAGCAATCGACCGAAGGGCGGTTGCGGCTGACTCGCGACGCTCTGTTGAGCCGTGGTACTCAAACGGCACCTCCGACACTGGAAGCGGATGGGACACCCGCCGTCTGGGTGGCGGCCTCTCGCCAGGCCGGATCCAGCAGCAACTCGGCGATCTGCACGGCGTTGAGGGCCGCCCCCTTGCGGATCTGATCACCACAGAGCCAGAGCTCGAGGGCGTTGGGATCGCTGATGTCCTGGCGAATGCGTCCCACCGCCACCGGATCCCGGCCGGTTACATCGGTGGGCATCGGAAAGCGATTGGCGGCGAAATCCTCCAGCAGCTCCACCCCTGGTGCCTGCGCCAGCAGGGCCCTGGCCTCCTCGACGGGGAAGGGTTGCTCGAACTCGATGTTCACCGCCTCGGAGTGGGCCCGCAGCACCGGCACCCGCACACAGGTGGCCGAGAGCCGCAGCTCCGGCAGAGCCATGATCTTGCGGGTTTCGTGCAGCATCTTGAGCTCCTCCTCGCAGTAGCCGCTGGGCTGCAGAGGAGAGTTGTGCAGGAAGAGATTGAAGGCCAGGGAGTGGGGCAGCACCTCGCTCACCGGCTCGCCCCCGTCCAGCACGGTGCGGCTGAGCTTCCGTAATTCCTCCATCGCCCGGGCCCCTGCACCGCTGGCCGACTGATAAGTGCTCACCACCACGCGGCGGATCGGACGGCGAGCCTGGAGGGGTGCCAGGGCCAGGGTGAGCAGGATCGTGGTGCAGTTGGGGTTGGCGATGATCCCCCGGTGGCCCAGGGCCGCCTGGGGGTTCACCTCCGGCACCACCAACGGCACCTCGGGATCGAGGCGGAAGGCACTGGAATTATCGATGACAACTGCGCCAGCTGCCGCCGCCACCGGCGCCCAGCGCCGTGAGATCGAGCCGCCGGCCGAGGCCAGAACCACATCCACGCCCTCAAAGGCGGCGGCGTCGACAGCCTCGATGGGGAGCTCGCGCCCTTGCCACACCAGCCGGCGTCCAGCTGAGCGGGGGGAGGCCAGCAGCCGCAGTTCACCGACCGGAAAGCGGCGCTCAGCCAGCAGAGCCAGCAGCTCCTGTCCAACGGCGCCAGTGGCACCGAGCACAGCCACCGTCAGGGGACGGCTGGGGAGTGGGTGAAAGGAGGAGGTGCTTGACAACGGCAGTAGAGGGGTGAATGCACTGGTCGTGAAGGCTGGACCCGTAGCTCGCAAAGGGGTACGACCCGGGCTCGGCTTGCGGCGGACGCTACGGCCTGAACAGAGGTGAACCTGATGGGCAGGGCTGAGCCTTCAGGCAAGAACTGGAGGGGAGAGGAAAGGGTTGCAGAGGAACAGGAAAACTTCGAGAGCCTGAGCCAGCGTCTCGCTCCGTGGGGCGGAGGGAGCTGAGCACGGAGGACCTGAGGCTCGGAATGGAACCAGTTGGTCCTGGTGGATATCAACGACCACATGTCGTTGAGCACACAATACGCGGCCTGGGTCTCAGGCGGGTCCGCTGGAGGGGCTGGAGCACGAGTTCATAGGATCAGGGGCTGCATCGCCGCGGCCCGGCCGTTTCGCCATGAGCTCCGCCCTGAAGGTCAAGACCAGCCCCCGCCCCGGCAGCCGGCTGGCGCTGGAGGTGGACGTCCCAGGCGGCCGCTCCCAGGCCAGCTACGAGGCCGCCGTGGTGAAGCTGAGCCGCAGTGTGCGCCTGCCTGGATTCCGCCAGGGCAAGGTGCCCCGGCCGGTGCTGCTCCAGCAGATCGGCCCGCTGCGAATTCGCGCCACCGCCCTCGAAGACCTGGTGGACAGCGTCTGGCGTGATGCCCTGGAGCAGGAGAAGATCGAGCCTCTCAGCAGCCCCGAGCTGAGCGGTGGCTTCGAGGCCCTGCTGGAGCGCTTCAGCCCCGGTGAAGACCTCACCCTCACCCTCGAGCTGGATGTGCAACCCACCCCCAGTCTCAAGGCCACCAAAGGACTCACGGCCGAAGCTGAGCTGATCAGCTATGAACCCGCACGGGTCGATGAGATGCTCGAGCAATCGCGCCGCCAGCTGGCCACCCTGGTGCCGGTGGAGGATCGACCCGCCGCCACTGGCGACGTGGCGGTGGTGGCCTTCAGCGGCAGCTTCGTCGACACCGGAGCGGCGATCGAGGGCGGCAGCTCCGATGCCATGGAGGTGGAGCTCGAGGAGAAGCGAATGATTCCCGGCTTCGTGGCGGGCATCCTCGGCATGGTCGTGGGCGAGGAGCGCGAGGTGAACTGCCGCTTCCCCGACGACTACCCCCAGGAGGAGGCTCAGGGCCGCGAGGCCAGCTTCAGCATCACCCTCAAGGAACTCAAGGCGCGCGAACTCCCCGCCCTCGATGACGCCTTCGCCAAGGAGGCCAGTGACAAGGACACCCTCGAGGAGCTCAGAGCCGATCTTGAGACCCGCCTGCGTGAGGACGCCGAGCGGCGGGCCCGCAGCAGCCGCCACGACGCCCTGCTGGCGGCACTGGTTGAGCAGCTGGAGGTCGACCTGCCCGAGACCCTGATCCAGCAGGAGATCCGCTCGCTGATCGAGCAGACCGCCTCCCAGATCGCCCAGCAGGGGATGGATGTGAAGAAGCTGTTCAGCCCTGACCTGGTGCGCAGCCTGATGGACAGCTCCCGCCCGGAGGCCGAGCAACGGCTGCGGCGCAGCTTCGCTCTCAAGGCCCTGGCCGAAGCCGAAGGCATCCGCCCGGAGGCCGCGGCGATCGAAGCCAAGGTCAAGGAGGTCAGTCAGGGTCTGAGCGACACCAGTTCGATCGATCCGCTGCGCCTGCGCGAAGCCGTGGCCGAGGATCTCCTGCGCGAGAGCCTGCTGGAGTGGCTCGAGGCCAACAGCACTGTCACCGAGAAAGCCCCTGAGGTCGAGACTGCTGACGGCGCCGACGACCAGGCCTGAGGCGGCCATAGATTGACGGTCTGTCCCGTTTCCCCTGCCCCAGCCGCGTGATCGAAGCCATTCGCTCCCATCCGATCCACAACAGCTGGCAGGCCTCGCCAGGCGTGCTGCCCACGGTGGTGGAGCAGTCGGGGCGCGGCGAGAGGGCTTTCGATATCTATTCGCGCCTGTTGCGGGAGCGGATCATCTTCCTGGGCACCGGTATCGACGATCAGGTAGCCGACTCCCTGGTGGCCCAGCTCCTGTTCCTGGAAGCGGAAGATCCCGAGAAGGACATCCAGATCTACGTCAACTCACCGGGCGGCTCCGTCACGGCCGGGCTGGCGATCTACGACACCATGCAGCAGGTGGCTCCTGACGTGGTGACCATCTGTTATGGCCTGGCGGCCAGCATGGGGGCGTTCCTGCTCTCGGGTGGCGCCAAGGGAAAGCGCATGGCACTGCCCAGCGCGCGGATCATGATCCACCAGCCCCTCGGAGGCGCCCAGGGACAGGCTGTCGACATCGAGATCCAGGCGAAGGAGATCCTCTTCCTCAAGGACACCCTCAACGGTCTGATGGCGGAGCACACCGGTCAGCCGCTCGAGAAGATTGCCGAAGACACCGACCGGGACTACTTTTTGTCTCCCCCCGAAGCCGTCAGCTACGGATTGATCGATCGTGTCGTGGATGACACGACTCCGGTTTGATCCTTAAGGTCTGCTGACGAACCACGGGTTCCGGCCGATCCTGGAATTCCGGCCCCTGCCCTACCCCCTGACCAGGACGCCCCAGCCCGATGGCCAAGTTCGACGCCCATCTCAAGTGCTCGTTCTGCGGCAAGTCTCAGGAGCAGGTGCGCAAACTGATAGCCGGACCCGGGGTCTACATCTGCGACGAATGCATCGATCTCTGCAATGAGATCCTTGATGAGGAGCTGGTTGAAAGCCATGGCAGCGCCAGGCCTCACGGGGACCACGGTCGCAAGCCAGCCGTCAAAAAGAGCAGCAAGCCCGCCCCCACCCTGGCGACCATCCCCAGACCCAAGGAGATCAAGGCCTTCCTCGATCAACAGGTAGTGGGCCAGGACGAGGCCAAGAAGGTGCTCTCGGTGGCGGTCTACAACCACTACAAGCGCCTGGCCTGGCAAGGAGACGGAAAGGGTGAGACCGACCGCAGCGCCACCCGCCTGCACAAATCGAACATCCTGCTGATCGGCCCCACCGGCAGTGGCAAGACCCTGCTGGCCCAGACCCTGGCCGAACTTCTTGATGTGCCGTTCGCGGTGGCCGACGCCACCACCCTCACCGAGGCGGGCTACGTGGGTGAGGACGTGGAGAACATCCTGCTGCGCCTGCTGCAGAAGGCCGACCTCGACGTGGAGCAGGCCCAGCGCGGCATCATCTACATCGACGAGATCGACAAGATCGCCCGCAAGAGCGAGAACCCCTCGATCACCCGCGATGTGTCCGGCGAAGGGGTGCAGCAGGCGCTGCTCAAGATGCTGGAAGGCACCGTCGCCAACGTGCCGCCCCAGGGGGGACGCAAGCATCCCTACCAGGACTGCATCCAGATCGACACCAGCCAGATCCTGTTCATCTGCGGCGGCGCCTTCGTGGGCCTCGAAGACGTGGTGCAGCGGCGTCTGGGGCGCAATTCGATCGGGTTCCTGCCCGCTGATGGCCGCGGCCGCGGCCACCGCGAACTCAAGGCCAGCCACGTGCTGCGTCACCTTGAACCCGACGATCTGGTGCGCTACGGCCTGATCCCCGAATTCACCGGCCGGCTGCCCGTTAGCGCCGTGCTTGAGCCCCTCGATGTGCGTTCCCTGGAGTCGATCCTCACCGAACCCCGCGACGCCCTGATCAAGCAGTTCCAGACGCTGATGAGCATGGACAGCGTGCGCCTGGAGTTCGAGCCCGGCGCCATCGAGGCGATCGCCCATGAGGCCCACCGCCGACGCACCGGTGCCCGTGCCCTTCGCGGCATCGTCGAAGAGTTGATGCTGGATCTGATGTACGACCTCCCCTCCAACACCGAGGTCAGCACCTACACGATCACCCGCGAGCTGGTGGAGCAACGCAGCAAGGCCAAGGTGCTCCCCTATCCCAGCGTGGTCAGCCAGCAGGAATCGGCCTGAACGGCAATCCACCCCTGACCGTCCTTGATCCACCCGCCAGCCCGGCGGCAGGGTGAAGCGGTTCTGCCCCGCGATCACGGCCCATGGCAGCCGCCGACCATCTCCAGGTACCCCGGCAGCACGGGCTGTTCAACCACCACGGCATCGACCTGGGGGATGGCAGCGTGGCCCATTACCTGGAAGGCAGGGCGATCCTGCGCTCACCCCTCGAAGACTTCAGCCGCGGTGAAGCCGTGGCGGTGGTCGGCTACGACCCCACCGAGGTCTCTCCGGCGGGCACGACCCTGCGCCGGGCCATGGGCCGGCTGGGGGAGCAGCGTTACAACCTGATCTTCAACAACTGCGAGCACTTCGCGATCTGGTGCAAGACCGGTCGTCACCGCAGTGCCCAGGTGGACAGCTGGCTGCACACCGGCAGCCTCGGAGCCCTGATGCTGGGCCAGCTGGTGCCGGCGGCCCTGATCACCGGCGTGCGCCTGCTGCTGCGGCAGGGGCTCAACCTGGATGGGGAGCAGCTGGAGAAGGGCCGGACACTGGCAGTTCAGAGCCTGGAGCAGCTCGATGGCCTGCGCCTGAAGCTGCAGCAGAAGCTGGAGACGGAGCTGGCCCGTGCAGAGGCCCGCTGGGGGGAAGGCCGAGACGGCGCATCGGAGTCGTTCGCCAAGCTGCGCCTGGCAGCCCAGAACCTGGCCGATCAGCTTGAGGAGGTGGAGGAGATGGAGGACCGTCTGGAGCGCCTGCTGGCCCCGAAACCGGCTGAGTAGCCTCATGGGCCAGGCCGTCCGGGGAGCAGCCTCCATGACCCAGGCCCGTGCCTATCTGCCCCTGCCTCAGAAGTACAGGCCCCAACGCTTCGACCAGTTGGTGGGACAGGAGGCGATCGCCTCCACCCTCACCAGTGCCCTGCTCCAGAACCGGATCGCTCCGGCCTACCTGTTCAGCGGGCCCCGGGGCACGGGCAAGACCTCCAGCGCCCGGATCCTGGCGCGATCGCTCAATTGCCTGACGGCAGCCGGACCCACCCCCGAACCCTGCGGCACCTGTGAGCTCTGCCGCTCGATCACCGCCGGCAACGCCCTCGATGTGATCGAGATCGATGCCGCCTCCAACACGGGCGTCGACAACATCCGGGAACTGATCGAGCGCTCCCGCTTCGCTCCGGTGCAGGCCCGCTGGAAGGTTTACGTGATCGATGAGTGCCACATGCTCTCGACCGCCGCCTTCAACGCGCTGCTCAAGACCCTGGAGGAACCACCGCCGCGGGTGGTGTTCGTGCTTGCCACCACTGATCCCCAGCGGGTGCTGCCCACGATCCTCTCCCGCTGCCAGCGCTTCGACTTCCGCCGCATTCCATTGCAGGCCCTGGAGGATCACCTGCGCTTCATCGCCAGCGAGGAGGAGATCGGCATCACCCCCGAGGCCCTGCACGTGGTGGCACTTCGGGCCCAGGGGGGGCTGCGCGATGCCGAAAGCCTGCTTGATCAGCTCAGCCTGCTGAGGGCGCCGATCGAGGCGACGGCGGTGTGGGACCTGCTCGGTGCAGTGCCTGAGCAGGAGCTGCTGGAGCTGGTGACCGCCATGGGAGAGGCCGATCCCCTGGGCATTCTCGAGACCTGCCGGCGCCTGCTCGAGCGGGGGCGGGAGCCCGGAGCCCTGTTGCAGGGTCTGGCCAGCCTGCTGCGGGATCTGGTGCTGGCCGGGGTGGCCCCGGACCGGCTGGAGCTCACAGCGGTCAGCGCCCAGCTGCAACCGCTGTTGCCCGAGCAGGCCCACCGCATCGGCAAGGCGCGGCTGCTCAGCTGGCAGGCCCAGCTCAAGGGCAGCGAACAGCAGCTGCGCCAGAGCGCCCAACCCAGGCTCTGGCTGGAGGTGCTGCTGCTGGGGTTGCTGGCGGAGCCAGCGTCGGCAGGGGGCGGTGGCCCGGTGCGGCCTGTCTCCGCGTCAGCGGCAACCAGCACCGCAACATCGGCGGCGTTGCCTCAGGAGCCGAAGGCAACACCAACACCAACGCCAAAGCCAAAAACTGCCGAACCACCGCCAGCAGAGCCCCGGTCGACCCCAGCGCCAGGCCCGGAACACCAGGATCTAGGGGAGCTCTGGCAGCAGATCCTCTCCAGCCTGGAGCTGCCCTCCACCCGCATGCTGCTCTCCCAGCAGGCCTCCCTGCTGCGCCTCGATCAGCAGCGGGCCGTGGTGCGGGTCAGCGGCAAGTGGATCGCCATGGTGCAGAGTCGGCTGCCCCTGCTGGAGTCGGCGCTGCACCAGGCTCTGGGCGCCCCCCGCCAGGTGCTGCTGGAAGCCTCCGACCAGCCCGCCAGCCCGACTGTCGCCCCACCAGTAGTGGCCAGGCCCGCTATGGAAGCTCCAGTAGCACCAGCTGTGGTGCCAGGTCCTTCAGTATCCGCGCCAGCGGCGACTTCCCAGGCGATGGCCACAGCCCAGACACCATCGCCTGGGCCCATCAAGGCCGGGCCAGGCCCATCGGCTGATCGACCTGAACCCCAACCTCTCGATGACCAGGCGCGCCGCCTGGCCGATTTCTTCAACGGCGAGGTGGTGAATCTGGAGGACTGAGCCAGGACTCCTCAGGAGACCTGAGTGGAGGGATCAGGCAGCTGATCAGCCAGGGGGTCGATGGCGAGCGAGAGATCGTCGGCGCTGCTTTCGGTGCCAGCTTCGCTGCCGAGGTGCTGGGTCTTGGCCCAGACCAGGCGCTTGGGCAGCAGGGCCATGCGCAGGGTGACCCAGGGGATGACCACGAACCAGTGCATGAGGTAAGCAATCCCGAGCGCGGCCGCCAGGGGATTCATCGCCGGCAGAGCAGGGCCTTCGCTGGGGCGGCGGCAGCCAGCCACGATGGCTGCGCCGGACAGGCCCAGGGCCACTATCGACAAGGGCCAGACCGTGGGGGCGGTGCGGGTGACCAAGGCGGTGAGCAGGTCGACGACCGAGACCATCGGCAGTACGTACTGCAGCAGGAAGAAGTTGGTGAGGTCGAACTTCTGGGCAGGGTTGAGGCGCTCCGAGAGCAGCCCCGGCCAGTAGTCAAAGAAGCGCTGCAGGCCACCTTCCGCCCAGCGCTGACGTTGGCGCCAGAGGGCTTGAACGGTGAGTACCGCCTCTTCCTCCACAGGGGGATCCCAGAGCACGCCCACGGGCTCACCGGCCAGCAACAGCCGAAAACTGAGGTCGAGATCATCGGTGACGGTGTCCTCGTTGAACCCGCCGGCCCGGGTGATCGCCTCCCGGCGCAGCAACTGGCCGTTGCCCCGCAATTCCGCCACCCCGCCGCCGGCCAGCCGGCCCTCCTGCACCAGCGCATCGAGGGCCATTTCCATCGCCTGGGCGCGGGTGAGCAGGTTGCAGCCAGCATTCACCACAGCTTTGCGGAGCTGCATCGCCGACCAACCGCCCTGCTCCGCCAAGGGGATCAGCCGCTCGAGCAGGTCCTCCTGCAGGCCGGCGTCGGCGTCGAGCACCAACATCCAGCTTCCTTCGAGCTGCTCAAGCACGGCATTGAGGGCCCCCGACTTGCCGCCACCGGCATGGCGTGGCCGCCGCAGCACCCGCAGCATCGGCGTGCTGGCCTCAAGCGCCTTCAGCAGCTCGGGTGTGCGGTCCTCGCTGCCGTCGTCGACCACCCAGAGGCGCAGAACCCCATGGCGGTACCTAAGACGGCTGACCCGCTCCACCAGACGGCCGACCACAGCCTGCTCATCACGGGCCGCCACCACCACATCCACCGCTGGCCAGGGCCCCGGCCAGGAACCCTCCCCGCTGGCGGCCTCGAGGCCGGGGCCGTCGGCTGAGCTCTGCGCCCGGTTGCGGTGCCAGAGCTGTCCGAGCACGTTGCGCACTAAATACGCGCCCAGCAGAAGGGTGAGACTGGCTGCAGGCAGAAGGTTGCGGGGCGGCTCCAGCCAGTGGGGCGCCACCCCGGCCCAACTGCAGAGCACGACAAACAGGGCGGCTTTGCCGCGACGGCCCCTAGGGCTGGAACCGGTGGGTGTCATGGCAACTCCGTCATGGCAACCGCGCCGGCGTGGCTGGTCCGCGTCGGATCGAACTCTAAAGGCCACCACTCAGGGCTTCGAGAGTCACCAGCTCGGTGCCCGGGTAGTAATGAGCCAGGATCCTGTTCTGGCTCCAGCCTCGACCGCCCAGATCGATGGCCCCCTGCTGGGATAGGCCGGCGCCATGGCCGAAGCCACCACCGGTGAAGCTCCAGCGGCCGGGCCCGTCGGGCTTGACCACAAACAGGGTGCTCGGCAGTTGACGAAACGTTCGGCGGATCGCGTCACGGCGCAGCACCCGCTGGCCGCTGCTGCCCACCAGCGAGAGGGCCAGCACCCGGCCGCTGGGACCGCGCTCGAGCACCTTGATCTCCCGGGGCTCTCCGACGCCGCCGGGGCCCTTCTCCAATGACTGGCGGGTGCGGGCGCTATCCAGCTGCCGGGTCCAGCGAAACAGCGGATGGTCGGCTCCATAGGCGGCGCCCCCCTGACGCAGCAGCTGCGGCAAGGAGGCGTCGGGCAGCGGCACCCCGAAGCGCTTGGCAAAGGCCGGCGGCCCATCTGGGCGGGCCTGGAGGTAAGGCAGGGGCGGCCCGCTCCAGACCTCCTCGAATCCCGCCGAGATACCACCGTTGCTCGCGTGGTACACCGCGTGAATGGGCTGACCCTGCCAGCTCAGCACCTGCCCGCGGGTGGCCTCCACGGCACGGCGCACGGCGGCGCCGGCCTGGCGTGGATCGGCATACACCTGGCACTGGGTGTCGGAGCAGAGGTGATACCCGTCAACGTCGTAGCGATGGCTGTTGCGCAGGGCCCAGGTGCGGGCGAGGACCGCCTGGACCGCAAGGGCCGCCGCTGGGGAGCCGGCACCGATCTCGTGGGGAACCACTCCCAGCAGGTAGCGCTCCAGGGGCACCTGCTCGATCAGGCTCCAACCGCCATAGGCATTGGCCTGCAATTGGAACGGACCTTGGAACACACCCTTGCCCCAGCGCAGGCCCTGGGGAGCCTTCAGGCGCAGGGGGCCCTCCAGCGCAACCACACTGCCGTCGGCCGTCGTGGCCTCCAGCTCCAGACGGGTTGTCTCCTCCCGCGTCCAGGCTCTGGCCTGGAACCCCTCGGGGGCAGCCGTGCGGGCAGGCGCCCAAACCTCCCACTCAGCCGGATGGGCGATCACTGGCTCCACTCCAAGCTGGCGCCAGGCCACGGCCGCCTGATCCGCCGTTTCGAAACTGGGGAAGGGACCCAGCACGGTGCGCTCCAGCAGCAGGGGCTCCTGCAGGGGCCGCTGCCGCCAACGCAGACTCAGGCTTGAGCCCTGGAGTTTGCGACCACCGGCGTCCTCCAGCTCGAGGCTGCCGGCAGCGGCCTTCAGCAGCAGGGGAGGCGCCTTGGCGGCAGCCACCCCGGGAGCCGGCCCCAGCCGGGCACCCACGGCAACCCAGAGCACCGGCGCGGTGCGCTCGATGGCGGGGCGAGGGGAGGTGGGCCAGTGCAGGGCAGCCGCCGGCATGGCACGGCAGCCCGGGGCCAGCAGCAGGGAGCCCCCGATGCCCATGGCGAAGGGCACCAGACGCGGCAGGGCGCACACTGAGAGCAGAGCGGGGAATCGCATCGAAAAACCGTACGACCGAGCGGATGATCCTGGAGGAGTTGGCGGAAGGGACATCTACGTCGTACTTTGGTTGTTTGTGAACGGGCGCCAGACATGCCGAAGCTCAAGACCCGCCGAGCAGCTGCCAAGCGGTTCAAGGTGACCGGCAGTGGCAAGTTCATGCGTCGGCGCGCCTTCCACAACCACCTGCTCGATCACAAGAGCCCCAAGCGCAAGCGCTATCTCGGCACCATGGCGGTCGTCGATGAGCGCGATGCAGACAACGTGAGCCGCATGCTCCCCTACGCAGGCTGAGGCCGGCCGAAAGCCGGCACCATCTTGAATTCAACTGTTCAACTGAGAGATTTTCATGGCCCGCGTCAAGAGGGGCAATGTCGCCCGTAAACGCCGCAACAAGGTTCTCCGTTTAGCCCGCGGCTTCCAGGGCAGCAACGGCAGCCTCTTCCGCACCGCGAATCAACGGGTGATGAAGGCCCTGTGCAATGCCTACCGCGACCGTCGTCGTCGCAAGCGCGATTTCCGTCGTCTCTGGATTGCCCGGATCAACGCCGCCGCCCGCCTCAACGGCCTGAGCTACAGCCGCCTGATCGGAGGTCTCAAGCGCTCCGATGTGCAGCTGAACCGCAAGATGCTTGCCCAGCTCGCCCTGGCTGATCCAGCCAGCTTCAGCGACGTGGTGGGCGCCGCCCGCGCCTGATCCCAGCCCCCGCACCAACTCCGCCCATAGCCCACACCCGCAGGCCCGATGGACCTTCTCCTTCCACAGGCCTATCTGATCGGCCTGATCGTTCTGCTGGGTGGGGCCGCCGTGGTGATCGGTCTGCAGGTCTGGCGTGTGCGCGCTGATGAAGTTCGTCTGGCCAAGCTGGAGATCCAGGTCAAGGAAGACTCAAAGGATTCCGCCACGCTCTACGAGCTGGCCTCGGTGCAGCTGCGCAAACGGCTCTACGACCAGGCGGTAGATACGCTCAAACTGGCCTTGAAGCGCTCGGATGGCGAACCGGGAGAAGCGAAAGCTCTCATCCAGAACGCTCTTGGCTTTGCCCTTGCCGCCCAGGGCAACCATGCAGCTGCCATTCGTCACTACAAATCGGCCCTGCAGGCCAAAGCCGATTACCCCGTGGCCCTGAACAACCTGGGCTATGCCCTTGAGCGTCAATCGTTGCCCGTAGAGGCCCGCATTGCCTACAGCCAGGCCCTCGCCCTCGATCCCAGTAACAAGACCACAAGCAAGCGTCTGAAGCTGCTCGACCGTCGTTTCCCTGCCGATCCGGCTGAACCGGTCGGCCCTGCCAAGGGGATGGGTCCAAAGGCCGGATCCACTGGAAACAAAACCGGCCCAGGCTCTTAGGGCTCTACTGAGAACGGTGTCTGAGAAGGCGCCTTTGGGCCGAAGCATGCGACCTGAAACCGGCAGCATGCCCTGACCCTGGCGATCAGCCTCTGGTCACCACAACCCTCGAACAGGTGCTCCCCCGGAAGGACTTGCTGCAGATGGGGCTACCGTCTGAGCAACCGGGCGCAGATCAAAGCGACCGCCGGGATTGGTCAGCCGCGGCGCTACCCAGCCCGCCAGCTCAAGCCCCTGCACACCGCTGATCTCCCCACCCGATTCCATGCCGCCGACCTCGCAGTCGCAGAGCATCAGCAGGTCGAGCTGATCGGATTTGGCGTTGAGGTTGCCCTGCACCGCCACGGTGGTCTCTCCCAGCTGCATCTCACCGCGCAGGTCGACCATCTGGCCCATGGGGGTGGCCTCCGCCAGGCGCAGCTGCACCGGCAGGGGTTCGCCGCCAGCGAAGGAGCGGTAGACGCCCGACCAAACCCTGGGCAGGTCGCGGGCCAGATCGATGGCCCGACCCGTGGGATCGAAGGTTTCCACGGGCCCGAGCTCGGCCTCGAACACCTGCGCCGCTGCAGAGGGCGGGGCGCCGAACGGCACCACACTTCCCACCGGCAGGGGATTCATGGCCAGCTGGGGGTCGGCGGCAGCCAGCAACAGCGGCAGAAGCAGCGGCATCGAAATGGTTCAGGGCTCGTGAGCGCAGGCTAAGGGCGGAGACGCCATCAGGCGGTGCAAAACAGCCGCCGGGGTCACCGTTCGCGGTAGTTTCGCGGCATGGCCTGGGCTTCGACGACATCCCGATGGACAGCGAAAGCCTGGTGATCGCGGGACGGCCTTTCCGCAGCCGCCTGATGACCGGTACCGGCAAGTATCCGAGCCTGGCGGCGATGAAAGCCAGCCTGGCGGCCAGTTCCTGCGAGATCGTCACCGTGGCGGTGCGCCGGGTGCAGTCGCTGGCAGCTGGGCATGAGGGCCTGATCGAGGCGATCGACTGGAGCCGCCACTGGATGCTCCCCAACACCGCCGGATGCGCCACCGCCGAGGAAGCGGTGCGGGTGGCGCGGCTCGGACGGGAGCTGGCGCGCCTGGCCGGCCAGGAGGACAACAACTTCGTGAAGCTTGAGGTGATTCCGGACAGCAGGCACCTGCTGCCGGATCCGATCGGCACCCTCCAGGCCGCTGAGGCCCTGGTGAGGGAGGGCTTCGTGGTGCTCCCCTACATCAACGCCGATCCGATGCTGGCGCGGCGGTTGGAGGAGGCCGGTTGCGCCACGGTGATGCCGCTGGGCTCTCCGATCGGCTCTGGCCAGGGGATCCGCAACGCCGCCAACATCGCCCTGATCATCGAGAGCGCCCGCGTTCCTGTGGTGGTGGACGCCGGCATCGGTGTTCCCAGCGAGGCGGCCCAGGCCATGGAGATGGGAGCGGACGCCCTGCTGATCAACAGCGCCATCGCGATGGCGGGCAATCCGGCGGCCATGGCCCGAGCCATGGCAATGGCCACTGAGGCGGGCCGCAGCGCTTACCTGGCCGGGCGGCTGCCGATGCGCCCCGAGGCCAGCGCCAGCTCACCGCAGCAGGGAATGGTCGGTACATCCGCTCAGGCCCAGGTCCCGTAACAGTCCTTCTCAGGGCTGGGCCAAGCCGGCCTGCGCTGGGTAACTTGCGGCTTCCCCTGCGCCCCAGCCATGTCAGTCACCGAGGAAGACGGCGGCAAGCTCAATGCCTTCGCCAGGGAGCCCCGCATGGAGGTGATCGAGACGGGGACAGGGCGTAGCCGCTCGACCATCCTGCTGCTGCTGGGGGGCGTGATCCTGGTGCTGCTGATGCTGGCGGTGGCGGCGGCGATCAGCTGAGCTCCTGGATCCTGGCTCTCTGCCGGGGGGGGGTCGGAACGCCTGTAGTAGCTTGCCCCCAGGAGCATCGGCTCGTTCAGCAGGAGTTCAGACGTGAAGGTTCTCGTTCTCGGCGGCGACGGCTTCTGCGGCTGGCCCTGCTGCGTGAACATGGCCCAGGCCGGCCACGACGTTGTCATGGTCGACAACCTCAGCCGGCGCAAGATCGACGTGGATCTGGGGGTGGAATCACTGACCCCGATCGCCACGGTGCACGACCGCCTGCGGGCATGGGAAGAAACGGGCGGCCGTGCCATCCGCTTCGTGCACCTCGACATCGCCCAGGATTACCACCTGCTGCTGGAGCTGCTGCGCAGCGAGCGCCCGGAAGCCGTGGTCCATTTCGCCGAGCAGAGGGCAGCGCCCTACTCGATGAAGTCGAGCACCACCAAGCGCTACACGGTCGATAACAACGTCAACGGCACCCATAACCTGCTCTGCGCCATCGTTGAAAGTGGCCTCGACATCCACATCGTGCACCTGGGCACCATGGGTGTGTACGGCTATGGGTCCCATCGGGGCGCCACGATTCCCGAGGGCTACCTCACGGTGGAAGTGCCCCAGGCCGACGGCAGCCGCTTCCGAGAGAAGATCCTGCACCCTACGGATCCTGGCAGCGTCTACCACATGACCAAGACGCTGGATCAGTTGCTCTTTTACTACTACAACAAGAACGACGGCATCCGTGTCACCGACCTGCACCAGGGCATTGTCTGGGGCACCAACACCGATCTCACCGACCGGGACCCCCGCCTGGTGAACCGCTTCGACTATGACGGCGATTACGGCACGGTGCTCAACCGCTTCCTGATGCAGGCCGCGATCGGCTATCCCCTCACCGTGCACGGCACGGGCGGCCAGACCCGCGCCTTCATCCACATCCGTGATTCGGTCAAGTGCGTGGAGCTGGCGATCGACCACCCCCCCGCCTCCGGGGAAAAGGTGCGGATCTACAACCAGATGACCGAAAGCCACAAGGTCAAGGATCTGGCCGAGAAGGTGGCGGCCGTCACCGGTGCCCAGGTGAGCCACCTGCCCAACCCGCGCAAGGAGGCGATCGAGAATGATCTGATCGTTGACAACCGCTGCCTGATCGAGCTGGGCCTCAAGCCCACCACCCTTGAGGACGGCCTGCTCAGCGAAGTGGTCGACGTGGCCAGGCGCTGGGCCGACCGCTGCGACCGCTCCCGCATCCCCTGCGTGTCCTCCTGGACCACCACTCAGGCAGCGGCCCTCAAGGCCGTCGTCTGAGCTGATGGCCAGGACCATGCCCCGACGGCAGCGCCCGTGAAGATCGCACTGTTCACCGAAACCTTCCTCCCAAAGGTCGACGGCATCGTCACGCGTCTCACCAAGACCGTGGAACACCTGGTGCGCGCCGGGGATGAGGTGCTGCTGTTCTGCCCGGAGGGTGCCCCCTCTCTGTTTATGGGAGCCCGGGTGATCGGCGTACCGGCCCTGCCCCTGCCGCTCTACCCGGAGCTGAAACTCGCCCTGCCCCGTCCGGCCGTGGCAGAGGCCCTGGAGGCCTTCCAGCCGGATGTGGTGCACGTGGTCAACCCGGCGGTGCTGGGCCTGGGAGGCATCTGGATGGCGCGAACCCGCCAGATCCCCCTGGTGGCCAGCTATCACACCCACCTGCCCAAGTACCTCGAGCACTACGGCATGGGCGTGTTCGAGCCCTTGCTCTGGGAGCTGCTCAAGGCCGCCCACAACCAGGCCGTGCTCAATCTCTGCACCTCCTCGGTGATGGTGGAGGAGCTGAGCCAGCGGGGCATCCAGCACACCGCCCTCTGGCAGCGGGGCGTCGACACGGAGATGTTCCGGCCTGAGCTGCGCTCGGTCGCCATGCGGCGGCGCCTGATGGGCCGCCACCCCGAGAGCGACAGCCTGCTGCTCTACGTGGGTCGGCTTTCGGCCGAGAAGCAGATTGAGCGGATCCGGCCCGTGCTCGACGCCCTGCCCCAGGCCCGGCTGGCTCTGGTGGGAGACGGCCCGCACCGTGCCCAGCTGGAGAAGGTGTTCGAGGGGACCGCCACCACCTTCGTGGGCTATCTGGGCGGCGAGGAGCTGGCCGGCGCCTATGCCAGTGCCGATGCTTTCCTCTTCCCCTCCAGCACCGAAACCCTGGGGCTGGTGCTGCTGGAAGCGATGGCGGCGGGCTGCCCCGTGGTGGGCGCCAATCGGGGCGGCATCCCCGACATCGTCACCGATGGGGTCAACGGCTGCCTGTACGACCCCGATGACGACGCCTCGCTCACTGCCGCCACCATGCGGCTGCTGGCAAGTCCCGAGCGGCGTGAGCAGCTGCGGCAGGCGGCCCGCCATGAAGCCGAGCGCTGGGGCTGGGCGGGAGCCACCGCCCAGCTGCGCCGCTTCTATCGCGATGTGGCCGGTGCCAACCTTCAGCTGGCGGCCTGAGCCGGCTTGAACCAGGTGGCCAGCAGGGCCTTCACCATCGGCACGGCGATGGTGCCGCCGTAGCCGCCACTGTTCTCGCCGAAGGCAATGATCACCAGATCGGGCTTGCCAGCCGGGGCATAGCCGCCGAACCAGGCGTGATCCGGCCGCGGGGGGTCTTCGGCGGTGCCGGTCTTGCCGGCCACCGCTGGCAGACTGGGATCGTTGAGCGTGGTGGCCGTGCCGTTGGTGACCACCTCGCGCAGACCCTGGCGCAGCACCTGGAGGGTGGTGGGCTTGAGGCCGATCCAGGTCCGGGGGGTGTCCCGCTCCACCAGGTGGGGAGTGACCAGCCAGCCGCCATTGGCCACGGCCGCGTAGAGGCGGGCCATCTGCAACGGCGTCACCGAAACCGCCCCCTGACCGATCGACGAGGTGATCGTGTCGACCGAGGTCCAGGGCTCCCCCAGCACCTCCTTCTTCCAGGCCTTGTCCCCCAGCAGCCCAGGACTCTCCTCATCCCGCAGCTCAATACCGGTATAGCTGCCGTAGCCAAGGCGGCGCGCCGCCTTGAACAGCTCCTCGGATCCCACCTTCAGGCCCAGCCGGTAGAAGAAGCTGTTGCTGCTCACCGCCAGGGCGAAGGGAAAACCGATGCTGCCGAAGCTGCCGTGGTCGGCGTAGCACTGGCCGTCGTAGCAGAAGGACCCGGAGGTGGGAATGGTGGAGGTGGGACCATAGCGGCCTGATTCGAGACCGGCGATCGCGCTGATCAGCTTGAAGGTGCTGGCGGGGGGAAAGGCCCGCATCGCCCGGTTGAGCATGGGCGCTTCCGGGCGATTGAGATTGTTCCACTGGGCCGTGGTGGGGCCGGTGGAGAAGATGTTTGGGTCGAAGTTGGGGCGGCTCGCCATGGCGCGGATGGCGCCGGTGCGGGGATCCATGGCCACGATCGCCCCTTTGGCCACGCCATCGAGGGCCTTCTCGGCGGTGCGCTGCAACTCCAGATCCAGGGTCAGGCGCAGGTCCTTGCCAGCGCGGGCCTGCTTGTCGCCCAGCACCCGCTGCACCTGCCCTGCGGCATTCACCTCCAGTTGCTGGCCGCCCCACTCGCCCCGCAGGTGGGATTCGTAGACCTGCTCCAGCCCGGTGCGCCCGATGCGGTCCTGGACCCGATACCCCTTGTCGGCCAGGCGGGCGAATTCCTCCTCGGTGATGCCACTGGTGTAGCCGAGCACGTGGGCGGCCAGGGGGCCACCGGGGTACGAGCGCAGGTAGTCGACATCCACCTCGGCGCCATCGAGATTTCCCGCCTGCTCCCGGAAGCGCAACACCTGAACACTGCTCAGGGAACTGGCCAGCTCGATCCGATAGCCATCACCCTGGAGCCCCTCCTTGTAGTTCTGCTCCAACTGCTGCACCGGCAGCGCCAGCAGCGTCGCCAGCTTCTCGCGCAGGGCCGGCCAGCGTTCCTTCGGCACCAGCCGAGGCTGCAGATAGAGGTTGTATGTGAGGCGGCTGGTGGCCAGCACCTCCCCATGGCGATCGAGCAGGCGGCCGCGGACCGGGTGACGGGGCACCAGGCGGATGCGGTTCTGGTCAGCCCGCAGGCGGTTTTCAGCGCCCTGGGCCAACTGCAGCCAGGCCAGGCGGGCTCCCATCGCCGAAGCCGCCAGCAGCACAACCGCCAGCAACCAGGCCGGCTGATGGCTCATCCCCGACTGCCGATGTGAACCGGGCTGGAATCCAGTGGCCATCGCCTCAGGCCCCGAGGCGACGCTCGAGTTCCTCCAGGCAACCGGAGATGCGCGCCAGGGTTTCCTGCAATGCCCGCCGCTCCTCAGGCCCGCCGGGTGATGGGGGTGGAGGGACGCTCAGATCAGTGGGGGAGTCGGCGGGCACGTCGCGCACCTCCACCTTCACCACGGGGTTGCCCAGCCCTGGTTGCACCTGGTCGAGACTCGCGCGCACGGCCTTGGCAGCCGCATCCCCCTCCTGACGCAGCTGTGCCAGAGGATCATCCGTGGCGGTGAAAGCCTCAACCACCTGGCGAGGTCCACCCCGACGAGCCCGGTCGACCACAGCGATGCCCACCGGAAGCAGGTCTTCCATCAGGGTGAGCCTCAGGGCATCAAACGGATCGGCAGCCATGGCAGGACTCCTGAAGCAAACGCCGCTGGCAAGCACCATCGGACCGTTTTCACAGTCTGACTCCCAGGAGAGCTTCGGCGGGTTCAGGGGGTGCGCTGGATCCCAGGCTCGAGAATCACCGCCCGGCAGAACTCGCGCGATCCCAGCCACCACCCACCCACCACGGCCAGAGCGACGGCGGCGGTGAACGGCAGCAGGGCCTGGCGGGTCATGTCAAGACTGAACCACTCGCCCCAGCCGCGCAGGGCACGCTCACGATCAAACCGACGCCGTTCCCGCTGCTCCAGCTTCTGGCGGCGCTGCAGGGATTTCTCAACCCAGCGCTCGAAGGCCCGCTTCTTGGTGACCGCCATCTTGCGCTCCACCTCCAGCAGATGGCCGGCGCTGAGATCGGGATGGAAAGTGCTGATCAGCTCCAGGCTCTTGATGAACATCTCCACGGCGCCATCCTTGACCTGGCATTCACCGTCACTGAGTTCCTCCCAGTGCACTTCCGGATAGAAACGGCCACGGTTGGCCAGAATCTGCTCCTCCGGCAGCTGACCTGGTTCCCGCAGCCAGCGGTCGGTGTTGGCATCGAAGCGACGCCAGTAGAGAAAGGGATTGAGGTAGATGGTTTTTCCACCCAGCAGGATGCTGTCCTGCTGCAGGCGACGCTGCACCTGGGGATCCTGCTGGGTGACGGCGGTCAAGGGAAACAGGCTGGGAGCCGATGGTATCGAACGCCGACCGGAGAGGCCAGAGCCCGGCCAACACTCAACCTGCTGTCCAAGACCAGGCCTATTCCCACTCGATCGTGCCGGGGGGCTTGCTGGTGATGTCGAGCACGACGCGGTTCACCCCCTGCACCTCATTGACGATCCGGTTGGAGATCCGCTCCAGCAGGTCGTAGGGCAGGCGGGACCAGTCGGCGGTCATGCCGTCTTCGCTGGAGACGCATCGCAGCACGATCGGATAGGCATAGGTGCGCTTGTCGCCCATCACGCCGACGCTGCGCACCGGCAGCAGCACCGCAAAGGCCTGCCAGATCTCGTGATAAAGCCCAGCCGCCTGCACCTCCTCACGCACCACCAGATCGGCATCGCGCAGGATGTTCAGCTTCTCGGCACTGACCTCCCCGAGGATGCGGATCGCCAGTCCTGGCCCGGGGAAAGGATGGCGGCGCACGATCTCCTCGGGCAGGCCGAGGCTGCGGCCCACCTTGCGAACTTCGTCCTTGAACAGGCGCCGCAGGGGCTCCACCAGCTTGAACTGCAGATCCTTGGGCAGCCCGCCCACGTTGTGGTGGCTTTTGATCTTCACGGCCACCCGCTCACCGGTCCTGGGGTCGACATTGGTGCCGGCTGATTCGATCACATCGGGGTAGAGAGTGCCCTGGGCGAGATAATCGAAGGGCCCAAGCCGCTTGCTTTCCTCCTCGAACACACGAATGAATTCAGCTCCGATGATCTTGCGCTTCTGCTCCGGATCGGTGATGCCGTCGAGCTTGGCAAGAAAGCGATCGCGGGCGTTGATGTATTCAACGCGAATGTGAAACTGGGTGTCGAAGAACTCGGTAAGGAACTCCGGCTCCCCCTTGCGCATGAATCCCTGGTCGATGAACATGCAGGTGAGCTGATCACCGATGGCCCGATGCAGCAGGAAAGCCAGCGTGGAGGAATCGACCCCGCCCGAAAGCGCCAACAGCACCCGCTTGTCCCCCACCCGCTCCCGCACGTCTGCAAGCGCTTCATCGATGAAGGCTGCTGTGGTCCAATCAGGTTCACAGCCGCAGATGTGATAAACGAAGTTGCGAATCATCGCCATCCCACCATGGGAATGCACCACTTCAGGGTGGAACTGCACCCCGTACAGACGCCGCTGGTGATCAGCCACCGCCGCTTCCGGAGTGTTGTCGGTGTGAGCCAGGCGACTGAAGCCAGGCGGCAGGGCCTTTACCGAATCCCCGTGGCTCATCCACATCGTCGAGCCTTGCTCAACGTTGGTGAGCAGATCGATCGGGTCATCCACATAGAGGGGCGCCTTGCCGTACTCGCCCCGGCCGGCAGCCTCCACCTGGCCGCCGAGCTGCTGCACCATCAACTGCATGCCATAGCAAACCCCCAGCACCGGGATCCCCAAGCTCCAGATGGCTGGATCGCACAGGGGCGCCCCCTCGTCGTACACCGAGCTGGGACCGCCGCTGAGGATGATTCCCTTCGGGTCCAGGCGCCTGATCTCCTCCACGCTGGTGGCATAACCCAGCACCAGGGAATACACCTCGGTTTCCCGCACCCGACGGGCAATCAACTCGGAGTACTGGGAGCCGAAATCGAGGATGACGATCGCCGGCAGGCGTGAGCTCTCAGGCTGCTCGGTCGAGGGGGACGGGTGGGACATAACGACCGAATAACGGCCTGCCAGGCCTTTTGGGCTCACCCTAGGTCGTGCCGGAAAGCCTCCAGCAGCTCCACTCCGCAGGGGCCCGCCACCCGCAGCTGCCGTTGCCGATCGAAGAGCGCCGCTCCGATCCTGGTGCGGAAACGGCCGTAGCGGGCCAGGTAGGCCTGGCTGCGGGTCTCGATCGCCAGGGCCAGCCGCGCCTCGATCCGGGCCGCCAGCGGCCCATCGAGCTCCTGCAATCGCGCCAGAGCGGCCTCCACTGTGGGCGCCGCGAACAGCCGCTCCAGCTCAGGGCCAGCCATCCCCTCAAGGGCCGCCAGGGCCGTGAGCACTTCGGCGCGACCATCGGCCAGGTGGTGGTGAGTGTGGAAGATTCCGCCCGCCAGCTTGATCAGCTTGCCGTGATAGCCGAAGAGCAGCAGCCGCTCGACACCGGCTTCGGCCGCCGCCACGATCAATGGCCCCAGCCAGTTGCCGGCCTTGAGCAACAGGCCAGCATGCAGGCCGAGTCGTGGAGCCAGATCAAGCCCATTCTCGCCGATCACCAGCACGAGATCACCGGGGTGGGGCGATTGCGGCCACTGGCGCAAGGTCTCGAGGCACTCATCGAGCCGATCAGGGGCGGCGCTGCGCTGCACCACGGCCTGGGTGCCGATCAGGGCCAGTCCGTCGACCACCCCGAAGGCTTCGTTGCTGGTGCGGCCTGCCAGCTCCCGGCCCCGGGGGAAGACCAGCTGGAGCCGCAGTCCGCGGCCTGCTGGCAGCAGGGGCAGAAGGTTGACCTCCAGCAGCCGACGGGCATAGGCGGAGAGGCAAAGGTCCCGGCTTCCGGCCCGCACCCCCAACCCCTCCCCCGCCTCCAGGAGCAAGCGCTGGGATGGCTCTGCCTCCTGCGCCGGAGCCCACCAGCTCGCCCGCACCCACACCAATAAGCCCCGGGTGAGATCCAGACCATCGCCCGGATCGCAGCGGGCCATGCCAAGGGCCTGGCCATGGCCGAGGGCGGCGGCAGCCTCCACCGGCACCAGCTCAACGCCGGGCGGCTCCAGCAGCTCCAGCGGCTGGGCCTCCCCGGAGCCCCTGAGCTCAGCATCAGGGAGGGCAAGGCCCTCAGCCTCCAGCAGCGTCTCCAGAGCCGCACGGGCGGCGGCCGCCACCCAGACCGGCAGGGTGAAGGGCGTCAGGTTGGTAATCGGCAGGGGCATGGCTGCGGTGTTGGTCGGGGAGTTGTGCCGGGGTGGGGGGACCTTGGTTTTTTAAGGTGATGGATTGGGCCGCCGCGCCCGTCCCCCCAGCGCCCACCATGCAGGACAAGCTCACCCTGATGATCCCCGGCCCCACTCCGGTGCCGGAGACCGTCCTGCTGGCCATGAGCCGCCACCCGATCGGCCATCGCAGCGGTGAATTCCAGTCGATCGTGAAGCACACCACCGCGCAGCTCAAGTGGCTGCACCAGACGAGCGGTGATGTGCTGGCCCTCACCGGCAGCGGCACCGCCGCGATGGAGGCCGGCATCATCAATGTGTTGAGCCGGGGCGACAAGGTTCTCTGCGGGGACAACGGCAAGTTCGGCGAGCGCTGGGTGAAGGTGGCCAGGGCCTACGGCCTGGAGGTGGAGGTGATCCGCGCCGACTGGGGCCAGCCCCTTGATCCGGAGGCCTTCCGCCTGGCCCTCGCAGCCGACAGCGATAAGAAGATCCGCGCGGTGATCCTCACCCACTCGGAAACCTCCACCGGGGTGATCAACGACCTGGAGACGATCGCCCGTCATGTCCATGCCCATGGCCAGGCTCTGGTTGTGGCTGACTGCGTCACCAGCCTGGGGGCCTGCCCGGTGCCGGTGGATGCCTGGGGCCTGGATGTGGTGGGCTCAGGCTCCCAGAAGGGATACATGATGCCGCCGGGCCTGGCCTTCGTGGCGATGAGCGAGCGCGCCTGGGAAGCGCACAAGCGCTCCGATCTGCCCAAGTTCTACCTGGACCTGGGCAAGTACCGGAAATCAGCCGCTGCCGACAGCAATCCATTCACGCCTCCGGTGACGCTGTATTACGCCCTGGAAGCAGCCCTGGGAATGATGGAACAGGAAGGACTGGACGCCATTTTCGCTCGCCATGCCCGGCTGCAGCGGGCCACCCAGGCGGCCATGCGCGCCATCGGCCTGCCTCTCTACGCCGCTGAGGGCCACGGCAGCCCGGCGATCACAGCGGTGGCCCCCGAGGGTCTGGACGCCGAGGTCCTGCGCAAGGCGATCAAGGAGCGCTACGACATCCTGCTGGCGGGCGGCCAGGATCACCTCAAGGGCAAGGTTTTCCGCATCGGCCACCTGGGCTTCGTCTGCGATCGCGACGTCCTAACCGTGGTGGCCGCCATCGAGGCGACCCTGCAGGAGCTGGGCGCTACCCGGCAGCCGGTGGGGGCTGGCCTTGCCGCGGCGGCCCGGGAACTGACGATCTGAGGCACAGACGGACTGCTGGGGCTTGGCTCAGCAGTCCATTTGCTAAGATGAAAAAATGCGGGTGTAATTCAGTGGTAGAATGTCAGCTTCCCAAGCTGAACGTCGCCGGTTCGAGTCCGGTCACCCGCTTGCGCAAAGAAGAAATTCATCAGCTTCACCCTCTCAGGATCTGGGCTTGATCACCTGGAGAATCTGAGGCCCGATGCTGCCGGCACGCCGCTCGCAATCCAGAGACTTCAGAACAGCCTTGGCCGCTTCAACAACATCACCACGCAGGGCTGCAGCCTCAGCATGGGATTCATGCTTGGCCGCATCCCGCAGGAACTGGCTTCGTTGCTCTGATCCCTGTGACATGGCGATCGAAGATCGCGTTTGAACCGCAAGCACAACAACAAATCAATCTTCGGCCACTTTAACGGATGAGCGAGAAGTTGACTTGAAAGAGAGATGAATGCAGACAGGTTGGGACGAACTCAGGTGTCAGGTGCCTGGCTCTTCACCCAGATCACCGAGGACATCGATCTGGGACCGCAGCTGGTCGGCCCGACTGGTGTCACCACGGCTGATGGCGATGGCCAAGGCAAATTCCAGCTTCTCGAGCTGGTGGCCACCTTCGATGTAGCCAGGACGGTGGATGGAAGAATGGGGTGGCATAGACCCCCCGTTACGGGGCAGGGGGCAGGCCGGATAAATGCTGGCCATGGTTGTTTTTCTTTTCATTCTGCCACTCAGGACAAGGCCACTGCCAGCTTGAGTGATAAGGACACGCCAGGAATTTGGCTCAGGCGGCCAGATCCAGCTCCTGCGGCGGGGCAGGCTTGAGCCCCGCTGGAGCGGACATAGGGGCTGACGTCTCGAGCAGTTGGCGGCAGTCCCGCAGCAGCACCTCCACATTGGAGAGCGCCTGCAGTTGATCGGACTGCGGCTGCTGGTCATCCTCCAGCGCCATCTCCAGCAGGCCAAGCCGTTGCTCCAGATGCACCAGCCGGTGCGACAAGGCCGCCACCGTCTGGGCGAGATCTTCGGCCGTGCGGGTGATGCGGAACGACACCGATTCAGGGGCCATGGCCATCGAGCCAAGAAGGCCGATCACAACACAGAACCGCCCAACGCTCAAGCCATCTCCCAGACTGAGGCGTCCTGGCGTCTCGTGCGGGCATGTCCAGCCTGGCCACTCTGGCGATCTACATCCTGGCCGGTCTGGGCGGTGGCTTGCTTGCCCTGCGGACGGGAATTCCGGCGGCGCCCCTGGCGGGCGCCCTGCTCGGCGCGAGCCTGGTGAGCATGAGCGGGCACTGGGATGCGGCCCACTGGCCCCCTGGGACCCGCACGGGCCTGGAGATCGCGATCGGCACCGTGATCGGCACCGGCCTCACCAGTGCAGCGCTGACGGAACTGCGGCACCTGTGGCGGCCGGCGATCCTGATCACCGTCACCCTGGTGGCCACAGGCCTGGTGGTCGGCCTCTGGAGCAGCCGGCTGCTGGGTGTGGATCCGATCATCACCCTGCTGGGGGCCGCCCCTGGCGGCATCAGCGGCATGAGTCTGGTGGGCGCTGAATTCGGTGTCGGTGCCGCCGTTGCGGCCCTGCACGCGGTCCGGCTGATCACGGTGCTGCTGGTGCTGCCGATGGTGATCAGGTTTGTCCTGTCATTCACAGCTGGTCATTCCTCCAGTTGACGAGCCCGAGGGCCGCCCCCTCGACAGTTCGGAGTCGACCGATACGTTGGTGCCCGATGCCTGGCTCCACGCTCCGATTAAATGCTCTCCCGTCTCCTCTGCCCCCGACCGACTGCAACGGAGCCCAAGAGGGGCCCCAGGCTGAAGTGGGCTCTGCGGCGGATCCTGGCGCCCTCCCTGGTGCTTATGGCCAGCCCGCTGCCTTTGCTGAGCCAGCCTGTGCTGCTGGCCCAGGTCAGCCAGCCGGACCCCAGCAATCCCGCCAACAAGGGCGCCGAGGTGTATTGCTTCATGCGCAAGGCCGGCAATGACCACGAGGTGAGCTGGAGCGCCGCCTACGCCCTGATCAAACGCCAGAGCGCCAGTCTGTTCAAGACCTCTCCTGAACATGCCGCCGTGATGATCACCGAGGCAGTGGTCAAGTCCCCCGATGCCTTCCCCGACTGCGGCCGCTTCCTCGGAGCCCTCTACGGCAGTGAAAAGCCCGCACCGCTCAGAACCGACATCCCCGCGAGCGGCAGCACCGGCCCTATTGCCATCCCCAGCGGCGGCGGAACCACACGCCATGACCGCTATTCCTACTGATTTCCTTCGCGAGGAACCCCATCGGGCCCTGTGGTGCACCGCCCTGGCGCTGACCCTGGCCCTGGGCGGTTGTGCGGCGGCGGCACCCCCGACCTCGGACTCTCCACGGCTGCGCCAGGACGAGTGCCTCGATGAGGTCAAGGTGGATCGGCTGGATGAGGCCCTGGAGAACTGCGACAAGGTGGTGAACGCTTTCCCGCTCGAGGCCCGTCCCCTCAGCGACCGTTTTGTGATCCACACCCTCAGGGGTGAGCAGACCAGGGCCTGCCAGGACATCGAGAGGGCAGCGGAGCTGCTCAAGGCCACCAGCAACGGCGAACCGGCGAAGGATGCCGAAGATCCCCAACTGGTCACCGACATTGGTGTGCGCCAGGAAAGCTGCCGTGACATACCGGCCGCCGCGGCCCCCTGACTCACCAGGCCTCCAGCAACTGGCGCACCATCGCCGGCAGGGCCTGGCGGCGCAGGATCGCCTGACGTCCCCCCAGGGCCAGGGCAATCCGCTCGGCCTTGCTGGCAATCAGCCCATCCACCAGCTGATCGGCCACGCCCAGCTGCAGCCAGTGAGTGGTGAGGGGCCCGGTCATGCCGATGCGATGGGCACGGTCCTCCGCCTGCTCGGTGTCGCCCGGGGTCCAGGGCCTCTCCAGCAGGACCACGTGGCTGGCACGGTGCAGGGTGAAGCCGAGGCCCGCCACCGCAAAGGTGGCCACCAGCAGGGGCACCCGGCCCGCCTGGAAGGACTCCACCTGGCGCTGCCGCTGCGGCGGCCTTAGCCGGCCTGTGAGCACGGCACCACCCAGGTTCGCGGCCAGCCGCTCGGCAGGGGCCACGAAAGCCGTGAACACCACCACCGCCGCGCCGCCTGCAAGCAGCTCCGTCACCAGAGCCTGGGCTGCCGGCAGTTTGTATGCAGCTCCGATCTGCCTGAGGGCCGTGAGCATCGCCAGGGATTCCGCATCGCGGCGCACCTCGCCGCGGGCGGCCCGCAGGCGGTAGTGCTCCACACGCTGCTGCAATTCATGCTCGAACCCCTGGGCCTGGCTGGGATCGAGTGTCACGGGGCAGATCAGGCGGCGCTTTGGGGGGAGGTCGAGGCAATCCTGCTTGCGCCTGTGCAGCACCAGTGGCTGAATCAGACGGTGCAGATCCTCCAGGCGTTCAGCGCCGTTGGCCTGCCAGTGGCGGCGCCCGCCGCTTTCGCGCCAATGGCCCTGGCAGTAGGTCTGCTCAAAGCTGAGCTGATCCCGCCCGAGGGGGTGATCGATCGCCGCCAGCAGGGGGAACAGCTGCGATGGGCGGCCGTTCTTCATCGGGGTGCCGCTCAGAAGCCAGATCGCCCGCAGGCGCGGATGACGGGCCAGGCGCAGCAGCGCCCGGGTGCGCAATGCCCCCAGATTCTGCGCGAAGTGGGCCTCATCCACGATCAGGACGGTGCCGGCGGGGGGCAGCTCCACTGGCAGCAGCGCCCAGCTGAACAGCTCCACGGCCAGTTCCAGGGCCAGGGACTCCTGCCGCCAGAGATCGTGAAGACCCACCGGGGCCACCACGGCAATGCGGCAGTCGGCGCAGCGAGACAGGGACCGTGCCGCCACCAGAGCTGTGAGGGTCTTGCCGAGACCCATCGCATGGGCCAGCACCGCCCCACGGCGAGCAAGCAGCCAGCGAGCCGCCGTACGTTGGTGGCCGAAAAGCTGCCGCCCATCCGGCAAGGGATCATCCAGCTGGGCCGCGGCCACCAGCTGACGGTGCGGCGGCAGGGGGGGCAGGGGCTGGCGCAGCCAGGCCATCCACTGGGCCAGGTCGGGCTCGATCGCGAAGCGACCCGCCAGCAGTGCCTCCAGCTGACCTGCTGCCTCCAGCGGAAACTCCCAGCCAGGGCGCTGGGGCCGCCAGCGGCCCGCCGGCCTGATCCTGCGCAGCTGAGCCTGAGTGACCGGATCAAACGGCGAAATCACCTCGATCAGGCCGCAGGATCCAAGCCGCAGCTGGCAGCGTGACGGCGTCCCTCGCGTGGCTCCCAGGGACACCGCCGCGCTTCATGGATGCGAAGTCTAGTCAGACTGCCACCGTGAACCAGCCTTGGCGATCAGCTTGGGGAATTGAAGTCGTCGACACATTGACAGAACAGAAGCCATGGGCAAACTGTCCGCAACCGAGGCATGGGAATGCAGGTCAGGGATGCGGTCTTCCTTGAGGATCTCTGCCCCAAGTTGCGTGTAAGGCGCTGGAGACAATCCCTGCACAAACAGACCCAACATCGCTGTATTTACTGCGGCAGTCGTTCCGAATCGATTGATCATCTGCTGCCACGCTGCCGCGGCGGTCTGAGCGTGACCGAAAACTGCGTTCCCGCCTGCCTGGCCTGCAACGGCCACAAAAGCGACGCCGATGCCTTCGACTGGTACCGGCGTCAGCGCTTTTACGACCCACGCCGGGCAATGGCGATCCGGGCCTGGATGGATGGTGACCTGCGTCTGGCCGTACGCCTGCTGCAGTGGGCCACTCCCGAACCAGCGGCAGCAATCCAGGGCTCGGTCCTGCCCCAGGGCCCGACCATGACCCTGCAGGCTGCCTGAAGCCAAGAGGCAGTCCATAACCCCATCACCAGACTCGGCAGGCCGCAGGTCCGTTGTGGCGTTCGCAGATTGCTCCGAGTTGATCGGGCTGCTCAGGCGCCACCAAGGCGGCCGTGAGCACCAGGCCCACCAACAACAGCGGAAGAGCAGCAACGGCATGGGGGGAGCTCCAGGGGCGTGCCCGGCCGGGACGAACCAGGCTCGCGGGGAGGAGACGGGGTGTAGAGAAGCAGGAGGCGGCCATCCAGGGAATCAAGCAGTGATACAGGTGTACTCATGGTGAGTGTCGTTGTCAACCGCAGCCCGTGGAGCGGGGCCTCCGGCCGGATGCTGGTGCTTGGTGGCGGCTACAGCGGCAAGAACTTCGCCGTGGCCGTGGCCGCCACCGGCATGCCGGTGCTGATCAGCCACCGTCCCGGTGGCGCTCCCGTGGTCGGGGAAGGAATCAACCCAGTGGCCTTCACCAGCGAGCTCAGGCCGGGACTCGAGCTCACCGCCCTGGAGGACGTGACCCATGTGCTGGTCACCATTCCCCCCGCCCGTGACGGCAGGGATCCTGTGCTGGAGAGCCTGGGCGCCATCCTGGCCGACCTGCCGCTGCAATGGCTGGGCTACCTCTCCACCTCCGGGGTCTATGGCGATCGCGACGGCGCCTGGGTCCAGGAAAGCGACACCCCCGCACCGGGACTGCCCCGCAGCCGGGCACGGCTGGCCTGCGAACTGGCGTGGCAGGCCACTGGCCTGCCCCTGCAGGTGTTCCGCCTGCCGGCGATCTATGGACCCGGCCGCTGCCCGTTCAAGGGCCTACGCAGCGGCAGCAGTCGCCTGATCCACAAACCCGCCCAGGTGTTCAGCCGCATCCACGTCGATGACATCACTGGAGCCCTGCTGCACAACCTCGCCCTGCCGTCTGCCCAGCGGCCGGCAGTGCTCAATCTGGCGGACGACAGACCCTGCCCATCCAGTGAAACCCTGGGCTACGCCGCCCACCTGCTGAACTGCAAATTGCCCGAGGTGGAACCCTATGGGCGGATCCAGGAGAGCCTCAGTCCAATGGCCCGCAGCTTCTGGAGCGAGAACCGGCGCACCAGCAACCGGCGCCTGTGCGTCGAGCTCGGCTACCAGTTGCGCTACCCCAGCTACCGGGAAGGGTTCAGGGCCTGCCTGCTGGAGGAAGAACGCCGGGCTGGAGGCTGACACCAAGGGCCCGGGCAGCTGCCGCCAGCGGGCTCAGCGGGGGGCTGGCTCCCCCTGCTCCGGGCACACCGGAGTCGCCAGCGGTTGAAGATTGGTGAGGCTGGGAATGTTCAGATCAGCGTTCAAACGGCACCAGTCGATCACCACCCATTTCTTCTGCAACCCGTGAGCCAGGCCCAGCACCAGTCCCCCCAGCAGCAACCAGCGGATCATGACTCTCCAAGCCACCGGCAAGAACGCTAAGCAAGGCGTGATCGCCGTGGCCATGGGTGATCCCGCCGGCATCGGCGCTGAGGTGACCCTCAAGTCCCTGGCGGCCCTGAAGGCGAAGGGCGCAGCTGTGGATGTGGTGCTGGTGGGCTGCCGCCGCTGGCTGGAGCAGACCTACATGGACCTGCGCGACCGCAGCGGGACGCCGCTGGCGGATCCAGCTGGCTTCCCCATCCATGATCTGCCCCTGCAGGCGAGGATCGACCCGGGCCAGGGGACCGCGGCCAGTGGTGACGCCAGCTTCGCCTGGTTGAGTGCGGCTGCGGATCTGGTGCTCAGCGGCCAGGCCCTGGCTCTGACCACGGCACCCATCGCCAAACATGCCTGGCACGCCGCCGGTCATCGCTACCCGGGTCAGACCGAGCGGCTGGCGGAACTCTGCGGGCGGGAGCAGGCCTCGATGCTGTTCACCGCCCGCTCACCAGGCGGCACCTGGCGGCTGAACACGTTGCTGGCCACCACCCACATCCCCCTGGCCCGGGTTCCCCTGGCCCTCAACCCCGCCCTTGTGGAGCATCAACTGGATGTGCTTCTGGCGTTCTGCCAGCGCTTTGTCGCCCATCCCAGCCTGACGGTGGCCGGTCTGAATCCCCATGCCGGCGAAGGCGGCCAGTTGGGGAAGGAGGAGCAGGACTGGCTGATTCCCCTGCTGGAGAGCTGGCGGCAGCGACACCCCAAGGTGACCTTGAGGGGGCCGCTGCCGCCTGACAGCTGCTGGCTGGGGGCAGCGGCTGCCTGGCGAGGCGAAGGGCAGGGAGCCGACGGTTACCTGGCGCTGTATCACGATCAGGGCCTGATCCCGGTCAAGCTGCTTGCCTTTGATGCGGCCGTGAACACCACCCTGGGGCTGCCCTTCCTGCGCACCTCTCCGGATCACGGCACCGGCTTCGACATTGCCGGTTCAGGCCTGGCCCGAGCCGACAGCATGGTGGCGGCCCTGGAAACGGCCTGGGAGCTGGCCTGAGCCGAGACACTGTCGGAGAAAACTCATGGCCGGGGGACTTCAGGCGGGCTTGACCCGCAGCAGCACCTGGCCGAACTCCACCGGTGTGCCGTTCTCCACCAGAATCTCCACGAGTTCACCGCTGACTTCGGCCTCCAGCTCGTTCATGAGCTTCATGGCCTCGAGGATGCAAACAGGCTGTCCAACACTGATGCGGCTGCCGATTTCCACGAAGGGGGGATCGGCAGGCGAGGGGGAGCGATAGAAGGTGCCAACCATCGGGGCGGTGATGTCGACCAGATCGGCCCGGAGCGCCGATGGGGCCGGCGGCGGGCTGGATGGAGCCGTGACACCGGCTGAACCCGGCGCCGGAGCAGCTGGCACCACCATGGGGGGTGGCGGAGGCAGCTGAGCTGGGGCAGCCACCGGGGCCGGCAGGTTGCGGCGCACCTCCAGGCGGAAGTCGTCACCCTCGAGCTTCAGCTCCTGGATGTCGCTCTGCTCCAGGAAGATGAGGAGTTGATGCAGTTGGTCGTTGTCGAGCTGCATGGCAATCAGGACTCTCGCCCGAGATACGTGTCGTTACGCGTGTCGATCTTGATCTTCTCGCCGATGGTGATGAACAGGGGCACCATCACCTGGGCACCGGTCTCGACGATGGCGGGCTTGGTCCCCCCGGTGGCAGTGTCACCCTTGACGCCAGGATCGGTCTGGGTGACCTCGAGCACCACAGAGTTGGGCAGCTCCACTTCAAGGGGGGAGCCGTTCCAGGACACCACATTCACCTCCATGCCCTCCTTCAGGTATTTGCGCCCATCACCGATCTGCTTAGCGGTGAGGCGGGTCTCCTCGTAAGAGGCCATATCCATGAAGACGTACTCCTCGGCCTCCATGTAGGTGTGTTGCAAGGTTGATTTCTCGAGCTGGGCCTGGGCAACGGTTTCGCCGGCGCGGAAGGTCTTCTCGACCACGTTGCCGCTCTGCACGGCCTTGAGCTTGGTGCGCACGAAAGCAGAACCCTTGCCGGGCTTGACGTGCAGGAACTCGACGACCCTCCAGACCTGTCCATCGAGCTCGATGGTGGTGCCAGTTCGGAAGTCGTTGCTCGAGATCATTCCGGCGAAACGGGTGAGCGGGATTGTACGGCTGGCCGTTGAACCCCCCTTTGGGACTGGATCTGGGGCCCATCGAGCTGTGCCAAAGTCCGAGGTACGGCAGAACGTCCGGAGATCGGCAGGGACAGCCATGAACAGGAGTTCGCAACAATCTCAGACCCCCCGGCCGGAGCAGCAGCCGACCGAGCAGCGTCGGAGCCCTTGGCGGGTCATCACGCTTCTGCTGATGGCGCTGGTGCTCGCCTGCGGCACCAGCTTTGGCCGAATCAGCCCGGCGGCGGCGGCCCTGCCTCCGGGGAACGCTGTCACCGATCCAGCCGCCCTGCTGCGCAACGCCTTGCCGATCGAGCAGCCGGATCTGCAGAAGCTGCAACATCGCCTCGAAGACAGCAGCGACGACCTGCGTGCCAAGCGCTGGAACGCCCTCACCGGCAATGCCCGCAAAACCCAGGCGCAGCTCAGCAGCCGTCGCTCCGCCCTGCTGGCAGCCTTCCAGCCAGAGCAGCGCGAGCAGGCCACGGCCCTGCTGGCCAACCTTGAGTCTGAATTGCAGGCCGTGGCCGAGGCCGCCGAGCGACAGGACCGCGAGGCCTTCCTGACCGCTCGCCGCAGGGCCCTGAGCACCATCGGTACAGCGGAAGCCCTGCTGGTGGGGCCGTTCCCCTTCGAGATTCCGGAACAGTTCTCCGACCTGCCAAGGCTGCTGGGTCGCGCCACTGTGAAGCTCACCACCACAAAAGGTGACCTGACCGCCGTGGTGGATGGCTACAACGCCCCACTGACAGCCGGAGCCTTCGTCGACCTGGTGCAGCGGGGCTTCTACGACGACCTGCCCTTCATCCGCGCCGAGGACTTCTACGTCCTGCAGACCGGCGACCCGAAAGGATCCGCCAGCGGCTATGTGGACGCCTCCGGCAAGGAAAGGAAGGTGCCACTGGAGATCATGGTGCCGGGTCAGACCAAGCCCTTCTACAACCAGACCTTTGAGGACCTGGGCCTGTTCAAGGCCACACCTGTGCTGCCGTTCGCCACCAAGGGAACCCTGGGCTGGGCCCACTCAGATACAGCCCTCGACGATGGCTCTTCCCAGTTCTTCCTCTTCCTGTTCGAAGCGGAACTCACCCCGGCGGGCCTCAACCTGATCGACGGCCGCTACGCCGCCTTTGGCTACGTGGTTGAAGGCTTCGATGTCCTCGAGGAGCTCACTGCCGACGACGGCATCGTCAAGGCGACCGTGGTGGATGGGGCTGGCAACCTGCGGCCCCATGGCTGAGGGCGTCAGCAACGCGCCCACACTCGCTGATCTGGGGGAATGGGAGCTGATCAGGCGGTTGGGAGCCTTCGCTCCTCCCGGTCAGTTCGCCGATGATGCTGCCCTGCTGTATGGCCGTTCGGAGCGGGCACTGGTGGTGAACACCGACGTCCTGGTCGAGGGAATCCATTTCAGTGACACCACCATGGCCGCAGAAGATGTGGGTTGGCGGGCAGCGGCGGCCAACCTCTCGGACCTCGCTGCCATGGGCTGCCGGGAAGTGCTGGGGCTGACGGTGGCCCTGGTGGCGCCGGCTGCCACCCCCTGGGCGTGGGTGGAGGGGGTTTACCAGGGGCTGAGCACTGCGTTGAGGTGTTATGGCGGCACGCTGCTGGGGGGGGATTGCAGTGGCGGTGGCCAGCGCCTGCTGGCCGTCACGGCCCTGGGACGGCTCGGAGCGGACGGACCGATCCGCCGCCTCGATGGACGCCCCGGTGATGCCCTGCTGAGTACGGGACCCCATGGGCTCAGCCGCCTGGGCCTCGCGGCGCTGCTGCAGGAGGTCCCGTCTCCGGCCGCTCCCAACTGGCACCAGGCCGCTCCGGCCCTGCTGGAGCGAAGCGTTCAGGCCCACCGCAGGCCGCGACCCCGGCTGGATGCGGTGGCAGCACTGGCCTCATGCCGGCCAGTGGGCTGCCCCTGGCGAGTGGCAGGCACCGACAGCAGCGATGGACTGGCGGCAGCGCTGAAGGTGCTGACCCAGGGGAGCGACTGCGACGCTCTTCTGGGGCGGCGGGACCTTCCGCTCGACCCCGAGATGGTGGCCCTGGCCAGGGCCGAATCCTGGTGCCTGAACGGGGGTGAAGACTTTGAACTGGTGTTGGCACTCAATCCCGCCTGGGCCCGTCAGCTGATCCAGGCCCTGCCCGGGGCCCGCCGGATCGGATCACTGGCCACGGGCTCTGGGATTCTGCGCTGGGCCGACGACGGTTCACCCCTGGCTGATGCCAGTGGAGGCTTCACACATTTTCACTGAGTACGTTGCATGAGCCATGAAAAAGCCGCCCCCAAAGAGGGACGGCCGGTGATGAAGAGCTCAGGGAGCGGAACTCACTTCCAGTTCTGGGCCACCACTTCGGCCAGATCAACTACCCGCTGGCTGTAACCCCACTCGTTGTCGTACCAGGAGATCACCTTGACCATGTTGTCCCCCATCACCAGAGTGAGGTCGGAATCAACGATTGTGGATTCGTCAGTGCCGGCGTGGTCAGAGGAAACCAGAGGCAGATCCGAGTACTTGATGATCCCCTTCATGGCACCTTCGGAAGCTGCCTTAAGCACAGCATTCACTTCGTCCCGGTTGGTGGGGCGGCCCACTTCCAGCACCATGTCCACAACCGAAACGTTGGGGGTCGGCACACGCATGGCGATGCCGTTGAGCTTGCCCTTCATCGGCGGATAAACCAGGGCTACGGCCTGGGCGGCGCCCGTGCTGGTGGGCACGATGTTCACCGCCGCTGCTCGGGCCCGGCGCAGGTCGCGGTGGGAAGCGTCCAGAATTCGTTGGTCGCCGGTGTAACTGTGAGTAGTGGTCATCGTGCCCTTGACGATGCCGAAGGTCTGATCGAGAACCTTCACCAGAGGCGCCATGCAGTTCGTGGTGCAACTGGCGTTGCTGAGGATGTCGAAATCCTCGTGCCGGTACTGATCAGCGTTCACACCCACCACGAAGGTGCCCACACCGGCACCCTTGCCGGGGGCGGTGAGGATGACTTTACTGGCGCCTGCTTGAAGGTGCTTGCTGGCGCCCACGTCGTCGTTGAAGACACCAGTGGACTCGATCACAAGATCGACACCCCAATCCTTCCAGGGAAGGTTGAGGGGATTGCGGTCAGAGAAGCACTTGATGTGACTGCCATTGACTACAATGGTGTTATCGGTGTGGCTCACCTCAGCATTGCGGATGCGGCCGAGCATCGAGTCGTACTCAAGTAGATGAGCATTAGTACGCGGATCGGAAGTGTCATTCAGACCGACCACCTCAATGCCAGTATTTTCGCCACGGCTGAGCCAACAACGCATAAAGTTGCGACCGATCCGGCCGAATCCATTGATCGCAACGCGCAGGGTCATGGCTGGAACGGGAAACCCGTTGACAAGGGGAGTTTGGGAGCAGATCATACAGAAATGGTCCCCCCCTCCTGGAGCCGCTCCGGCAGCGGATCCATTCGCGGAGCCAAACAAGCGTTAAAGGGGAGAGACAAGCGCAGCGTCAACACCTACCTTCGGGTGCGCATGGAGACGCATTTGGCACCGCTGCTCGACCACCGGGCTCCCCTTCACTTCATCGGGGTCGGCGGCATAGGGATGTCGGCATTGGCCGGAATCCTGGCCGACCGCGGTTTTCAGGTGAGTGGATCCGATCCGCGGGACAGTCCCGTGCTCGAGTCCCTGCGCCGCCGTGGGGTACGGGTGTTCGCCCACCAGGATGCAGACACCATTGCGACTTTGAACAGTGATGTCGGCACCTCACCGCTGGTTGTGATCAGCACAGCGGTGCCGGCTGGCAATCCCGAACTGATGGCAGCCCGCGAGGCCGGCCTGACCATCTGCCACCGCTCCGACGTGCTGGCGGCCCTGATCAACGCCCAGCCATCGATCGCCGTGGCCGGGAGCCACGGCAAGACCACCACCAGCACCCTGATCGCCACCCTGCTGGCGGCCACCGACCAGGACCCCACCGCCGTGATCGGTGGCATCGTGCCTGCGTTTCAGAGCAATGCCCGCAGCGGCCGCGGTCGCGTGCTGGTGGCCGAAGCCGATGAATCCGATGGCTCCCTGGTGAAATTCAGATCCAGCCTCGGGCTGATCACCAACCTGGAGCTCGACCACACCGATCACTACCCCGACCTCGAGGCTCTGATCCAGACGCTCCAGCGCTTCGCGGCCGGCTGCGGCTCCCTGCTCGCCAATGCCGACTGCCCGGTACTGCGCCAGAATTTCCAGCCCGGCGCCTGGTGGTCGATCGAGAGCAGCGAAGGGGTCGAGTTCGCCGCCCTGGCGGTGGAAGAGCACGGCGAAGGCACCGTTGCCGACTTTTACGAAAACGGAGAACTGGTGGGGCGCTTCAGCCTGCCCCTGCCGGGCCGCCACAATCTCAGCAACGCCACGGCCGCCCTGGCTGCCTGCCGGCTGGAGGGCGTGCCGTTCGCCGCCCTGGCCACGGAAATCGGAACCCTGCGCTCCCCAGGGCGCCGCTTCGACTTCCGGGGCCGCTGGGCCGGCCGCCAGGTGGTCGACGACTATGCCCACCACCCCAGCGAGGTGGAAGCAACGCTGCACATGGCCCGCCTGATGGTGACCAGCGGCCGCAGCCCCCTGCCGGAGGTGCCCCAGCGGCTGGTGGCCGTCTTCCAGCCCCACCGCTACAGCCGCACCGCCGAATTTCTGGATGCTTTTGCGTCTGCCCTCTCTCTCGCAGACATGGTGCTGCTTGCCCCGCTCTACTCCGCTGGAGAAGTGCCCATCCCCGGTGTCGACAGCCAGTCCCTGGCTGATCGTATGCAGCAACTGCGACCTGACCTGCCACTGATGGTGAGCGCCACGCTCGATGAGCTGGCCGAACAGGTCGTGAGGCAGAGCCAGCCCGGCGATCTGGTGTTGGTGATGGGAGCGGGCGATGTGAACGGCGTCTGGGCTCGACTCGAGACCCTCGCAGAACTGAAGTCGTCCGATGCGCCGGATGCCCCCGCCGCTCGCCTGGCCGCCTGAGCCGTGCCCCTCATCCCGGCTCGCGATCCAGTCCAAAACCAGGTGTCACTGGCCGACTACACCACCTGGAAGGTGGGCGGACCAGCTGAATGGTTCGCCGAACCGGCCAGTCGCGATGAACTGATGGCGCTGGCCCGCTGGGCTCGGGCGGAGAACCTGCCCCTGCGTCTGATCGGAGCAGGCTCGAACCTGCTGGTCAGCGACGGCGGCCTTGATGGGCTCACCCTCTGCAACCGCAGGCTGCAGGGCAGCGTGATCGAGCCGAGCACGGGACTGGTGGAGGCCCAGGCCGGCGAACCGATCCCCACCCTGGCGCGCAAGGCAGCAAGGGCTGGCCTGAGCGGACTGGAGTGGGCGGTGGGCATCCCCGGCACCGTGGGTGGTGCCGCTGTAATGAATGCCGGCGCCCAGGGTGGCTGTACGGCGGACTGCCTCCAGGAGGTGACGGTGCTCGATCCAGCAGGTGGGGATGAGCCTTTCGTGCTTCAGAGCAGCGAGCTGGAGTTCGCCTACCGCCACAGCCGACTGCAGCAGGAGCCCCTGCTGGTGCTGTCGGCCCGGTTCCGTCTCAGCTTCGGCCATGATCCAGCCGAGATCAGCCGGCGCACCAGCGCCAACCTCTCCAGCCGCACCAGCAGCCAGCCCTACCAGCAGCCCAGCTGTGGCAGCGTCTTCCGCAATCCCGAACCCCGCAAAGCCGGCCAGTTGATCGAGCAGCTCGGGCTCAAGGGCCTGGCCGTGGGCGGGGCGATGGTCTCACCGATCCATGCCAACTTCATCGTCAACACCGGCGGCGCCAGCGCCCACGACATCGACCAGCTGATCCGGCTGGTCCAGCAGCGGGTCTTCAGCGCCCACGGCATCGAGCTCCACACCGAGGTGAAGCGTCTCGGGCACTTCCCTGCCCCTGACAGCGCGGCAAGGAACCTGAGCGTCGAAGGGGAGGCCGTAGCCTGAACCGGTGCTCTTGGTTCCCGCATGGCCGGCTTCGGACTTCCCAACTTCGGACAGCTGACCGAAGCCTTTCGCAAGGCCCAGCAGATCCAGCAGGATGCTCAGAAGCTCCAGGACGAGCTCGACGCCATGGAACTGGAGGGCAGCAGCGCCGATGGCAGGGCCAGCGTCTGGCTGACCGGCAACCAGCAACCGCTGAAGGTGCGGCTCTCCCCCGAACTGCTGGCCGATGGTGCGGAGGCCACCGAAGCCGCCACGCTCGAGGCCCTGAAGGCCGCCTATGACGTTTCCACCGGCACGATGAAGGAGCGGATGGAAGAACTCACCGGCGGCCTGAATCTTCCCGGCCTGGGGGGCTGATGCGGCCCTGGGCTCAGCCCAGATCAGGGGCCTCCTGTCGCTGACGGCGACGGGAGGGGCCGCTTGGTTGCCGCTGGAAGCGGGTCTCCACGGCCGCGGGGCTGGCGTGCAGCAACTCCTCCAGGCCCTCGGCGTAATAGGCATAGCGGTCCCAGGCCGTTCCCACCTGGCAACCGGGATCCCCTCGGTGCTGGCAGTTGCTGAAGCGGCAGGGACCACCCTGCCGCAGGGCTTCCACGATTTCTGGGAAGAGCGCCGGCAGAACAGCGGGATCGCGCGGCAGCTCGGGCCTGTTGAAGCCAGGGGTGTCAGCAATCAGGGCACCGGAGGCGAGGGGGAAGAGCTCCACGTGCCGGGTGGTGTGGCGTCCGCGCCTGAGCCGACCGGACACGGTGCCGACCCGCAGGGCCAGAGCCGGCACCAGGGCATTGAGCAGGCTGCTCTTGCCCACCCCTGAAGGACCGCAGAGCACGGAGATTCCGGGCCGGGCAAGCCGCTGTTTCAGTGAGGCCATGCCTTCACCGCTGGCTGCGCTGACCGCGATCGGGTCATAGCCCCAGCTCCTCAGTCGTTGACACCAGCTCTCGAGCTGTACAACTGGAACCAGATCCACCTTGGAGAACACCACCTGCACCGGCTGACCGCTGTGCTCTGCGGTGATCAGAAAACGGCTGAGTTGCTCAGGATCCGGAGCAGGATCGGCCATCGCAATGACCACCACGATCCGATCACAGTTGGCCACTGGTGGCCGCCCCAGCAGGCTGGTGCGCGGCAGCAGATCGCCAACGGCGGCACGACCCGCCGGCCAGTCGATACCCTCCAGCGCCACCCGATCACCCACGTGGATGCGCGCACCCGCCTGACCCAGCCGGCTGCGCCGGGTGCAGAGCAACTGGTCGAGTCCGCCGGGGCCAGGGATCTCCAGGCTCACCTGGCAGAAGTTGGCCTGAATCGCAGTGACCAGACCCTTGACCATGGCCTCAGCCCCCATGGCGGCAAATCCAGAACCGGACCCCCTCCTCGACGTCAGCGTCCTGAGCGCCTGAGGCCTCTCTCGACAGGCGCTCAACCCGGTGGCCCTCCTGGCGCAGGCCCTCAGCCACCATCAACTCTGGTTCGCCGGTATCGAGGTCGAGCTGGAGCCACTCACCCGCAGCAATCGACTCGAGCGCCAGTCGGCTGCGGATGAAGTTGAGAGGGCAGGGAGTACCACGCAGATCAAGCCGCAGGGTGGGTTCCACCGGCGGGGACCCCGATGCAGGGCTGCAGGTCACAGGCAGACCATCGCGCTAACCGAACAGCCCGCCGAACAGGCCGCTCTTGTGAGGATGGTCCTTGGCGGAATGGTGACCGGCCAGCTGCTCGAGCAGCTCCCGTTCGTGGCTGCTGAGCTTGGTGGGCACCTGCACCTTCACCGTGAAGAGATGGTTGCCCCGGGCCACCGGGTTGCCCAGCTTGGGAACTCCCTTGCCAGTGAGGGTGAGGGTGGTGCCGGGTTGGGTGCCTGCCGGAATCTCAAGGGTGGCCGCACCATCCACCGTGTCCACCTCGATCTTGTCGCCGAGGATCGCCTGGAGGTAGTTCACCGCCACTTCGGAGTGAATATGGATCCCGTCGCGGCGCAGCTTGTCGTGGGCCTGAACGAACAGGTACACGTAGAGGTCCCCGGCGGGACCGCCGCGCTGGCCCGCATTGCCCTCGCCAGCCACGCGCAGGCGGGTGCCGGAGTCGACACCGGCAGGAATGGTGATCCGAAGCTTCTTGCGCACCTGCTGGACCCCCTGGCCGCCACAGGCGCCGCAGGGATCGGCGATCACCTGGCCGGTTCCCTCACAGGTGGGGCAGGGGGCCACCTGGGTGAAGCTGCCGAAGGGGGTTCGGGTGGCCCGGCGCACCTGACCCTGACCGCCGCAGGTGCCGCAGGTGGTGGGTCCGCTGCCGCTCTTGGCGCCGCTGCCCTGACAGGTTGCGCAGGTTTCCAGATGACGGATCTGCACCTCCTTCTCCTGGCCAAAGACCGCCTCGTTGAAGCTGATGCTCAGATCTAGGCGGAGGTCATCCCCCTGGCGGGGACCACGGCGGCGGGGGCCGGCTCCAGCTCCGCCGCCAGCAGCGGCACCTCCGAAACCACTGAAGAACGTCTCGAAAAGGTCGGCGAACCCTCCCATGTCGCCCATGTCGGGCGCGCCGGCACCGGAAACACCCGCTTCACCGAACTGGTCGTAGCGGGCCCGGGTCTGCGGATCACTGAGCACCTCGTAGGCCCGGCCGATCTCCTTGAAGCGGTCCTCCGCGCCGGACTCCTTGTTGATGTCAGGGTGGTATTGGCGGGCGAGGCGTCGATAGGCCCGCTTCAGGGTGTCGGCATCCGCGTCGCGGGACACCCCCAGCAGGTCGTAGTACTCGGCCATCAGCTGGATTCCTCACCACCCACTGTCCCGTCCTGGGCCGGGGACGCGGCCCCCTCCGAGGCCCCGGGACCCGGTCCCATCGAGACTTTGACCAGAGCATGGCGCAGCACGCGCCCATTCAGCTGATAGCCGCGCTGGAGTTCCTCAATCACCAGGTCCTCGTTCACCAGGTCACTGGGCTCGCGCAGCACCGCTTCGTGCAGGTTGGGATCAAACGGTTCACCCTCCACCCGCATCGGGGCCACTCCCAGCTGCTTGAAGGCATCCACCAGCTGCTTGTAGAGACCCTGATAGCTGCGATGGAGGCCCAGGGCCTCCTCACTCTGGGGATCGAGCTGCTGGCGGGCACGGTCGAAGTTGTCGACGACGGGCAGAATCTCGCTGAGGGTGGAGCAGGCGATCTGCAGGCGCAGGTCCTCCTGATCGCGGCTCTGGCGTTTGCGGAAGTTGTCGAAGTCGGCGGCGATGCGCATGTACTGACCGCGCAGGGTCTCATGCTCACGCCGCAGGGTCTCGAGTTCCGCGGACAGTCGCTGGGCCACGGACTCCGCGTCCGTCTCGGCACCGGCAGCTGCCGCAGCCTGCGGAGCGCCGGTGTCGGCCGGAGTATCCACCCCCGACTGGTCAAGGTTTTGAATCAGGGAGTCCGCCTCGGCGGAGAGATCCTGTGGGAAGGGAGTGGCTTCGCCGCTCATGCTGACTGCAACGCCAATCGGTCCTAAACATGTTGATGGTCGACGGGCTCCTCCCACAAGCGGCGGAAGCCCGCACCTGATCCCTTCGGCCCCGTCCTGGCCATGACCCTCTCGGCGACACGCCCGGTCCCTGCGGCCGAAACGCTCCAGCACAGGCGCCTGGAGGCCGAGCTGCTCAGCGGTGAAAAGCTTCTGCTGCCAGTCGAGCTGCAGCTGGCCGATCCACGGGCCGCCGAAGCCTGCCCCACGATCGAAGCCCAGCAATGGCGCGAATGGGTGGCCCTGCCCCTGGTGCGCCAGGGGGAGCGGCTCCAGGTCGCGATCCCCAGCCATTGGCAGGCGCAGCAGCGCCAGCAGCTGGAGGAGGCCGTGCTGGCCAACGGCATCACCCCCGACTTGCGCCTGGGGCTGGAAGAGGAGATCAGCGAGGCGCTGAAGCAGACAATGGCCGACCGTCGTCATCGCCCCAGCGAAGACACCGCCCTGGCCTCCCAGCCCAACGGCCTTTCCCTGCTGGAGGGCCTCAGTCTGGAGAGCCGCCTGGAGGAGGCCCCCGCCGATCAGGAGCAGGAGCTGGATCTGGAGGAGAGCCTCAGGGCCTCCAACGCCTCACCGGTGGTGAGCCTGGTGAACCGCATCCTGATCCAGGCGATGGAGTCGGAGTCGAGCGACATCCACGTGGAGCCGGAGGAGGACGGGCTGCGGATCCGCTTTCGCCAGGACGGGGTGCTGCATCCCGTCGAACACCTGCCCAGGAGCCTGGCACCAGCGGTCACCTCCCGCCTCAAGATCATGGCCGAGCTGGACATCGCCGAGCGGCGGATGCCCCAGGACGGCCGCATCCGCCGGATGTTCCGCGGCCGCACGATCGAACTGCGGGTGAGCACCCTGCCGGGCCGCTGGGGAGAGAAGGTGGTGCTGCGGCTGCTCGACAGCGGCAGCACACGTCTGGGCCTCGACCGGCTGATCACCGAGCCCGCCACCCTGTCGACGGTTCGCTCCATGGGCGCGAGGCCCTTCGGGATGGTGCTGGTGACCGGGCCCACCGGCTCGGGCAAGTCGACCACGCTCTATTCCCTGCTGGCGGAGAGGAACGAACCCAGCATCAACATCTCCACCGTCGAGGATCCGATCGAGTACATGCTCAAGGGGATCACCCAGACCCAGGTGAACCGCGACAAGGGGTACGACTTCAGCACCGCCCTGCGGGCCTTCATGCGCCAGGACCCGGACGTGCTGCTGGTGGGGGAAACCCGCGATGGGGAAACGGCCAAGACCGCCATCGAGGCGGCCCTGACCGGCCACCTGGTGCTCACGACCCTGCACTGCAACGACGCCCCCAGTGCCATCGCCCGGCTCAGCGAGATGGGGGTGGAGCCCTTCATGGTGAGTGCCTCCCTGATCGGGATCGTCTCCCAACGGTTGCTGCGCAAAGTCTGCGGGACCTGCCGTGTGCCCTACCACCCAGGGGAGGAAGAGCTGGGCCATTTCGGCCTCTTCGCCAGCCAGGAGCAGTCGATCACCTTCTACAAAGCCCGAAGGGGACCCAGGGCCGACGGCAGCAGCTGTCCCACCTGCCAGGGACGGGGCTACAAGGGCCGCATCGGCGTCTATGAAGTGCTGAGGATCAACGACAACCTCGCCAGCGCCATCGCAAAGGGCGCCAGCACCGACGTGATCCGCAATCTTTCGATCGAGACCGGCATGAAAACCCTGCTGGTCTATGGCCTGGAACTGGTCCGTCACGGCCAGACCACCCTCGAGGAAGTGGAGCGGATGCTGCTCACCGACACGGAACTGGAGTTACAGCGACGCACCCAGGCACTCACCACCTTGACCTGCCAGGGCTGCGGGGCGGGCCTCAGGGATGAATGGCTGGAGTGCCCCTACTGCCTGACCCCCCGTCGCTGAGTGTTGCGGGCCACCGGGGCGAGACTCAGAATCCAGATCAACCCGGCATGGTCCCGATGGAGCTCCAGATCGAGGAGTTGATGGAAGAGCTGGTCGAGCTGAAGGGCAGCGACCTTCACCTCTCAGCGGGCCAGCAACCCTACGGACGCTTCAACGGGGAACTCCGGCCGATGCGGGAGCAGGCCCTGAGCGAGGAATCCTGCAACCGCATGATTTTCTCGATCCTCACCAACTCCCAGCGCAAGCAACTGGAACAGACCTGGGAACTCGACTGCTCCTACGGCCTGCGCGGCCTGGCCCGCTTCCGCATCAACGTTTTCAGCCAGCGCGGCACCTACGCCGCCTCCATGCGAGCCCTGAACAGCAAGGTGCCCACCCCCCAGGAGCTTGGCCTGCCTCCGGTGGTGGTGGAGATCACCAAGCGGCCTTCGGGGCTGGTGCTGGTGACGGGGCCGACTGGATCGGGCAAGAGCACCACCCTGGCCTCGCTGCTCGATTACATCAACCACAGCCGGGCCGAGCACATCATCACGATCGAAGATCCGATCGAATTCGCCTACATCAATGACAAGAGCCTGATCCATCAGCGCCAGCTCAACGAAGACACCAAAAGTTTCAGCAATGCCCTCAGGGCAGCCCTGAGGGAGGACCCCGATGTGATTCTGGTGGGGGAAATGCGTGATCTGGAAACGATTCAGCTCGCCATCACCGCAGCCGAAACCGGTCACCTGGTATTCGCCACCCTGCACACCAGTTCCGCCGCCCAGACCGTGGACCGCATGGTGGATGTGTTTCCGGCGGGCCAGCAGGCCCAGATCTGCACCCAGCTCAGCAGCAGCCTGGCCGCGATCTTCGCCCAGACGCTCTGCCGCCGGAGTTCACCCTCCAGCCACAGCTACGGCCGGGTGATGGCCCAGGAGATCATGGTCAACACGCCGGCCATGGCCAACCTGATCCGGGAGGCAAAAACCGCCCAGATCTATTCCCAGATTCAGACCGGAGGCCAACTGGGCATGCAGACTCTGGAAAAAGCCCTGGCCGACATGGTCAAGCAGGGGGACATTGCCCTGGAGGAGGCCCGCACCCACTCAACCAAGCCGGATGAGTTGAATCGGCTGCTCAGCAACTCTCTCTGATCCGTATCCTCCATGCCTGCCTATCTGGCCACTTACACCAGCAGCCAAGGCGACCAGCGTGAGCTGCGGCTGGAAGCCTCCGATCTGCCCGCGGCCCGCCGCAACCTGCGCCGGCGAGGAATCCTTGCCAGCTCCCTGGTGCCGGCGCAGGAAGGATCCACCCCGATCTTCACCGCCACCTACGCCAATCAACGGGGCCAGCAGAAGGTGATCCAGCTGAAAGCCCCTGATCTGGCCAGCGCCAAGCGGGACCTGCGCCGACGCGGCATTGCCGCAACCTCCGTTGTGCCGATGGCCTCGACCCGCTCGGTGCAGGCCAGCGGCGGCAAGGGGAGCACCAGTCTGTTCAGCCGGGATCTGGGGACGATGTTCCAGGCCAGGCCTTCTGTGCGGGAGAAGGCGCTGTTCGCCAGCAAGCTCTCAGCGCTGGTGGATTCTGGCGTGCCGATTGTCCGGGGCCTCACCCTGGTGGCCAAGCAGCAGAAGAAACCGATCTTCCGGCAGGCCCTCCAAGCCGTCGCCAGCGAGGTGAGCCAGGGGGTGAGCCTGGGCGCAGCGATGCGCCGCTGGCCCAAGGTCTTCGATCGGCTCACCATCGCCATGGTCGAAGCCGGCGAGCTTGGAGGGGTTCTGGATCAAACTCTGAAGCGGCTGGCCCTGTTGCTGGAGCAGAACGCCAAGCTGCAGAATCAGATCAAGGGAGCCCTGGCCTATCCGGTGATCGTGCTGATGATCGCCATTGCCGTCTTTCTCGGCATGACGATTTTCCTGATCCCCACCTTTGCCGATCTCTACGCATCGCTGGGTGCGGAGCTGCCTGTCTTCACCCAGATGATGGTGAATCTGAGCGCCCTGCTTCGCTCGGCATTCTCTTTGTTTCTGATCGCCTTTCTGATCCTGGCCGGATGGCTGTTGGTGGTTGTTTACAACACTCCCCTGGGCAAACGGCGGATCGACGGCTTCATCCTGAAGCTTCCCCTGTTCGGCGACCTTATACAGAAAACCGAAACAGCCCAGTTCTGCCGAACCTTCAGCTCCCTGAGCAAAGCGGGTGTGCCGATTCTTATGAGTCTGGAACTTGTTCGAGACACCTCTCGCAACTCAATCTTTGCCGATGCGATCGAGGACTGCCGGGTGGAGATTCAGGACGGCATTCCCGTGAGTGTGGCCCTCTCCCGCAAGAACGTGTTTCCAGAGATGGCTCTGAGCATGTTGGCGATTGGCGAAGAAACGGGAGAAATGGATGCCATGCTATCCAAGGTCGCTGATTTCTACGAAGACGAGGTGGAGGTGGCAGTCAAAGCGCTCACCTCTCTCCTGGAGCCCATCATGATCGTGATCGTCGGCATCATCGTGGGTGTGATTCTCGTGGCCATGTATCTCCCGATGTTCTCAATCTTCGACAAGATTCGCTGAACTTCTACGCACCGCTCAGTCCGCCCGGGCCGCCCGGGCCGCCCGGGCGATGGCGCCTCCGGCCAGCCAGCCGCTGGTCCAGCAGTGCTGGAAGTTGAAGCCGCCGGTGACTCCGTCCACATCAAGCAGTTCTCCGGCGAAGTACAAGCCGGGCTGCTTTCGGCTCTCCATCGTGGCCAGGTTCACTTCCCCCAACGTGACACCGCCAGCCGTGACGAATTCCTCGCCGAAGGGGCCGCGGCCGCCCACCGCGTAGGAGCTGGAGCGCAGGGCGCCCAGCAGATTGTCCTCGTCGCGCCGGCGCAGATCAGCCCAACGCTGGTCGAGAGCCACACCATGACGGTCCAGGAGGTGAATCCAGAGCCGGCGGCTGAGCTCGGGCCAGGGGCGGGCATTCAGCAACTGGCGACGGGCCTGCTGAGCGCGGGCGTTCCGGAAACGTTGCCTGAGCTCATCGGCGGAGCAGCCGCCGCTCCAGTCGATGGAGAGCTCGGCCCGGTAGCCGCTGTCTTTCAGTGCCCGGGCCGCAAAGGCGGTGAGCCGCAGGGTGGCCGGACCGCTCACCCCCCAGCCGGTGATCAACAGCACCCCGCGCTCACGAAAGCGCCCTGAGGGCAGCCGCAGCTCCAGTCCCACCGGATCCATCACCACTCCGCGCAGGGCGGCCAGGGGATTGGCCTCCAGGGCCAGGGTGAACAGGGAGGGCACCGGTGCCACCACGGCATGGCCCAACTGACTGGCCAGCTGACGGCCACTGGGATGGCCCCCGGTGGCGAGCAGCAGGCGATCGGCGCTGAGGGTGCTGGAAGCCCCATGGGCCAGCCCCGGTGCCAGGCGCAGCCGCAGGTTGAAGCCACCACCCTCAAGCGGATCCACCTGGCGCAGGGAGGCCCCCCTCCACACCGTCACCCCGGCGGCGGCCGCCGCCGCCTCAAGCACGGCCACCACGCTGCTGGAGCGGTTGCTGCGGGGGAAGAGGCGGCCGTCGGGTTCCTCCACCAGTTCCAGTCCGCGCTCGGCGAACCAGGCCAGGCAGTCGCCGGGGGCGAAACGGCTGAACGGCCCGCGCAGGGCCCGCGACCCACGTGGATAGTGCCCCACCAGAGCCAGCGGATCCCAGCAGGCATGGGTGACGTTGCAGCGCCCGCCGCCGCTGATCAGCACCTTGCCCAGCGGCTGGGGTGTGGCCTCCAGCAGCAACACCCCCGCCAGCCCCTGCTCCGCGGCGGTGATGGCCGCCATGTAGCCGGCGGGCCCGCCCCCGGCGACCACCAGGGACCAGTCGACAGGCAGCATGGGGGAATGGGGCAGGGAGACGACGAGACGACGCCCGTTGCCGGGGCCTACCGCTTCAGTGTGGCGCCGATGATGGACTGCACCGATCGGCACTTCCGGGTGCTGATGCGGCAGATCAGCCGCCGCGCCCTCCTGTATTCCGAGATGGTGGTGGCCCAGGCCCTGCACTATGGCCGCCGCGACACACTGCTGGACTTCGATCCCCAGGAACATCCCCTGGCTCTGCAGCTGGGGGGCGACGATCCGGCGCTGCTGGCGGAATCGGCGCTGCTGGCGGCCGCCTGGGGCTACGACGAAATCAACCTCAACGTGGGCTGCCCCAGCCCCAAGGTGCAGCAGGGACAGTTCGGTGCCTGCCTGATGGCGGACCCGGATCGGGTCGCCCGCTGCGTGGAGGCGATGGCGACCGCCTCTCACCTGCCCGTGACGGTCAAGCACCGCATCGGCATCGACGAGCTGGACAGCTACGAGTTGCTGCTGGCCTTCGTGGACAGGGTGGCCGGCGCCGGCGCCAGCCGCTTCAGCGTGCATGCCCGCAAGGCCTGGCTCCACGGGCTGGATCCAAAGCAGAACCGCACGATTCCGCCCCTGCGTCACGACCTGGTGCATCAGCTCAAACGGGACCGCCCCCAGCTCACGATCGAACTGAACGGCGGCCTGCTGAGTCTGGAGAACTGCCAGGAGCACCTGGGCCGGGTGGATGGGGTGATGGTGGGTCGTGCCGCCTACGACCATCCCCTGCGCTGGGCCACGGTCGACCGGGAGCTGTTCGGCTGCGGGGAGCACCCTCCGGCCTTGGCCTCAGCGGTGGTGCGTGGCCTGATTCCCCATGCCAGCCGCTGGTGCGGGGCCGGCCATCGGCTCTGGCCCATCGCCCGCCACCTGGTGCACCTGGTGGAGGGGGTGCCGGGAGCCCGGCACTGGCGCCGCCGGCTGGGGGAACGGGCGGGGGAGCGCAGTGCGGGCCCTGAGGTGCTGGAGGCCGCCGCCCAGGAGCTGGAGCAGCAGGGTCTTTAGGAGGATGGGGCCTCAGGTCCCAGGCGCTCGCGGCAGAGCCTGAGCTGCTCCGCCACCCGCTCGAAGCCTGTACCCCCCTCACTTCGGCGGGCGGCCACCACCTGCCGCGGCTCGATCGCGGCGTGGATGTCCGCATCAAAGGCAGGATGAAGCTGGCGCCAGCGCTCCAGGGGCAGATCCCGCAGCAGCAGCCCCTCGGCCAGGCAGGTTTTCACCAGACCACCCACCAACTGGTAGGCCTCGCGAAAGGGAACACCACGGGCCACCAGGTAGTCGGCCACATCGGTGGCATTGGAGAAATCAGCCGCCACGGCCTGCTCCAGCCGCTCGGGCCGGAAGCGGATGCCCTCCTCCAGCAGGATCGTCATCGCCTCGAGGCAATCCGCGGTGGTGCGGACCACATCGAAGAGCGCTTCCTTGTCTTCCTGGAAGTCCTTGTTGTAGGCCAGGGGAAGACCCTTGATCATGGTCAGCAACCCCATCAGGTGGCCGAACACCCGGCCGGCCTTGCCGCGCACCAGCTCGGGGACGTCGGGGTTCTTCTTCTGGGGCATCAGGCTGCTGCCGGTGGCGCAGCGGTCTGTGAGGCGCACAAAACCGAACTCCTCACTGGCCCAGAGGATCACCTCCTCGGAGAGACGGCTGAGATGGACCAGGATCAGGCTGGCGGCGGCACTGAATTCCACGGCGAAGTCGCGATCGCTGACCGCATCGAGGCTGTTGGCATAGATCGCCTCGAAGCCCAGTTCCTCGGCCGTGAGCCGTCGGTCGATCGGCACCGGCGTGCCGGCCAGGGCCGCTGCTCCCAGGGGTGAGATGTTCACCCGGCGACGCACATCGGAAAGGCGCTGGCGGTCGCGTTCGGCCATCTCCACATAGGCCAGCAGATGGTGGGCCAGGGAGAGGGGCTGGGCGCGCTGCAGGTGGGTGTAACCGGGAATGAGGGTGTGCAGGTGGTTGTCTGCCTGGTCCAGCAGGGCCTGCTGGAAGCGCCACAGGCCGGCATCGAGTCCATCGATCGCCTGGCGCAGCCAGAGACGCAGATCGGTGCCGACCTGATCGTTGCGGCTGCGGCCGGTGTGCAGTTTCTTGCCCAGGGGACCGATCAGGGCGATCAGGCGGTGCTCCACCGCGAAGTGCACGTCCTCGGCCTCCACCCCAGGGCGGAACTGCCCCTCGGCCGCTTCCGTGCGCACTGTCTCGAGGGCCGCGATGAGTTGATCCGCCTCAGCGACGCTGATCACCCCGCAGCGGCCGAGCATGCGGGCGTGGGCGATGGAGGCATCAAGGTCCTGCTGCAGCAGGGTGATGTCGAAACCGATCGAGGCATTGAAGCGCTCGATCGCCGGATGGAGCCCTTCCTCGAAACGGTCACTCCATCGCGCCGGTTGGGAAGCCTGTGCCGCCATCGAAGCCAAACCGTGCCGCGAAGCGTCAGCTTGGCATCCGACCCTGGCGGCCGCACTCAGCCAGGCAGGGACGGAAGCACCACCTCCTCACGCACCTTCAGCACCACCATCGAGGCATCGTCGTTCAGCTGATGGTCAGCACCCACGAAGCGATCGAGCCGGTCGAACAGTGCATCGAGAACACCCTGGGCGCTCTTGCCCGCCCGGCAGGCTTCTGCCAGGTGCCGCTGCAGCCGCTCCTCCTCGAAGCGTTCGCCCGTGAGGCCGAGGGCTTCACTGACCCCATCGGTGTAATAGAGCACCACATCACCGGGCTCCAGCAGCACCCGCTCGCAGCCGTACTGGGCCTCCGGTTGCAGGCCGATCAGCAGCCCGGGAGCGTCGAGGCGCTCCACCCCATGGCGCTGGTGCCGCCAGAGCAGGGGCGGATTGTGGGCGGCGTTGGCATAGCGCAGCAGGCGGCTGCGGGGATCGAAGTCGGAATAGAAGAGGGTGACGAAGCGGTGCGAGTGAGCCAGATCCTCCTGCGCCAGTTCGTTGAGGTCATGCAGAATCCGGTCGGGTGCATGGCCGCTGAGCACCTCGGCCCGCAGCATCCCTCGCAGCAGGGTCATCAGCAGACCGGCTGGCACCCCCTTGCCCATCACATCGCCCATCACCAGGGCCCAGCGGGAAGTTTCGCGGCGGCGTCCGCTGAGCTGGGGCCGGGTCGGGATGAAGTCGTAGTAATCGCCCCCCACCTCGAAGGCCGGTCGGCAGCGGGCGGCCAGCTCCACCCCCTCAATCACCGGACAGTGGTCGGGGAGCAGCTGCGCCTGGATCTCGGCGCCCGTGTTGAGCTGGCGATCCAGGCGCTCATGACGGCGGCGGTCCTCCTGCAGCAGCTCGGTTTCAATCGCCACGCCTGTCAGGTCGGCCACCAGCTGCACGTGGCGGCGGTGGACATCGCTCCAGGTCAGGCCTTCGGCGCTGCCAAAGACGTAAAGGCGACCGCGGGCCCGGTTGCGGGCCACCACGGAGGTGCCGAACAGCTGCACCTCCCCCAGCAGACGGCGCACCTGCAGATCGAGCTGGGAGACCTCCTCCTCCTCAGCCAGACCAGCGGGCAGATCCAGCTCCCCCAGCAGGCGCACCAGTTCGCCGCTGCGGGCCGCGGGACTGGCCTGGGTGTGCTCCCGCCAGAGGCGCCCATCGGGGTGGAAGACCACCAACAGGCTGGCCTCGGCTCCCACCAGGCGAGAGGAGACCAAAGGAACCAGCTCCAGGAAGCGGTTCAGGTTGGTGAAGCTGCGTAGGGCAAAACCCAGGGAAGCCAGCAGCTCCTGATTGCGCCGTTGTTCGCGGCTGAGGCTATCGAGCAGTTGCCGCAGAGAAGCCGATGCCGTGAGGGCCTGGTGGGGCCGGGGCGATGGCAGAGGCACGCGGCTGGCGGAATGCGGCTCGAAACAGGCGGCCGCAGGGGCCGAACGGTAGCAGTATTCCCTCAGTGGCTGCCGCTCAGCTGGAGAGGAGAGCTTCGACGAACTCGAAGCTGTTGAAGGGCCGCAGGTCACGGATGCCTTCGCCGGCACCCACGAAACGGATCGGCAAGCCGGCTTCGGAGGCCACCGCCAGCGCCACGCCTCCGCGGGCGCTGCCATCGAGCTTGGTCAGCACCACCCCCGTAAGCCCGGCAGCGCTGGCAAAGGCCATGGCCTGGCGCAGGCCATTCTGCCCCTGGCTGGCATCGAGCACGAGCAGGGATTCCACCACCGCCTCCGGAGCCAGCTTGTCAACGATGCGCCGCACCTTGCTCAGTTCCTCCATCAGGTTGTTCTTGGTCTGCAGCCGACCGGCGGTATCCACCAGCACCAGCTCGATGCCTTTGGAGCGGGCCGCGCCGATGGCGTCATAGACCACGGCGGCCGGGTCGGCATTGGCGCTGGGGTTGGCGATCACCTGCACACCACTGCGCTCGCCCCAGATGGTGACCTGCTGCACAGCGGCAGCACGGAAGGTGTCGGCAGCGGCGATCAGGCAGCTGTAGCCACTGCGCACCGCCAGATTGGCCAGCTTGCCGAGGGTGGTGGTCTTGCCCACTCCGTTCACTCCCACCAGCAACCAGACGTTGAGCCGGTCCCGCTGTGGGGCCAGCAGGGGCTCGCCACTGGCCGCGATCGGCGCCTCGAGCAACCCGCACAACTGCTCCTTGAGAAAGCGCAGACCCTCAGCCGGCTCCACCACCTCTTCGTTCAGGCGCCTGCGCAGGGCCTCGATCACCTGATCGGTAGCCTGCACGCCCACGTCGGCACGCAGCAGACTGGTTTCCAGATCGTCGAGCACCTCCGGGGTGAGGGGATCGTCGCCCAGGGTGTCGAGCAGCTGGGTGACCAGGCCGCGACGGGTCTTCTCCAGGCCGCGTCGCAGGCGGCTGAGCCAGTCGATCTCCTCGAGCGACACCTGATCGACGCGCCGGCCCTGGGCCGCCAGCACCTCGGCCGACCAGGTGAAGTCGGCATCGAAGGACCCCAGTTGCGGGCTGGCTTCCTCACTCGAGGGGGCAGGAGCGGCGGGAGCCTGCGTGGGGATGGCAACGGCACTCGGCTCGGCCCTGGGCGGCGGGTCGGTGCTGGGGGCGAGCACGGTCTGCTGGCGCTCGGCCCGGCTGGCCGCGGCCAGCTCCAGCAGGGAGGGGCCGGCGGGGCTGCGACCCTCCAGCATTGGAGCTGATGGTGACTCCAGCGTTGGCAGCGGGGCGGGCACGGGCTCAGCCGCGTCAACTGGATCGGGTTGAGGGGCGGTGGTCTCATTCGCTTCAGGCGTTGGTTCAGACGCCTCGTGGACGGCAGACGCCTCGGGGACGGCAGCCGGCTGGCTGCGCTCCTGCTCCGCCTTGAGGCGGGCATAGGCCTGACGAGCCCAGTCCAGGGCGTCCTGATCCACAGCGGCGGCTGAGGCGGTGGCGGCTGAGACGGCTGAAGGCTGAGGTGCCTCCTCAGGCACGCTGGGGGGACCAGCGGCAGTTTGAGCTTCAGATTCAGCTCCAGATTCAGCCGTGTCTTTGCCTGTGTCTTCGGCTGTGTCTTCGCCAACCCCGGAGGCCGCGGCAGGCTCAGACGCCGCCTCGGTTGTGTTGGGGCGCCGCCGGAACCAGTCGAAGACCATGCTTGCTCAAGAGACGGAGGTGGTGAGCCGGCGCAGGATCCCGTTGATCATCCGGCGGCCCTGATCATCGCTGTAGCGGTTGGCCAGCTCCACAGCCTCATTGCAGGCCACCGGAGCCGGGGTTCCGAAGGTGTGAAGATCCACAGCCGCCAGCCGCAGAATGTCGCGGTCGATGCGGGGCAGCCGGCCGAGGCGCCAGCCTTCCATCACTGCATCAAGCTGAGAATCCAGGGCTTCGCGGTCCTGAAGGACGGCACGGGTGCGGGCGAGGGCCCCTTCGCGGATCTCGCTCTGGTCGGCAAGCATCAGCAGACGGGGCAGCTCCAGGCTGGCGGAGAGCCGATTGAGCGCCAACTCGGCATGGGTCAGACCCTGCTGCAGGTAATCCCGCACCCGCGGCAATTGATCGGCCGCATCGATCAGTTCACTCTCGAGCAGTTGCTGCTGTGCCTGCTGCAGATCGATCTCAGCATTGTCGAGGGCCTCACGCACGTGCTGGGCCAAGCTGGCCAAGGCCTGCTGCAGCAGAGTCTCCAGCGGCAGATCAGCCGGTGGAACGCGGTCATTGACCTGGCCCAGCATCAGAAGGGCCAGTTCTCTGGAGATGGATCGACTCGGCATCGGGTGGGTCGAGGGTGGCAAGCCGCAGATCAGGGCTTGTTGGGGGGAGAGGACGAGAACACAGGAGCACGCAGCTGGGCAAGCAGGCTGGAGAAGCTGCGGCTGGCTGGGATTTCTCGATCATCATCAGGGCTGACAATCCCTGCGGAGATGATCGTGCGAAACGCATCCTCCACCGAGAGGTCAAGATCGCGGACCGCGGTTTCCGGCACAACGGCGTACCAACCGGTGGTGGGGTTGGGAGCCGTGGGAATGAACACGCTCAGCATCGGTTGGTCGAAGCTTCCCTGCAAAGCACTGCCGAGGACACCGGTGACGAAACCGAGGGCAAACAGACCTTTGCGCGGATATTCCACCAGGACGACCCGCCGAAAGCGAGTGGAATTGTCACGGAAAACTGTTTCGAGCAGTTGCTTGAGTGTCTTGTAGACAGAGCCGGCAAGGGGAATGCGCTGGAGTGTTCCCTCGCCGAAATCCAACAGCCAGCGGCCGACGATGTTGCGGGCCATCAGGCCGATCAACAGAATTCCCAGCAAGGGAACCAGTAACCCGACACCCAGATTAATCAACTCTTGCAGGAGTGGATTAAGGGTATTGAAAGGATTGAACTGCTTGGGAATCGAGGTCAGGAATGCGAGCACAAAACGGCTCACCGTGGTCGCCAACCAGATGGTGGTGGCCAGGGGTATGACCACCAGCAGACCGGCGATCAGATCGTTTTTAAGGTCCTGCTGCAACCGGGTCCCCAACGGTTGATCAGGTCTGGGGCTCGACTGCACCAAGGATGGTCCCGGTTGTCCGGTTTTCGAATTGCTCAGATCAACCTAGCCAGCCGCCTGGTGCAGCAGCAGCTTCAGGATGGCTTCAAGGGATTCTCAGAGCAAAGCGGCCAGAGCCAGCAGGGTGAACGCCACAGCCAGCACCGCGGCTGAGCCGGTGCCTGCGTAACGGCGCTGATTCACCGCCAGACCCTGAGCCCGCTCCGCTTCCTGGACCTGCTGCTCCATCTGCTGCAGCTGGCGGTCGATGAAACCGCGGGCAGCCTGCTGCTTCTGCTCGTCAGTGGCCTGGGGCGGGACCTGACCCGACTGCTCGGCCTGGCGCACCAGTTGCTCCAACACCTGGGGATTCTGGCTCTGCTGCTTGGCCATCTCCAGCTGGCTGCGCTGGGCGGTCAAGGTCTGCTCGTTCTTGGCAGTCAGCACACCATCGCCGCTGATCGCCACCGGCACCGACACCGCCAGGCCAATGGCAAGCAGAGCAGCCAGAGCAGCCACGAGCCAACGCAGGGGGGTGCGGGAGTCGGTCTGATCGAGGCGTGAGCCGAACAGGGCCAGCAGCAGGCCCACCAGGGCCATCGGTGACTGGGTGATCAGGCGCTCGATCACCATCTGGCGGAAGGCCTCCTCCTGCCAGCTCCAGGCGGAAACCACCGCCGCCAGCTGCAGCACCAACAGCACGACAAGGGTGAGGCCGAGCCAGCGCAGGAGATAGCCGAGTCGGCCAGTTGAGGCAGGAGTCACAGCAGGATGACAATCAGCGGCAACTGTACGGGTGAGATCAGGCCATCCCCAGCAACCGGCCGCAACGCCCGAATCTGAGCTCCGCCTTCAGGAGCTGGCGATTGCACTCAAGGAACAGGCCAGGTCCCTGGGCTTCGAGCCGGTGGGGCTGGCAGCCTTACCAGGCGATGGGCGGATGCCCCTGCGCACTGCGGCGCTGGAACGCTGGCTGGAGGCCGGTCACCAGGCCGGCATGGCCTGGATGGCCGATCCCCGACGCCGCGAAGTCACCAGCCTGCTGCCCGGCGTGCGCAGCCTGCTGGCCGTGGGTCTCAACTATCACGTGGCCATAGGGCGTAAGCCGGGCAGCCTGGCCGTCGCCCGCTACGGCTGGGGCAGGGATTATCACCGGGTGATTGATGGACGTCTGCGTCGGCTGGGGCGCTGGCTGGAGGAGCAGTGCCCTGGCGTGGCCTGGCGGGCCTGCGTCGACAGCGCCCCCCTGCTGGACAAGGCCTGGGCCGAACAGGCGGGTCTTGGCTGGATCGGCAAGAACGGCAACCTGATCCACCCCCGACGGGGATCGTGGATGCTGATCGGCCACCTGCTCACCACGGCCGATCTGCCTGGCGATGCTCCATCTGAACCTCTCTGCGGCCGCTGCAGCCGCTGCCTCGAGGCCTGCCCCACCGGGGCCATCAGCGAGCCCTTTGTGGTGGATGCCAACCGCTGCCTCGCTTATCACACGATTGAAAACCGAGACGACACGCTTCCGGCGGCCATGACAGCGGCCATGGGTCCCTGGGTGGCTGGCTGCGACATCTGTCAGGACGTCTGCCCCTGGAACCAGCAGTCGCTTCCCAGCTCGGAGGATCCAGACCTGCAGCCCAGGCACTGGCTGCTCAACCTGCACGCCGAGGAGGCCCTCACCTGGAGTGATGCCGAGTGGGACGAGCGGCTGAGGGGGTCGGCCCTGCGACGGATCAAGCCCTGGATGTGGCGGCGCAATCTTCGGTCGGCCCAGGCCGAGACCCCAGAAGCAGACCCCTAGGCTGAACCATGGATCTCATAGCTGGCATGGCTCCGCGCTGGTTCAACTCTCTGGCGTCGGCTCCCCTGGCCCTGGCCCTGGCCATCGGCCCAGCAGCTTCGGCGCAGGCCCTCGTTCCTTATGTCTACGTGCCCAGGGCAGAGGAACTGGAGGCGGCGGGACTGGGCATCGCCCAGGCGGCCACGCGGCTGCTGCGGCTGGGCCAGGCCGACGACGCGGCCCGGTTGGCGGGCCTGACGGTGCAGCTCCTGCCCAACGACCCCCGCGGCTGGGTGCTGCTGGCGGAAGCGCAGCTGCGCAGCAACCAGATCAAACCCGCCGGCCAGTCGCTGGCGCGGGCAAAGGAACTCGATCCGCGCAACCCCGGCATCTGGTTCGCGGAAGGCTCTCTGGCCCTGCGGGATGGTCAGCCCGGCCAGGCGGTCGGTCTGCTGGAAACCGGTCTGAAGTTAGACGGCAAGAATCCCGGCGCCCACTTCGACCTTGGCAACGCCCACCTGCTGCTCAACAATCCCCAGGCGGCGCTGGGGTCATTTGACCGGGCCTCGGGCCTGCGCAAGGATTTCTGGGAAGCGATCAACAACCAGGGGCTGGTGCTCTATGAGCTCGGCCGCAACGACGACGCCATCCGGCGCTGGCGCAGGGCCCTGGCGATCAATCCCAAGGCCGCCGAACCCATGCTCGCTCTGGCTGCGGCACTCCACACCCGGCCGGGCGACCAGAAAGAAGCCCTGGAGATGGCCAGCCAGGCCCTGGCGATCGAGCCCAACTACGTACTGGATGCATATCAGAAGGAGCAACTCTGGGGTCCGCGGCTGCGCAGCAGCACCCGCGTCCTGCTTGAGAACCCGGCAATGAAGGCCGCCACCGACCGGGCCAATGCCAACGCCACTGGCAGCAGCGATGGGGAAGACTCCGGGGAGGAGTGAGGCCGGACGCTGGATGGGGCCCCACCAGAGAGGATCTGTAGGCTGAGCGCCTTCCGCCCTCAGATCCCAGAACCGGATGGCCGAGGAGCGCGTCCAGCCCATCGCCCTGCATCAGGAGATGCAGCGTTCATACCTCGAGTACGCGATGAGCGTGATCGTGGGCCGCGCCCTGCCCGATGTGCGTGATGGCCTCAAGCCCGTGCAGCGCCGGATCCTGTTCGCGATGCATGAACTGGGGCTGACCCCGGACCGGCCATACCGCAAATGCGCCCGGGTGGTGGGCGACGTGCTGGGCAAATACCACCCCCATGGCGACCAGGCGGTCTACGACGCCCTGGTGCGCCTGGTGCAGACCTTCGCCAGCCGCCATCCGCTGCTGGATGGCCACGGCAACTTCGGCTCGGTTGACGACGACCCGCCGGCCGCTATGCGCTACACCGAGACCAGGCTGGCACCGATCGCCCACCAGGCGATGCTCGATGAGATCGGCAACGACACCGTTGATTTCGCTTCCAACTTCGACGGATCCCAACAAGAGCCCACCGTGCTGCCGGCCCAGCTGCCGTTCCTGCTGCTCAACGGCTGCTCTGGCATCGCGGTGGGCATGGCCACCAGCATTCCTCCCCACAATCTGGGCGAGGTGGTGGAGGCACTGATCGCTCTGATCCGCAAGCCGGAGCTGGGCGACGAGAAGCTGCTGGAGCTGGTGCCCGGGCCCGACTTCCCCACCGGCGGGGAGGTGCTGGTAAGCAGCGGTGTGCGCGACACCTATCTGCTGGGGCGCGGCAGCATCCCCATGCGGGGAATTGCCCACATCGAGGAGGTGCAGCCCGGCAAGGGTCGTCACCGCCGCAGCGCTGTGGTGGTCACCGAGTTGCCCTATCAGCTGAGCAAGGCGGGCTGGATCGAGAAGCTCGCCGAGCAGGTGAACGACGGCAAGATCGGCGGCATCGCCGACATCCGTGACGAGAGCGACCGAGATGGTATGCGGGTGGTGATCGAGCTGCGCAGGGATGCCGAGGCCAGCAAGGTGCTCGCCGACCTGCAAAGGCGCACCTCCCTGCAGAGCAATTTCGGCGCCATCCTGCTCGCCCTGGTGAATGGCCAGCCCCAGCAGCTCAGCCTGCGCCAGATGCTCAACCACTTCCTGGAGTACCGGGAACACACCCTGATCCGCCGCACCAGCCATGCTCTGCGGCGTGCGGAAGACCGGCTCGAGGTGGTTGAGGGCCTGATCCGAGCCCTCGAAGCCCTGCCCGAGGTGATCGAGCGAATCCAGGCGGCAGCGGACGCCTCCAGTGCCAGAGCCAGCCTGCAGGTGCACTTCGACCTGAGCGAACGCCAGGCCGATGCCGTCCTGGCCATGCCCCTGCGACGGCTCACGAGCCTGGAGCAGGACGGGCTGCGCCAGGAGTCGGGGGAACTGCAGGAGGAGCGGGAGCGGTTGCGCCACCTGCTCGACGATAGACCAGCCCTGCTCGATGCCATGGTGGCCGAACTCAAGGCCCTCAAAAAGCGCTACTTCACCCCCCGCCGCACCCGGCTGGTGGCCGGCGGCGACGACCTGCTAGCCCAGAGGGCGGCGGCTGTGCGGCCCAACACCGAGCTGCAGCGCCAGCAGGCTCTCGATGCCCTGCCCGGAGATGGACGACTGCTGATTCAAGCCGATGGTGTGGTGCGGATCGTGGCACCCCAGGCACTGGGGCGACTGCACCTCGATGAAGCAACGCCCCTCGGAGAACATCCGGCCCCGGCACGCCTGATCCTGCCCGTGTCCGAGAGGCCTTCCCTGCTGGCCTTCAGCGCCAGTGGCAGGGTGGCCATGCTGCGTTGGGAATTCGCCGCCCAGCAGCCCGGTTCCCTGGAGAAATTCCTGCCCGAAAGCCTGGTGGGTGATCCGATCGTGGAAGTACTGCCCCTGCCGCAGACGCCAACGGGAACACTGGGTCTGCTCAGCAGCGATGGCCGCTTCAAACGGCTGCCACTGGAAACGTTCCGCGAACTATCCGGCCGGGCCGCCACCGTACTGAAGCTCAAAGACGGTGTGCGACTGCGCCGGGTCGTGCCGTGCACAGACGGTCAGGATCTGGTGGTGGCCAGCACCACAGGTCGTCTGCTCAGGTTGGCCGTGAATGACAACACCCTCCCGCTGATGGGCAAGGCTGCGCAGGGTCCAACGCTGTTGCGACTGCTGCCTGGCGAAAGCGTGGTGGGGGCGGCCTGCGTCGATCCGGGGACCGATGTGCTGCTGGTCAGCCGCCACAGCCAGCTGAGACGGCTGGAGGTGGAGAGCCTGCGCCGCTGTGAGCGTGGAGACCTCGGTCAGATCGGACTGCGCTTCCTCCAGCGGGATGATGAATTGGTCGATCTGCAGGCTGGAAGCGCCACGATCGTGGGCCTGAGGTTCTCCACGGGCCGAAGCCTGCGGCTGGCGATGGCCGAACTCCAGCGCAGCACTGGCGAGGAGGGACCGAAAGAACCGCTCTGGACCTGCTCAGCCGATGAAACCGTGATTGACCTGGTGCCCTTGTTCAGCTGATCAGCCTGGATCAGACAAGGGCCGCCATCCCCGTGGGCTCAAGCATCAACTTGCTGGAGCGCACTGAGTCGTCCATTTCGATCGGGTAGTTGCCGTCGAAACAGGCGGTGCAGAAGTGAGAGGAGTTGTCGTGGGCAGCCTCGAGCATGCCCTCCTTGCTCAGGTAGGCCAGGGAATCAACCCGAAGGTGATCGGTGATCTCCTGGAGATTGAGGCGTGCAGCGATCAGCTGTTCCTGGTTGTCGGTGTCAATGCCGTAGAAGCAGGGGTGGGTGACCGGAGGCGAGCTGATGCGCATGTGCACCTCGGTGGCACCGGCCTCGCGCAGGGCGATCACCAGCTTGCGGCTTGTGGTGCCTCGCACGATCGAGTCGTCGATCACCACCACCCGCTTGCCGGAGAGCACATCCGGAAGGGGATTGAGCTTGACGCGGATGCCGGCCTCCCGCATCGCCTGGGTGGGTTGGATGAAGGTGCGGCCCACATAGCGGTTCTTGATCAGACCATCGGCGAAGGGAATGCCGCTGGCCTTGGAGAAACCGATGGCAGCGGGAATGCCGGAATCGGGCACGCCGATCACGATGTCGGCTTCCACCGCCGTTTCCCGCGCCAGCACCTCACCGATGCGGTGGCGATAGCTGTAGAGAGATTCGCCGAAGAAGCGGCTGTCTGGCCGGGCGAAGTAGATCATCTCGAACACGCAGAGCTTGGTGGGCTCTTCGCACCAGCGCTGGCGGGCCGGCACCGGATCGCCGGCGCTGAAGCGGATCAGCTCACCGGGGCCCACGTCACCGTCGTAAGCGGCGCCGATGATGTCGAGCCCGCAGGTCTCACTGCTCACCACCCACTGACCCTGGTGCTTATCGCCGATGTGGCCGAACACCAGGGGCCGCACCCCATGGCCATCGCGCAGAGCGAACAGCCCAGTAGGGGTACCGATCGCCAGGCTGAAGGCGCCGCGGCAGCGGCCTGCCGCATCGCGGATCGCCTCCTCCCAACCCAGTCCCCCATCAACCGCGTGTTGCAGGGCGAAGGCGATCAGCTCGGAATCGGTTGTGGAGGTGAACTGAATCGCACTGGCCTGGACCGACTGGCGCAGATCCTCGACGTTGACGAGATTGCCGTTGTGGGCGAGCGCGAACGGACCGAGGCGGGTCATCAGCACCACCGGCTGGGCGTTGCAGACACGGCTGCTGCCGGTGGTGGAGTAGCGGTTGTGGCCCACGGCAAGATCACCGGGCATGCGCTCGAGCACGTCCTGATCGAAGACCTGGCTCACCAGGCCCATGTCCTTGTGCAGCCGCACCTTGTCGCCGTTGAACACAGCGATCCCTGCCGACTCCTGACCCCGGTGCTGCAAGGCGTAGAGGCCGAAGTAGGTGAGGTTGGCCACCTGCTGGCCAGGGGCGTAAACGGCGAAGACCCCACAGGCCTCCTCCATCCGGTCGGGCCGTTCCGGAGTGGGGTGCGCGCTTGCCACAGGCCCGTTCACCTTTCTTTTACCTTTTCATTGTGCCTCAGCCGGCTGCGGCCAGTCGGCGCGGCAGAGCGTTCTCGTAGCTCATGCGCAGGTCCTCCTCCACTGCCAGCGTCAGAAGGCAGCTGCCGGCCTGCTTGAAGCTCAGTGCATCTCCGGCCTCACCCACCCGACCGATCGGCCTGGCCAGCGCTTCCTGCTCCCCTGGCCGCTGCATGCCCAGCAGCTCCTGCCAGGCCCGCTCCTGATCTGGCTTGATCGACACCAGCACCCTGGCGCCCCCTTCAGCGAACAACAAGCGATCAAGGCGGCCCGCGTCAGCGGGCATCTCCAGGACGGCGCCAAGGCCAGAAGCGATGCAGGCCTCGGCGGCCGCCACCGCCAGACCCCCGTCACTGAGATCGTGGGCAGAGGCCACCAGGCCCGTCGTGATCGCCTGGCGCAACAGGGCTTGCACGGCCCGCTCCAGCTTCAGGTCGGTCAGAGGAGGTCGGCCCGTGGCCAGACCATGGACGCTCTCCAGATAACTGGAAGCAGCCAGGCCCAGCCGCCCGTCGCCATCGCTTGTGGCCAGAGGCACCCCCAGCAACCAGATGGGATCGCCCGGGGCCTGCCAACCCAGACCAGTGACGTGATTGAGGTCATGCACAAGGCCAACCATGCCCACCACGGGGGTGGGATGGATCGGCTGCAGGCTGCCATCGGGCCTCCGGGTTTCGTTGTAGAGGGAGACGTTGCCGCCGGTGACGGGGGTGTCAAGTGCCCGGCAGGCTTCCGACAGGCCGCGGCAGGCCATGGCCAGCTGCCAGTAGCCGGTGGGGGTATCCGGCGAGGGGAAGTTGAGGTTATCGGTGACCGCAAGCGGTTCGGCACCGACGCAGCTGAGATTGCGGGCGGCTTCGGCCACCGCCGCTGCAGCCCCCCGCTCCGGATCCAGAGCCACCCAGCGATTGGGACAGTCGACGGTGGCGGCCACCCCACGGCTGGCAGCAGCCATGGCGCCTTCACCCCGCTGGGGCCGCAGGCGCACCACGGCCGCATCGGCGCCACCGGGAGGCATCACCGTGTTGGCCTGCACCTGGTGGTCGTACTGGCGGTAGACCCAGCGCTTGCTGGCGATGGTGGGGTCATCGAGCAGGCGAAGCAGCACAGAGCCCCAATCCAGGGGCTGGCCTGCCAGGGGACCACCCGTCGGTGTGATCCCTTCGGCGGTGGCGGCAGGCAGGTCGGCTTCGCTCCAGCGCCAGTGGGCCTGGATGGCAGCCGGCGGCTCACTGATCAGCTCGTGGTGGTTGATCGGAGTGTCATCGGCGAGGGCGCTGGCAGGCACCTCCGCAGCCACTGCACCTCCCTGCAGCACCCGCACCACGTTGTCGGCCAGCACGCGGCCCACCACAGCGGCCTGCAGACCCCAGCGGCGGAAGCGGGCCATCAGGGCCTCCTCGCATCCGGGTTTGACCACGAACAGCATCCGCTCCTGCGACTCGCTGAGCAGGAACTCATAGGCGCTCATGCCGGTCTCCCGGGCCGGTACCCGGTCGAGATCAAGCTCGATGCCAAGCCCCCCCTTGGCGGCCATCTCCGAGCAGCTGCAGGTGAGGCCAGCGGCGCCCATGTCCTGGGCAGCGAGCACATCACCACTCTGGAAGGCCTCCAGGCAGGCCTCGATCAGTCCCTTCTCCAGGAAGGGGTCACCCACCTGCACTGCCGGACGGTCATCCAGTGATGCAGCACTCAGCTCCGCCGAAGCGAAGCTGGCGCCACCCATGCCGTCGCGGCCGGTGGTGCTGCCCACGTACACCACCGGATTGCCCACCCCAACTGCACCGGAGCAAACAATCTCCTCGGTTTCCATCAGACCCAGGGCCATGGCGTTCACCAGAGGGTTGCCGGAATAGCTGGGGTCAAAGGCCACCTCACCACCCACGGTGGGGACCCCCACGCAATTGCCGTAGTGGGCGATGCCTGCCACCACCCCCTCCATCAGGCCCACGTTGCGCTCATCCTCAAGGGGACCGAAGCGCAGGGCATTGAGCAGGGCGATTGGCCTGGCGCCCATCGTGAAGATGTCGCGGAGGATGCCACCCACACCGGTGGCAGCACCCTGGAACGGCTCCACCGCCGAAGGGTGGTTGTGGCTTTCGATCTTGAAGGCCAGCCTCTGGCCCTCACCCAGATCCACCACACCGGCATTTTCGCCGGGGCCCACCAGGATGCGTGGCCCACTGGTAGGGAAGCCCTGAAGCAAGGGCCTGGAGTTGCGGTAGCAGCAATGCTCCGACCACATCACCCCGAACATGCCCAGCTCGGCGCGATTGGGCTCACGACCGAGCCGGCGACGGATCTCCTCGTAGTCGGCCTGGCTGAGGCCCTCCTGGCGCAGGGCCTCAGCGACCAGAAAAGAGGGTGTGGCAACCACAGCATGGAATCATCAGGGCTCCAGTGTGGCCGAGCCCGTGGCCCCGGCCGGCCACCGGTCAGGGTTCAGATCCAGGGATCTTCCGGCTCGATTGGATCGGCATCCAGGGGCCGTCGCCGCTCACTCCCGGCCCTGCGCCGTGGCGGGGCCGAAACCTCCCGTACCGGCTCCCCCCAGGCCTCCGGGTCATCCCAGTCCTCCTCCTCGTCAAGCCGATTCAGGGGGAGATCATCTGGACGTGATTTTGATTCGAGGGGATCAGGCCCCTGCCAGGGCGGCTCCTCCAGCCAGCCCTCCAACCGTTCCTCGAAGCGCCCACCCACCTCCTCGAACTGCTCCCGCCAGCGGCGGGAGCGCCTCAGGAACTCCTGACGCACGCTGGCCCGCGCCAGGGGCAGATCATCGAGGCCCTGCAGAGCAGTCATCACCTGGCCGGGCTGCTGATCGACGATGCGCTCGGGCGAGAGCAGCCAACGGCTGCTGCCAGGCAGACGCGGATCGCTGCGGGCAACCAGATAGTCGAGGATCAGGCCGCTGCGCAACTCCACGTTGGCGTCGGCGATCACACCCAGCAGTTGGTTGTCGGTACCGAGCAGGGCCGCATCCAGAAGGGTGGGCAAGCGCTCCAATGTGGCGGGTTCGGTCTCTGCGGGCTCTCCCAGCACCAGAGCCTCCTGATCGGTGAGACCGCGCAGCTGGTTGAGCCGCCAGACCAGCCGGCGGGTCCCGAAAGCCGAAGGCTTGCTCACCCAGCCCAGCAGACGGTGCACGGGCGGGTGCATCCAGCCCAGCAGACCAGCGCCATGATCGATCCCCTGGTTGCAGCGCACCCGGCGGCGCAGCAGGTCGCTGAGCAGCAGTTGCTCGGGCAGGGTCACGGGCTCAGCTGCGGATCTGAACTGGCATCACCAGGTAGGTGAAGGTCGGATCCTGCACAGAGGTCAGCACCGCCGGGGTGGTGGGGGCATTGCAGCGCAGCTCCACCCGCTCGGATGTCATCGCCTTGAGCCCATCGAGGATGTAGCGGACATTGAAGGCGATCTCGATCGGATCACCGCTGATCACCGCCGGCAGGTCTTCGGAGCCGCTGCCCACATCCTGGGCATCGGCACTGATGTGAAGCTGACCGCTGCCGGGATCACTGCTGAGCTTGACGACATTGTTGTGTTGGTCGGCGAGGACAGCCACCCGCTCGAGTGCCTGCACGAAACCACGGCGATCAAGCTCCAGGGTTCGGGTGAAGCGATCGGGGATCAGCTGGCGGTAGTTGGGATAGGTGCCATCGAGACTGCGGCTGGTGAGCACCTGGTCAGCCCAGAGGAACACCACCTGCCCGCGATCGCAGTAGAGGCTCACCGGATCGTCACTGCTGCAGGCGGAAAGCAGCCGCTCCAGTTCCCTCAGGGAGCGGGCTGGCACAGTGACCGCAAAAGGCTCACTGCCATCCTCGGCGCCGGAGAAGGCCTTCTCGAGGCGCAGAACCGAAAGGCGATGCCCATCGGTGGCGGCGCATTCGAGATCCTGATCCGCCAGGCCGAGGTGGACGCCGGTGAGCAGCTGCTTGGCCTCATCACCGCTGCTGGCAAAAAGGGTGGCCCGCAACCCCTTCACCAGCGCCTCCGGTTGGAGGCGCAGCGGAGTTCCGCTCTGAACCAGGGGCAGATCGGGAAAGTCCTCGGCAGAAAGACCGCGCATCTGGTAGCTGCCGGAGCGACTGGTGAGCTCCACCTGCTCCTGACCTTCTTCGCAGCTCAGGCTGATCGGACTGTCGCTGGAGAGGCGAGCCACGATCTCACCGAACAGGCGTGAAGGCAGGGTGATGGTGCCGCTGCTCTCAACGGAAGCGGGAAGGCTGGTCTGGATGCCAAGGCTGAGATCGAAGCCAGTGAGGCTGAGCCGGCCAGTGCCGGCATCGGCGGTGAGCAGCACATTCGCGAGAACCGGGTGGGTTGGGCGTGAAGCCACGGCACGGCTGACCAGCTGAAGGCTGGCGCTCAGTTCCGCCTGAGAGCAGACCAGCTTCATCTCGATACGACTCCAGAGAGGACCAGCCCGCCAGGGGCAACACCACGCTTCCACACCGCTGTCGGAAGCGCAACGAGTTCCAGCTTGCTCGAACCGGTCTGCAGCTGCCCTCTCCCCAATCCTGTTACTGGTTTTGTCTAAATCCAGAAGAAAACAAATCCAATCCGTAGTCGTAGGGGCTGGGGAAAAAGCGGAAAAGATCCATATGCCAGTCCCAGTCTCAGATTTTGCGAATCAGAACTGAGGAAAGAGCGCCGGAATATCGGCTGAAAACATGGTTTTCCACTCTTTCCCGGATCTGGGGAAAACGTCGACATTTCAGGAGTGCTCGCTTTGCTCCTTTTTTCCCCGTGTTGAGGCTGTTTTTCCCGTGGACGCTTTGATCAGTGCACCCCAGCTCTGTTTCGATCCGCAAGGGCGGCCAGGGGTTCTCCACAGTCCAAAGCCCCGCACCGGAAACTCCGGTGCGGGGCTTATTGAGCTGTTGTCTTCAGATTTTCGCGTTCAGAAGCCCATCACCTTGGCCACCACATCCACCTCAGGGGCCAGGCCGGCATGGAAGGCCCCATCGCAGTTGTCGATGGCAGTGTTGGGATCCTTCAGACCGTTGCCAGTGAGCACGCAAACCACCGTGGCTCCGGCGGGCACCTGGTCGGCCTGCTGGAGCAGACCGGCAACGGAGGCAGCGCTGGCTGGTTCGCAGAACACTCCTTCCTCCCGGCCGAGCAACTGGTAGGCCTCAAGAATGTCCTGGTCGCTGACAGCGTGGAAGGAGCCGCCGCTCTGTTCGCGCACGCTGAGGGCTTTCTCGCGGTTGGCAGGATTGCCGATCCGGATCGCGGTGGCGATCGTGTCGGGTTGCTCGACTGTGTGACCCAGCACCAGCGGCGCGGAACCACTGGCCTGGAAGCCCATCATCCGGGGCAGGCGTCGGCTGTGGCCTGCCTGCCGGTACTCCTGGAAGCCCATCCAGTAAGCACTGATGTTGCCCGCATTGCCCATGGGGATACAGAGCCAGTCCGGGGCGTCACCTAGGGCATCCACCACCTCGAATGCGGCGGTCTTCTGCCCCTGCAGGCGGTAGGGGTTGAGGGAATTCACCAGCGTGACCGGGTAGGCATCGGCGACTTCGCGCACGATCGCCAGGGCACGATCGAAGTTCCCCTTCACTGCCAGCACTTCGGCGCCGTAAACCAGGGCCTGGGCCAGCTTGCCCTGGGCCACATAGCCGTCGGGGATCAGCACGAAGGCGCGCATGCCGCCGCGGCGGGCGTAGGCGGCGGCCGCCGCACTGGTGTTGCCGGTGCTGGCGCAGATCACCGCTTCGGCGCCTGCTTCCCGGGCCTTGCTCACCGCCATAGTCATCCCCCGGTCCTTGAAGCTGCCGGTGGGGTTGAGGCCGTCGTATTTCAGGAACACCTTGATGCCACGGCCCAGCCGTGCCGCCACCGACGGCGCCGGGATCAAGGGAGTCGCCCCTTCCCGCAGGGTGATCACAGGCGTGGCATCACTTACCGGCAACCAGCGGCGGTAGGCCTCGATCAGCCCCGGCCAGTCCTGCATCGTTGGTTGCTGGCCCAGTCGCCGAAGAGCTGAAAGCAGGGGCACGTCGACCGGAGGACAGGCTGATACGAATCTACGCGCCCAGTTCCCAGCAGCTCCCTGCAACGAGATCGGTGTTTCAGGGGGCCGGCGACGGGGTCGTTGGCTGGGCTGCTGGGGAGCTGGCTCTAGGCGCTTTGCCGCCGGACTGGGCAGCTCCATCCCCGCGTAACCCATCAAGGGGCGATTCGGAGAAAAAGCGCACAAGATCGGAGATTGAGCTTGCTTTGCTGATCACCCCCAGCAGGGCCGGAATGTTCACCGCCAGCTCCTGGGACGGATAGGCCTGCAGAAACCCAGTGGCGCTGAGGCTGCCGTTGCCGTTGGCCAGGCCCGTGATCAGGGCGCCCCGGATGGCCTGGACCCCCTTCTGGGGTGTCCGCAAGGGAGAGAAAATCCCCGCGAGTCGCTGAAGTAGCGCTTCGCCGATCCGCGTGGAGAGCAGCCGGCTGGTCAGCACGATCGGCAGGGTGAGTTGTTGGTTCAGCAACTTGGCCACCGAGGCCGGCTCCTGATTGCTGAAACGCAGTACATCCGCCAGAAGGCCCCGGGCCTGACCCGTCTGGGCCAGGTGTTCCAGGTCGGCCACCGGAATCGAGCGCCGGAAGGCTCCACTCACGAACACCACCTGTTCGGCGGCCTGCACCTGCAGCCCTGGCGTGACTGCACTCAATGAAAGGCCCAGCAGGACGGCCAGGAGTTTGGGCGGACGGGCCAAGATTTAAGACCTGGTGGTGACTTGACTCTAAGAGCTGCCGGTGGCGCTGAGTACGGCGCTCTGGCGAAGCTCCGGAGCCACCAGGACATCGCGCAGCAGGCGCACCACGCTGCGCTCCGCCAGGCCCTGGGCCAGCTGCACGCCCATGCGGCGCAGGTCTGGTTCGCCCAGAAGCCTGGGCAGACGTCGCAATAGCAGCTGGGGCTCGAAGCCGGGCAGCTGACGCAGGATCATCAGCAGTTGCTGGACCGGCTCCAGACTGAGCAGGGCCTCCTCGCTGCTCTCGAGGCGGGGACTGCGCAGTCCGGGAGGTTGCAGGCGGCGGGGCAGGCGGCTGCCCAGCCGACGAAAGGCCCGCCAGCTGATCGCATCCACCCGGTCCACCAGGGCGTCCACCAGCTGCTGGCGCAGCAGGCCGCCCTTGGAGGAGAAGAGAAAGTCGAGTACCTGATCAAGCAGTCCCTCCAGGTCCAGCTGGTCCTGAAGGGAGGCGCTGCTGATCAGGTTCTCCAGGCGCTGCCAGCGGAACTCTTCGCCGTCGAAGAGCATCTCGCGAAGGCTGCTGCGCAGGGCCGGATCCGGGTCCTCCATCAGCCTGCGGGCGAAATAGGGGTAAGCAGCACCGAGGATCTTGAAGTCTGGGTCCACACTCAGTGCAATGCCTTCCAGTGTCACCAAAGAGCGGATGATCAGGGCGTAGTAAGGCGGCACCTGGAAGGGGAACTTGTACATCACACCGGAGAGATCGTCGGTGACTGCCTTGAAGTCCATACGGCTGACTCCCATCTCCAGAGCCTGGCCGAACACATTCTCGAAGGCCGGAATGATGGGCTCGAGATTCACCTCCTCTCCGAGAAATCCGAGGTTCACGAAATCTCGTGAGAGGGAGCTGAAATTACGGTTCACCAGATGCACCACCGCCTGGATCAGCCCCGTTCTCGACTCGCGGCTCACCTCGCTCATCATGCCGAAGTCGAGATAGGCCAGCCGGCCATCGGGCAGGGCCAGCAGGTTGCCGGGATGGGGATCGGCATGGAAGAAACCGTGTTCCAGCAATTGCTGCAGGCTGCAGTTAACGCCCACCTGCACCATGTCGTCTGGGTTGATGCCCAGGGAGCGCACTGCCTCGAGGTTGGTCAGCTTCACTCCCTCGATCCACTCCATCGTCAGCACCCGGCGGCTGGTGAGTCTGTGGTAGATGCGCGGAACGGCGATGCGGGGATTATGCAGGTGCAGGCGAGCGAAGTGTTCGGCGTTGCTGGCTTCGTTGACGTAGTCCATCTCTTCGAAGACCCGTTTGCCGAGCTCATCGATCAGGGCCACCAGATCACTGCGGATCAAGCGCACGTTCCGGTTCAGCCAGGCCGCGATCTGGCGAACGATGTAAAGGTCGAGGGTGATCTGCTCACGCAGCCCCGGCCGCTGCACTTTCACCGCCACGGCCTCGCCGCTGAGCAGGACCCCGCGGTGCACCTGGCCGAGGGAGGCAGCTGAGATCGGCTCCCGGTCCAGCTGCTGGAACAAGCTGCTGACCGGTGCGCCGAGGTCTTCCTCGATGCATGCCATCGCCAGGGAGCTATCGAAGCCGGGCAGCTGATCCTGCAGCTGGGCCAGTTCTTCCAGCAGCAGCGGCGGGATGATGTCCGGCCGGGTGGAAAGGGCCTGGCCGGCTTTGATGAAGGCCGGCCCCAGGGCCGCCAGAAGTTCGGTGAATTCCCGTGCACGCTCGCGGGCGCGCTCCTCATTGCTGAGTACCCCGAAAAACTTGTCAAAGCCCACCCCGATCAGAAACAGGCTGATGGGCACCAGGGTCTGCCAGAGACGCCTCAGCAGCCGCTTGGGGTGTCCGGCGTAGATCCGCGTGATGGCCTGTGGGTCGTAGCTCAGCAGACCGGCGGCTTCGATGAAGTCGCTGAGTTCCTCGGGGCTGCTGGTTTGTTCGGCGATCGTGTCCCCGGTGATCGTGGCCTGATCCGAGCGGACCATCAGCGAGGAGTTCAACTGTTTCTCTTCTAAACGAAAGCGACCGCCGCTACGGTCTTGGCAATCACCGGAGACCGGCGTGCTCACGGGTCTGCGTCTGGAGAACATCGCCCTGATCGATGCTCTGGATCTCAGCTTCAGGCCCGGCTTCACCGTTCTCACCGGGGAGACCGGGGCGGGTAAATCTCTCCTTCTCGATGCCCTCGATGCCCTTCTCGGCGGTGCCCAGGGGGTTGAGGGCCTGCGGCTGCTGCGACCTGGCTGCGAGCGGGCCTGCATCGAAGCCGGTTTCTCCTGCTCGGAGCCTGTGCGGGCCTGGCTGATCCAGCAGGACCTCGAGCCGGAAGACTCCGATCTGATCATCAGCCGGGAGTGGCGCCAGCAGGAGGAACGCAGCCGCAGCCGCAGCCGTATCAACGGGGTGATCGTCAACCGCGCCCAGTTGCAGGAGCTGCGCCCCCTGCTGCTGGATCTCACCGTTCAGGGGCAGACCCAGCAGCTGGCGCGCCCGGGGCAGCAGCGCCGCTGGCTGGATCGCTTCGGTGGAGAGCCGGTCAGCGAGGCACTGCTGGCGGCCCGCTCGGCGGTTCGTGCCTGGAAAGCAGCGGCGCTGGCCCTGCACACCGCCAGGGCTGAGCAGCAGCGCCAGCAGCTCGACCGTCAACAGCGTCTTCAGTTGCTGGAGGATCTGGAGGCGGCGCAGCTCGAGGATCCCAACGAGCGGCAGCGGCTGCAGCGTGAGCAGGACCGTCTGGCCCATGCCGTTCGCCTGCAGGAGGGGGTGATGATCGTGACGGGACGGCTGGTGGAGGGCCTGGACGGGGGACCGTCGGTGCTTGATCACCTCGCCGCCATCGAGCAGGAGCTTCAGCATCTGCAGGGGTTCGATGCAAGCCTGCAGCCCTGGCTGGAGCGCTGCTGTGAGGCTGCTCAGCTGCTGCAGGAGCTGGCTTCAGGCCTCGATCGCTACGGCGGTGGCCTGGAGAGCGATCCTGAAACCCTTTCGGGCCTGCAGGAGCGGATGGCCCAGCTCAAGGCTCTGGAGCGTCGTCACGGACAGGAGCTGGGGGCCCTGATCGCCCTGCGCGACGACCTCCGCTGCCAGTTCGATGCCCATGGGCTGGAGGCCTCGCTGCGGCAACTGGAGCAGCAGGAGGAGAGCAGCCGCCTGCTGCGCGACCGGGCCTGCGCCCGGCTCACCCAGCGGCGGCAGGCTGCCGCCACCGCCCTGGAGCGGCAATTGATGGACACCCTGCGGCCCCTGGGGCTGGCCCATGTGCGCTTCTCGGTCTCGATCGAGCCGGCCCCTCCCTCTGATGAAGGGGCTGATGCGATTGGATTCCTGTTTTCGGCCAACCCTGGTCAGCCGCTGGCCCCCCTGCAGGAGGTGGCCTCCGGCGGGGAGATGAGCCGCTTCCTGCTCGCCCTGAAAACCTGTCTGGCGGCGGCCGATTCCCAGGTCACCTTGCTGTTTGATGAAATTGACAGCGGCGTCAGTGGCCGGGTCAGTGGGGCCATCGCCGTCCTGCTGCGCCGTCTTGCCGAGCAGCACCAGGTGTTCTGTGTCACCCACCAGCCCCTGGTGGCCGCCATGGCCCAGCACCACTTCCGCGTGAGCAAACAGGTGGAGGCGGGGCGTACCCGCACCGGGGTGACGGCCCTGCAGGAGAGCGATGAGCGGGAGCGGGAACTGGCCGAACTCGCCGGGGGCGATTCCGGAGAAACCCGCAGCTATGTCGCCAGCCTGCTGCAGCAGGGAGCTTCGTAAGCAGCAGCTACAGCCCGTAGACTCCAGGTTGTCAGGGTGACTGAATGCCCCGCGCCAGATCCGGCTCCGGATCCAAGAGCCTCGCCACGAATGGAGGAGGTCCCGAGGCCCTGTCCAGCCTGGCCACGGCCTCCGGGCTTGATCCCAGCGCCATGCTCAGTGGTGGCACCCTCGAGGATGTGATCCGGGTGCGTGGCGCCCGACAGCACAACCTGTGCAACGTCGATCTCACCCTGCCGCGTAATCGGCTGGTGGTGTTCACCGGCGTGAGCGGCAGTGGCAAGAGCTCGCTCGCTTTCGACACGATCTTCGCCGAGGGTCAGCGTCGCTATGTCGAAAGCCTTTCCGCCTATGCGCGCCAGTTTCTCGGTCAGGTGGACAAGCCCGACGTCGACGCGATCGAGGGACTTTCCCCGGCGATCTCGATTGATCAGAAATCCACCAGCCACAATCCCCGCTCCACGGTGGGCACCGTCACCGAGATCCAGGACTACCTGAGGCTGCTGTTCGGACGTGCCGGTGAGCCCCACTGCCCCCAGTGCAATCGCTCGATCCGGCCCGAGAGCATCGACGAGATGGTCGATCGGATCGCCACCCTGCCGGAGGGCACCCGCTACCAATTGCTGGCTCCCGTGGTGCGCGGCAAGAAGGGCACCCACACCAAGCTGCTCTCCGGTCTGGTGGCCGAGGGATTCGCCCGGGTGCGCATCAACGGTGAGGTCAGAGAGCTGTCCGACAACATCGAGCTCGATAAGAACCACGCCCACAACATCGAAGTGGTGGTCGATCGGCTGGTGGCGCGCGAAGGCATCAACGAGCGGCTGACCGATTCCCTGCGCACCTGTCTCAAGCGCGGCGATGGTCTGGCCCTGGTGGAGGTAGTGCCCAAGGCCGGTGAGGAGTTACCTGAAGGCATCGATCGAGAACGGCTTTATTCCGAGAACTTCGCCTGCCCGGTGCACGGCGCCGTGATGGAGGAGCTCTCCCCCCGGCTGTTTTCCTTCAACAGCCCCTATGGCGCCTGCCCCGATTGCCATGGCATCGGCCATCTGCGCCGGTTCACCCTGGAGAGAGTGGTGCCCGACCCCTCCCTGCCGGTGTACGCGGCGATCGCCCCCTGGAGTGAGAAGGACAACAGCTATTACTTCTCCTTGCTCTACAGCGTGGGCGAAGCCTTCGGCTTCGAGATCAAGACCCCCTGGAACCAGCTCAGCGATGAGCAGCGCCAGGTGGTGCTCCATGGCAGCGAGCAGCCCATCGAGATTCAGGCCGACAGTCGCTACCGCAAGAGTCAGACCTACCAGCGGCCGTTCGAGGGAATCCTGCCGATCCTGGAGCGCCAGTTGCGCGACGCCAGTGGCGAGTCGGTGCGCCAGAAGCTGGAGCAATACCTGGAGATGGTGCCCTGTGGAACCTGTCAGGGACTGCGCCTGCGGCCCGAGGCCCTGGCGGTCCGGGTGGGCCCCTACGCCATCCATGAGCTCACCGCGGTGAGCGTGGCCGAAACCCTTGAGAGGATCGAGGCCCTGATGGGGCTGGCCGAGGGGGCCAAGCCCCTGCTCACGCCGCGCCAGATCCAGATCGGTGACCTGGTGCTGCGCGAGATCCGCATGCGGCTCAAGTTCCTGCTGGATGTGGGGCTCGATTACCTCAGCCTCGATCGGCCAGCCATGACGCTCTCGGGCGGTGAGGCCCAGCGCATCCGCCTGGCCACCCAGATCGGCGCCGGCCTCACCGGTGTGCTCTACGTGCTGGATGAACCCAGCATCGGCCTGCACCAGCGTGACAACGATCGCCTGCTGAACACGCTCTTCAAACTGCGCGATCTGGGCAACACCCTGATCGTGGTGGAGCACGACGAGGACACGATCCGTGCCGCCGACCACCTCGTTGACATCGGCCCCGGAGCTGGCGTTCACGGGGGCCACATCGTGGCGGAAGGGTCCCTGCAGAACCTGCTGGAGGCCGAGGAGTCGCTCACCGGCGCCTATCTCAGCGGCCGCCTCGCCATTCCCACCCCGGCCGAACGGCGCGCTTCCGGCAGCCGCAAGCTCACCCTGGTCAACTGTCGCCGCAACAACCTCCAGGGCCTTGATATCGACATTCCCCTCGGTCGTCTCGTGGCTGTCACCGGTGTGAGCGGCAGCGGCAAGAGCACCCTGGTGAATGAGCTCCTGCATCCGGCGCTGGAGCACAAGCTCGGGCTGCGGGTGCCTTTCCCATCCGGCATGGAGGAGCTGCGCGGTATTCAGTCGGTCGACAAGGTGATCGTGATCGACCAGAGCCCGATCGGTCGCACCCCCCGCTCCAATCCGGCCACCTACACCGGCGCGTTCGATCCGATCCGCCAGGTGTTCGCGGCCACGGTGGAGGCCAAGGCCCGTGGCTACCAGGTGGGCCAGTTCAGCTTCAACGTCAAGGGCGGGCGCTGCGAGGCCTGCAGTGGCCAGGGGGTGAACGTGATCGAGATGAACTTCCTCCCTGATGTGTATGTGCAGTGCGATGTATGCAAAGGGGCTCGCTACAATCGCGAAACCCTCCAGGTGGCTTACAAGGGTTTCAACATCGCCGAAGTGCTGCAGATGACGGTGGAGCAGGCAGCAGATGTATTCAGCGCCATCCCCCAGGCCGCAGATCGTCTGCGCACCCTGGTGGACGTGGGCCTGGGTTACATCAAACTCGGCCAGCCCGCTCCTACGCTTTCAGGTGGTGAGGCTCAGCGGGTGAAGCTGGCCACCGAACTCTCCAAGCGCGCCACTGGCAAGACGCTTTACCTGATTGATGAGCCCACCACCGGATTGAGTTTCTACGACGTCCACAAGCTGATGGACGTGATGCAACGGCTTGTGGACAAAGGCAATTCGATCGTGGTGATCGAGCACAATCTTGATGTGATCCGTTGCGCCGACTGGCTGATTGATCTTGGGCCCGAGGGCGGCAACAAAGGGGGTGAGATTGTCGTGGCCGGCACCCCTGAGCAGGTGGCTGAGCACCCCACCAGCTACACCGGTCGCTACCTTCGCCAGGTGCTGGCTCAGCATCCGCCTGTGACCATGGTGGCCTGACGTACCGGACCACAGGCGGTCAGGGGAGATCATGGAGACTCTCGGGTGCCATCACGTGCGCACGCTTCGTTCCGCTCCGGCTGCTTCGCTATTGCTCACCGTCGCCGGGCTGCTTGGCGCCGCGCCATTTCTTTCAGCTCCAGCCCGTGCTCTGGAGCAGGTGGAGATGCGCTTGCCGTTTCTCGAAACCAGCTTCAGGGTGAAGCTGGAGGAGTTGAGCAATCCGGCGAGGCTGATCAGCGGCACCAGTGATTTGGCCGAACTCGATCAGGCCACCGACGGTGCCATTGGCCGACAGCTGGTGGCCCTCTTCAATGCACCACTGCCGCTGCAGGTGCCGGCGGTGGTCAATGAGGCTCAGGGATCGCCGATGCTCAACCAGGCGTTGCTGCTGATCTCCGCCCTCGGCGGTATCGATGGACTGCCTGCCCAGTTGGACAGCAACGACCTCTCCATGGTGCTGGACAAGGCGGCGGCCAATGGACCTCCCACCATGCTCAGCGTGATGCAGGCTCTGCCTGGCACCACGGCCTCGGTGGATCTGGGCCGGGCGCTGTATTCGGTACAGCGTCTGGCTTCCCAGCAAAGGCCGGCCGATCGCCTCCTGACGGGCCAGAGGCCTGCCGGCGTTGATCCGGCCCTCAGCCAGCCCGGTCCCCTCACGGTGGAGCGGAAGCTGATCTCGATCTCAGCGTCCCACCGGCCCAAGCCCCTGCAGGTGATACAGATCAGCCCCTCGAAAGCTGCGAGCGGTCGGCTGGTGGTGATCTCCCATGGGCTCTGGGATGGACCGGAGAGTTTCGAGGGGTGGGCCAGCCATTTGGCCAGCCATGGCTTCACGGTGCTGTTGCCCTTCCACCCCGGCAGTGATCAGGATCAGCAGCAGGCCATGCTCTCCGGCAAAGTGCCGCCCCCTGGGGCGGAGGAACTGCGTTTGAGGCCCCTGGATGTTTCGGCAGTGATCGACGGGGCAGCGGCTGGTCTGCTCGGACCGAGCACCCGCGTGAACACCGAATTCGTGGCGGTGCTCGGTCACTCCTGGGGGGCTACCACCGTTCTGCAGCTGACGGGGGCGAAGCCGAGCGATGCCGGGCTCAAGGAGCGCTGCGATGAGGTCTTCGATCCGGAGCGGAACCTCAGCTGGGTACTGCAGTGCAGTTTTGTTGGCACGGCAGATCAGGCGGCCCTGAGCGACCCCCGCGTCAAGGTGGGCGCGGCTGTGAGTCCGCCGATGTCGCTGCTGTTCAACACAGGGGCCGGACAGGCGATGCATGCCCGGGTGTTGCTGGTGAGCGGCACCCGAGACTGGGTGGTGCCGCCTGAACCGGAGGCCATTCGCCCGATGCGCCTGGAGGCCAGCCGTGGCGGCGCGGGCCATCGCCTGGTACTGGCGCAGGGAGGCGATCACTTCAACCTGCGCTCCACCCTTTCTGAGGGAGGGGGGCCCCTGCGTGGGTTGCTGCTGGCCTGGACCAACGCTGCCTTCGCTGCTGGTGCCGCCGTTCAACCTGGTCCCGGAGCTCCAGAACTTCTGCCGGACAATGGTTGGGGCGATGCGTCCATGCCCCTGGTGGGGATATCCCGTGATCAGCTGGGGGCGCCCTGATGTCGCGGCAGGAGAGCCGCCGGATCCTCAGCGCAGCTAGTTCGGCTGGCTGAGGTCAGCGTCACCGGTTTCCGGCTCCAGAGACTCGGCGTGCTGGGTGTTCAGATCCGGCATCCAGTAGCTCAGGTCGTCGTGCCAGTAAAGCCGGCCGGCCAGCCGATTGGTGCTGAGTCTGGTGCTGCCCAGTTTGTTGATCAGGTTCCCCAGCTCCAGCGGCGAGAGATCGGTGCTGATGTCGTTGCCGGCGATCCTGAGCAGCTCAGGCAGGCGGGTCACGGAGCTGGGTTGGGCCAGTTTGTGGAACACCTCGCGGAGCACCAGCTGCTGGCGTTCCATCCGGCCGATGTCGCCCAGCTCGTCGTTGCGGAAGCGCAGGAACCCCTCCAGGTCCTTGCCCTTGAGCAACTGCACGCCCGGGTAGAGATCGATGTAAAGATCCTGGCGGGTGTCGGTGTAGTACATCCGATTGGGAACATCCACCTCGACACCCCCCAGGGCTTCGGCGAGGTTCTGCACAGCATCCAGGTTCACCAGCAGGTAACGGTCCACCGGGTTGCCGAGCAGGGCGGTGAGCTCCTCCTTGACGGCTTCCACCCCACCGGAGGCGTAAAGGGCGTTGGCCTTGAGCACCCCGAAGCGACTGGATTCAATGAACGTGTCCCGCGGCACCTGGGTGAGCGTGGTGGTGCCGTCGTGGATGTCGGCGACCACCATCACATCGGTGCTGCCGCTGATCTGGTCGGTGCCCAGGATCAGGATGCGGTGTTGATTGATCGGCAGCGGCGGCACCAGCTCGCCCAGCGTTGGCGCCAGGTGGCTCAGGGCCGCCAGGGCGGGACCGATCAGCTTTGGCAGCGGGCCCGCCAAGCCGTAGCCAAGGCCGATACCGCTGGCGAAGGCCACCAGAATGGCCGGCCGCAGGCTCCGCCTGAGAAGAGCCAAGGGACTGGGCTTGGCCTCGCCGCGACCCTGGCGGCGGCTGAGGGCGATCACGGTGGCGGCCGCTCGCTCAGCATGATTGCCAGCGTCGCCCTTGCCGGTGCTTGAACGGTTGGGGCGACGCTGGGCCTGGGCCATAGGGAATCCTTACCGGCGCACCATAAAACCGAAAACAGCTCCAGGCCAGTGGGCAGCGCTGCTCATCCCGGCGCGACCACGGTGATTCGCTCGGCGGCACGATCAGCCCGTGCACGCGCCTCGGCCACGTCCGCCCCGGTCGCCAGGGCCACCCCCATGCGGCGATTGGGGCGGGCGTTGGGTTTGCCGAAGAGCAGCACCTGGGTGCCCGGTTCCGCCAGGGCATCGGCCACCCCGGTGTAGGCCACGCTGTCGAGGGTCTTATCCGCCAGGATCACCCGGCTGGCGGCGTTGGAGCTGGAGCGGATGGCCGGGATCGGCAGGCCCAGTACGGCCCGCAGGTGCAGCTCGAATTCGCTCAGGTTCTGCCCCATCAGTGTGACGAGGCCTGTGTCGTGGGGGCGGGGGGAGAGCTCGGAGAAGACCACCTCCTCCCGGCCGGGCTCGCCGCAGAGGAAGAACTCGACACCAAACAGCCCGGCGCCCCCCAGCTCGTCGGTGACGGCCAGGGCCATGGCCTGGGCGGCCGCCAGCTGTGCTTCGCCCATAGCGGCCGGCTGCCAGCTGCACTGGTAGTCGCCGCGCTCCTGAAGATGGCCGATCGGCGGGCAGAAGAGGGTGGGGCCCGACCAGGGCCTGACCGTGAGCAGGGTGATCTCCAGCTCAAAGGGCAGGAACTCCTCCACGATCACGCGGGAGCCGGCGCCCCGGGCCCCGTCGAGGGCCGCCTGCCAGGCGGCGGCGAGGCCCTCCTCAGAACGCACCACGCTCTGGCCCTTGCCGGATGAGCTCATCACTGGCTTGACCACCACGGGCCAGCCCAGGGGAGCCGCCACGGCCACCAGTTCCTCGGCACTTTCGGCGTAGGCGAACCGGGCTGTGCGCAGGCCGAGCTTGCCGGCGGCCAGATCCCGGATACGGTCGCGGTTCATGGTCATGGCCGTGGCCCGTGCGGTGGGAATCACCGTGATCCCCTCCGCTTCGACCTCAGCAAGGGCGTCCACCGCAAGGGCCTCGATTTCCGGGATGACCAGATCGGGACGGTGGCGTCTCACGACTGCCTTGAGAGCCTCCGGGTCGGTCATGGCAATCACCTCCGCCTGATCGGACACCTGCATCGCCGGCGCACCGGGGTAACGGTCGACAGCGATCACCCGGCAACCCAGCCGCTGGGCGGCGATGGCCACCTCCTTGCCCAGCTCACCGCTGCCCAGCAGCATCAGGGTTCGCGGCAAGTATTGGGCGGCCATGGGGCTCGTGGAGATCTCACATCGATCTTCGCCCCCGGTAAAGCCTGCTAGAGAAGGCATCCGCGCCTGACCGTCTTGCAGAGCCTGCTGTTCGCCTTCTCCACTGCCGGTGATGCCGATGCCGGACTGGTGTTCGGTCAGGACATCGCCACGTTCCAGAAGTGGGCCCTGATCTACCTGGTGCTCTCCTCGCTGGGGTTTGTGGCCGTGTGGGTGGTGGGTTACCTGCGTCGCTGAGGGCCCTGGAGCCGCTCAGCCTCCGGGGATCAGATCCAGCTGGCGCACCGGCGGTTCCTCGCTGATGAATCCGTAGGCCTCGAACACGCCCGCATCGGGATGGGTGATGTGCTGCCCGTCGCTGTGCCGCTCCAGGCTGAACCCCTCAGAGGCCATGCGTCGCATCAGCGCCGCCGCCTCCTCGAAGCGGGCCGCCATGGCCTCGAGGCTGGCGCAGTCGGCGGTCAGACCCTTTTCCTTCCAGGTGAAGTAGGCCACCTCAGTCTCCTGTTGCTTCAGTCACCCCTGAATTCTGCTGCGGATTCGCTCAGGGCATCAACAGCAATCCCAGCAGCACCAGCAGTGCGCTTGCCACCCAGAAGCGCATAACCACCGTCAGCTCGGGCAGGCCACCCAGCTCGAAATGGTGGTGCAGCGGTGCCATGCGGAAGAGGCGACGGCCCTGGCCATCCGGGCCCTTGGTGGCCTTGAACACCCACACCTGCAGGATCACCGAGAGCGATTCCGCCAGGAACACGCCTCCCATCAGCAGCAGCGGCCAGAGGCTGTCGCTGAGCAGGGCCACCGCGCTCAGGGCCGCTCCCATCGCCAGGGAGCCGGTGTCGCCCATGAACACCCTGGCCGGGTGGCGGTTGTGGGCCAGGAACCCCAGCCAGGCCCCGGCCATGGCGGCGCAGAAACCGGCCATGGCCGGATCCCCCAGAGACCCCCGCACCATCAGCTGGGCGCCGAAGCCGGTGAAGACGATGGCGCCGCAGCCGGCCGCCAGGCCATCGAGGCCGTCGGTGAGGTTGGTGGCGTTGCTCTCCGCCAGAAACACGAACAATCCCAGCGGCAGGATCAGCAGACCGAGGGGCAGCACCCAGCCCAGGGCCAGGGAGACATCCGGGCGGATCCAGAGGTTCCACTGGGCCCAGGCCAGGAACAGGGCCGCCGCCAGGGCCTGCAGCAGCAGCTTGCCCCGTGGGGTCAGTCCGGTGTTGGTCTGGCGGGTGAGACTGCGCCAGTCGTCGATGCCGCCGATGGCCAGGTAGGCCAGGGTGATCGCCGCCACCGCCAGCAGCCGGTCATCGCCTGGTGAGACCAGCCCACCCACGATCACCCCCACCGGCACCACCAGCAAGCCACCCATGGTGGGCGTTCCGGCCTTGCCGTGGTGGCCCTGGGGACCCTCCTCCCGGATCACCTGGCCGAGCTTCAGGACCCGCAGCCTGGGAATCCCCCATTGGCAGAGCGCCCAGCTCACCAGGGCTGCCACCAGCAGGGGCGGTGTGAGCTGGGGAGCGCCGCTGAGGCGGTCAACGAGCACGCAGGCGACCAGCACGGCCGCGGCCAGCAAAAGGGTGCTTGGCCGACCATCGGCTGGGGTTGCTGGAGACCCTGCTGGGGCCGGCATTTGGGTTGTTCTGGCCAAGACTCCTGGCGCCGCCGCGGCGCTGTGGCGATGCGGCCGGACCTTAGGTCAGGACTCAGTCCTCCCAGTTCTCGTCGGACTGCTCATCGGCCTGGTTGTACTCCTCCTTCTCGCCCATCAGAGCCGAAAGCTCCTCTTCTTCCACCGTGCTCACATCCGGAGCTGCCGTTTCCTCATCGGCCACCAGGCGTCCACTGCTCTCCAGCCAGCTGAGCAGATCGGGCTCATCCCGCAGTGGTAGCACCGGAGCCGGCTCATCCCGCCGGTAGCGGGTGAGCGAGGGGTTGATGCTGTCGAGGGTGCTCATGGAAGGCCTGTTAAGCGTGCAACCGTTGGACGCCGATCGACCAGCATAAGCCAGCAGCTCGAATCCTTACCTTGATCACCGGCAAACTCACCACGCTGGTCTTCGGCTGGAGCCTGGCCCTGCTTATCAGTGCCCTGCTGGTGTCAGCAGGCCAGCGCTGGCCCGACCCTCTGCCCGTGGTGGCCTGGCAGGTGTGGGGATTGGTGCTCATCCCGCCACTGCTGATGGGGGTCTGGATCGCCAGCCGCTGGCGCCGGTGACAAGGGACAATCCTGCAACAGCTCGCACGCACAGGACTGACGGGATGGCACAGGAGCAGGGCGCCAGGGCAAAACGGGTGGTGCTCGCCTACTCCGGCGGGGTGGACACCAGTGTCTGCATTCCCTACCTGAAGCAGGAATGGGGCGTGGAGGAGGTGATCACCTTCGCCGCCGACCTCGGCCAGGGCGATGAGCTGGAGCCGATCCGCCAGAAGGCGCTCGACTCCGGCGCCAGCCAGTCGATCGTGGGGGATCTGATCGATCCCTTCATCCGCGAGTTCGCCTTTCCGGCCATCCGTGCCAATGCCCTCTATGAGGGGCGTTATCCCCTCTCCACGGCCCTGGCCCGGCCCTTGATCGCCCGTCGGTTGGTGGAGGTGGCCCGCGAACTGGGCGCCGATGCCGTGGCCCATGGCTGCACGGGCAAAGGCAATGATCAGGTGCGTTTCGATGTGGCGATCGGCGCCCTGGCTCCCGATCTGAAGGTGCTCACCCCGGCGCGGGAATGGGCCATGAGCCGTGAGGAAACGATCGCCTACGGCGAGCGCTGCGGCATACCGGCGCCGGTGAGCAAGGCGAACCCCTATTCGATCGATCTCAACCTGCTGGGCCGCAGCATCGAGGCGGGTCCGCTGGAGGATCCGCTGGTGGAGCCTCCGGAAGAGGTGTTTGCCATGACCCGCTCGATCCGCGACACACCTGAGGAGCCACAGGTGGTGGAGGTCACTTTCGAGCAGGGCAACCCAGTCGCGATCGATGGCGTCAGCCTCGATCCCGTCAGTGTGATCCGCCGTGCCAATGAGCTGGCCGGCCTCCATGGCTTCGGCCGCCTTGACATCATCGAGAACCGGGTGGTCGGGATCAAGTCGAGGGAGATCTATGAAACTCCTGGTCTGCTGTTACTGATCCGTGCCCACCAGGAGCTCGAAAGTCTCACCCTGGCGGCCGACGTGGTGCGCTACAAGCGCCAGATCGAGTCCAGCTGGGCAGATCTCGTCTACCAGGGACTCTGGTTTGGTCCGCTCAAGCAGGCGCTCGATGGTTTCATGGATTGCACCCAGGCCACAGTCAACGGCATGGTGCGTCTGCGGCTGCACAAGGGCAATGCCGTGGTGATCGGCCGCACCAGCAGCAGCGACAGTCTTTATGTGCCCTCGATGGCCACCTATGGCAGCGACGATCGCTTCGATCACCGGGCTGCAGAGGGCTTCATCTATGTGTGGGGGATGCCGACCCGGCTGTGGGCTGCCAGCCGGCGCCAGGCCTGAGGCTGCTCGAATCGCCCTGGCCTGGTGTTGATTCAGGCAGGAGGTTGACCACGCCTGAGCCAGCGCTGCCGCAGGGCCCGCAATGGCTCAAAAGCAGACTGCTGATTTGAGCCTCGCGCTGGTCTGAGCTCGTTCTCAGGGGCTGGTGGGGGAGGCGGTGGTGCCGGAGGCAACAGGCGCCTGGCCTGCTCCCTGAGGGCGTGATTGTCCTGGGCCAGCAGCTGCTGCTGATCGAGCAGCGGCTGCAGGCGCTGATGAAATTTTCGCTCGAAGATCTGGGGCAGATCTCTGATCAGCTCCTCGAGATCGGCCAGTTGACGTCTTGCCCGCTCCAGGTCCTGCTGGCAGGTGATCAGCTGAGCCTTGGTGGCCTCCAGCTCCAGACTGGTCTCCCGCAGAGCGCTCCTGAGCCGATCGTTCAGTGGCTGCGACTCCGGCTCTGGACTCTGCAGTTCGGCCGGAATCGGCACTGGCGGGGTTCCTGGCCTGGGGAGGTCGTTAACCATCAGTTGGCCAGGGTTGGTGGCTGATCCATCATCCCCAGGTTGGGCGGGATCTGTTGATTTCCGCTGGTTCAGCTTTCAGCTGCCACCGGTTCTGCGGCCGCAGGAGCACTGCGAGGAGTGGGTAGCGGACCGTCCTGCTTGACGGTGAGATAGCGGATCACGTCTTCACTGAGGCGCATGGCGCGCTCAAGAAGTGCCACCTGCTGCCCGTCACCGTCGTGGTTGAGCTGCACGTAAATGCCTTCGCGGTGCTTGGCAATCGTGTAGGCCAGGCGACGTTTGCCGCGCATCTGGCAATCCAGCACTTCAGCACCCGCCTCGGTGAGCAGATCGCGGTACTTGGCAACATGGGTTTCCACCTCTTCCTCCGGGATGTCCGGACGAAGGATGTACATGGTTTCGTAGTAAGGCTTCTGAGACATGGGGGCTGAGGCTCCGTGATGGGCTCTTGGGAGGCCGGCGGCAGTACGCTGCCAGCAACGGACTGACCAGCCTACCTGCCTGTCTCCTCCGAATCCCGCTCTGCCGCCACTGGTGTCAGTAGAGCTGCATCCGCACCGCTTCCGAGACCGTGGGGATGTCGGCTTCACGGCCACGGATGCTCTGAACCACCGAGAACACCACCAGCAGCAGGGTGGCGAGGAACACTGTGTTGCTGAGGGTGCGCAGAGCGAAGCCGGCCCCCAGCGGGCGCAGCAGAACGCTGAAGGCCAACGAGAGCAGGATCAGCACGATGTCGATCAGGATCGCCTGCAGCACGTTGAAGCGGACGAAATAAGGCACCCGGGCATTGCGGACCACCGCCAGGAACAGCACCAGGAACAACAGAAACCCTCCGAAGGGAATCTGCTGCTGCAGGGCCATCAGCGGCAGGGCCGGCAGCACCAGCCACTGCAGGGCCGGCACCAGGCTGAACAGGGCCTCACCGAAGGGCACCCCGTCACTCCAGGGCAGCAGATAGGCCAGCACGGCCAGGAGCCGTTGCCAGAGCGGGGGGCCTTCCATTGATGAGGGGCGCGTTTGCTGAATTCCGGCCAGGCTAGGTGGGTAGCCCCTGGTGACTGGGAATCAGGCGCTGCTGAGCTGATCGAGCGCGGCCTGGCGCATCGCCGCCAGCGGCAGTGCCAGCGGCGTGGTTTCGAACTGGCTCGGCGCTGAGAGCCAGAGCCGCAGGGCGGCGGCTCCCTGCTGCACCAACATTTCCAGGCCATCGAGCACACTGCAGCCCCGCTGGCGGGCCTCCAGCAGCAGGCGGCTCGGCCGGGGGGTGTAGATCAGGTCGTAGATCAGGCTGCCTGGGCGCAGGGCGTCGAGGTCAGCCGCCTCCAGAGGGCAGGCGCCTGCGTTGGCTCCCATGCCCACCGGCGTGGTGTTCACCACCAGATCTGCCTCAGCCAGCGCCTGGAGCAGGTCGCCGCGCCCATGGTCCGCCGCCGGCCAGGTCACCCCGCTGAGCTGGGGTGCCCATGACCCGCACTCCGCCAGGAACGCCGCCAGGGCGTCGGGCCGACGTCCGGCCAGCTGAATGCGCTCCAGTCCCAGCTCCACCAGGGCCGCCACCACGGCCCGGGCGCTGCCGCCGCAGCCCAGCACCAGGGCCCGCCCCCCCGCCAGGTCTGGCACTGAACCCGGTTCTTGGCCGACGCTGGCCCGCAGCGGCGCGATAAACCCTTCCACGTCGGTGTTGGTGCCCAGCCAGCCGCCGCCCTCGCGTCTCACCAGGGTGTTCACGGCCCCGACCCGCCGGGCCAGGGGGGTGAGCTCCGCCGCCAGCTCCGCCACCGCCCGCTTGTGGGGCAGGGTCACGTTCAGTCCACGACAGTCGATGGCCTCCAGGGCCCGCATCACCACCGCCAGGTCACTTGCCTGCACCGGCAGGGCCAGGTAGATCCAGTCGAGGCCCAGCTCCCGCAGGGCGGCGTTGTGCATCGCCGGCGAGAGGGAATGGCGCACCGGATCGCCGAGAACAGCCACGAGCGAGGTGTGGGCGGAGATCTCAAGGGGCATGGCGGCTGGTATCAGGGGCGATGCCGGGAACGAAATGTACGGACCTGGCCGTCACCCGCCCGCCCTCTGTTCGGAAACCACACCTCGCCTGCGGTGGCCCCCACTGCTGAAGATGCATGGGACAGAACATTCAATTCAGAGGAGGTGAGAACCCATGGGTAAGGTTGTCGGCATTGACCTGGGCACGACGAACAGCTGCGTGGCGGTGATGGAGGGCGGCAAGCCCACCGTGATTGCCAACGCGGAAGGGTTCCGCACCACCCCATCGGTGGTGGCTTACACCAAGAACCAGGATCAGCTGGTGGGCCAGATCGCCAAGCGCCAGGCGGTCATGAACCCGGAGAACACCTTCTACTCGGTGAAGCGCTTCATCGGCCGTCGGGTCGATGAGGTGAACGAAGAATCGAAGGAAGTGAGCTATGGCGTTGAGAAGGCCGGCGCCAATGTCAAGGTGAAGTGCCCGGTGCTGAACAAGCAGTTCGCGCCGGAAGAAGTGAGTGCCCAGGTGCTGCGCAAGCTGGCGGATGACGCCGGCAAGTACCTCGGTGAAACCGTCACCCAGGCGGTGATCACGGTGCCGGCCTATTTCAACGACTCCCAGCGTCAGGCCACCAAGGATGCCGGCAAGATCGCCGGCCTCGAGGTTCTGCGCATCATCAACGAGCCCACGGCGGCGGCCCTGGCCTACGGCCTTGATCGCAAGAGCAACGAGCGCATCCTGGTCTTCGACCTGGGCGGCGGCACCTTCGACGTCTCGGTGCTGGAGGTGGGTGATGGCGTGTTCGAGGTGCTCTCCACCAGTGGCGACACCCACCTGGGCGGCGACGACTTCGACAAGGTGATCGTTGATCATCTGGCCGCCAGCTTCAAAGCCAATGAAGGCATCGATCTGCGTCAGGACAAGCAGGCCCTGCAGCGCCTGACCGAGGCGGCCGAGAAGGCCAAGATCGAGCTCTCCAGCGCCACCCAGAGCGAAATCAACCTGCCGTTCATCACGGCCACCCCCGAGGGGCCCAAGCACCTCGATCTCACCCTCACCCGGGCGAAGTTCGAGGAGCTTGCCTCCAAGCTCATTGACCGCTGCCGGGTGCCGGTGGAGCAGGCCCTCAAGGACGCCAAGCTCTCTTCCGCTGAGCTTGATGAGGTGGTGATGGTGGGTGGTTCCACCCGCATTCCCGCGGTGCTTGAGCTGGTCAAGCGAGTAACCGGCAAGGACCCCAACCAGACGGTGAACCCAGATGAGGTGGTGGCCGTCGGTGCCGCCATTCAGGGAGGTGTGCTGGCCGGTGAAGTGAAGGACATCCTTCTTCTCGATGTCACCCCGCTGTCGCTGGGCGTGGAAACCCTGGGCGGCGTGATGACCAAGATGATCACCCGCAACACCACCATCCCCACCAAGAAAGCCGAGGTGTACTCCACCGCGGTCGACGGTCAGACCAACGTGGAAATCCACGTACTCCAGGGGGAGCGCGAGCTTGCCTCCGACAACAAGAGCCTGGGAACCTTCCGTCTCGACGGCATCCCGCCCGCGCCCCGCGGCGTTCCCCAGATCGAAGTCACCTTCGACATCGACGCCAACGGCATCCTCAGCGTCACCGCCAAGGACAAGGGCAGCGGCAAGGAGCAGAGCATCTCTATCACCGGGGCCTCCACCCTCAGTGAGAACGAGGTGGAGAAGATGGTGAAAGACGCAGAGGCCAACTCGGCGGCCGACAAGGAGAAGCGCGAGCGCATCGACCTGAAGAACCAGGCCGAAACCCTCATCTACCAGTCTGAGAAGCAACTCACCGATCTTGGCGACAAGGTCAGTGCGGAGGTCAAAGCCAAGATGGATGAGAAGCGCAAGCAGCTCCAGGAAGCTGTCGACAAGGAGGACTACGAGGCGATGAAGACCCGCTTTGAGGAGCTTCAGAAGGAGCTCTATGAGGTGGGCGCCTCGGTCTACCAGCAGGCCGGTGCTGAAGCCGGTGCTCCCGGTGCCGAACCGGGCGGCAATGGTTCTGCCGGCGCCACATCCTCAGGCCCCAGTGCCGATGATGTGATCGATGCGGAGTTCACCGAGAGCAAGTGAACGGGTGGTGATCGTGGCCGGGTGGCTCTTGCTGCCTCCCGCCTAGATCGTCGACCATCGCCTCAACCAAAAAAGCCCTCTTTGCTAGTGCAAAGAGGGCTTTTCTGCTCCGGTACCGGAATGAGGTCCCGGAGCGATCGACTGGCGGGGATTACTTGCCGATGCTGGCCACGGCTTCCTTGGCCTTGGTCACCACTTCGGGGGGCAGGCTCACGTAGCCCAGCTCGGGAGCCAGTGACTGGGCTTTGGGCGAGAGGGTGTGCTCGAACACCTTCTGGAGCAGCTCGGTCTTGTCGCCGTTGCCGGTTTTGTAGAGCAGGATCCAGGTGAAGGTCACGATCGGGTAGCCGGCAGCCGGATTCGGATCGCTGCCCACCAGATCCGGACCGATGTCGATCGAGCCCAACGCCGCACTGGCGGTTTCGTTCGTGGGTTTGAGCATCTCACCGCTCTTGTTCTGCACGGCAGCCGCCTGCAGTTCTCCCTGCACGTAGGCGGTTTCCACATAGCCGATGCCGCCGGGTGTCTGCTTCAACGTGGCGGCGATGCCTTCATTACCCTTGGCACCCACGCCGGTGGGCCAGGCCACCGACTTGTCCGCCCCGGGTCCGTTCTTCCACTCGTCGCTGAAGGCCGCCAGGCTGTTGGTGAAGTTGTAGGTGGTGCCGGAGCCATCGGAGCGGTGCACCACGGTGATCGGCTTGTCGGCGCAGCCCAGATCCTTGTAGTTCTTGATCTTGCCGAGGAACACTCCCACCACCTGCTCCTGGCTGAGTTTTAGATCACAACCCGGCAGGTTGTACGCCACGGCGATGGCGCCCGCCGTCATCGGCACCTGAACCACGCCTCGCTTGACCTTGGCGATGTCGTCCGCCTTCATCGGCGCGTCGGAGGCGCCGAAATCGATGGTGCCCGCCACGAACTGACGCACGCCAGCTCCTGACCCCACCGACTGGTAGTTGACGTTGATGCCCTCGCTGGCCAGATCCTGGAACCAGCGCTGATAGATCGCGGCCGGGAAGGAGGCTCCGGCTCCATTGAGGCTGCCTGTGACGCCGCCGCCGCCACCACCGCTGCCGCCGCAGGCGGAGAGGGCCAGGCTGAGGCTGAGGCTTAGACCCAGGGCCGTACCGACCTTGGCGAGGGAATTGGGCTGGCTTGGTTTCATGGTGGGGAGAAAACTCTTCGGGCCTGCGGTCACCCGGTGACGCTATCCAGCCATCTCCCCCGATTCGTTAACAACAGGTAAGGGAACTTTCGATCTGCTCCACGGCCCACTGGGCGGAGGCCGGTGCCAGCAGCACACCATTGCGGTAGTGACCACTCAGCAGCAGCAGTCCATGCTCCAGATGCTCCAGCAGCGGGGCTGGCCTGCCGAGGGGCCTGGCGCGCAGGCCCTGCCAGCGGCGGATCACTGTCGCCTCCCGCAGCCAGTCGCAGCCCAGGGCCCTGCTGGTGAGCTGTCGCATCGGCCCCAGCAGCTCCGGGTCGGCCTGATCCCCCGGCTCCAGGGTTGCCCCCAGCCAGAGACCCCCGCCTGGTCGCGGTACCAGGTTGAGCCCTTGCCAGACCACTGGGCAGGGCCAGCGGATCGCTGTGCTGGTCGCCAGCTCCAGGCACTGGCCCAGCACGGGCTGCAGCGGTCGCTGGTGTCCCAGGGGGGCCAGAAGCCCTTCGCTGGCCAGGCCCGCTGCCACCACCACCCAGTCGGCCTCGATGGCCTGCGCGGCTGAGTGGCCGTGCACCTTCCAGCCTGCCGGCTGCCGCTCCAGCCCCACCACCCGGTCGCTGAGCAGCTCCAGGCCCTGCCGCAGGCCATCACGGCGAAACGCGTCCATGGCGGCCAGGGGATCCAGCTGTCCGTCCTGGGCGGAGTGGAGGCCACCCACGTTGTTATTGGTTTCAGCCAGACTCAGACCCAGCTCCTGCAGCCGAGATGGCTCCCACCAGCTCAGGGGCAGACCGAGGGCCTGGCGTTCCTGCAGCAGCTGGCGCAGCCGTTTGACGTCGCCGATGTCCTGCGGCAGCAGAAGCAGGCCGGCCTGGAAGGGGATCGGCCAGCCACGCCCGCTCAGCTGCTGGCGCCACTCAGTCCAGAGGCTCAGGGAGATCTGGCGCAGGTGCCAGGCGCGGCCCCTGCTGCGCTGGAACACCTGGGCCATCAACACCCCCAGGGCCGCGGCACTGCCGTTGCCGCAATCCTGCGGATCAGGCCCATGGCCATCGGGTGCGATCAGCCGCACCCGATGGCCGCGGCCCTGAAGCAGCCAGGCCGTGGCCAGGGCGACGATGCCGGCGCCTATCACCGCGACCGAGCGAGGCTCGGCCGGACGCTCAGGATGTGCTGGGGAAGCGCTCAGGCTGCGGAGCCGCTGGGCAGCGCAGCGGCGGGGAGCACTTCGGCGTAGGAACCGAAGCCCCTGGCCACCTTGATATAGCCCTTACGCAGCCGTTCTCCGTCCTGGAGGCGCGCGGCCTCATCGAGCTCGGCCAGAGCGCTCTTGAGCTGTTTGGCCCTGGCGGTGGCTTCGGCGCGGTCGGCGGGCAGAAGGCGCTGGTTGATATAAAGCATTTCTCGGCCCACTTCCTGCATGGGGCCGTGGATCAGATTGCGGGTGAACACCCAGTTCCTGTCGTTCACCAGTGAGGCCAGCTCGGGCAGCCGGTCCTTGGCTGCCAGGAATCCCTCGGCCTGCCGCTGGATGATCGCCAGATCGGCTGGACTGATGCTTGGGGCTTTCTTGGCCTGGCCGCCATCGCAGGCAACCAATCCGAAGCTGAGCACCACGGCGAGGGCCAGGAGGCCCATCTGCCTCAGCGCTTGACGAAGGGTGGAAACCAGCTGAACGGCCATGGTGAGCACCGAAGTCAGGCGCGACTGTACGTCGCACCGGCATGGCTATCTGCCTTGCTGGCGACTGGCCTGGAGAGCGCCGGGCACAATGCCCTTCGAGACAGGCCCTGGTACCGATGAGCGTGCCCACAGCAATCCTGCAGGTGATCTGCCCCGACCGTCCGGGTCTGGTCAGTGAGCTCTCCGGCTGGGTGGCGGCCAACGGTGGCAACATCCGCCATGCCGATCACCACACCGACGCCGGCGCTGGGCTGTTCCTCAGCCGGATCGAGTGGCAGCTGGAGGGTTTCGGACTGCCGCGGGAGGCGGTGGCGCCGGCGGTGACGGCCCTGGCGGAGCGGCTCGGTGGTGACGGCCAGGTCCATTTCTCCGATGCCGCAGCACGGGTCGCGATCTTCGTGAGCAAACAGGATCATTGTCTGGTGGATCTGCTCTGGCGCACCCGGGCAGGGGAGTTGCCGATGCAGGTGCCGCTGGTGATCTCCAATCACTCAGATCTGCAGTCCCTGGCCGAGGATTTCGGCGCACGCTTCGTCCATCTGCCGGTGCTGCCCGACTCCAAGCAGGAGGCAGAGCGGGCGCAGTTGCAGTTGCTCGAAGACCACGGCATCGAGCTGGTGGTCCTGGCCAAGTACATGCAGGTACTCAGCCCCGACTTTCTGTCCCGCTTTCCCACGGTTATCAACATCCACCATTCCTTCCTGCCGGCCTTCAAGGGCGCTCAGCCCTATCACCGGGCCTGGGAGCGGGGCGTGAAGCTGATCGGAGCCACGGCCCACTACGTGACCGAAGATCTAGACGGCGGTCCGATCATCGAGCAGGCCACCGTGCCCGTCAGTCACCGGGATGACGTGGAGGACCTGATCCGCAAGGGCCGTGACATGGAGCGGCTGGCCCTTGCCCGGGCCCTGCGGCTGCACCTGCGCCGCCAGGTGATGGTCTACCGAGGTCGCACCGCCGTGTTCTCGTGAGGCAGGAGTGGCTGCGGCGCCTTGATGCGACCAGGCCCGAGGGCACCTCGCCCCTGGGCTGGCGTTGTTTTCAGCTGGGCTTGCTTTTGCTGGCCAGTTCAGCCCTGCTGGCCGGAGTCCTCTTGCTGGTGGCGCTGATCCTTGGTTGCCGCCAGCGCCTGCCCTGGTGGCGGGATCGGGTCAATCAGGTGCTGCTGCTGGTGTCAGCTCTGATGGTGCTGGGCTGTTTCACCGCCTCCAGCGGCTGGCTGGCCTGGGTGGGCCTGGGCAACTGGCTGCCCTTCTTCTGGGCGTTCTGGGGGTTTCAGCCCTACCTGGCCTCGGCCCCGGCCCGCCGGCGGCTGGCCCTCTGGCTGGTGGCCGGCACCGTGCCGGTGATCGTCACCGGCCTCGGACAAATCGTCTGGGGGTGGAGCGGGCCGTTTCAGACCCTGGGGGGAGCGATCATCTGGCACCTCAATGCCGGTGGCAATCCGCCCGGGCGCCTGGCCGGTCTGTTCGACTACGCCAACATCGCCGGAGCCTGGCTGGCCCTGGCCTGGCCCTTCGCCCTGGCGGCCCTGCTGCAGCGCCCTCAACCGTGGCCGAAGCGCTTGCCGGCCTTGCTGATCACGGTGGGCCTGGTGGCCGCCATCGCTCTCACCGACTCCCGCAACGCCTGGGGGGCCCTGGTGCTGGCGCTCCCCCTGGTGGCGGGTCCGGCCCGCTGGATCTGGCTCTTGCCCCTGCTGCTGCTGCTGCTGATCCCCGTGGGCCTGGCCAGCCTGCCAGGGGTACCACTGGTGTTGCAGCAACCCGCCCGCGCCCTGGTTCCCGCTGTGATCTGGGAGCGGCTGAGCGATCTGGAATTCGCCGGGCGCCGGCCCCTGGCCATCACCCGGGTCAGCCAGTGGGGGGTGGCCCTGCAGCTGGTGGCGGAACGTCCCTGGCTCGGCTGGGGCGCTGCCGCCTTCAGCGTGATCTACCCCCTGCGCACCGCGGGCATCTGGCATGGCCATCCCCACAATCTGCCGATCGACCTGGCGGTCAGCCATGGGGCCCTGGTGGCGGTGCTGCTCGTGGGCCTGGTGCTGGCGCTGCAGATTCAGGCGGCCCGCCGGGGCATGGCCAGCGGGGCCCTGTTCGATCGGGCCTGGTGGGCGGCCTTCCTGGTGCTGATGGCGCTCCACGCCACCGATATTCCGCTCTATGACAGCCGCATCAACATTGCCGGCTGGGTGCTGCTCTGCGGCCTGCGCGCCTACTCCCTCAGCCCGGAGCCGCGCAGGCGGTTCTGACGCTGGCTGCCGCGAGGGCCTCCTGCCTGTGACGGGCCAGGGTGGTCTTGGGCAGGGGGCCCTCCAGGTGCTCCCAGGGCAGCACCCGTTCCGTGTCCCAGAGACCATGGATTGTGTCCTGCCAGGGCGGGAGCGGGGGCAGGGTTCCCTCAGGTTGCTCGCTCACGCTGCGGTAGGCGGCCTTCCATCCCCCCTGGCTGCCGTGGCGGCCCCGCACGGCGGCGATCACGGCGGCCAGGCGCCGGTCGCTGCGGGAGAGCAGCGCCTGGATCACGCTCCAGCCGTAGCTCTCGGGCCGTAAGTCGATGCCCTTGGGCTGCAGGCGGCGCGCCAGCCGTTTCAGGCGCTTCTCCGCTTCGGGCCGCACCGGTTCCCACTGGAACGGGGTGTGGGCCTTTGGCACGAAGCTGCTTACCCCCAGGCTCAGGCGCAGGCCGGGGGTGGCCTTCTTCAAAGCCAGAAGCAGATCGGCGGTGGCTTCGATGTCATCGTCGTCTTCGGTTGGAAGGCCGGCCATCCCGTAGAGCTTCAGGCCGCTGAGCCCGCCCTCCTTGGCGTAGCGGGCCGCCGCGAAGATCTCCTCGGTGGCCAGCTTCTTGTTCACCACCTGCCGCATCCGTTCGCTGCCGCTCTCGATCGCAATCGTGAGCGACTTGCTGCCCCGTTTGGCCAGGATCTGCCCCAGCTGCGGCGTCACCGTGGCGGCCCGCACCGAGCTCACGCTCACCCGGGTGTCATCGAAGCGGTCCTGGTCGAGCCAGCTCAGCAGGTCGGCGAACTGGGGGTGCTGGGTGACCGAGGCCCCAAGCAGGCCCAGCCGGCGGGTGGCCCCCAGGCCCGCTTCGACCGCGGGGATCAGGCCGTCTTCGAGTGACGGGGTGCGGAAGGGCAGGGTGAGGTAGCTGGCCAGGCAGAAGCGGCAGAGCTCGGGGCAGCTGCGCACCACCTCCACCATGTGGATCGAGGGCCAGGCCGCCTCGGGGGTGATCACCATCGAGTGGCTGAGGGTGTTGCCCCGCCAGGTCTGCTTGGCCACGGTCGCCGGGATGTCCGCCTCGATCGGCTCCACTGCCAGCAGGGTTCCGGCGCTGTCGTAGCGGGGGGCGTAGAGCGCTGGCACATACACCCCCGGCACCCGGGCCAGAGCGCGCAGCCGCTCGGCCCTCGGGGCCTGCCGGTGGGCGATCACCGCCTCCACGAAGTCGGGCAGCAACTGTTCGCCATCGCCAAGCAGCACGGCGTCGAAGAAGGGGGCCAGGGGCTCGGGGTTGGCGGTGAGCACCGGCCCGCCCCCGAAGACGATCGGATCGTCCTCGCCCCGCTGCCGGCTCCAGAGCGGAATGCCTTGCTGCTCCAGCAGGTCCAGCAGCACCGGGCCATCCAGTTCCCAGCTGAGCGAGAGACCGAAGAGGTCGCAGTGGCGGTGGGGGGGGTCGCCGCGGTCGGTGAACAGCCGCCGCACATCCAGGTCGGTCCGCCGTGCCAGGGTCGCCCAGACCACCTGATAACCCAGGCTGGTGATGCCCACGGAATAGGTGCTGGGGAAGGCCAGCACGGTGCGCAGTGCATGGGCGGCCGGTTGGGCCGGCTCGAACAGCAGGGTCTCCTGGTCCAGGGAAAGGTCTTCGGCGCAGTGAACCCAGGCTGTCACCCTCTGGGACTGGCCGTTGCTCCTGCCGGCGGCCGGCTGGTGGGGTGGAGACGTCTGCTCAGTTGGTCTTGAGCCCGTTCAGCAGGCTCATCAGGCCTGAGATGGCCGCACTGCCGCTCTCGGCGGTGGGGGGGGTGGCACCGCCGAAGGTGCTGATCACCTGTTGGGCGGCGGCTTCGATCGCGGGCCACTTGTCGCCGGCCAGGGGCTGGATCAGGGGCCCCACCTTTTTGAACACCCCCTCGAACCCGCCCATGGTGGCCATGGCGCCCTGGAGGTCACCGGCCTTGATCTGGCTCTGGCCCTTGTTGAGGATGTCCATCAGGGGAGCGAGTGCCGGGGTCACGGCGGTTCTGGCGGCATCACCGGCTGCTTGCTTGGCCGCATCCCCCATACCGTCCCCTGCCTGCTTCATGCCCTCCTTGGCGCCCTGGCAGCTGGTGAGCAGCAGCGAGGCCAGAATCACCCCGCCCCAGGCGGAACGGGTCCAGAGGCGTGTCGCGTTCATGGGGGGAGAGCTGACGGTCCTCAAGTTATGCAGCGAAATCGAACACTTCAGATGGCGCGGCAATTTGTAATCTGAACTACAGAAATCACGGTTCAGGCTCCGTTCGCCTCAGGGTTGCCGCTGGAACAGCGACTGGCGATCCAGCAACCGGGCCGGCATGAGGCTGGCCAGGCTGGCCCACCTCTACAGAAACCCCAGGCTGGTGATGCCCACCTCAACGGTGCTCGGAAATGCCAGCACCGCCTTCAGGGCATCTGCCGCCGGCACGGGGGGTTTGAGCTGCAGGGTTTCCTGCTCCAGGGGTGGGAGTGCCGCTGGGTATGGGCACAGACAGGCTTGAGGGGCGGTGTGCGAAGCGACCGCAGGGGCTGGCGGTGATGCTCAAGCCGCTGTGTCGCTTCCTGTTGCATTTTGGCAAGGCGACGAACGGTTGGCTTTCAGCTCAGCTCAAGACTGGGCGGTTCGGAAGAAGGTCTGTTGAGACTTCATTGGGCAGATCGTGCATGCAGCTGGTGAGGTTGGGTAGTGGTCCTTGCTTACTCGGCTTTGCTTTAGTGTCAATCGTGACGCGAGGTATTGCTTGGTCGCGAGAAGTCTTCAATGTTTTTCTTATGCTTGGGCTGAGCACTTGACTGAGCACTCGACTGAGGAGGTGTAGGAACTCCCTTCAACCAGCTCGCCGGTTCTCTCCTGCCCCTGATCTCCGGCAAAGACAGAGCAGGTTCCTGATTGCTGGCACCTTCAATCCTGATGCTTACAGCTTTAGTTTGATTGCTGCCGCTCCAGTCAACAGCTTCAGGCCGCGCAGCAGCTCGCCTATGTAGCCGTCGATGGAGTAACTGCCCGCATCCGGCTTTGGCTGGTTGACGGAGTGCGCCATGTGACCGAAGACTTGGCAGGGCTGGAGCGGGTTGGTGACTTCAGCGGCCCAGGGCCTCTTTGACGATGTCAACCAGGCTGGTTCCGCCGAACACAATCGCCAGCAGAATGGACGACGACAGAACAAAGCCGCAGACGCAGAGGACCAATCCACCGAGGCTGATGGCGCCGTCGTCATCCAGCAGGCCGAAACCTGTGACGAAGATGCCCATGGCCGGGAGGGTGTTGGTGCCGGGGATGGGGATCATCATCGAAATCGACATCAGGGCAATGGCCAGGCCAATGACAGTGCGGCCGACAACACTTGTGCACACCGGGGTCAGACGGGGGCGGGAAATGGACTCGATCCGCCGCAGCCAGGGCAGGCCCAGTTTCAGCACCCGGCGCACCTGACCCACCTCGAATCCGTGCTTCCGCCAGCTGACTGGAAACCAGGGTTCCTCCCGCCCCAGCAGCAACTGCATCGCCAGCAGCAGCATGGCAATACCAAAGGGAACCGAATAACCCGGGGCGGGAATTGGTAGAGCCGATGGAAATGCCAGCAGCACAAAAAGAAAACCGAACGTGCGCTCACCGGCAAGGTCGAGCAGATCACTGAGGGTGACTTTGCGCCGCTGATCGGGCTGGGGAGGATCTAGAGGTGGTGCGGGGGCGGTTGTTGGGTCGTCCGCCTCGCCTGTCAGCCAACGATCCTGGTCGAAGAAAAACTGTTCGAGTTCGCTGGAGAGGGTGGGCACAGAGCAATCGCGCTGGGGAAGGGGCTGAATCGAGGCAAGCAACCCGGGCTGCAGATGTTCATGCGATCCGGATTGTGCGGTTCAAATGTGCGCGGGACGGCGCGAAACGCCACCGGCCGATCTTATGGCTTGCCGGGGAGTTGATCGTCAGGCTCGGTTGAGCCTCTTCTGACAGCAGCCATGCCTGGAGGATCCTGTGCAGGCGCCCGCTGCCTGCGGCTCAGAGTTTGCGGGGCCGCAGCGGCACGGAGGTCACCGCCAGGGCCTGGAGGTCGGCACCGGTGCTGGGTCCGGTGGGTCCGGCGGGGGGGTCGGGCTCCAGCGGCGGGATCAGGCGTTCGAACAGGGACTGGCGATGCAGTAGCTGCGCCATCAGGAAACCACCAAGACAGGCCACCAGCAGCGGTTTGAGGATCAGTGGGTCCTTGGTTAGGGCGAAGGTGAGAAACATGGCCGTGATCGGCGTGCGGGCGCAGGCCGCCACGAAGGCCCCCATGCAGGCGAACACCACCGTGCTGGGGGCGGCGGCGCCCAGCTGAGCGATCGCGCCTGCCACCGCCAGCCCAAGCGCCCCGCCCAGGGTGAGCATGGGCGCGAACAGCCCCCCCGGTGTGCCCACGGCGGCGGCCAGGCCGGTGGCCAGAAACAGCACCACGAAGATCGTCAGGGAACGGGAGATGTCGAGGTCTCCTTCCGCCACCGCCTGGCGGATGCCGGCCCGGTTGATGAAGTCCGCCGGCAGCAGGGCGTCGCTCAGGCCCAGCAGCACCCCCACCCCGGCCATCCCCGCCGCCAGCGGCAACCGCCAGCGCAGCCGCAGCGCATGCAGACCCACCACGAAGCGGCAATAGGCCTCGGCGGCACATGCCACCACAGCGCCGAGCGCGAACAACACCACCAGATCAAGCGGACGCACCTCGAAAAAGGCGAACACCTGAGCCTCCAGTGGCAGGGTGCCCGACCGGCTCAGGCCGGTGAGGGCCGAGCCCAGGCCCGCCAGCCCGAGCAGATCCGCCCAGGTGTCCGCCCAGAAGGTGGTGAACAAAACCAGCAGCATCACCACCGGCCGGGCCCCGCGCAGCAGCTCCTCCAACGCATAGAAGAAGCCCCCGATCGGCGCGTTGAACACTGCAGCGATGCCGGCCCCGCCGCCGCTGGCCACGATCAGGCGCAGGAAGACCTTCGGAGCCTGGATGCGGTTCGCCATCGCGTGCCCCACTGAGCTGCCCATCTGGATGGAAGGGCCGGATGGTCCGAGGGGAAAGCCACAGCCGATCGCCACGATGCCGGCCGTCAGCTTCACCAACGCCACTTTCAGATTCATCGGAATCGGTTGGCCCTGCAGGAACTGCTTCACCTGGGGGATGCCCGATCCCTGGGCTGCAGGGGCGCAGATCTGCACCAGCAGCCCGGCGATCAGGCCGCCAGCGCCGCCGATCGCAGGCAGCAGCAGCAGGTCGGGACCGAAATCCAGCAAGCGCAGCCTCCAGCGGCCCAGGCCATCCAGACCGAGCTTGAACAGCAGGCCAGCTGTGGCGGCCCCCAGACCGGTGAGGATCAGGGCCAGCACCACCGGCAGCAGGCGGTGTTCCAGCAGGCGGCGCAGAACGTTGGTGCCCTCCTGATGCCGCAGCAGCGTCCGCCTGGTGAGATCGTCCGCCGGCACCGCCTTGCTCAGACCCCTGCCAGCACCTTCTCCTCCTCCTCCACACTCACGACGCGGCCGGCATCACTGAACCCATCGATCTGGTCGAAGTTGAGGTAGCGGTAGAGCTCGCCTGAGAGGGGATCGATCTTGGCCGCCGCAATCTCCAGGTACTCGGCCGGGCTGGGAATGCGGCCCAGCAGGGCACACACCGCCGCCAGTTCGGCGCTGCCCAGATACACCTGGGCGCCGTTGCCGAGTCGGTTGTTGAAGTTGCGGGTGCTGGTGGAGAACACGGTGGTGTTGTCTTCCACCCGGGCCTGGTTGCCCATGCAGAGCGAGCATCCGGGCAGCTCCATGCGGGCGCCGGCGGCCTCGAACTTGGCGGTGTAACCCTCGGCGCGCAGCACTTCATCGTCCATGCGGGTGGGGGGGCAGACCCAAAGCCGCGCGGCGCTGCTGCCGGCCCCGTCGAGCACGGTGGCAGCGGCGCGGTAGTGGCCGATGTTGGTCATGCAGGAGCCGATGAACACCTCATCGATCCGCTCGCCCGCCACCTCGGAGAGCAGCTTGACGTTGTCGGGATCGTTGGGGCAGGCCAGCACCGGTTCGGTGAGGTCATCGAGATTGATCTCGATGATTTCGGCGTACTCGGCGTCGGCATCGGCGCCCATCAGCTGGGGATCGGCCAGCCAGGCCTCCATCGCCTGGATCCGCCGGGCCATCGTGCGCTCGTCGTGATAGCCGCGGGCGATCATGTTTTTGAGCAGCGCCACGTTGCTGCTCAGGTATTCGGCCACGGTGGCTTCCGAGAGCTTGATCGTGCAGCCTGCACACGACCGTTCGGCGGTCGCATCCGTGAGCTCGAACGCCTGCTCCAGCTTGAGATCGGGCAGCCCTTCGATCTCCATGATCCGGCCGGAGAACACGTTCTTCTTGTTGGCCTTCTCCACCGTGAGCAGACCCTTCTGGATCGCCACCCAGGGGATGGCGTTGACCACGTCGCGCAGGGTGACGCCGGGCTGGAGTGAACCGCTGAAACGCACCAGCACCGATTCGGGCATGTCGAGCGGCATGGCGCCGATGGCGGCGGCAAAGGCCACCAGGCCCGATCCTGCGGGGAAGGAGATGCCCAGGGGGAAGCGGGTGTGGCTGTCGCCGCCGGTGCCCACGGTGTCGGGCAGAAGCATGCGGTTGAGCCAGCTGTGGATGATGCCGTCGCCGGGGCGCAGGGCGACACCGCCGCGGGAGGCCATGAAATCGGGCAGCTCGGCGTGGGTTTTGAGGTCGACCGGCTTGGGGTAGGCGGCGGTGTGACAGAAGCTCTGCAGCACGAGATCGGCGGAGAAGCCCAGGCAGGCCAGCTCCTTCATCTCGTCACGGGTCATCGGCCCGGTGGTGTCCTGGGAGCCGACGGTGGTCATCAGCGGTTCGCAGCTGGTGCCGGGGCGCACGCCCGGCAGGCCGCAGGCCTTGCCCACCATCTTCTGGGCCAGGGTGAAGCCCTTGCCGGTATCGGCCGGGGCCGCGGGGCGGATGAACAGCTCGGAGGGCGCCAGACCCAGCTGGGCCCGCACCTTGTCGGTCAATGAGCGGCCGATCAGCAGGGGGATGCGGCCACCGGCGCGCACTTCATCGGCGATGGTGCTGGGCTTGAGCTCGAAGCGGGCCACCACCTCACCGGCGCCGGGTTCGCCTTCAGCCCACTCGATCGTGCCCGCATATGGACGGATCGTGATCACATCTCCCGAATTCAGCGCTGAGACATCGCATTCGATCGGCAGGGCACCGGAATCCTCGGCGGTGTTGAAGAAGATCGGTGCGATCTTGCCGCCCAGGATCACGCCGCCGCCGCGCTTGTTGGGAACATGGGGGATGTCGGTGCCGGTGTGCCAGAGCACGGAGTTGATCGCCGACTTGCGCGAGCTGCCGGTGCCCACCACATCGCCCACGTATGCGACGGGGTGACCCTTGGTCTTGAGCTGCTCGATCAGCTCAAGACCGCCCGGCATGCGGGTTTCCAGCATCGCCATGGCGTGCAGGGGGATGTCGGGGCGGGTGGTGGCGTGGGTGGCGGGGGAGAGGTCGTCGGTGTTGGTTTCTCCCTCCACCTTGAACACCGTGACGGTGATCGCCGCCGGCAGTTCCGCCTTGGCGGTGAACCATTCGGCGGCAGCCCAGCTGTCGACCACCTGCTTCGCCCAGGGGTTGCTGGCCGCCAGCTCCAGCACGTCGTGAAACGAGTCGTAGACGAGCAGGGTGCGGCTGAGGCCACGGGCCGCTTCGGCGGCGACGGTGGCATCGGCGTGGCCGAGCAGGCTGATCAGGGCACCGACGTTGTAGCCGCCGATCATGGTGGCCAGCAGCCTGGTGGCCTCGATCGGGCTGACCAGGGGGCTCGCGCTCAGTCCCTGGGCGATGGCGCTCAACCAGCTGGCCTTGACGTAGGCGGCCTCATCCACTCCCGGCGGGATGCGTTCACTGAGCAGATCGAGCAGAACGTCCTCCTCACCGGCGGGAGGCTTCTCCAGCAGCTGGGTGAGGGCCTGGGCCTGGGCGGCGGTGAGCGGCAGGGGCGGGACCCCGAGAGCCGTGCGCTCCGCCTCCGCCTGGCGGTAGCTCACCAGCAGGTCGGTGTCACTCTCTGGAGAGGGCATGGCGAAACAATGGGGTTGTCTCCATTGTTTCTGGCCGTGGTCCCCCGCTCAGTCACCATCGCTGCCAAAGATGCTGCGGGGAGAGTCTCTAGGGTGTGAGATTGGCCCTCGGTTCACGACCGCTCCCGGCATGCTCACCACCTCCGACCTCCACATCGTGGAGACACGGCCGCTGGTGGCCCCGGCGGTCCTCCACCGCGAACTGCCTCTGAGCCAGACGGCGGCGCGCACCGTGCTTGATGCCCGTGAGCGGATCAAGGCGATCCTGCATGGGCAGGACTCCCGAGTCCTGGTGATCGTCGGTCCCTGCTCGGTGCACGACGTGGGGGCCGCCCGGGCCTATGCCGATGCGATCGCCGAGGTGCGCGAGCGCCACCGAGACCAGCTGGAGGTGGTGATGCGGGTGTACTTCGAGAAGCCCCGTACCACCGTGGGCTGGAAGGGTCTGATCAACGATCCCCATCTCGACGGCAGCTACGACATCAACACCGGTCTGCGCCTGGCGCGGGGCCTGCTGGTGCATCTGGCCGAGATGGGGCTGCCTGCCGCCACCGAGCTGCTCGATCCGGTGGTGCCCCAGTACATCGCTGATCTGATCGGCTGGACGGCGATCGGGGCACGCACCACCGAAAGCCAGACCCACCGGGAGATGGCATCCGGCCTGTCGATGCCGATCGGCTTCAAGAACGGCACTGACGGCAGCGCCGTCACGGCCATCCATGCCATGCAGGCCGCCTCCAAGCCCCACCATTTCCTGGGCATCAGCCAGCTGGGCCACGCCGCGATCGTTTCCACCACAGGCAATCCCGATGGCCATCTGGTGCTGCGCGGCGGCAAGGGAGGAACCAACTATCACTCCGAAGCGATTGAGCAGGCGGCCCATGCCCTTCAGAAGGAGGGTCTGCCGGCGAGGCTGATGGTCGACTGCAGCCACGGCAACTCAAACAAGGACTACCGGCGCCAGGGGGAGGTGCTGACCGAGGTGGCTGGCCAGCTGCGCGGGGGCTCCCGTCATGTGATGGGGGTGATGATCGAAAGTCACCTGGTGGCAGGCAATCAGAAGATCCCTGCCGATCTGAGCCAGCTTGCCTACGGCCAGAGCATCACCGATGCCTGCATCGACCTTGAGACCACCCGTACGGTGCTGGAGGGGCTGGCCGAAGCCGTGGCTGAGGCCCAGGCCAGCAGCCTCGCCCCGGTCTGATTGGATTAGTTCTGGCACTCCCGGAGTGAGACTGCCAGAATCATGTTCTTGCAACAGGATGTTCCTGTTGAACAGTTGATTCTGATGGGCGCACTAGGTTGCCGTTCCTTGAGGCATCCGGTGATGCATCAGGAGTCAACCCAATGTCCTACCTCCTCCAATTCTGCGGCTTGAGCGAACCCCTCCAGCTGTTCTATCTTGAGCAGAGTGGTGCCACCCGGGAGCCCACAGGGCCGGTGTTTGCCGGCTTTCGACCCTTCCAGCTCGATGACCTGCTCGGCTGGGCCCTGGGTTCAGCCCGTCAGCGGGGCTGGGATCCCGAGAGCATTCAGAACACCGTTCTCCAGGCCTGGATGGAGCGTGCCGAGGTGATCCGCCAGTGGCAGCTGCGCCTAAAGGCTGAGCCCAGCGATCGGCTGGTGGTGGCCGGCCTCGGTACCCCCTCCGACTGGCAGCGCCGCTGCGAGGGGATGCTCAGGGCCTGAGCGACAGCCAGCTCCAGAGCAGGCCTGTGGCCACTGGAACGCTGAGGTTGTCGAGGCCGACTACGGCGATCTGCTCCAGCAGAGTGGCCGTAAGGCTGATCAGCACCAGGGCGGCTGGGCCGGGCCCCGAGCCCCCCAGCTGGCGCAGGAGCACCACCACCATCAGGGCCATGCCGGCCATGGCCCCGGTGCCCACCACCGACTTGCGTTGCCCGAGGATCTGCCAGCTCGGTGAGGAGATCAATGGTCCCAGCAGCCCGGCGAAGCCATCCCCCAGGGCCATGACCAGCACCCCCGCCACCACGGCCTGGGGCTGGGCCGGCCAGAACAGCGCCAGCAACAGGGTGATCGCGGCGCCGTAGGCCACTGTTCCGTAGCTGTGGCGCCCCACGTCCTCAATGGCCGGCAGTAAGCGGTAGCGGTGGTTCAGCGCCGCCAGCAGGGTGACCACGGCAGCAGCCGGCAGGGCGATCCACCGATCGATCCCGACGGCCCAGGCGATCAGCACCACCGGTCCGGAACCGATATGCAGCAGTTTGCGGCTCCACTCGGGTTGATCGGGCCAGCGTTGGCGGGCCCAGATCGCCAGACCGAGGACACAGGCCAGCCAGACCAGCACCAGGGCCACTCCCATCAGCGCTTCAATCCCAGCCGGCGGGGCCCAGCCTGACAGCCGCTCTGGCTCAGGCGGCCTGCTGCAGGTTGCTCATCAGCCGCAGTTTCATGATCGCCTTGGCTTCAAGCTGACGGACGCGCTCGCGTGAGACATTGATCTTGCGGCCGATCTCAGCGAGGGTCAGAGGCTCCTTGCCTTCCAGACCGAAGCGCAACCGAAGGATTTCCTGTTCCCGCTCGTTCAGCTGCGAGAGCCAGGCGCCGAGGTGCTCCTTCTGGATCGAGCGGTCCATGTGATCCATGGGCTCGGTGCTGGCCGGATCGGCGATCAGCTCGCCCAGGGTGCTGCGGTCCTCCTCGCCCCTGGCGTGGGCATCAAGGGAGGCGCAGGGGGCGCTCTGGGAGATCAGATCCTCCAGATCCTTGATGTCCATGCCCATGGCATGGGACAGCTCCAGTCGGTTGGGCTGGCGGCCGAAGCGGTGGGAGAGCTCCCGGGTGATGCGACGCATCTTCGAGAGTTTTTCGCTCACATGAATAGGCAGGCGAATCGTGCGAGCGCTGTTGTCGATGGCCCGCGTCATGCCCTGGCGAATCCACCAGTAGGCATAGGTGGAGAATTTGTAGCCCATGGCCGGATCGAACTTGTCAACGGCCCGCTCCAGCCCGATCGCCCCTTCCTGGACGAGATCGAGAAGTTCAAGCCCCTGGTTCTGATACTTCTTGGCGACGCTCACCACCAGACGCAGGTTGGCGGCCATCATGCGGTCGCGGGCACGACCCCCCATGCGGATCTGGTGCCGCTGGCGGGGAGTGAGGGAAGCGTCAGGTAGCTCCAGCAGGCGCTTCATTGCCTGCACGTGGTGAGCCAGCTCAATCTCTTCAGCTGCCGTGAGCAGGGGAACGCGGCCGATATTGCTCAGGTACCAGCCGATGGAATCGGCGCTGAGCCGACCTCCTCCGGTTTTGGGCTGCACCGCCCGTGCCGCTGACTTCGCTTTTTTGGGAGCGAGACCTGTGGCAGGGGTGGATTGCAAAGGTGTCCCCATCACCCCAGCCTCCGGATGAGTTGTGCGCGGAACATAGCAGGGTCCAGAGGTGGCCTGCTGTAAAAATCCGAAGACTCCGTGAAGATGGACAAGCTACTTTTCTTCATTGAGTTGTGCATGCTGCCGATTCAGCAGGTCGTGTAGCGATGCTTACCAGAATTGGTGATCATGGTTCGCTATGCCTCAGGCCGGTGCATTCAGCCCTGTGCGCCACTGCTTGATCAGATTGAGCTGGGCGCAGCGGGGGTCGCCACTGGGCCGTCGCTGGATGAAGCTGCCGTCGCTCTGCATGTCCCAGGCGGCGCAGTCGTCGTTCTGGTAGGTGTCCAGCAGGCGCTCCAGCTGGCTGCGCAGCTGTGGATTCTTGATCGGCGTCACCGCTTCGACGCGACGGTCGAGGTTGCGTGGCATCCAATCGGCACTCCCGATGTACATCTCTGGCTCACCGGCATTGGCGAACCAGAACATCCGGGAGTGCTCGAGAAAGCGGCCGATGATGCTGATCACCTGGATCGTTTCGCTCACACCAGGGATCCCGGGCCTCAGGCAGCACATCCCGCGGATCACCAGCTCGATCACCACCCCGGCCTGGGATGCTTCATAGAGCAGGGCGATGATCGCTGGATCCACCAGGGCATTCATCTTCGCGCGGATGTGTCCGCCTCTGCCCTCGCGGGCGTGGCTGATTTCCCGCTGGATCAGGGCCTCCATTCCCTTGCGCAGGGTGACGGGAGCCACCAGCAGACTGCGGAAGCTCTGCTGTTTCGAGAAGCCGGTGAGGTAGTTGAACAGCTCCACCAGATCCTGTCCAAGCTCAGGTTGGGCCGAGAGCAGGCCGAGGTCGGTGTAGAGGCTGGAGGTTTTGGAGTTGTAGTTGCCTGTGCCGATGTGCACGTAGCTGCGCAGCCGCTCTTTTTCCTTGCGCACCACGAGCATGATCTTGGTGTGGGTTTTTAGGCCCAGCACGCCATAGACCACGTGAACGCCCGAGTGCTCGAGCTGACGGGCCCATTGGATGTTGTTGTCCTCGTCGAAGCGTGCCTTGAGCTCCACCAGGGCCATCACCTGCTTGCCGTTCTCGGCGGCGCGGATCAGCGCCGCGATGATGGGTGAATCCTTCGAGGTGCGGTAAAGGGTCATCTTGATGGCGAGCACCGAGGGGTCGTCGGCGGCCTGGTTGATGAACTCCTCCACCGAGGTGGAGAAAAGGTCGTAGGGGTGATGGAGCAGCACATCGTTGCGCCGGATCGCAGCAAAGATGCTCTCGAACTCCTCCGCCTTGATCGAGCCATCGCCCAGGCGGCTCTTCTGGGCCCGACTCAGGGCGGTGGCGGTGCGGCCCTGGTGGGGCTTGTCCTTGAGCTGGGGCAGGGGGATCGCCAGCAGGCGCATCAGGTCGTCGAGGCCCAGGGGTCCATTGATCCGATAGAGGTCGGCCAGATCCACATCGGTGCCCTCCATCAGCAGATCCACCACCTCATCGGGCATCTCGTTGGCCACCTCGAGCCGCACCACTTCTCCGCCGCGGCGGCGTTTGCGCAGGCCCTCCTGCAGAGCCTCCATCAGATCGTCGGCCTCCAGGTCGCGCAGCTCCAGGTCAGCGTCGCGGGTGATGCGGAAGAAGTAATGCCCCTCGATCGTCATGCCGGGGAAGAGCAGCTGCAGGTTGAACGCCACCACCTGCTCCAGGGGCACCACGGTGTACACGGGGGAGGGCTCGCGAGTGCAGAGTTCGGTGGGAATCTCGACGAAGCGCGGCAGGGTCTTGGTGGGCACCTTCACCCGGGCGAACTGCTGTTGCCCGGTGTCGGGATCGCGGATCAGGGCCGCCACGTTCAGGCTGAGGTTGCTCATGAACGGGAAGGGATGGGCCGGATCCACCGCCAGGGGGGTGAGCACCGGAAAGATGGCGGTCTGGAAGTAGGTGTTGACCCAGGTCTTCTGCTGTTTGTTCAGGCGTTGGTAGTCGATCAGTTGAACGCCCTGATCGAACAGCTCCTGTTTGAGGTGATGGCGGTAGTGGGCCTGCTGTTGCTCCAGCAGTGGGCGCAGTTTCAGCTGGATCGCCTCCAGCTGCTCCCTTGGGGTGAGACCGTCGTCGCTGAGGGTGGAGACGCCCGCCTCCAGCTGTGACTTCAGGGATGCCACCCTGACCATGAAGAACTCATCAAGGTTGTTGCTGAAGATGGCGCTGAATTTCGCCTGCTCGAGCAACGGCGTGGCGGGATCAAGGGCCTGGGCCAGCACACGGCTGTTGAACGCGATCCAGCTCAGCTCGCGGTTGATGTAGAGCTCTGGTGCCACGACGGGCTCATTCATCACCGGATCCATGGCTGGGGCTGTTGGGTGGAAGGTAGCAATCAGGGCCTGGGAGGCACGGTCGTGGACTTGCTTGCGGAAAGGCTGCTGAGGGGTCCAGCTCCGGCCACCAGCAGCCCCACCACCAGAAACAGGGCGATGCCGGCCCAGAAGGGGCTGGTCTTGCCCACCAGGTCGTAGGCCAGGCCCGCCAGGGGTGGGCCGATGAAACTGCCCAGACTCTGAAGACCCTGGAGGCTGCCCAGGGCTGCTCCCTGGCCACTGTCATCCAGCCGGCGTGACACCTGGCTGCGCAGGCAGGGGGTGACCAGTCCGGTGCCGAACGCCAGCAGGGCCAGGGCCGTGAAAACCACCTGCAGGGCGTTGGCCTTCGTGGCCAGGGGAATCAGGAGACAGCCCACGACCACCAGACCCAGGCCGACCTGGCTGAGGCGTACCTCACCGAAGCGTTGCACCAGCGGTCCGATCAGACCTCCTTGCACCACCGTTGCCACCACCCCCACCACCAGGAAGGCCATGGCGGCCAGCTCCGGCCCCCAGCCGAACACCTGCTTGAAATAGAGCACCAGCACGGCGGTGAAGCCACCGAAGCCCAGAAAGAACAGAAAGAAGGCCAGGCTGAGCCGCCGCACCCGGGGGTTGCGAAACACCCGCATCAGCTGGGTGAGCGGGTTGAGCTCCCGCTTGCGCGGCAGTGCCAGGCGCGCCGCCGGGGGATGGGTTTCCGGCAGCACCGTGATCACCAGCACCAGGTTCACGGCCGCCACCGCCACCGCCAGCAGCAACGGCAGCGTCACATTCACCCCCGCCAGCAGCCCCCCCAGGGCCGGCCCGAGGATGAAGCCAAGCCCGAAGGCCACGCCGATCAGCCCGAATGCCTTGGCCCGCTTTTCCGGCGGGCTGATGTCGGCCAGCACGGCGCCGGCAGTGGCGGCAGTGCCGCCGCTGACCCCATCGATCAGCCGGGCGGCGAACAGCAGCGGCAGCGGCCAGGCGCTGCCCGCCGGCCAGGGCAGGGCCAGGGTTAGGGCAAAACCGCCCAGGCCGAGCACTGAGCCGGCCACACAGCCGGCGATCACCGGCTTGCGTCCGAAGCGGTCGCTGAGAGCACCGATCAACGGGGTGAACAGGAACTGGGCCAGGGCGTAGCTCCCCGCCAGCAGCCCCAGGGTGCGCCCATCACTGGTGAAGCTGGCCAGCAGGAACGGCAGCAGGGGAAAGACGATGCTCTCCCCCAGGCGGTCGTTCAGCAGCGTCAGGAAGATGCAGAACCGCGTGGAGGGGCGCGACCAGCCCATGGCGACGACCCGCAACAATGCCGTTACCTTCCCATGGTCGGCCGCCCAATCCGATCTCCCCGCCGGCCGGTATACCCGGGGTGGACTGCCTGAGCCGACCCATCCGCCACCCGTCGCCCCGGCCAGCCGCCGCCTTCCTGCAGGTGCTGATTCCCGTGCGTAACGAGGCCAGCACGATCGCGGCGGTGATCCAGGAGCTGCGCGGCCAGGGTCTGGAGCGCATCCGGGTGGTGGATAATGGCAGTGTCGACGGCACGGCGGCGGTGGCCGGTGCCGCCGGTGCCGAGGTGGTGGTCGAGCAGCGGCCGGGCTATGGCCGGGCCTGCTGGCGGGGCCTGGTCGGACTGCCGCCCGCTGTGGAGTGGATCCTCTTCTGCGATGGCGATGGCAGCGATGATCTGGCGTCCCTGCCGCGGCTGCTGGCGGCGGCGGCCGAGGCCGATCTGGTGTTGGGCAATCGCCTGGCCGGCGCCGAGGGCCGGCGGGCGATGTCTCCACTGCAGTGCTTCGGCAACCGTCTGGCCACCCGCCTGATCCAGCTGGGCTGGGGTCACCGCTACAGGGATCTCGGCCCGATGCGCCTGATTCGCCGCCCCTGCCTTGAGGCGCTCTGTCTGCGCGACCGGGGCTTCGGCTGGACGCTTGAAATGCAGGTTCGGGCGGTGGAGCAGGGCTGCCGCATCCGCGAAGTGCCGGTGGGCTACCGGCCGCGCCAGGGGGGGCACTCGAAGATCTCTGGCTCGCTGCTGGGCAGCCTGCGGGCGGGGGAGGTGATCCTGCGCACCCTCGGGGGTCTGTACCTGGCACGGATCCTTCGTGGGCTCCGCCGATGAAGGATCCGGCCGGCCAGCGGATGCTCCGGTGGCTGTGTGCCCTGCTGCTGGTGGGCGGGGCCGCCTGGATGGCACCCCATGGCCAGCTCAGCGATTGGAACGTGCTGCAGGCGTTCTGGGGAGCGGCGGCGGTGATGGGCCTGGGTTTCGCTCTCTCCTGGTGGATCGTGGCGCTGCCGGTCGTCTGGTTCTGGGGCGTGGCGATTGCCTCCCGGCTGCTGCTGCTGGCCATGGAGCCCGGCGATGACGTCTGGCGTTACCTCTGGGAAGGCACGATCCAGCAGCACGGCTTCAATCCTTACGAACTGCCGCCCGACGCCAGCGCCCTGCAGGCCCTGCGACCCGCCTGGTGGGGCCAGATCAACCATCCGGGGGTGACGGCGATCTACCCGCCACTGACCCAGCTCGGCTTTCGCCTGCTCACACTGGTCCCCGCCAAGGTGCTGCTGTTCAAGCTGGCATTCCTGGCCAGCGATCTGGGGATCTGCGCCCTGCTGAGCCGGCGCTTCGGTGCGGTGGCAGCGTTGCTTTGGGCCTGGAACCCGCTGGTGATCTACAGCTTCAGCGGCGGTGCTCACTACGACAGCTGGTTTCTGCTGCCGTTGGTGGGGGCCTGGTTCCTGCTCGATCCAGCCACTGGTCCTGATTCAGGGCCTGCGCCATCCACGACGCAGGGACCAGGGACCGCCGGCCGCTGGGCCTGGGCGTCCCTGTTGATCGGAGTGAGCGTGGCGATCAAGTGGGTCTCGCTGCTATTGCTGGCCTACCCCTGCTGGCGGGCGCTGCGCAGTGGCCGGACCCTGTTGGCGTTGGGGCTGGTCCTGCTGGGGCTGATGCCCCTGGGCCTGGGGTCGCTGGCCTTCTGCGAGTCGCTCGGCTGCCCGCTGATCCCCACGGGTTCGGCCTTCGTGGCCCATGCCCGCAGCTCAGAATTCGTGCCCCATCTGCTGGCGCGGATCTGGCCGGCCACCACCAGCAGCAATGCCATCCACCTCTTGCCGCTGGCCGTGGTGGTGGCCCTGTTGCTGTGGCGCTGCCGCCGCTTCGGCGGGTTTGCGCAGGCCTACTGGTTCGCCCTGCTCATGCTTTCGCCGATCGTTCATCTCTGGTACTTCAGCTGGATCGTGCCCTTTGCCGTGCCGACGGCGAACTGGGGCGTGCGGCTGGTGAGCCTGAGCGGCTTCATCTACTTCGTGCTGTTGCACCGCCACCCCCACTGGAACCTGCTGGAGATCGAGCGCGGCTTGATCTGGGTGCCGTTCGTGGTGGGTTTCGCCATCACTCAGCTGAGGCCGTCCAGGTGCCAGCGCCCAGATCTCTCCATCCCGTCCGTGCCATGACCAGCCTGAGACTGTTCCTGATGGCCGGAGTGACCACCGTCCTGGTGGGTTGCTCGCTGCCACCCTTCGCCACGCCCGGCTCCCCAGGGTCATCCGGAGCGGCAATGTCCTCAGCGGCGATCGCTCTGCCCGACGCACTGGATGCCTACGGCCGGGTGCTGCAGCGGCATGTCAACGCCCAGGGCCTGGTGGATTACGAAGCTCTGCAGCGCGAGCCGGCCGATCTGGAGCGCACCGTGGCCGCGATCGGAGCAGTGGCCCCGCAGGAGTACCGCTCCTGGAGTGAAGCGGAGCAGATCGCTTTCCTGCTCAATGCCTACAACGCCATCACCCTGGCATCGATCATCCAGGAGACGCCGCTCAAGCCCAGCATCAGGGACATCTGGGGTGTCTGGAACCTGCGCCGCCATCCGGTGGCGGGCCAGCCGCGCACGCTCGATGCGATCGAACATCAGATTCTGCGCAAGGAGTTCAATGAACCCCGCATCCATACGGCCCTGGTGTGTGCGGCGATCAGCTGCCCGCCCCTGCGGCAGGAGCCCTATGTCGCTGCCCGCCTGGAGCAGCAACTGGATGATCAGACGCGCCGCTGGCTGGCGGGTCCCCATGGCCTGCGGATCGATCGCGCCGGGGAGCGGGTGCAGATCTCACAGATCTTCCGCTGGTTCGGTGAGGATTGGAGTCGTGCCAACCCCACGCCGGTACCGATACCCGGCCATGTCAAGGACAGTGCGGTGCTGGCCTTCATCGGTTCTTACCTCAGCCCGGAAGACCGGCGCTATCTGGAGCGGGGCCGCTATTCCCTGGACACCCTTCCTTACGACTGGGCCCTCAACCGCCGTTGAGGGCGGCAGCCCTCAACAGCAGGAGCCGGAGCCTGCCGTGGCTGGTGCGGCCATTGCCGGCGTTGTCGTGGCCGGTGTGAAGGGCATCACGCTGCCGCAGCCAGGAAACAGGCCGAAGTGGGCGCTGGAGTCGGTGCCGATGAAGCTGAAGTGGGGCGCCAGCCGGCTCTGGTGCAGCATCTTGAAGCTGTTGCCGCAGACAGGAAACACCCGGCCCGTTTCGAAGCTGTGGTGGGTGTCGAGGTCGAGGCGGTGCGGGTGGCCGGGGATTGTGCCCTGGTAGATCACGGCCTGGCCGTGATCCTCGCAGGCATCCTCGAGGCTGTCGATGTTGAACAGCCGGTAGGTGGCGGAGAAGAAGCGCAGCTCGCCGGTGCGCACGGCCAGCTCCGGATCGTTGATTTCCAGGGGACGGTCGCTCAACAGGCGCGGATCGGCGAAGCCAGCCTGGCGGGCCAGGCGCAGGAAGTCGTTCCAGTAGAGGGCGCCACTGAGGCATTCGCCGTAGAGCACTGGATCGGCCTGCAGGGACTGGGGCACGCGCCGGTCGGCATAGACATCGGCGAAGTGGAACTCACCGCCCGGCTTGAGCAGCCGCCTTACGCCGCGCAGCACCGCCAGCTTGTCGGTGGAGAGGTTCACCACGCAGTTGGAGATCACCACATCGAAGCTGGCGGGCTCCAGGTCGAGCTGCTCCAGCTGCTCGATGTAGCCCTCCAGAAAACGGACGTTGTCGTAGCCGAAGGCCTCGGCGTGAAAGGCGCGGTGGTACTCCGCCACCGCCAGCTGCTCCGCCGTCATGTCGACCCCAACGACGCTGCCGCCCGGTCCCACCAGCTGGGCGAGCAGATAGGCGTCGCGGCCGCTGCCGCAGCCCAGATCCAGCACCCGCGCCCGCTCCAGCAACGGCGGGCAGACCAGGCCGCAGCCGTAGTAGCGGGAGAGCACCTCGGGATGGAGGCGGCCCAGCAGGGGCCGGAGGGCGGCGGGCACGGCGCTGGCATCGCAGCAGGCGTTGGTGCGCAGATCGGCGCTGCTGGAAAGGGTGCTGCCGTAATAGGTCTGCACGGCTTCGCGCACGCCTGGACTTGGTGGGGAAGCAGTCATCACGGAATGGAATGAAGAGGGGTGGGGGTGGCGATGGAAGCCAGATTGGTGCAGTTCGGGTCAATGGCCCCGGCGCCAGGTGTGGAAGCGTTGCAGCAGCGCCAGCGTGCGCTGGGGGGCGTGGGCCCGTTTCCAGGCGCCGGCTGCGTACTTGTTGGCTTCCGAGAGGGTGGGGTAGGCGTGGATGGTTGAGAGGATCTTGCCGAGGCCCAGTCCCCACTTCATCGCCAGCACGAACTCGGCCAGCATCTCGCCGGCTTGCTCGCCCACGATCGTGACCCCAAGGATTCTGTCGCTGCCGGGCGGGGTGAGCACCTTGACGAAGCCCGTTTCGGCGCTCTCCACGATCGCCCGATCGAGTTCATGCAGCGGAAAGCGGGTCACCTCCACCGCCACCCTCTGGCGGGCAGCCTCGCTTTCGCTCAGCCCCACACCGGCCACTTCCGGATCGGTGAAGGTGGTGCGCGGAATCACGCGCCCGTCGACACGGAAGCGACGTAAGGGCCCGAACAGGGCGTTGACGGCGGCGTACCAGGCCTGGTGGGCGGCGGTGTGGGTGAACTGCCACGGGCCGGCCACATCACCGGCTGCATAGATGTTGGGGAAGAGCGTCTGCAGGGAGGCGTTGGTGTCGATGGTGCGGCCTGTGGGGATGCCCAGCTCTTTGAGGCCATAGCCCGTCAGCCGAGCCCGCCGGCCGATGGCGCAGAGCACTTCATCAAAGAGCAGTTCGCTGGCCTCGGGCATCACAGTGCCGTCGCAGGTGAACAGCACCGCGGTGCCGGCTGGCCGTCGCTCGAAGCCCCGCACCGTGCAACTGGTGAGCACCCGCACCCCATCGGTCTCCAGGGCCTGCCGCACCAGCTCCGCCGCATCGGGGTCTTCGCGGCGGAGCAGCTGCGGGCCCCGCTGCAGCAGGGTGACCCGTGCGCCCAGCCGGGCCAGAGCCTGGGAGAGTTCGCAACCGATCGGACCGCCGCCCAGCACCACGATCCGTGGTGAGGCCAGTGGGCCATCCCGCAGGGCCTGCCAGACCGTTTCGCTGGTGAGCAGGCGGACCGCATCGGCCCCCGGAAGATCGGGCAGCACCGGGCTGGCGCCGGTGGCCAGCACGACCGCCCGTGTGGTGAGCTGTTGCTCCTGGCCGTCGGCGCCTGTGATGGCCACGGTCCAGGGGTCGATCAGGCGGCCGTGGCCGCGCAGCACCTCCACCCCCAGCCCCTCGTAGCGCTCGACGCTGTCGTGGGGGGCCACTGCCGCCACCTTGGCGAACACCCGCTCCAGCACCAGCGGCAGCGACACACTGGGCTCATGGGGCTCAAGGCCGTAGCGATCAGCCAGGCGCATGCGCGCCGCCGCTCGGGCCGTGGCGATCAGGGCCTTGCTGGGCACGCAGCCGGTGTTGAGGCAGTCGCCACCCATGCGCTCGGCCTCGATCAGGGTCACCTTGGCCTTCACGGCGGCGGCGATGTAAGAGGTGACCAGGCCCGCCGCCCCGGCGCCGATCACGATCAGGTTGCGATCGAAGCGAGCCGGCTTGCTCCAGGGGCGGTAGAGCCGCCAGAGCTTCCACCGCTCCAGGGCCAGCCGCGCGATCCAGGGGAAGGCCCCCAGCAGGGCCAGCGACAGCAGCAGCGGCGGCGTGAGGATGCCCTCGAGGCTGCGCAGCTGGGCCAGCTGCGTGCCGGCGTTCACATACACGAGGGTGCCGGGCAGCATGCCGATCTGGCTGGTGACGTAAAAGGAGAGTGTGCGGATCGGGGTGAGCCCCATCACCACGTTCACCAGAAAGAAGGGGAACACGGGCACCAGCCGCAGGCTGAGCAGGTAGAGCACCCCGTCGCGGCGCAGGCCCTCCTCGATTGGGGCCAGCCTGGCCCCAAAGCGTTTCAGCATCGGCTCGCGCAGCAGGGTTCGGGCCAGCAGGAAGGCGATGGTGGCCCCGGTGCTGGAGGCGAATGAAACCAGCAGGGTGCCGAGCCCCAGCCCGAACACCGCGCCTCCGGCCAGGGTCATCACCGCCGCGCCGGGCAGGGAGAGCCCGGCGACCAGCACATAGGCCAGGCCGTAGAGGGCCGCGGCGCTGAACGGCGCCCGCTGGCGCCAGGCCAGCAGGCTGGTGTGGGCGTCGCGCAGGGCGTCGAGGCTGAGGTGCCGGGGCAGATCCAGCAGGAAGAACAGCGCCACCAGTGCGGCCACCGCCAGCAGCAGCAGCCAGCGACTGGAGGTTGGGCTGGAGGTTGGGCTGGAGGGGACGTCTCGCTCGGATTTTGCCGTCATGCGGCCAGTGCCCCGCCGCAGCTGGAGCCGCTGCCGGCGGTGCAACCAAAGCAGTGGTCGGCCACCTGGATCGGATCGCCGCTGGGGTCGCGCCGCAGCAGATCCCGCAGGTGGGAACGTTCACCTGGCTCAGCCCCAGCTGCAGCGGCCGGATCGCCAGCGATCGCCAGCCCCAGCTGCTGGTTGAAATCGCAGTCGTAGAGGAAGCCCTGCCAGTCGACGCTGACCAGCTGGCGGCACATAACCTGCTCCAGGTTTGCGTCGCGGTGGCTGCGGCGCAGCAACTCCCGGTAGTCCTCCAGCTCCCCCTGGGCGCTCAGCACCGCTGCGAAGCGCTGGACCGGCATGTTGGCCAGGGCATAGAGCCTGTTGAACACCACGCCGTGGTCGGCCGCCAGCACCTGCCGGTAGTCGGCCTCCAGCGGCCCCTGCGCCGGGGGCAGCACCGCCCCCTGGGGGTTGTACACCAGGTTCAGCTCCAGACCCGAGCCCGGCTGTCCGTAGCCGAGCGCGTTCAGCTGACGCAGGCCGTCGATGCTGCGCTGGAACACCCCGGAGCCTCGCTGACGCTCCACGTTGTCCTGCAGGTAGCAGGGCAGCGAGGCCACCACCGTGACCCCCTCGGCGGCAAGAAAGGCGGCCAGATCCTCCTGGCCCGGCTCCTGCAGGATCGTCAGGTTGCAACGGTCGATCACCTCCAGCCCCAGGGCGCGGACCCGTCGCACCAGTTGCCGGAACTCGGGGTGAAGCTCCGGCGCGCCGCCGGTGAGATCGAGGCAGCGCAGCTTCCTGGCGGCCAGCACCTCGGGGATCAGGGCCAGGGTGGCGGCCTCCATGCTTTCGGTGCGGGTCGGGCCGGCATTCACGTGGCAGTGCACGCAGGCCTGGTTGCAGCGGTAGGTGAGGTTCACCTGCAGGGTTTCCAGGCGGCCTCGCCGCAGCGGCGGGAAGGGTGCCGGAGCCGTGGCGGGCCTGGGCAGGGTGGGGGGTTGGGGTGGCATGGCTGGGGTGTTGGTTCAGATCGTGCCGCCAAGCACCTGGCGGCCCTCCGGCTTGGCGCCGAGGCCGCCGAGCGGTTCGATGCTGACGGCCACGCTGCTGGCCTGGCTGGTGGGAGAGGTGGGGATCGGCATCGCCACATGCCCCTTGTCATCGGGCACGAAGGGCACGCAGCCCACCAGCCGGCCATTCACGGTGGCCCAGAGCCGGTAGGTGTGAGCCGGCGGTGGGGGCGGCAGACCCTCCACCATCAGCATGTTGTGGGTGGGGTTTCCGGTGACGATCACCTCGCCGCTGGCGGCCCCCTCCTCCGCCATCGCTCGCAGCGGCAGCCGCCGGCTGGTGGTGCTGAACGGAGTGCCGCTGGCCAGTTGCCGCTGCAGCTGGGCGATTTGCGCCTGGGTGCGGTGCAGCTGCACTCCCATCACCAGCAGACCGAGGCCAAGGGCGGCGGTGGCGATCAGGCCGGGAAGGCGCGGGGCGGCGGGGCCGGCCAGCAGCCGTTGACGCAGCGAGGCCGGCGGGACGGTGTTGGCGGGAAGGGCCAGGGGCAGCAGCTCCAGGGTGGTGCTGAATTCATCGAGCCGCTGGCGCAGGGCGGGCTGCTGGCGCAGGAGCTCGGCCAGTTGGGCGCGCTCCAGCTCGTCGAGGTCGCCGAGGGCGTGGCCGGCCAGCAGGGCATCCACATCGAACGCCTGGCCGGAGTCGTCGCGGAAGCTGGGGTGGTGGTCGCTGCTCATGGCTGGGAGTGGAAATCGATCAGCAACGTGCGCAGGCGGATCAGGCCCTGCCGGGCGCGGGTCTTGACGGTGCCGAGGGGCAATTGCAGGCGCTCGGCGATCGCCGACTGGCTCAGTCCTTCGTAATAGGCCATCTCCAGCACCTGCCGCTGGTTGGCGGGGATCGTGGCCAGGGCGGATTGCACCCGCCCGGCCAGGTCGTCGGCTTCGGCGCATTCCTGGGGGTTGCGCACCGCGGCCGGGAACAGCTGGGACGACCAGCGTTGCACCAGTTGCCAGCGGTTCTGGCGTTGCTGGATGCGGTTGAACGCCATCGAGCGGGTCATCATCAGCAGGTAGGCCAGCACCGGGCCCCGCTTCGGGTCATAGCGGCACTGCTGCCAGTAGCGCACGAACACGTCGTGGCAGAGGTCTTCGGCTTCCTGCGGCGAGCGGCAGAGGTGCAGCGCCAGCCGGTAGACCGGGGCGCCGCAGCTGTCGTAGAGGGCCGCCAGATGCTGAGGCTGCCCACTGCCTGCTGGCAGAGGAGGCGTGGCGGCGGCCCCCGGTTCGAAGCGGCTCACGGGCACGGCGCTGGCGGATCGGAACGGCATGGTGGATGTACCGGCGATGTGCCGAGTCGGATTGGGCTGGACCAGCGGCTCCAGCTGGCGCCCGTCATCAACAGCAGCAGGCCACCGCCGCCGGCCCAGCCGATCGGTTCCCCCAGCAGCAGAGCGGCGCTGACGGCGGCCACCGGGATCGAGAGCGAGCCCCACAACGACACGGTGGCCACATCGAAGTGCCGGTAGGCCTGCCGCAGGCTCAGTTCACTGCCCAGCGACAGGCACAGGGCGTAGATGAGGATCACCCCCACCACCCACCACAGCTGCAGCAGCTGGAAGTGCTGCGGGCCGAACAGCACCAAGGCCAGCAGGCCGAACACCAGGGCCATGGCGCTGGAGGGCACGCCGACAGTCACCGCCAGAGGTAAGCCGCGGCTGGCGATCCGGCGGCCGCTCACGGCGGAGCCGCTGTAGGCCGCGACCCCCAGCAGTGCCCAGCCCACCCCCGCCAACTGATCCATGGAGGTGCTCACCGGGGTCATCCCCAGCTGGGCGAGCAGCAGGCCGGCGACGATCAGCGTCAGGCTGACCCAGAAGCCGTTGGGCAGGCGTTCGCGCAGCAGCGTCCACGCCAGCAGGGCCGAGGCGGGCAGCACCAGGGCGAACAGGAGTGTCTGGCTGATCACCGAGAGCGACTGCAGCGCCATGTAGTAGGCGATCGGGGCGATGAACAGCCCCAGTACCGCATCGAGGCCGAGCAGGCGCCGGTCGGTCGGCCTCAGCCGGGACAGATCACGCCCCAGCGTGGTGCGCCCGGGCAGCAGCGCCGCCAGCCCCACCACCAGCTCGGCGACGAAGAACACGTTGCAGAAGCTGATCGGGTTCTCGCCGTTAACCAGATGGTTGGCGCCGTGGTTCTGCAGGCCCTTGAGCACGGTGGCGTCAAGCCCCCGCAGCAGCACATAGAGCGCCAGGGGAACCATCCAGCCTCGATCGGCAGGCCCAGCCTCCAATCCGTTCGCACCTGTCATCGGTACCTGTGCCGTAGGGCGGCCCCACGGCCAGTGGTCCCCATGATCCACACCCTCACAGCCAACCCCTGACTCCGTTACTAGACATGTCGTTCCTTCCCTTCTCCGTCACCCGCGGTGTTGCTGTGCTGGGCCTCAGCGCCGCCACCATGCTGGCGGCCCAGGCTGCCGAGATGAAGCAGCACCAGGGCAGCTTCATCAAAGCCGAAGCGCCGGTAAGCGGCAGTTTCGTGATCAAGCAGGAGGGTGGCAAACGGCTGCTCATGCTCAGCCGTGATTTCAAAACCAGCGACAGCGCTCCCGACCTGAAGCTGGCCTTCAGCCCCTCGGCCACTCCGCTGGCGATGAGCAAGCCGCCCAAATTCGCTCTCAAGCCCGGCAGCTACACAGTGCTTGCGCCGCTGAAATCCAGCAAGGGTGGCCAGAGCTACGTGATCCCCGCCTCGATTGATCTGGCTCAGCAGAAGTCGGTGCTGATCTGGTGCGAGAAGTTCAACGCCACCATGGCCTGGGCGCCGCTGGGAGGCTCAGCCATGCCAAAGGACGGGATGATGAAGAAGTGAGCTTCGGCCCCCTCCCCAGCCGTCGGCTCCAGACGGCGCCATGATCGCCGGCATGGATTCAGCCCCGGGCCGGCTCAGCCACCTCAACGCCAGCGGTGAGGTGCACATGGTGGAGGTGGGTGATCGTCCCGCCACCGATCGCCGCGCCGTGGCCGAGGGCTTCCTGACGATGGAGGCTTCGGTGCTGGCGCTGGTGCTCGCAGGCCGGGCCCCCAAGGGGGATGTGCTGGCGGTGGCGCGGGTGGCTGCGATCCAGGCGGCCAAGCGCACCTGGGAGCTGATTCCCCTCTGCCACCCGATCGGTCTCACCGGCCTGGAGGTACTGATCGAGCCCAGCGCCGATGGCCGCGGCCTGCGCCTCGAAGCGTCCGCCCGCACCACCGGCCCCACTGGGGTGGAGATGGAGGCACTCACCGCTGCAACTGTGGGTCTGCTCACCCTTTACGACATGGTGAAATCCGCCGATCCGGCCATGACCATCGGCCCGGTGCGGCTGCTGGAGAAGACGGGGGGACGCCACGGCGCCTGGCACCATCCCGCCGCCGTACCCTCCTGAGCCGTGAGCACCGATGAGCACCAGCGCTGCATCGCCTGAGCCCTACCCCCGCGAGGGTCTGCCCCTGGAGGAGGCCCGCCGACAGGTGCTGGCCGCCTTAACGCCCCTGGCCGGCAGCGAGCGGCTGCCGCTGCAGCAGGCCCTGGGCCGGGTGAGTGCCGAGCCGGTGCTGGCCGCGGAGGCGGTTCCCGGCTTCCGCGCCTCGATCATGGATGGCTATGCCCTGGCGGCCATGAGTGTCCCGCGGGTGGGACACTCATGGCCTTTGGTGGGTCGCTCGGCCCCTGGGGCCCCTTACCCCCGGGCCCTGGCGGAGGGCGAAGCCATCCGCATCCTCACCGGTGCTCCCCTGCCGCAAGGGGCCACCCGGGTGCTGCCCCAGGAGCTGGTGGCCGCCGATGGCGAGCGGCTGAGCCTGATGCGCGAGGCGGGGGCCAACCCCTGGATCCGCGCCGCCGATGAGGAGGCCGCCGCCGGCCAGGAGCTGCTGGGCGCTGGAGTGCGTCTCGGCCCCGCCGATCTGGGCCGTCTGGCCAGTTGTGGCGTGGCGGAGCTGGTGGTGCGGCGGAGCCCCCGTGTGGGGCTGCTGATCACGGGCGATGAACTGGTGCCTGCGGGCAGCGCCCGCGGGCCGGGGCAGATCTGGGAGAGCAACGGCACGCTGCTGGTGGCGCTGCTTGAGCGGCTGGGGCTGGCGGTGGCCGAGCGACTGGTGGTGGCCGATCAGCCCGCCGCCCTGCGCGCCGCCCTGCTGGAGCTGGCGGCCGGCTGCGATCTGGTGGTGAGCACCGGCGGGGTGTCGGCAGGTGACAGTGACTGGATCCGGACGCTGCTGGCGGAGCTGGGATCGGTGGCGTTCTGGAAGCTGTTCCTCAAGCCCGGTCGGCCGTTCGCCTTCGGGCGGCTGGGGGATGGGGGCGCTGGCACGCCATTTTTTGGCCTGCCGGGTAATCCGGTGGCGGCCGCGATCACCGCCCTGCAGCTGCTGCTGCCGGCGCTGCAGCTGCTGGAGGGAGCGCCGGTGCAGCCGCTGCCGCGCCTGAAGGTGCGCCTGGCCGCTGATCTGAAGCGAGGCTCAGGCCGCCCCGAGCTGGCCCGCGCCCGTCTGCAGGTGGGGCCCGATGGCGAGCTGCTGGCACTGGTGGGGGGAAGCCAGGCCTCCTCCCGCATCGGTTCGCTGCAGGGTGCCGACCTGCTGCTGGAGATTCCGGCGGAACTGGGAGCGCTGGCGGCCGGCACGGAGCTCTGGGCCCAGCTGCTGCGCCTGCCCATCTTCTGAAGGCTGTCGCTGCGTTGAACACGCTCCTGCATGCCGCTGCGCTCAGAACGCCGTGTTGCCCTCCACCCAGGTGCCCACACCGCCGCACCACTCCCGCTTCCAGAAGGGGGCCTCGTGTTTGAGGGCCTCGAGCAGCTCCTGGCCGCCCCGCTGGGCCGGCCCGCGCCGGTCGGCGGCCACGGCCACCAGCACGATCGCCTCCCCTGGCAGCACCCGGCCCACCCTGTGATCCACCCGCACCGCCAGCAGGCCATGGCGGTGGCTGATGGCGGTGGCGATCCGCTCGATCTGGGTTTCGGTCATGCCGGGGTAGTGCTCCAGCTCCAGGGCTTCGAGCGCTGCGCCATGGGCGGTGCGGCCGCGCACCCGACCGATGAAGTGGGCTTCTGCGGCAGGCGCTTCGGCGCCGCCGGCCGTGAGATTCCGCTGCCAGTCCGCCAGGGCCGAGAGCGGGTCGAAGCAGGCGGGATGGAGCCTGAGCTGCAGCGGGCGTTCCTCTGCCGATGGGTGTGCCATCGGCTCAGCCCCCACTGATCGGCGGCAGGAAGGCCACCTCATCGCCGCTCTGGAGGGGCTGATCGAGTGCGGAGAACGCCTGGTTCACCGCCACCCGCACCTGGGGCGGGATGGCCGCGCCCAGCCCCAGCTGCGGCCAGAGGCTCGCCGGTGTGGGCGACGGAGAGTCCGGCGTGATCGCCAGGCTTAGCTCCCCCCAGCCCGCCTGCTCCCGCAGCGAGGCGAACAGGCGCACCGTGATCGATGCGGTGCTCACGGCCGCGTGGCCACCAGCACCCGGTGCCGGTGGTCGGAGGCCACCCGGCGGATGGCCGTGAACCCCGCCTCGGCCAGGGCGGCGGGCAGATCCAGACGGAAATAGTCCTCGAGGTAGGGCTCGGTGGCCTTGAGCAGGGTGGCCAGGGCCGGTGGCATGGCGCGGATCACCTCCGCCTCCGGGTCTTGGTCCACCAGGGCCAGCACGCCCTGGGGCCGCAGCAACCGCGCCGCTTCTCTCAGCACCGCCCGGGTGGCATCGCCCGGCAGTTCGTGGCAGAGGAACTGGGCCGTGATCAGATCGAAGCTTGCCGCCGGCAGGCCCGTGGCTTCAGCGGCGCCGTGGTGCCAGGCCTTGATGCGGCCGCTGGTGTCGCGCACCCGCGCCACCGCCAGCATCTGGGGGGAGAGATCGAGGCCGCTCACGTGCACATCGCTGTGGCCGTGCTGCTCGAGCCAGTCTGTGAGCGCCAGGGTGCCAACCCCCACGGAGCAGCCGATGTCGAGCACGTCGCGAACCGGGCCGCTGAGGCTGGGTTCAATCGCGGCGTAGATGCCGTCGCGCATGCGCTGCTGGGCGGCCTCGGGGGTGAGTTGCTTCTCCTCCTTCCACACCCGCAGCGCCACCGAATCGGTGGCCTGCTCGGTTTCGCAGGCGGCCTGCCAGCAGAGGTTGCCCTCCTCGTAGGCGTGAAAACGGGCGCGGTAGTAGGGGGGGATGACGGTGGCCGGGTTGGTGGACGCCACCAGCAGGGGCTCCGCCAGCTGGCGCAACTGCTCGCGCCGCCGCCTCCAGGGGATGCCCCGGGTTTCGGCGGTGCGGATCATCATGCGCCGGGCCTGCAGGAACAGCAGCTGACGCACGGGCTCCACCGCCAGCACCGCGGCGATCAGCCGCCCCAGGGGCGTGCGCGCATCCACCCAGGGAGGGGGCGGCGGCGAGCCGATCACCGGGCCGGTGGGGATGGCGCTGGTGTTCATCGGGACGCTGGGATCGGCGGCGTGGCTGCCATCCTGACGCCCCTGGCGGATCAGCTGGGGAGCGTTTGCTCGATCACCCAGCGCCGGTAGGCGGGATCGGGATCCTGCAGGGGTGTGGCCATGATCGCGGGGATCTCGTAGGGGTGGACCTCACGAAGCCGCTCCATCAGCGCCTGCCGGTGTTGCTGGGTGGTCTTGAAGGTGATCCGGATCTCCGGCTCCTCCACCAGCTCCCCCTTCCAGACGTAGATGCTCTCGATCGGCTCCAGCTGGGCGCAGGCCGCCAGGCCCGCATGCACCATCTGCCTGGCCAACCGTCTGGCGTCGTCGCGGTTCGCCACCGTGGTGAGCACGGCCAGCAGCGACGACTCGGGGGTGGTCATGGCGGATCGGCTGGCTGTCGCCTGGAACGGATGAAGTTCACCATCTGGCAGAGATGGGTGAGGGTGTCAACCGCCCGGCGGAAGCCGATGGCTGAAGGGCTGCTGAAACCCCGCCAGGCGCAGCCGATCAGATCACCCGTCCGACCGGGGTGTGCCGCAGCAGGATCGTGAGCAGCCAGCTCCCGCTCAGGGCCACACCGAAGCTGACCAGGAACTTGAGTGCGGCGGGCAGCGGCGCGCCCAGCAGGGCGAACTGGCTCCAGGTGACCAGTGGGTAATGCAGCAGGAAGATGCCGTAGGAGTTCTGCCTCAGGCTCTCGGCCAGCCGGCTGGGGGCGCCGAGATGGCGGCGGGCGAAGCCCAGAGCCGCCAGGATCGTGAACGTGGCGCAGGCGGCACTGCTGAACGCAAGGGCCAGGCGCAGGCTGAAGGGTGGTTGAGCGGCCAGGCCGGCCGGTTGGGCCTGGAGCAGCACGGTGAGCAGATAGGCGAGGGCGCCCACTACCGCCCAATGGCGCCAGGGCCGCAGCAGGGTCATCGAGAGCGCTTCTTCCAGGTTGCCCGCCCCCAGCGCCACGCCCAGCAGGAACCAGGCGGCGTAGAGCAGCAGGCGCGAGGTCTGGGCCGACATCGGACCCACCAGGGTGAACCAGTGGTTGGCACCCACGACCAGTGCCATCGCGCCGCTGGCGATCCAGCTGGTGGCCAGGCAGACCGCCAGCAGCCGTGCGGATGAGCGCGGCTGCCAGCTCCAGCGGCGCAGGCTGGCGGGGGCCAGGGCATAGGCCAGGACGACCCCCAGGCTGAAGGCCAGCAGCAGCCACAGGAACCAGGCGGGCCCCGGTGACCAGCCATCAATGCCGTAGTAGCGCTGCAAGAAGGGCAACCCGGCCTTCTGACCGCCCATCAGCCAGGAGGGATAGAACGCCAGGGGGCTCAGCAGCCCGGCGGCCACCAGGAAGGGCAGTCCCAGCCGCTGAGCGCGCTCCAGCAGGAAGCGCCGGATGCCCTTGCGCCGGAGCGCCGGCAGCACGAACAGCCCTGACAGCAGGAACAGCAGAGCCATGAAGTACAGGTCGTTCCAGCTCACCAGTACATCCAGGGGCCACCAGCGTTGGGGGTCCACCACCGGGGCGGTGGACTTCATGTAGTGCTTCGGGTCGTGGTGGGCGTGGCGGATGTAGGCCAGGGCGGCATGGTGGGCCACCACCAGCACGATCACGGCACTGCGCAGATCGTCGATCGGCCGGATCCGGCCCAATTCCTCGCTCCGATGGGCTTGGCGCAGAGGAACATTCTGAAGGGGGGCTCAGCCGGCCTGTACCGTCCACCCCAAAACCACGCTCCGTCGATCGTGCCGATCTCGATTTCGCTTCGTCTGTGGGGCTGGCCTGTCGCTGTGGTGAGCAGCTTGATGGCCAGCAGCATGGTGATGACGGCCCCCGCGATGGCTGGCACGGTCAGTGGCACTGCCACCTTCCGCGAGCGGATCGCCCTGCCGCCCGATGCGGTGTTCGAGGTGGTGATCGAGGATGTCGCGCGTGCCGATGCTCCCGCCACGGTGATCGGCCGCCAGCGGATCGAGTCAGCCGGCCAGCCCCCGTTCCGTTTCTCGATTCCGTATAAGGACAGCGACGTGACACCCCGCGGCCGCTATACGGTGCGGGCCACAGTGCGGCACCAGGGGCGGCTGCTGTTCACCACCGACACGATCACGCCGGTGCTCGATGGCAGGAACCAACCGGTGGAGCTGCTGCTGAAGAAGGTGGGCAGTGGCCCAGCGGCCCAGCAGACCTCCCCCCCGGCTCCCTTCGGTGCGCTGCCGGCCAGCTGGCAAGGGGACATCCCCGGTGCGGGCGGCGCAATCCGCTGGCATGTGGATCTGGCCGCCGATGGCACCTACCAGCTGCGGCAGACCTTTCTGAACCGGCCCCAACCGAATGCATTCGATGACATCGGCCGCTGGCGCCTGGAGCCCGGCACCGGGCGGCTGGTGCTGCGGGGCGGCCGCGAGGCGCCCGTCTTTCTGCAGCCGCTCGATGCTGGTGCTGCGCTGCGCAAGCTCGACCTGGATGGTGCGCCGATCAGCTCCGCCCAGAACGATCGGCTGAAGCGGCTGCCCCAGGCAGCGCCGATCGACCCACGCCTGCAGCTCACAGGGATGTTCACCTACATGGCCGATGCGGCCAGCATCCGGCTCTGCGCCACCGGCCAGCGGCTGCCGGTGGCGATGGAAGGCGACTTCCTGGCCCTGCAGCGCGCCTATCTCCAGGCCCGTTCCGCCGACAAGCCCGGCCAGCCGCTGCTGGTGGGGCTGCAGGGGCTGATCACCCAGCGGCCGTCGATGGAGGAGGGGCAGCCGCCACGCCGCACCCTGGTGGTGGAAAAATTCGGGACGATCACGCCCGCTCAGGGTTGCCCCAAGCCCGCCATGGATCAGAAGAGGTCGGGTCGCGGTCAACCCCGCCGGCAGCTTGTTGCTCCGTTGCGTGGGACCACCTGGCGGCTGCTGGCCCTCGCTGGGGAGACTGTCGTCCCCCAGCAGCCCCCCGGCCGGGCGATCCAGCTGCAACTGTCTGCCGAGAACCTGCGCCTGGCCGGTAGCGGTGGCTGCAACCGCTTGATGGGCGGGTTCAGCCTCGAGGGCGAAACGATCCGGTTCTCCCAGCTGGCCAGCACCCGGATGGCCTGCGGCCCGGAAGTGATGGCCATCGAGCGGCGCTACACCGAAGCCCTGGCTCTGGTGCGCCGCTGGAGCATCGACAAGCGCAGCCTGATGCTCCAGGACGCCAGCGGCAAGACCCTGCTGCTGTTCCAGGCGGGCGAGTAGCCAGATCCGGGCTGTGGATTCAACCTTTGGTTCGATCTTGGCCAGCTGCCACAGCTTCCGTCACTCTCTGAGCCATTACCTTCTGAAGCGAGTGAAGGGGAGTGACACGATCCAGGAGTTGTTGAAGCACAACGACATGAGGACCTCGTTGATGACCGGTGTTGATGACCCGTTTGTGTTGAATCGTGGTCCCTGTGGTGCGTGGAGACCAGTCGACCTTTTGTAACTGTTTGAACATCTGGTTATTGGACCCGCCCATCTTCCCCGCTGCCAGGAGCCGATCTCTGCAAAAGCCATATGCTGGAAGAAGTTTCAGGAAAAAGCGCATGGGTTTGATGGCTTCTTATACGGCTGCAGATCTCCATCAATGGTGGATACCGGCCCCATCGAAATACTGTTATATCTATGGGGGTACAGGCGTAGATGAGTATTTCGACTTCCTGATGGGGTATTTTAGGTGAGCCTCTTCTTCACTGGCTCCTGTGTTCGGTTTTCCGTCCCTTTCGCGCCACAATTCGAACGCGATACTCTCAGCACAAAAGTCTTCTGCTTGAAATGACCAACGACTCCAAGGTGGAAGGGGCCATTAATGCTGTCTCTGGCCTGATAGACAAGGTCCCTATCTATGAAGATGCTATTCAGCTGTTGGCACAAGAAGCCGGAAGGGCGTTGGCAACTGTTGGCAAAACAGTTAACGCAGCTTTAATGCCCCTTCGCGGACTTGTATGGGGCATGGAACAGATTGAAGCCTATGTTCAGGCTAAAGTTAGCAAGAAGCTAGAGAATGTGCCCCCTGAAGACATCGGGACTCCAGATCCTGCCGTTGCTGGTCCTGCAATCGAGTCGTTGAGATTCACTGGCCACAAGGAAGAGCTTGCAGAGCTATATGCAAATCTGCTTGCAACATCCATGGATAAGAAAACAGCTAAGACCGCCCACCCTGGCTTTGTCGAGATTATTAGAAGCATGAGCGGTGACGAGGCAAAGATCTTGTCATTCCTGGCGATTGCCAAAGCGGCCCCGGTTGTGGATATCCGCCAGGATCTTGGGGGATCGAAAGGTGGGGTAACACTTCACTCATATGTAACAACAATAGGCCACGACTCGGGCTGTGATCATCGCGAACTAACTGGAGCCTATCTTAGAAATCTTGAAAGACTTGGACTCATAGACATTCCAAGGGGTAACCCTTAACAGCTGAAAATGCGTACGACCGCATCCTTAGCGATCCGGCTGTCAAGGCTATAGAAGAGGCTCTGGGTCAAGTTGATGGGCAAAGAGCTGATTTCGAGAAGTATTACGTGGCCATTTCTGAGCTGGGATCTTTATTCAACGAAGCTTGTGTCAAAAGCAGGGACAAGATATAACAAGCCCCTCGAGTGGACAGGCCACCAGCGGTTAACTGCTCACGATTAAACTTGATGCCTGCCACTCAGGGGCAGCGTTCGAAGGATCGGTAAGAGCGAGCAGAAATTTCCCGTGGAGGAGGCCGCTGCTGTTGGCATAAGTAGACCCTGCAGCCAATTCCGGGCAAAGCCCGCCAACGATGGCCATAATACCGTTTGGCGGCTGGTAGGATGATGGGCTAGTGGCGGGGTGTTTGCCATGGCGGTGATCTCACTCAAGTTGAGCGAAGCCCTTGATGCGCAGCTCACAGAGCAGGCTCATCGTCGTCGGCTGAGCAAGTCTGAGTTGGTTCGACGAGCATTGACGGCGTTTCTCCAGTCCTCAGAGCAGGGTGTGGAAGGCTCAGCACCACAATCCGCAGCTGATCTGTTGGCCGATTTGGTTGGTTGTTGTGAAGATGGACCAGTAGATCTGTCATCCAATCCTGCTTACATGTCTGACTTCGGTACAAACTGATTATGGCGGTGCTACTGGATACAGGCCCTTGGGTTGCCCTGTTGAGTCGCAACGACACCCACCATAGATGGGCTGTTGAACAGTTTCGGTGTTTTCAGCCTCCAATGCTAAGCTGTGAGGCTGTCGTTGCGGAGACTTGCTTCCTGCTGAAGCGCTCCGGTTTTGATCCTTCCTTGGCGTTGCAGTTCATTGAGCGAGGGGTCGTTCAATTGCCTTTCGTGCTCCAGGAGCAGATCGGCTCTGTTAGTTCACTCTTCAAGCGGTATGAGAATGTTCCTGCGTCTCTAGCTGATACTGCTTTGATTCGGCTGGCGGAGATGAACGACTCGCCATTGCTTCTCACTACCGATAGCGACTTCCATATCTACCGCCGCCATGGAAGGCAAACGATTCCTTTGGTCAGCCCGTGATCGCTATGGATCCTGCAGCAGATGCGAAGGTCTGCGGACGTTGCCTATGGAAAAGCAACACTTCGAACACACCCCTCGAGTGGACAGGCCAAGACCAGCTCTTTGCTGAGACACCGCAGGGCTCCATGCCTGCCATTCAGGGACAGCGTTGGGCGTCTAAACTCGCTATTCAACAATTCAACCGGAGGGAAGGGATCATGCAATCCAACAGCAGCGTTGTCCTCCAGTTTATTGAGAAGGTTCTGAACCGAGGAGAAGTCGATGCTGCCGGGGAGTTCTTCTGGGAAGACATGGTCGAGCAAGTTCCGCTTCCTGGTCAAGGGCCGGGTGTGTAAGGGTTGAAGGATGCATTGCGTGGCTTGCTGGAGGCGTTTCCTGACATGCATTGGACGGTCCATGAACAGATAGCTGAGGGCGACAAGGTGGTGTCACGCTTTGAGTGGACAGGTACGCATCGTGGGTTATTTCTAGGCGTGCCAGCCACGGATCAAACTGTGACGGTCTGGGGCATGGTGATCGACCGCTTGGATGGCGGAAAAATTAAGGACACGCGCATCATCATGGACACACTTGGACTGATGATGCAGTTGGGCGTGGTTCCGCCGCCACAGGGATGACTCCGACTCCGCCCAACTCAGAAGTAAGGCGTCGATGATGCTGCTCCCGTTCCCATGAATGACACCGCCCCAGACCCACTGCCCGTCGGGTTCCGCGATGTCGATGCGACCGCTCCCGACAAGATCATCCGCTGTCTCGACTGTCTCCAGTCGATGGCCGCTGGGCGGGCGTACAAGGCGCGCGCGCTCGACCTTCTGGGGCTCGAACCGGGAGCCTCCGCCCTCGACGTGGCCTGCGGACTCGGCGACGATGTGGTGCGGATGAAGGCGCGAGGCGTACGGGCCGTGGGCGTCGACCGCAGTCGGACGCTCATCGCTGCGGCGCAGTCGCGGCATGCTGGGAGCGGCTGCGAGTTCAACGTGGCCGACGCCGCGGTGCTCCCGTTCGCGGACGGCAGCTTCGGCGCGGTGCGGATCGACCGCTCCCTCCAGCACATCGCCGACCCGGGCCGGATCGTTCTGGAGATGGCCCGCGTCGCCCGCCGGGGCGCGGTGGTGCTCTGCGCCGAGCCGGACTGGGGCACGTTCCTGCTCGGCGGACGCCACACCGCGGTGACCGAACGGATCCAGCACGACTGGATTCGCTCGTTCCAGAATCCGTGGATCGGCCGCGAGCTGTCGAGCCTCATGGCCGCCGCCGGGGTGGGCGACATCCGCCAGGAAGGATTGTGGCTGCCCACCCACGGGTTCGCCGAGTCGGATCTGCTGTTCGAAATCGACGCCACCGCCAGGGATCTCGCAGCCGAACTCCCCGAGTCCCTCCCCTGGCTCGAGGCCTACCGCCGGGGTGAGGCCTATGCGGGCGTTCTGATGCTGATCTGCTGGGGCCGCAAGCACTGACCGGATATGCAGGACACCCCCATTCACTTCTGCCGACGATGCTGACGCTGGCAAGAGCCGAGCGCCCCCGGCAACCCAATACCCAGCCCCATGGTTGTTCGGGTGCAGGGGATGCACAGAACGTGGGGCTCCTTTTCATCGGTGGGAAATGTGACCCGTGCCACGGACTTAAGGGAACCTCGAAATATTGCGATTATCGAAGCAGCCTTGAGAACACACAGTCTCGTCCTCTGCACGTGCAGATTTGCCAGATAACTGACATCCATAACTTCAAGGCGGGGCGATTATCCAGCTAACTGATGATCAGGCGGCCAGCGATAGCCTTGATGAGCAGTGCAGGTAACGCAGGAAGTTGTATGTCAGATT
>NZ_JAGQCE010000007.1 GCF_024345995.1 Synechococcus sp. Cruz-7E5
AGAACGACAAAACGGATCAGGAATTCCTGTCCGGTGGGCCCGAAAGCCTGTCGCCTGCTGCAATGTAACAGACCATTGCGGGATGTGTGAAGCGCTTAAGGTTTGCTTCCGGCTTCGGTGGGCTGGCGGCTCGCGGTTTTGAGTGGCACCCGGACTGACCAGGCAATGTGTCGCCCTCACGACATTCCTCGAGAAATCCGTACCGACGCACACCAAACAGGCTTAAGGTTTTCTTCAGCACTTTTCATCGAGGTGATCCCATGGTCCTGATCTGCTGGGATCTGGGCGGTAACCGCTCCACCGAAACCCTGCCCGTGAACCAGGTGCGCCGGCGCCGCCTTCATCTGGAAAGCCTCGGAGCCGTCATCTACTGGAGCGAGCGTCTGGTCAACGCCTGACGGTCTTGCTAGGAGGTTCAGAAACCTCCTCTTGAACCCCTGCGGAGATGCCCTTGCGTTCACGTGCCTCGAGGCCCCTCTTCGCCGCAGGCCTGGCTCTGCTGGCTCTGGGCCTGGCCGGCTGTCCCGGGACTCCCTCCAAGGAGAGTCAACGCCTGGAGCAACTGGAGCAACGGCTCCAGCAGATCGAACAGCGACTGGCGAGTCCGGCGCGCCCCGATCCCGCTGACCCCTCCGGCAAGCCCCCTGCAGGTGTGGTCAAGTCGCTGACCTTCCGGATGGACAGCCAGGACGACCGCCTGCGGATCTACTGGGCCGATGGCAGCTCGACCGATCTTCCCTGCACCAAGGAGCAGGGGACCTGGGCCTGTGGCTGATCTGAACACGGCCCGCCCCTGAGCCGAGCACACCTGATCCATCGTGGATGGCATGCGCCCATTTCTTGCTCTTACGGCCTGCCTCGCACTCCTGGCGGCCAGACCATCCGTGGCCCAGGACAGCTACGAGCTCTTCCCCTTCACCCGCCAGCGGGCCACCAATGTGGCCCGCATGTACGCCGAGCGACTCAATGGTGGCCTTACCGTCTACAGGCCGGACGCCTGCATGTACAACCGTGGTGGTGGCGCCTGCCTGGTCAGGGGCGACACCAATGGCTACATCTTCCGCTTCCTGGGGGGGCCTCCGGGCTGGCAGATTCTCGGGCTGGCTCCAACGGCCGAAAGCGAAATCGAAGTCTCAGCCGATGGACGCTCCGTTGTGAAGCTGATCTACAACGGTGCCCCCCGGCCTGGGGGGCAGAGCCCCCAGCAGACACCAACGGCTGAGCCTGACCCAGGCAGGCCTCCCATCTGAGCGCTGGCCGCTCAACCAGGTGCTGCGATCAGCTGTTTAGCTAGCTGCTGCAGCCCATCTGCCCAGGCTGACTCGCATGGCCAGCGTTCTCGTCTGGTGAGGCTGAGGGCAATACCCTTTTCGCCGTAGGCCGCTTCGTTGATGAATACCGGCCAGAGCGGGCCGGGATCGGTGGACTCATAACCAATGGTTTCACCGCCTGCTGTGACGAAGAGGGGATCGCCGGGGCGGATCGCTTGCCAGTCGCGGTGCTGTCGCAGCGGATGCAGGCAAGCGGCCGGGCGGCCATCGGGGTGTCGCGGCAGATCAAGGCTGCCCAGGTGGAGGTGCACCGTGAGGCCCCGGGGCAGGACCAGATCACCCCGCCTGGCTGAGGCCAGGACCATCAGGGCCGCCTCCAGGGCCAGCTGGGTCTGGTGGCAGATAGCGGAGTTGACAACCCCCTGCGGTACCGGACCCACCTCGATCACCAGGCCACAGGGCCAGCGTTCCAGCAGAAACCCCTGCTGGTTGGCATCGTCCTCATGCAGATAGATCGGCAGGCCAAGCAGCGCCTGGATGCCCGCCGCCAGAGCCAGATCCGCTGGTCGCCGCCCATACAAGACAAGGGAATTGCCCATGGCGGCTGTGGTGCTGTGCAGATCAAGCACAAGGGCACAGGGCTGGGTTCCGGCCGGCCCGTGCAGGGCCAGCAGCTCACGGGCCCGCCGCACTTCCCGGTCAGCTGGGCCAGGGGCCTCGAGCAGGGCGCTGGTGAATGAGCGGTTCAGGTCGCGATCGAGGTAGCGACGTCCTGCCGCGAAAGCTGCTGGATTGCCGATCACCAGCTGCAGCCCTAGGCCAGAGCTATCGAGAGCGCCGGGGTGAGCCAGCCAGTGCTCCAGCAGCCAGGGGGCGTTGCGCTCATTGCCATGGGTGCCGGCCACCACCAGAACCTGTGCCGCGCCCATTGCAACGCCTCCTGCGGAACATAGTTTCCCCAGCCTGGCGCAGCTTGAGGCCGCTGCGGGTCAGAGTCGGAGGCAGCGCTGAACACTGCCATGGCCGTCCCCCCCCTTCTGGTCGCCAGCGTGCGTTCAGCCTGGCGCTGCCAGTGGCGCCAGCTGATGAAGGGCCTGGGCCCAGCCGACGCCGCCGGGAACTACCGGCGCCCTGAGAGCGCCTTCGCCGCAACCCCGGAACTGCCGGCCACAGCCGCCACAGCTGGCGTCCATGGGCTGATCGTGGGGCGCAGCTGCCCCTGGGCCCACCGGGCCTGGCTGGTGTGGAGCCTGCGCCAGCTCGCCGACAGCCTGGAGCTGGTGGTGGTGGAACCCGATCCCAAGGCAGGCCGCTGGCGCTTCGACACCCCCTACGAGGGGGCCGACGCCCTGGTGGAGCTCTACAGACGCAGTGGCGGTGACCCGAAAGCCCGTGCCACGGTGCCCGCCCTCTACGACCGCCCCGGCCGCCGGATCCTTGTGAACGAAAGCGCCCGGCTGATCGAACTGCTCAACCGCTGGCCCGCCCCAGAGGGGGCTCCGGATCTGCTGCCAGAGGAGCAGGCAGAGGCGATCAGCCACTGGCGGCAGCGGCTGCAGGGGACGGTGAACGATGGGGTCTACCGCTGCGGTTTCGCACGCACCCAGGCCGCCTACGACCGGGCCGAAGCTGAACTGTTCGCCAGCCTGGAGGCGGCGGAGACAGCCCTGGAGCATGGAGGTCCCTGGCTGTGCGGTGAGCGGCTCACCCTGGCGGATGTGGTGCTCTTTCCCACCCTGATCCGCCTGGAGCTGGTCTATGCCCCCCTGTTCGGCTGCAGCCGTCGCCCCCTCTGGAGCTTCCCTGCCCTGATGAGCTGGCGCGCCCGACTCCACGCCCTCCCCGGGGTGGCGGCCACCTGCTTTGACAAGTCATGGCGCCGCGACTACTTCGGGGCCCTCTTTCCCCTACACCCATCAGGGATCGTTCCGGCAGGGGCGGATCTGGCCACACTGGTGGCAGGCCCAGCTCCCTCGCGACCCCAGCCATGACCGATCAATCCCAGAACGAGGGCAGCCCAGACGATCCAGTGTTCGAGGGCGTCTATGGACCGTTCACGATCACGTCCCTCGACCGGCGCGAGGTGCTTGGCTACCGCCTGGCCCTGCTGGGGTTGGCACTGGCCCAGGCGGGGCTGCTGCTGCAGTGGGCGCTCTGGGGCAGCCAGGGGCTCTGGCCGTGGCTGGTGCTGATGGCCGTTGGGCTGGGGCTGGCCCTGCGCTGGATTCACATCTACCTGCGGCCGCTGCACCGCGCCCTGCAGCTGTTCTGGTTGCTGGGCTGTGCCGGCGGGGTGGCCCTGGCCCTGCTCTCGGGACAGGACGCCATGCTCGAAACCCTGGCGGCAGACTCCCGCTGGATCTGGGCTGTGGGGCCGTTCTTCGCGGCCCTGGCGGGGGTGGGCTTCAAGGAATTCTTCTGCTTCCAGCGGCCCGAAGCGATCGGGGTGACCCTGTTGCTGCCGGTGGCGCTGCTGGGCCGCCTGGTGGGCCTGCTCGATGACCGCTCCACCTTCACCCTGTTGTCCATCGAAGCGGCGCTGCTGCTGATCCTGACCCTGCGCAAATTCCCGATGCAGGCCGCCGCGGATGTGGGTGATAAGAGCGTCTTTGCTTATCTGGAGAGCCAGAGGCCTCCCTCGCGAGCGTGACCCTGATCAGCCTGGTGGGGGTCAGCAAGGACTTCGGCCTTCGCACCCTCTTTGAAAACCTCAACCTGCATCTGCAGGAGGGCGACCGTCTGGGGCTGATCGGCCCCAATGGCGCCGGCAAATCGACCCTGCTTAGGTTGCTGGCAGGCCTGGAGCCGCCGGGGGAAGGGGAGCGGCGCTGCTCCGGACGGCTGAAGGTGGTGATGGTGGCCCAGGAGCCGGATCTTGATCCCGAGCGCACCGTGCTGGAACAGGTGTTCGAGGACAGCGGCGAGAAAATGGCGCTGCTGCGCCGCTTCACCGAAGTGAGCCAGGACCTGGCGAAGGACCCCGGCAATCAGGCCCTGCTTGGGGAGCTCAGCGATCTGCAGGCACGCATGGACCAGGCCAACGCCTGGAGCCTGGAGCAGCAGTGCAGGGAGGTGCTCGAGCGCCTGGGCATCAGCGACGTGCAGCGGCGGGTGGGGGAGCTCTCCGGCGGATTCCGCAAGCGGCTGGCCCTGGCGGCGGCCCTGGTGGCTGAGCCCGATGTGCTTCTGCTCGATGAACCCACCAACCACCTCGACGCCCTGTGCATCGAATGGCTGCAGGGGCAGCTGGAGCGCTTCCCCGGTGCCCTGGTGCTGATCACCCACGACCGCTACGTGCTCGACCGGGTTGCCCGCCGCATCGTCGAGGTGGACCGGGGCGTGGCCCGAAGCTATCCCGGTAACTACGCCACCTACCTGCAGACCAAGTCCGAAGAAGAGGTCATCGAAGCCGCCAGCGCCACGAAGTTCAAGGGCGCCCTGCGGCGGGAGCTTGAGTGGCTGCGCCGCGGTCCCCAGGCCCGCAGCACCAAGCAGAAGGCCCGGATCCAGCGGATCGAGGCGATGCAGGAGGCCCCGAAGCGCCAGAGCAAGGGGCAGCTCAGCCTGGTCAGCGCCCATCGCCGTCTCGGCAAGAAGGCGATCACGGCTGAGCATCTCAGCGTGTGGGCCGAACCGGGCCCCGTCCCTACCGACGGGGCGCCAGACACTGGCCGCCCCCTGCTGCGCGATTTCAGCTACGACTTCAGTCCCGAAGACCGGGTGGGAATCATCGGGGCCAACGGTTCGGGGAAATCCACCCTGCTCGATCTGATCGCCGGCCGCCGCCAACCCCAGCAGGGACGTCTGGAGCTGGGCAGCACGGTGCGGCTGGCCTACTTCGATCAGCAGGCCGAGGGACTTTCCAGCGGCCGGGGGCTGGAGCGCAAACTGATCGACTACGTGCAGGAGGAGGCCAGCCGCATCGAGGTGGGCGGGGTGGCCGTCAGCGCCTCCCAGCTACTGGAGCGGTTCCTGTTCCCTCCCGCACAGCAGCACAGCCCGATCGGGCGCCTCTCCGGCGGCGAACGGCGGCGGCTATACCTCTGCCGGCTGCTGATCAGCGCCCCCAATGTGTTGCTGCTCGATGAGCCCACCAACGACCTCGACGTGCACACCCTCACGGTGCTCGAAGACTTCCTGGAGGATTTCCGCGGCTGTGTGGTGGTGGTCTCCCACGACCGCTACTTCCTCGATCGCACCGTGGACCGGTTGTTCTGCTTCGAAGCCGGTGAGCTCAGGCGTCATGAGGGCAACTACAGCGCCTACCTGGAGCGGACGGCAGCAGGGGCCGGAGCGGGCAAGCCGATGGCGGCTGCTCCATCAAGATCCTCGGCAGTGGCGCTCAAAGGGTCGGTGACCCCAGCGCCCAGGCGGCGCAGCTTCAAGCAAAGCCGGGAACTGGAAGAGCTGGAACGGTCGCTGCCGGAGTGGGAAGAGCAGCGGACGCAGCTGGAGCAGGAGCTGTCAGGCGGAGCAGGCGGCGACTACTCCCGTCTCGAGAGCCTCACCCACGACCTGGCCGCGTTGCTGGAGCGCATCGAGCGCGGTGAGGAGCGCTGGCTGGAGCTCAGTGAGCTGGGCGCTTGATCAGCTCTGGATCACATTGCCCCCAGAGCCCGGGAGGCGCCCCGTATGGTGGACTCGATAAGCCCCGGTAGCCGAAGGCCGGCCTTCCTATGACTTCCATCGACGAGCACATCCGCAAGGATCAGATCGAAATCGAAACGGCGAAGGCCGTCGGCAACGTGGCGAAAGTTCGCCACCTTGAAGACGAGCTCAAGTCGCTCGAGGAATACAAATCGCATCACCCCGAAGACGATCACGATCCCAATTCCCTTGAGGTCTATTGCGACCTCAACCCCGAAGCTCCCGAATGCCGGGTCTACGACGACTGATCAGACTTCTTTTCCACCAGGTCGCCAGACCTGTCGCCATGCGGCCATCAACCCCCTGAACGGGGGTTTTTTGATGGAACCCCGTGCTCTTCTGGCGTTCACTGGATACCCAGCTCTTTCCAGACCTCAGCAAGCAGTCCATCAAGGCCCCAGTTGGTGGCTGCCGAGATCAGCAGCACCTCGCCTCCCCAGAGAGCAGCCAGGGCGGCGCGGGCTGCCTCAAGCTGATCGGGCAGCAGCAGCTCACATTTGTTGAGGGCCAGGATCCTGGGGCGCTGATCGAGGCCATGGCCGTAAGCCACCAGTTCCTGCTCCACCACCGCCAGGTCGCTGGTGACATCGGTGCTGGAGGCATCCACCAGATGCACCAGCAGGCGGGTGCGCTCGATGTGGCGCAGGAAGTCGTGGCCCAGACCGGCTCCCTGGGCAGCGCCGGCGATCAGGCCGGGGATGTCGGCGAAGACGGTGCCATCGCCACTCGGGCGGCGCACAACCCCCAGGTTGGGCACCAGGGTGGTGAAGGGGTAGTCAGCGATCTTGGGCTTGGCGGCTGAGAGCACACTGATCAAGGTGCTCTTACCGGCATTGGGCAGGCCGATGATGCCCACTTCCGCCAGCAGCTTGAGCTCCAGTTGGAGCTGGCGCTCCTCTCCGTCCTTGCCTTCGGTGCATTTCTCCGGCGCCCGGTTGCGGTTGCTGAGGTAGTGGGCATTGCCCAGGCCGCCGCGGCCCCCGGCCGCCACCCGCAGCCGGTCGCCGGGTTCGGTGAGGTCACCGAGCAACTGCTCGCTCTCCTGCAGACGCACCTCGGTGCCGCAGGGAACCCGGATCACCAGGTCGTCGCCGCTGGCACCACTTCGTCTGTTTGGTCCTCCGCGGCGACCTTCCGGGGCTTCGAACAACCGTTTGTATTTGAAGTCCAGCAGGGTCTGCAGGTTCGGATCGGCCTCGAGCCACACGGTGCCGCCATTGCCCCCGTCACCGCCGGATGGGCCACCGGCGGGCACATACTTTTCACGTCGGAAGGCGACGATGCCATCTCCGCCACGGCCGCCCTGGACCGCGATGCGGGCTTGATCAATGAACTGCAAGGGAAGACCGCAGGAACTGGGCCAGATGGATCACCAACCCTAGGATCGGCCGGTCGGAGGGCTGATCTTGGCTGAGGTGCGCTTCCAGAAGGTCAGCAAGACCTTCCCTCCCCGCCGGGGGAGTGCGCCGGTGGAGGTGCTGCGGCAGCTGGATCTGACCGTGAACGACGGCGAATTCCTGGTGCTGGTGGGTCCCTCGGGCTGTGGCAAGAGCACCCTGCTGCGCATCCTGGCGGGCCTGGAAACTCCCAGCAGCGGTGAGATCCGGGTGGGAGAGCGCGCCGTGAGCGGCTTACGGCCGGCCCAGCGCGATGTGGCGATGGTGTTTCAGAGCTACGCCCTCTACCCCCACCTGAGCGTGGCCGACAACATCGGCTTCGGGCTGCGGCGCAGCCGACCCAGAAACACCGTCCAGCAGCTGCAGGACGGACTTCACAAGTTCACGCGGCGCCTGCCCGCCGGGCTTCGGGTCCCTTCCGAGCGGGAGCGGCGGATTGAGGAGCGGATCAAGGCCGTGGCCGAACAACTGGAGCTCACCCCGCTGCTTGAGCGTCTGCCCAAGGAGCTCTCCGGCGGCCAGAAGCAGCGGGTGGCCCTGGGCCGGGCCATCGCCCGCCAGCCGAAGGTGTTCCTGATGGATGAACCGCTCAGCAACCTCGACGCCAAGCTGCGCACCGGAACCAGGGCCCAGATCGTGGCGCTGCAGCGTGAACTGGGCATCACCACCCTCTACGTCACCCATGACCAGGTGGAGGCGATGACCATGGGCCACCGCATCGCCGTACTGAACCAGGGACGGCTCCAGCAACTGGGAACGCCGATGGAGCTCTACCAGCATCCCGCCAACCTGTTCGTGGCCCAGTTCATCGGCAGCCCGCCCATGAACCTGCTGCCTGTGGAGCAGGTCGGAGCCGATCAGGTACAGCTCGCCGGTCGTCGGTTTCTGGTGGAAGGGGAGATGGCCCTGGCCCTTGAAGCCCGTGCCGCTAGCGGAGGGGGCGGCAGTCTCACGGCCGGGCTGCGGGCGGAGCACTTCAAGCTGGCGCCCGCCACCAACCGCAACCTGGCGGCGGAAGTCACCCATCTCGAGGCCCTTGGTAACGAACTGCTGATCAGCTGCCGCCTGATCGATGGCAGCCATCTGATTCAGGTGCGCACGGACCCGGACCAGCGCCTGAAGGCAGGTCAGAGGATCCACCTGGAGATCGATCCGCAGGGATGGCGCTTCTTTGAGGCCAACGGCGAGGCCCTGCCCAGGCCCGAGCCCACACTTGTAAAGGGCGGCGCTAAGGGACACCAGGACGAGATGGAGGTGGTGTTGCCGGAATTGGGTTGAGGCGACGCCTCATTTCGGCCAGATCACGCTGCAGCCCTGGCCGCCATCGCCACGCTCGGCATCACTGACCCGCTCCACCCAGGGCACGGTGGCCAGCCACTGGCGCAGTCCGCGTTTGAGCTTGCCTGTACCGATGCCATGGATCACCCAGAGCGGGCCATTGGCGTTGCGCAGTTGCTCCTCCACAGCGGCTTCCGCCTCATGCACCCGCATCCCGCGCACATCGACGGTGTTGCGTTCGCCGCGCACCTGGGGGCCTGAGCCGCCCAGGTGGCGCCCGCTGGCGCGCACCTCGATCACAGGCTGAGCCGGCTCTGGCGGTGCGGGCTTCTCCCCCTGCAGGCTCTCGATGCCGGAGAGATCCACCTGCAGCCGCAGCACGCCGCAGCGCACGCTCAGTTCGCGGCCATCGGCGCTGATCGCCAGCACCTGGGCCGCCTTGCCCAGGGAAAGCAGGCGAATGCGCTCCCCCACCACCGGCCGCCAGCCGCTGGTGGCCCGGCGCTGGGGCTGGGGGGTGTGCTCCAGCTGGAGCTGCTTGAGCCGCATGCCCGCCTGGCGTGCTCGCTCGCCATCGCCACCGCCCTGGCGCAGGCGCCGGATGATCCGGCGTACCTCCTGCTGCCCGTCGCGGATCGAGTGCTCCAGTGCCTGACGCCGCTGCTCCTGCAGTTCCACAGACTGCTCCTGCTGCTGCTGCCAGCGCTGCAGCAACTCCTCATGCAGCAGTTCGGTGCGCGCCAGCAGGGCCGCAGCCTCCTCTGCCGCCTCCTGCTGGCGGCGGCGCTGATCTTCGAGGCCACGGATCACCTGGTTCAACTCCCCCTCGCCCCTGGGTGCGAGCAGGCTGTTGGCCTCGGCGATCACCTCCGAATCCAGCCCCAGCCGCTTGGCAATCGCCAGGGCGTTGCTACGGCCGGGGATGCCCCATTGCAGGTGATACGTGGGGGAGAGGGTGTCGCTGTCAAAGGCCACTGAGGCGTTCTCGAAGCGACTGTCGGCGTACTTGAGCGCCTTGAGTTCACCGAAGTGGGTGGTGGCGATGGTGAGTCGGGCCCGCTCCGCCAGGTGGCGCAGCAGGGCGATAGCCAGGGCTGTGCCTTCGGTGGGATCGGTGCCGGCCCCCACCTCATCCAGAAGCACCAGAGTGGCTCCAGGCGACGACGGGGGGGCATCCAGAGCTTCGAGGATGCGGGCGATGCGACGGACGTGGCCGCTGAAGGTGGAGAGGTTCTGCTGCAACGACTGCTCGTCACCGATGTCGGCCAGCACCAGGGAGCACCAGGGCAGTTGAGGAGTGCCGGAGCAGGGCAGGAACAGCCCGGCCCGCGCCATCAGGGCAGCAAGGCCCACACTCTTGAGGGTCACGGTCTTGCCGCCGGTGTTGGGGCCGGTGATCGCCACCACCCGCAACTCCGCGCTCACGGACACCGTGACGGGCACCACCCTGGCCTCCCCGCCGCGGTGCTCCTGCCAGAGCAGCAGCGGGTGGCGCAGATCACGCAGCAGAACCGGCGCCTGAGGGTCGGCGGAGAGTTCCGGGCGCACGGCACCCAGCCATCGGCCGTAGCGGGCTCTGGCAAGGGCGACGTCGAGGGCCACCAGCACCCGGTGCAGCTCCTCAAGGGCTGGCACCTCTTCGGCCACCAGGGCACTGAGGCTGGAGAGCACCCGCCATTCCTCCTGGCGCTCCCGTCCTTCCAGCTCCCGGATCTGGTTGCCGAGAGTGATCACAGCCTTCGGCTCGATGAACACCGTGCTGCCCGAGGCGGAACTGTCATGCACCAGCCCCGGCAACTGGGAGGCGGCTGTCACCTTCACTGCCAGTACCGGGCGGCCATTGCGCTCGGAGATAACGCTGTCCTGCAGCAGCCCCCCCTGGCGGCGCATCAACTCCTGGAGGCGATCCCGACGCTGCTGACGCAGGCCAGCCAGCTGCTGGCGCACGCCGGCCAGCTCGGGGCTGGCGCGGTCCGCCACCCGGCCGCCCTCCTCCAGGCAGAAGCGCAGGCGCTGCTCCAACTCCGGCAGTGTGCGCAGATCGCGCATCAGCCGGCCGCAGACGGGGCGAAGCTCGGGAGCCTCGATCTGTCGGCGCAGGCGTCGGGCCACCGCTTGGGTGGAGGCCACCGCCAGCAGGTCTTCGCCTCCGGCCGTGCCTCCCTTGGCGCAGTGGCGCAGGGTGCCGCTGAGATCGGCGGCACCCTGGAAGCTGAGCCCGCCCTCGATCAGGCCATCGAGTTCCAGCAGCTCGCTGGTTTCCTTGAGCAGGCGCAGACTCTCGGCGCGATCATCAGCGAGGAGCAGAGCCCGGCAGTGGGCAGCGCCGGCGCTGGTGCTCGCGAAGCTGGCCAGGTGCTGCCCCAGACGCTCCCACTCGAGCAGCTCCAGGGTTTCGGCGGCAATCGCCGCCGTGGCGGAGGGGCTCAAACCGGCTCCTGCCCTGGCGCGGCCTGCCTTCGCGCCTGGAGTGGCATCACCGGTTGGCCGGTGTTGGAGGCGATACCGGCGGGTGGCTCGTAAAGCATCTCCAGCCAGTTGCCCTCGGAATCCTGCAGATAAAAGGAGGCGGTGCCGTCGCGATGGTCATGAATGGGCCCGACCCGGTGCCCTGAGGCCTCCAGCTGGGCATGGACCTGATCCACCCCGGCGCGGTCCTCGAAGTGGAACGCGAAGTGTGGTCCAGCCTGGCGGTAGCTGGGGGCGAGCAGGGCGATGCCATCGCCGGATTCGGGCGACTGGAGATAGGCCCAGTCGTCGGCATCCCAGGTGACACGCAGACCGAGCGCCTCGTAAAAGGCCTTGGCCCGGGCCATGTCCTGCACCTGCACGGCCACATGGCCCAGTCGCTGTACAGCCATGGCCCATCCCTGTCGCTGGCGCCATTCTGATCGGCCGGTGGGCCCGACGGGGCTGGTCCGTCGTCTCTGCCCGCTGCCGTGCTCAGCCTTCCCGCAACCAGCGGGCTGCCTCGCAGGCGTGATACGTGAGGATCAGATCTGCCCCAGCCCGTTTGAAGCAGAGGAGGGTTTCCAGCACCACAGCCCGCTCGTCGATCCAGCCCCGCTCGGCGGCCGCCTTGACCATGGAATATTCACCACTGACGTTGTAGGCGGCGATCGGCAGTTCGGTTTCACCGCGCAGGCGGTGGATGATGTCGAGGTAGGCCAGGCCGGGCTTCACCATCAGAATGTCGGCCCCCTCCTGTTCGTCAAGCAGGGCTTCGGTAAGCGACTCCCGACCATTGGCCGGATCCATCTGGTAAGTGCTCTTGTCCTTTGGAATGGGCTTGCTGGAGTCGGTGCGCGGGGCGGAATCCAGGGCCTCACGGAAGGGGCCGTAATACGCGGAGGCGTACTTGGCGGTGTAACTGATGATCCCCACGTGCTCGAAACCCTCCTCATCAAGGGCTTCGCGGATGGCGCCGACACGGCCATCCATCATGTCGCTGGGGCCGATCAGATCAGCTCCTGCCCTGGCCTGTGCAACCGCCTGACGGCAGAGGATCGCGACGGTGTCGTCGTTGAGCACCACGCCTTCAGAGCTGACGATGCCGTCATGGCCGTCGCAGGAGTAAGGGTCAAGGGCAACGTCGGTCATGATCGCCATGCCGGGTTGGTCCTGCTTGAGCCGCCGGATCGCCCGGGGGATCAGACCACCCTCGTTGAAGCATTCAGCGCCGTCCTCGGTCTTCAGGCCGTCGGCGACCTTGGGAAAGAGCACCACGCAGCGGATGCCTAGATCCCAGGCACGGCCCACCTCCTCCACCAGCCCGTCCAGGCTCCAACGCTGGGCACCGGGCATGGCCGCGATCGGCTCGTTGCTGGCCCCCTCATGCACGAACAGGGGGTAGATGAAATCGGCGGGGCTGAGCTGGAACTCGCGCACCATGGCCCGCAAAGCGGGTGTGCGGCGGAGGCGCCGTGGACGGTAGGTCAGCTCCATGCAGTCGAATCACCTGAAAACATCGTAAAGCCCAGGCTTCCGCGCCATTTCGGACATCAAATTCGACAACAATTCTGCTGCCGAAAGCCATTTGCAGCGGCAACCAATAGGGCGCAGGTAATCACCACAGTCAGATGATTCCTTTCTATTCAATCCTGTGATTCATGGATAGCGATCAAAGCTGAGCCGCCCGCATCCACTCACGGCGAGGATCAAGGCTGCGGGCCTCACGCAGCTTCTCCAGCAGCTGCAGCTCTGTGTCGCTGAAGCGCTCCGGCAGCTTGAGGGTGAGGCTGAGCAGGAGATCACCCCGCCCATCCTTGATTGGCCAGCCCTTGCCTTTGAGGCGCAGGCTGCGGCCCAGGGCCACACCGGGGGGTACCTGCACGGTGGCTTCCCCATCGGGGGTGGCCACCCTCACCTCACCACCAAGAGCCAGCTCATCGAGGCTGAGAGGCAGATCGGCGCGCAGCTGATCGCCATCCAGGCGCCAGATCGGGTGGTCCTGGAGCTGAAGATTGAGGTAGAGATCGCCGCGGCGGCCGGTGCCGGGCTGCAGGTTGCCCTTGCCCTTGAGCCGCAGGCGGCTGCCGCTCCGCACCCCGGCCGGAACACGTACCTGCACCCGCTCTTCGTTGACGGCCAAGGTGCGCTCGCAGCCACGGAAGGCTTCAGCGAAGCTGAGGCTGATGGTGGCTTCCGCATCCAGATTGAGGACGCCGCTTCTACCTGTCGCTGGCCCGCCGAAACCGCTGGCGAAGCCTCCGGGGAAACCGCCCGAGAACCCGAAACCACCGGGGCCTGCCCCGAAACCGGTATTTCCCTGGGCCCCGCCGAAGCGGCCGAGCAGGTCGTTTATGAATTCGTCGAAGTTGCCGTAGCGGCCGAAATCCACATCGAAGCCCGGGGCGGCGCCGGCAGCTGCACCGGCCTGGCTCCAGTACTGGCCGAACTGCTCGTAACGCCGACGCTTGTCAGGGTCGGAGAGCACCTCATAGGCCTCACTGATCTCCTTGAACTTGGCCTCGGCCGTGGCATCACCGGGGTTCACATCCGGGTGGTACTGGCGGGCCAGCTTGCGAAACGAGCGCTTGACGGCATCGGCATCAGCACTGCGCTCGACGCCCAGCACCTTGAAGTAGTCGCGGTAGCCGTTGGCATTCATCGAGGCAAGCCCATCGGTGCGCGCGTCGTCGCATGAGTTCCAGTGTCCCAGCCAAAGGCTCGAACAGGTGTCCCCTGAAAGGGCGGAAGCCCGAACGCAGCCCTAATCTCGGGGCACCTGAGACTGGTATTTCTCCATGCCTGATGCCACCCCGGGATCCCGCCAGCCCATTCGGCTGCTCCCCTTGGTGCTGATAAGCCTGAGTCTGGCGTTGGTGGGCGCAGTCGGCAGCAGCCGCAACCTGGCCCTCGCCCGTGGTGGCAGTCCATCGGGCAGCAGCAGCGGCAGCCTGGGAGAAGCCGTGAGCCCCTCCACGACTGAGCAGAACGCGCTGGTGGAGCACCTGCGCACCCGAGGAGCGATCTTCTATGGCGCCTGGTGGTGTCCCGCCTGCTTTAACCAAAAGAATAAGTTCGGCACTGAAGCGGGTCGGCGCTTGCCCTACGTGGAGTGCGACAAGGATCAGGCTGGGCGTGAACGCTGCCAGGCGGCAAAGATCCGCGCTTTTCCCACCTGGGATCTTGGTGGCGAGCGCCGTGAAGGCACGTTGACCATCGAGGAACTGGCTATCTGGAGTGGCTTCAAGACCAAGGCCGGGGGCAGCTCCAGCAGCCGCTGAAACGATCAGCTGTAGCCGTAAGGAGCGGTGGTGTCGCGCAGCCGCTGGGCCAGCTCCTTGATCACGGCCTGAACAATCTCGGGGTGATCGGCCATCAGGGCCTGCAAGGTGGTCTGCTCGATGCGATAGAGCGTGGTGGGATCGATCGCGCTCACGGAAGCCGAACGAGGTTCCGGATCGAGGGCAGCCAGCTCTCCCACGATTTCACCATCGTCGAGTTCCACCACGGTCTGGTCACCGATGTGGATGCGAACTTTGCCGGCCACAATCACATACATGGAGGTGCCGAGATCCCCCTTGGCAAAAAGCTGCTCACCGGCTGCGAGATGCACTTCCTCCAGCGCTTCAGCCAGCTGGAGCAAAACCTCAGCCGGTGTGGCCGAGAAAATACCGACGGATTGAAGCCTCTGCAGCTTTTCTTGCGTGGCCGCGCTGGTCATGGGGTTGGGGGGATGGCGGCCTGAAGCCTGATCAGACCGTTGTGTGCGGAAGCGATGTCGCTGCCCTGCCGCCAAGTATGTCGTCAAAGTGGAGGCTCTTCCAGCTGGTGAGCGGCTGCGGCTCAGCCTGATTCAGTGAGAGCATGGCGGATGGTGATCAATAACCGCTCAAAACCATCGCTGTCCTCCAGCCCCTTCCAGAACCACTGGGTTTCAGGATTGCACTGCTCCACCTGCTCCCTGAGGTCTGCCGGCAGGGCAGACCAATCAGGAAGGTGGGGCAGCTCAGGGCAGCTCATGGCGGGCCGATGGTTTCAGCAGTCGTAGACGCCAACGGCACAGCGACGCACGGTGCGGCGGCCCACTCCGGCCACGCTGACGGGCGTGAGCGGACGGCCTACGCGGGCCTGCGCCGACGGCACCAGGGCATTCAGGAGTTGACCTGGGAGGGTCAGCAGCGGGCCTGAGCCAGCCAGGGCCAGGGCAGCAAGCAGAGCAGCAGTCTTGCGGGTGGTCGTCATGGAGTTCCTCCTTGAACGAAGTGACTGGGCAGTTCGCCCATGGACTTGATCGTCTTCAACTCATCCTTGCTGATGGCCCTGGCCCCCTGGGGTGGCACAAAAGTGAAGTTTTGGCCGATAGCCGCCGATCCCGTCTGAAAGTTGCTGATCTGAACCCTGTACTGAGGTGAGCCAGGCACCGCCGTAGAGGTGATCATGTAGCGGCAGGGATAGGGGCGCTGTCCCTGGGCAATCCAGATCTGGAAATCTACATCCTTTTTGCGGAACGCAAGGTGATCACACTCCACACCACCAACCACGCCGCTGCCTAGATCCTTGACATCCGTGACGCCCTCGGTGAGTTCGGCGTAGGCCTTCGGCAGCAGCAAATCAGCGGCGGGGAGAGGCCTGCGGTACTTGTCCTTGAGCTCATCCACCAGGGTTTCGATCGTGCCTTTGAACGGAACCTGCATGTAGACGTTGGCCCTTTTGCCCAGCAGGGTGAAAGTCGAGCCATCGAAGACCGTTTCGATGTCGGCGAAACCGGTGGAACGGGTGGAACGGATGCGACCGGGGCGAGTCAGCGACACCGTTCCAGAGCTGGCCAACGTGAGTCGTTGCTGTTCCGTGGTAACGACATCAAGATCGGCGTCGTAACGGAATGACATGGCCTGCTGAGCCGCCATGTAGGTGGTCATCCCCTTGAGCAACGCCAGGGCTTCAGGCTCTGCCGCGCTCGCCCCGGGGAGGCCAACCGCCCCTGCAGCAATAGCAAGTAAACCTGCACAGGCTCCAGCACGGAGGCCACGGCCAGACTGGTTGAACACTCTCAAAAATCTTCTTGACATTATTCTCGATTGACTCCTTGAGGGCATGATGACCCTGGCCTCAGTGGAACACTGTGAGCGGAGTCAAGCTCAGCCTAGGCCGCTGGAGCGCCCCGCCAACAAAATGCTGCATTTTGGTGAAATAAAGAAAAATGTTCGCGATGAATGAAACCTGTTCATCGCGAACGCATCGGCTGGCAGTTTCTGGTTGCGCCTGCGAACCGTGCGTGCCGGCCCGGTGTTGATGGCTGCAACAACTCCCATTGAAAATTGCAGCAGGGCAGCAAACAACCAAACTCTCAGTACTCCTGCAAATGCCGAAGACCTCGTCAAAGTTGAGACATTCGATGATCGGCCATGCAGGCTCAGTTGCCGCCCTTAATTCCTGCGTCATGACTGGGCCCATGCCATCAAGTGTCTTCGCTGATGTCCTGAGAGCTTTCACCCATTCCTCCGCCAACACCTTCCTGTGATTCTGATCAAAAGCCAAGGAGCACCTGCGACCATCCGGGCAACCCTTCCGCTCACCCCGTCCAAGCTGGCCCTGGCAGATGTTCTGAGATTGGTGGGCCAATGCCCATCTGATGTGGGCCGGTACTCCCTTGAGTAGACCAGTGCGCGACACCATGAAGGATCAAGGGGGCCGATCGCGATGGTGATGCGCCGCTTGGGCATGCTGCTGAAGCTGGTCCTGGTTCTGGTGCCCCTGGTAGCACTCAAGGTGCTGGCCATGGCCCAGGGCTGGGAGGTGCTCGCGGCCACACCCCTGTTCGCCGGATTGATCACCTCCAATGTCTTTCTGATCGGCTTCCTGTTCAACGGCGTGCTCACCGACTACAAGGAAAGTGAGAAGTGTCCCGCCCAGCTCGCCCAGACCCTGTTGAGCCTGGTTGCGGAGTTAGAGGCGCTGCGCTGGGCACGGCCAGAAGCCGACCCGTCAGCGGCCCTGGCGACCCTGGCTCAGCTCGGGCCAGGCTTCCTGAGCTGGTTCCATGGCACCACCTGCTCCAACGAGCTGTTCGAGCTGATTGATCGGCTCAATGCCGACCTGGCTCAGCTCCGCGACAACTGTGAGTCACCCTTCATGACACGGTTGCTTCAGCAGCTGGCTTCGCTTCGGAGCCAGCTGCTGCGCATGGAGACGATCCGTTCGATTCCCTTCGTCCCCACGGTGTACTGGTTATCAGCCACCAGCACCACCGTGTTGTGCGCCGGCCTGGTGCTGACCCACATGGAGGGCTGGGCGGAGATCTTCTTCTATTTCGGTGCGATCGCCTTTCTGATGGTGTTCATCCTGCTGATGATCTGGGATCTGGACAATCCCTTCGGCCATGGCGATTTCTCCTCCTGCGAGAACATCAGCCTGGCGCCCCTGGAGCGGACGCTGGCCCGGATCATCAACCCCCAGAACCCCGAGGGTTGAGGGGTGGCGGGCCGCGCTCCGGCAGCATGATCTCCCGCACCTGGCTCGATGGCTTCACGCCGCTGCAATCCCTGGCCAATACTGGCCCTACTGCTCCTGGGAGTGGGGCTGGCGGTGCAGGTATTTCACGGGCAGAAGGGCACCCAGCGCGATCCCCGCCGGGAATTGCGGAAGTTCTGATCGCTGGGGGCGAGGGCAAGCGACCCTGATCAACTGAATCTTGCCCTCTTCTCCTTGCGCAGGTTTTCCGCCGAGAGCTGCACCATCTCGGCGGCAAAGCGCTCCAGCGAATCGATCGTGTTCAACAGTGGCCGGCGGAACTCAAGGCATGGTTTATTCACCCGTTCGTCTTGTTCGACCAGCTGATGAGTGCCCGACACCACCTCTGCCTCTGGCAAGAACAACCGTCCCATCGCATGGGAACTACCCGCGCGGCCATTTCACGATTGGAGAGCGGAAGAAAGCATGAGCTCTGCCTGGGCCTTCTGTGCCGCTATGCGGAGGTCGTCAACTTCGAGCTGCCGGTGGCCATCGAACTTCTGCCCCACTGACCCTGGCCATCGCCAATAAAATGGGGGCCTTCCAGCCCCCGTGAGTCAATTGGGTGATAAGGCTGACTTACCCCATCTCCCTAAGGAGTCAGGCGGCCACAGGGGCGGGCTGACGGGAGAAAGCAACGATGTTGTTCGCTGTTACGGATTTGCTCTTACCGAGCAGGCTTCAGTCACCCTCCTCATACCCCGTCGAAACCATTGCAGCCCCGTGAAGTGGAGCTGAGCGGAATCGAACCGCTGTCCGAAGAACCGGTGTGAGCCACCTAGTCCGCCCGAAGACGGACAAATGCATTGTGGCACCTGCGGCTGCTGAGCGCCCACCGCCGGGCAGGTGGGAATCCCCGAACCGAGGCCGAAGGCCACCATGGAGCGATGGAGACCCCACGCCCCGATCTGCCTTTCGATGTGGTCGCCGTGGTGCCGCCTGGTCTGGAGGAGGCGAGCGCCATCGAGCTGGCGGCCCTCGGCGCTGAAGCGGTGCAGCCGCTGCGGCGTGCCGTGGCCTGCCGTACGGACCTGGCCAGCTTCTACCGCCTGCATCTGCAGGCACGGCTGCCTTTCCGGTTCCTGCGCGAGCTGGCCCGCTTTCCCTGCCGAGGCCGCGAGGATCTCCACGCCGGCGTGCAGCGGGCGGCCGACTGGGATCAATGGCTGCCCCCGGAGCGCAGCTTCAAGGTGGAAGCCAGCGGCAGCGCACCAGGGCTCAGCCACAGCCACTTCAGCGCCCTGCAGGTCAAGAACGCCCTGGTGGATCTGCAGAGGCAGCACTGGGGGCAGCGATCATCCATCGACCTGGACGACCCCGACCTTGTGCTCCACCTGCACCTTGGCACCCCCAGAGGGGGCACCTCCAGAGGAGGCGGCGGTCCCTGGGGGGGGGCGGCAGAAGCGGTGCTCAGCCTCGATGGAGGTGGCGCCAGCCTGCACCGCCGCGGCTACAGGGCCGCCATGGGTCTGGCCCCGCTCAAGGAAAACCTGGCCGCTGGGCTGATCGCCCTCACTGGCTGGGATGGCCGTGTGCCCCTCGCCGACCCCCTCTGCGGCTCAGGCACCCTGCTGATCGAGGCGGCCTGCATGGCCCTGGGCCGCTCTGCAGGCCTGGAGGGCGGCGGGGCGAACCGGCCGGGACGGGCCAGGAGTTTCGCTCTGCAGCGTTGGCCGGATTTCAATCCGATTCTCTGGCAGCAGGAGGTGGAAGCCGCCACAGCCCTGGCCCGCGACGGGCTGGCCGATGGTCACCCGCTGGCCCCGATCGTGGGCATGGAGGCGGAAGCAGCTGTGCTGGAGCAGGCCCGGACCAATGCTGATGCAGCCGGCGTGGGGCCCTGGCTGGACCTGCGCCTGGGCGATTTCCGCAGCTTCGAGCCGCCCAGCGGTGCCCCGGGGCTGCTGGTGTGCAATCCCCCCTACGGCGAGCGGCTCGGCGATGGGGTGGAGTTGGAGGCGCTTTACTCCGATCTGGGGCGAATGGCCAAGGAACGCTGTTCCGGCTGGACCCTCTGGCTGCTGAGCGGGAACCCCGAACTCACTGGCGCGTTGCGCATGAAGGCCAGCCGCAGGGTCCCGGTTAGCAACGGCGGCATCGACTGCCGCTGGCTGAAGTACGAACTGCGTTGAGCTCCCTGATCGTCACCGGGGCAGCGATCCTCTCCCTGCTGGGGCTGGCCGCGTTGATCGTGCTGTGGCCAACGCTGGTGATCCGCCACGTGATCGCACCGTTGAGCCCGGGCGTGCTGTTCCGCGTTCAAACCCGGCAGCGACTGCTGGCGCTCACGATCGATGACGGACCGAGCGGCGTGGGCTCCGACGCCCTGCTGGATCTGCTGGGGGAGCTGGGGGTGCCGGCCACCTTCTTTCTGATCGGATCCAACCTGCGCCGAAATCCCCAGTTCGCGCGGCGGGCGGTGGCCGAGGGACACCAGCTGGGGAACCATCTCTGGGTGGATTCGCGCTCGGCCCTTTTGCCGAGGCGAGAGTTCCTGCGCCAGTGCGACGGCACCGAGCGCCGCATCCGCCGCTGCGCCGCGCCGCTGATGCCCGCACTGCACTGGCTGCGTCCTGGCGGTGGCTGGTTCCATCCACCACTGCTGGCCTGGGCGGCGGCGCTGCACTACCGCCTGGTGCTGGGATCGATCTTTCCCTGGGACACCTTTCAACCGCCGGCCTGGTTTCTGCGCTGGTTCATCCTCGCCAACGCCCACCCCGGCGGGATCCTGGTGCTGCACGACACGCCCGAGCTCAGCAGGCAGACCCTCGCCACGCTGCGCCAGGTGGTGCCGGAGTTGAAGCAGCAGGGGTATCGCTTCGTGGACCTCGACACTCTCAGCGGCCCAGCAGGGCCCGGGTGGTCTTGCTGAGACCGGCGGTGGTCTGGGGCAGGTAGGGGCCCTTGATCAGCTGCCCGCCGATACGCAGCAGCACACCCGCCAGCACGAGATCCCCCACCAACAGCAGCAGCACCGCCTGCAGCCACCCCCAGCCAAAGCTCTGGTGCAGCCACAACACCAGGGCGACATGGCCGGCAACCGAGGCCAGCAGCATCAGCGTGCCGCCGGCCGCCAGCAGAACGCCTCCGCTGATCAGCCGTCGCTTCTCCTGGTCCACCTCCTGCAGGGCGATGCGCACATGCAGGTCCATCACAGACGTCACCAGGGCCGTGACGCGACCCGCTGCCACTCGGCCCACACCGGCGCCGGCGGAGCGCCGCCCCCGGCGCTCGTCGTCGGCCGAACTCATGAGGAACGCCGGCCCGGAGCCAGCAGCAGCCCGACGATCAGGCCCACCGCCGCCGCGACACCGACCGCCAGCAGGGGGCGCTCGCGCACGGGCTTCTCGATCCGGGGCCTGAGGCTGGCGTTGAGTTCGTCCAGAAGATTCTCAAGCTGCTCCTCAAGCGGGCCGATGCGATCCACCAGGTCGCGGGTGCGGTCACCGGCCACATGGACCAGGTCGAGCAGTTGCTCCTGCACACCGTGGGCGGTCCGGCCGGTCTGCTCGGCGATCACCGACACCACCTCATCAAGGCTGCCGCGGGTGGCCTCCAGAGTTTCGCGGGCCACCTGTGGCCATTCACGCTGGATGGTGGGCAGCAGGGCGTCGAAGCGCTCCCGGAAGCGATCCCGATTGATGGTGGGGGTTTCAGGTTCCATGACGTGACGATCCGTAGGGGACTCTTGCTCCAACGATAGGTAGGGGCTTGAGATCGTCAGCAGCTCCGCTAGGTTTCAGCTGCTCAGCACTGCACGCGGGCCTGTTGGTTTACATCAATCAGGTCGAACTCGCCCAGTTCAAATCGTTCGGTGGAGCGATGGCGATCCGGCTGGAGCCAGCCTTCACGGTGATCACCGGTCCGAACGGCTCTGGCAAGAGCAACATCCTTGATGCCGTTCTGTTCTGCCTGGGCCTGGCCAGCAGCCGCGGCATGCGCGCCGAACGACTTCCCGACCTGATCAACAGCGCCACGGTCCGCCAGGGCAAAGCTGCCGAAACGGTGGTGAGTGTGCGCTTCGACCTCAGCGACTGGCAGCCCGACCCAGCTGAAGCGGGGCTGGAGGCCCCGGCGGAGGGGCCCTGGATCCAGACTGGGCAGAAGGAATGGACAGTGAGCCGGCGGCTGCGGCTTGCCCCCGGCGGGACCTACAGCAGCAGCTTCAGCTCCGACGGGGTCCCCTGCAACCTGCAGCAGCTGCAGACCCAGCTGCGCCGGCTGCGGGTGGATCCCGAGGGCAGCAACGTGGTGATGCAGGGGGATGTGACCCGGATCGTGTCGATGAGTGCCCGCGACCGCCGCGGCCTGATCGATGAACTGGCCGGGGTTGCCCTGTTCGATTCCCGCATCGAGCAGACCCGCGCCAAGCTCGATGAGGTGCAGGAGCGCCAGGAACGCTGCCGGATCGTCGAGCAGGAGCTGCTGGGGAGCCGCCAGCGGCTGGAGCGCGACTGCGCCAAGGCCCGCACCTACCAGGAGCTGCGCCTGCGCCAGCAGCTCGGCCGCCTGCAGGAGCAGGTGCTCGCCCATGAGCAGGCTGGCGCCCAGCTGGAGGCCCTGCGCCGGCGTCAGCAGGCCCTCGAGGCCCAGGAGCAGAGCGACCGCACGGCCATGGCCACTGCCCAGGCAGCCATGGAGCAGGCCAGCAGTGAGCTCGCCCTGCTCCAGGCCGAAGTCAAGGCTCTCGGAGAAGACAGCCTGCTGGTGGTGCAGGCGGAGCTCGCCGGCCTGGAGACCAGCGCCCGCGAGCTGCAGCGCCAGGCGGAGCGACAGCAGCAGCAGGCTGAGGCGCTGCAGGGCCAGCGCCAGGACCTGCAGCGCCAGCGCCAGGAACTGCAGCGTCAGCGGCTGGAGCTCAGCGCCGATGAGCAGCACGCCGCCGCCCTGGATTCAGCTGCTCAGGCCTGCCTGAGCGCCGAAGGTGCCGTGGAGCTCTCCCGCCGGCGGCTGGGGGAGGTGGCGGGCCGCTCCGGCACCTGGCTGGAGGAGCAGAAGCGCCGCAGCCAGCGGCGGCAGGAGCTGCAGCAGGCGGTGGCTCCCCTGCTGGCGGAACAGCAGCAGCTCACCGAGAGGCTGCGCCAGGCCGAGGAACGCCTGATGGAACTGGAGGCGGAGCTGGCCAGCGGCGACAGCGCCGACCACGACCAGCAGCGGCGCCTGCAGGAGCTGTTGAGCGAAGCCGAAGCCGTCCAGGACCTGGTGGACCAGCAACAGCGCCAGGCCCAGGACCTGGCCGAAGCCCTCGCGCTGCAGCAACGCACCCGCACCCGACTGGAGCAGGAGCAGACCCAGTTGGAGCGGGAGATTGCCCGGATCGAAAGCCGCCGCGACACTCTCCAGGAAACCCGTGGCACCGGCGCCCTGCGCCTGCTGCTGGAGGCCGGCCTCAGCGGGCTGCATGGTCCAGTGGCCCAGCTCGCCGAGGTGGAGGAGCGCTTCCGGCTGGCCCTGGAGGTGGCCGCCGGCGGCCGCCTGGCCCAGGTGGTGGTCGACGACGACCGCATCGCTTCAGAGGCGATCGAGCTGCTCAAAAGCCGCCGGGCCGGTCGACTCACCTTTCTGCCACTCAACAAGATCCGCGGCGGCGGCAGTGGCAGCAGCAGTGGCGGCAGCGGCAGCGCCGCCCTGGAGCGGGGCGGAGGCGGTGGGCGCTCCGGCGGTGGCGGACTGTTGGGGCGCGCAGTCGATCTGCTCCGCTTCGAGCCCGTCTACACGGAGGTCTTCCGCCACGTCTTCGGCGACACCCTGGTATTCGAAGACCTGGCCAGCGCCCGCCGCGAGCTCGGCCGCTGCCGGGCCGTGACCCTGGAGGGGGAACTGCTTGAGCGCAGCGGGGCCATGACCGGCGGCAGCCTTCAGCAACGCTCCGGCCAGCTCAGCTTCGGGCGAGCGGGGGAGCAGGACGAGGCGGAGCCCCACAGGCAGCGCCTGCTGGAACTGGGGGAGAGCCTGGTGGCCTGCCGTCGCCGCGAGGCCGACCTGGCCCGCCAGCTGGAGCAGCTGCGCCCGGCGCTGCAGGAGGGCCAGCAGCGCCGGGCCGCTCTGGCGGCGGAGCGGGCGGCGGCAGAGCGCGCCCTGGGGCCCCAGCTGCAACGGCTTGAGCAGCTCCAGCAACGGTGCAGCCATCACCAGACCAGCCTGGAGAGCGGCCGTCAGCGCAGCCAGCAGCTGGAGCGCGAGCTGGCCCCCTTGCTGCTGGAGCTGGCCGGACTGGAAGTGGCCGAAGCCCAGGCCCAGGAGTCGGGAGACAGTGCCCGCTGGCAGGGCCTGCAGCACGACCTGGAGACGGCCGATCAACGGCTGGCCGCCGCCCGCGAGCAGCGGGACGGACTCCTGCTGGCCCAGCGGGAACGCAGCTTGAGCCTCACCCGTCTCGGGGATCAACTCGAAGCTCTCAAGCTGGAGGAAGCGCGGCTGCAGCAGGCCGTGGTCAACCTGGCCGAGGAACACCGCCTGCGCCGCGAGCAGGAATGCCAGGGCCAGAAGCGGCGGGCGGAACTGGAGGTGCAACAGCAGCAGTTGCAGGAACGCTTCGGCGAACGGCGCCGGGCTCGCGATGCCGCCGAATCCCAGCTGGGCCAGCAGCGGCAGGCCGTCCAGCAGCGGCAGTGGGAGCTGCAGCGGCTGGGGGAGGAGCGCCTGTCGCTCAGCGAGCAGGAGCGGGCGCTGGCCCTGCGGCTGGAGGCAATGGAACGGGCCCTGCCCGATCCTCTCCCCGAGATCTCCGAGGAGCTGCGCTCAGCAGGCCTGGAGGCGCTGAAGCAGGAGTTGCAGCGGCTGCAGCAGCGCATGGAAGCCCTCGAGCCGGTGAACATGCTGGCCCTGGAGGAACTGGAGCAGCTGGAGCAGCGCCTGGCCGACCTGGCCGGTCGGCTGGAGGTGCTCTCCAGCGAACGGGAGGAGCTGCTGCTGCGCATCGAAACCGTTGCCACCCTGCGCCAGGAGGCTTTCCTGGAGGCCTTCCACGCCGTGGATGGCCATTTCCGCACAATCTTCGCCGGGCTCTCCGAAGGCGAGGGACACCTGCAGCTGGAGAACGAGGCCCAGCCCCTTGAGGGCGGTCTCACCCTGGTGGCCCACCCCAAGGGCAAGACCGTGCGCCGCCTGGCTTCGATGTCGGGCGGGGAAAAATCGCTCACAGCCTTGAGCTTCCTGTTTGCCCTGCAGCGCTTCCGCCCCTCTCCCTTCTATGCCCTCGATGAAGTCGACAGCTTTCTCGATGGGGTCAATGTGGAGAGGCTGGCCGCCCTGATCGCCAGCCAGGCCGACCAGGCCCAGTTCCTGGTGGTCAGCCACCGCCGGCCGATGATCGCCGCGGCCACCCGCACGGTGGGGGTGACCCAGGCCCGCGGCGCCCACACCCAGGTGGTCGGGATGCCCACCGCCGCCTGAACGGGTGCCGTGGGCCACAATGACCTGAGCACCCACCTTGCCGACACCCGCCCGGGAACTGGCCTTTGACCTCTTCTTTCCCTCCGTCCGCCGACCCTTCCGGCGGCGCCCCCAGCGACAGGCTCTGGCTGCGCTCCGAGCTGATGGGGACTCAGGTGATCACCCGCGACACCGGCCGCCGGCTGGGGGTGGTGGGCGAAGTGGTGGTCGACATCGACCGGCGTGAGGTCGTGGCACTCGGCCTGCGCGACAACCCCCTCACCCGCTTCCTGCCGGGCCTGCCCCGCTGGATGCCACTGGACCGGATACGCCAGGTGGGCGATGTGGTGCTGGTGGACTCCGCCGATTCCCTGGCCGAGGGGTTCAACCCCGACCGCTACAGCAAGGTGATCAACTGCCAGGTCATCAGCGAATCGGGCGAACAACTGGGCCGGGTGCTCGGCTTCAGCTTCGACATCGAGACCGGCGAGCTCACCACCCTGGTGCTGGGAGCCCTCGGTGTTCCCCTGCTCGGCGAAGGGGTACTGAGCACCTGGGAACTGAACGTCGAGGAGATCGTCAGCAGCGGCCCTGATCGGATCATTGTCTACGAGGGCGCCGAAGAGAAACTCAAGCAACTGGGCAGCGGCCTGCTCGAGAAACTGGGCATCGGTGGCCCCAGCTGGGAGCAGGAGGAGCGGGATCGCTTCCGCCAGACCATGGTGCCGGTGGAGAACCAGCTGGCCTCCGGACAGCCCAGCGTGCAGGAGCAACGCCGAATCCAGCCCGCCTCCAGCCGCGCCGTGCAGGTGGAGGAACAGGAGGAACTGGAATATGTGGAGCTGGAACGCCGCCGGCAGGAACCCCTGCGCCAGCGTCGCTACCTCGACGAGGACGAGTACGACGACGAGCCGCGCCGCCGCAGCCCCTTGCCCCAGCAGCCCCGCCAGGCGTCATTGCGTCCCAGGGAAGACGAACGCCAGCCCCTTGATGTGGAGCCCGAGCCCTACCGGGAAAGGCAGGACCCGGAAGCGGAGGTGCTGGATCCCCCAGCAGCCCGGCCGCGCACGAATGAGGAGCGGTTCAGCGATCCCTGGTGAGTCCAGGATCGGCCGGTCAATCCTTACAGGGCCGGCTTGAAGTTCAGAGAAGCCGAGTTGACGCAGTAGCGCAGGCCCGTGGGACCGGGACCGTCGTGGAAGAGGTGACCCAGGTGAGCCTCACACTTGGCACAGCGAATTTCCGTTCGCACCATGCCGTGGCTGCGGTCCTCGATCGTGGTGATCGCCGCGGGATCGAGCCCGTCCCAGAAGCTGGGCCAGCCAGTGCCGGAATCAAACTTTGCATTGGAGCCGAACAGGGGAGACCCGCAGCAGATGCAGTCGTAGCGGCCCTCCTGCTTGGTGTTCCAGTAGGCGCCGGTGAAGGCCCGCTCGGTCCCTCCGCAGCGTGCCACCTGGTACTGCTCCGGAGTGAGGCGCTCGCGCCAGTCGGGATCTGAGGGGGATGGCGAGGCGGCGACCGTGTCAGGGCTGTTCATGGTGCGCAAGGTTCCGTTGATGTCAATTTAGGCAGCGGGCAGAAGCTCCTGCACCATCGCCGCCAGGGCCGCCACAGCCCCGGGCTGACCCCGCAGACTGCGCAGATCGTCGCGCTGACCCCGCAGCCGCTCGGGATGGGCCAGCCACTCGTTGGCCTCGGCGGCGATCTCCGCCGGCGTGATCGCCCCGACCCGCTCAGGCACCACGGCACGGCCAGCCGAGATGTTCGGCCAGGCCAGAAAGCCCCGCTGGCGCATGCGCCAGGCCGTCAGCGCCAGGCCCAGCAACCAGCGCAACAGGGGCAGGCGCGCCACCAGACCGAGCCAGCCGTCCCAGGCCTGCATCACCTGCAGATGCTGGGTGGGCACCAGAACGATCATCGGCACCCCGAGGGCCCCCAGCTCGGCGGTGTTCGCACCAACGGTGGTGAGCGCCAGAGCGCACTGGCTGAGGGCGGCGTGGGCCGGGTGCTGCTCGAACAGCAGGATGGGCGTGCCGGCACCGCTGATCAGCCAGCGTTGGCCGGAATCCGGCTCCGGCACCAGCAGCCGCGGCGGCTGGCCGCCGTAATAACGCTGAATCGGGTTACCAGTGTCTCCGTAGGCCAGCAGATCGGTCACGCTGGTGGTGGGCGCCACCGGCAGCAGGAACCGACACCCCGGCCGCAGGCGGGCAAGGCGATCGGCTGTGTCGAGCAGGAAGGGAACACCCACCTGCAACTTGGCCCGTTTCGAGCCGGGCAGCAGGGCCACCCATTCCCCTTCGGGCAGGGGGGCCACCGCCCGCGCCTCCTCGGAGAGATCAGCCATCAGATCACCCACCACGGTGCAGCGCTGACGCCAGCGGGGAGGCAACCGGGCAGCGGCCTGGGGACCCATCGCGGCGATGCGGTCGTTCCAGCGCGGCCACCGGGCCACCCATTCGGCGTAGGTGAGGTGGCGGTAACCCAGGCGAGCCGAAAGCAGCACGGTCCAGAACTGATCACCCCCCAGGAACACCACCACCCCATGGGCCGGCCAGGGCCCATGGCGGCGGGGGCTGAGCAGCAGTCCCCAGAACCGGCGGGCGGGCACGATGCGGGAGAAGAAACCAAGGTCGCGCGCCACCCGAGCCTCGGATCCGGTGGCGTTGGGACAGGGCACGAGCACCAGCTCCAGGGAGCAGGCCGCTCCAGGAACAACGGGCTGAAGCGCCAGCTGCCTGTGCAGGCGCTGGGCCAGGGGCCGAACCCAGGTTGTGAGCTCGCCCGGTCCGTTGCACACCAGCACGATCGCTGTGGTGGGCGGGAGGCTCGGGGGCGGCTCTCTCAAATTGTGGAAAAGAAAAATGCGGATGGCGAGACTTGAACTCGCAAGGCCGAAGCCACACGCCCCTCAAACGTGCGTGTCTACCAATTCCACCACATCCGCGTGGCCGTCAGGAGTCTGCACTCCCTCCGGCTCGTCAATATACCCATCACCCGTTCCGGACTCCGCCCCACTGAGGCGGCAAGGGTCAGCGCTGATACAGTCCGCAGCGGCCTGGACCAACCACGGATGCCCATCGGCAAGCTGCTGATCGCCAACCGTGGCGAAATCTCTCTCCGCATTTTGCGGAGCTGCCGCGAAATGGGCATCAACACGGTGGCGGTCTACAGCACCGTCGACCGCAACGCCCTGCACGTGCAGCTGGCCGATGAAGCGGTCTGCGTGGGGGAAGCTCCCAGCAGCAAGAGCTATCTCAATATCCCCAACATCATTGCCGCGGCGATCTCCCGGGGCGCCGATGCGATCCACCCCGGTTACGGCTTCCTGGCCGAGAACGACCGCTTCGCGGAGATCTGCGCGGCCCATGGCCTCACCTTCGTCGGTCCCTCCCCAGAGGCGATCCGGGCCATGGGGGACAAATCCACCGCCAAGACCACCATGCAGCGGGTGGGGGTTCCCACCATCCCCGGTAGCGAAGGTCTGCTGGAGGACAGCCAGGAGGCCTCCGTTCTGGCGGCACGCATGGGTTTCCCCGTGATGATCAAGGCCACGGCCGGCGGCGGCGGCCGTGGCATGCGCCTGGTGCAGGAGCCCGAGCAGCTCGAGGGCCTGTTCAAGGCTGCTCAGGGTGAAGCGGAAGCGGCCTTCGGCAACCCGGGGCTCTACATGGAGAAGTTCATCGAGCGGCCCCGCCATGTCGAGGTGCAGATCCTGGCCGATCGCCACGGCAACGTGGTTCACCTGGGCGAGCGCGACTGCTCGATCCAGCGGCGCCACCAGAAGCTGCTTGAGGAAGCCCCAAGCCCAGCCCTGGATCCGGAACTGCGTCGGCGCATGGGCGAGGCAGCTGTGGCTGCGGCCCGGAGCATCACCTACGAAGGCGCCGGCACCGTTGAGTTTCTGGTCGATCGCAGCGGCAGCTTCTATTTCATGGAGATGAACACCCGCATCCAGGTGGAGCATCCCGTCACCGAGATGGTCACCGGTTTCGATCTGATTGCCGAGCAGCTGCGCATCGCCGGAGGTGAGCCCCTGAGCATGCGCCAGGAGGACGTGCAGCTGCGGGGCCATGCGATCGAATGCCGCATCAATGCCGAGGATCCCCAACAGAATTTCAGGCCGGCCCCGGGGCGCATCACCGGCTGGTTGCCACCGGGGGGGCCAGGCGTGCGGGTCGATAGCCACGTGTACACGGGCTACGAAATCCCCCCCTTCTACGACTCGCTGATCGGCAAGCTGATTGTCTGGGGGGTCGATCGAGAGGCGGCCATCAAGCGCATGCGCCGGGCCCTGAGTGAATGTGCGATCACGGGCATCCCCACCACGATCGAGTTCCATCTGGCCCTGCTGGATCGGCCCGAGTTCCAGCGCGGCGATGTGCACACGAAGTTCGTGGAGCAGGAGATGCTGCCGCCCAGCTGATCCACGAGCTCGATTCGGTCACGAAACGCCAGGCTCAGGCCAGGGACTGGCTGTGGCGCAGCACCTGGGTGAGCAGTCCCTGCTGACCCACAACCAGTTCCCGCAGCAGGCTGATCAACCCCACCCAGATCACCGGGGTCACGTCGACACCGCCGATGGCGGGGATCAACCGCCGGCTGAAGCGCAGCAGCCCCTCCGTCGGCCAGCCGATCAACTGCATCGCTCCCCGATTCAGGTCAACCTGCGGATACCAGGTGAGCACGATGCGGAACAGGAACAGCAGGGTCCAGGCCGCCAGGGCCAGGGCCAACACGGCATGCAGCAGCGGCAGGCCAGAGGCCAGCACGGAAACGGCCGTCACAAAGCGGTAAGCAGGGGCCGGTCCATCGTAGGAAGTGAGCGCTGCTGCCTAAGATCCCAACCGGATCTCATGGCGCCATGACCCCCTCCCTCTCCAACTTCCTGAGCAGCCTCGTCTACGGAGCGATGATCGTGGTGATTCCGATCAGCATCGCCTTGGTTCTGATCAGCCAGAACGACCAGGTTGATCGCAAGCTCTGAGCTGAGGCTGGTATCGCGGGTCAAGGTCCCTAAACTGGGATCAACCGTTCACCCCTGGCGGACGGAACAAGTCGTTCGCCTGAGGTTTCAGACGTGGTCAATGCCAGCCTGAACTGGGCCAGCATCGTCGGCATCGTATTGGCCGTCGGTGGTGCGTTCCTCTATTTCATGAGGAGCTTCAAGCCAGCCCTTGCCCGTGACTACGACGTCTTCTTCGCCGCCATCGGTCTGTTGTGCGGCGGGATTCTCTTCTTCCAGGGCTGGCGGCTCGATCCGATCCTTCAGTTCGGCCAGTTCCTGCTGGCAGGTACCACGGTCTTTTTCGCTTACGAAAGCGTTCGTCTGCGGGGCGTCACCACTGAGCAGGCCAGGCGCTCCTCCTATTTCGACGACGACGAACCCTTGCCTGCCAAGCCCAGGATGGGCGGCCGCGCCGGCTGGGATGACGACGCAGACCGCTTTGAGGAACCCCAGCCCCTGCGTCGACGAATCCGCTCCCCCCTCAACGAAGAAGCGGAAGACGATGCCAGTTTCTACCGGCCCCGTCGTGAGGCGGCCAGGCCTGCCATTCCCGAGCGGGCCGCCAGCCGTCGCCCCCCAACCGACAGCAACTGGGATGCAGCCGAGCCCAGCCCCCGCCGTGAACCGGAGTCCTACGGCAGTCGGAGCGTTGCGGCGTCCAGTGCCGCAGCCTCGGGAGCGGCCTTCGGCTCCCGCCGGCGCGAGCGCGACAGCGGATTAGAGCCCCGCCGCGGCAGCCGTCCGATGCCCAGCTCCGAGTCCATGCCCCGCTCCAGCCGCCGACCTGGTCCTGCGGGTGCCACGGAACCGTCCCTCGGCACCCCCCCTGGTGTTCCCCAGGGCACACCGATCCGCAGCCGCCCCAGCACCGCAGCCAACAACAGCCCGATCTCAAGCTCCGCAACTGGCGCCGGCCCTGCATCCAGCCCCGCCACCCCCGTGAGCGACGCCGACTACACCCCCCTGCGGCCCGCCCCCTCCAGCAGCCGCCCTCGGGACAACAGCTCCCGATTCGACAGCTGATCACACTGCCCAGGACCGCCTTCCTGGCGGCGATCGTGTCAGCAGCCCTGGCAACTTTTCTGGGTTCTTGCTCACTGCCCTGGTCCGGCCGTTCCCGTCCGGCTCCATCGCCTGGCTGGCAATCGAACCTCAGCCGTCAGGATCCAGCCCTGAGCGGTGACGGTCGCCTCCTGGCCAGCGTGATCGAACGCCAAGGCCGATCGACAGTGCTGCTGCAGGAGCGCATCAGTGGGCGGGTGCTGCCTCTGCGCCACCTCAGTCGCTGGCAGCCGCACAGCTCCCCTTCCCTCAGCTGGAGGGGCCGCTATCTGGCCCTGATCGTGCAGCGGGGTGACCGGCGCCTGGCGGTGATTGAAGACCGCCTGACCAATCGGCTTGTGCCTTTGCCCCTGCCGGGCGGACTGGAGCCGGTGAAGCTGAGCCTGGCGCCCGACGGCCAGCGCCTGGCCCTTCAACTGGTGGCCGCTGGCCGCTGGCAAGTGGAGCTGTTCGATCTGGGCGGGGTCCTTGAGATCGACCCGCCGGCTGGGGAGGTGCTGCGCACTCCAGCTTTGGCGGCGCCGTGACACCCCTGGGGCGCCATGACCGTGACATCTGATATCGCCCAGGTAAGGCTGGCGCAGCTGGGCCTGTCCCTCATGGCACTCGGCCTGCTCGGAGCCTGTGCGTTCAATCCCATGCGGCCCCTGCCCGCCATCAACCAAAAGCTGGAGCAGAATGGCGGCAACCGCGATCCTTCCCTGAGCGGTCGCTGGCTGGCCCTCATCAAAGGCCGCGACGGGCGCGAGCGGATTGAGCTGGTCAACCTGGATCAGAACCGGCCAATATCCCTGCCGGGCCTGAACCGCCCAGATGCCCAGCCCCTGAACGTAAGTGTCGATGCCGCAGGGGAGCGCATGGCCCTGATCCGCCAGCGCGACGGCCGCACCGAACTGGCACTCTATCGACGCAGCAGGGAAAGTCTCCAGCCGCTGCCGCTGGAGCCGCCAGGGGTGCCCAGACAGGTGCAGCTCAGCGCTGATGGCCGCGTGCTGGCCGTTCAGGTCAGCCGCGGCGGCCTCTGGCAGGTGGACCTGATTGAGCTGCCCTGAAGATCAGGGCACCAGGCCCGCCCAGTGCAGGAAGGTGTCGCCGCTGAGGGCCTCAATCAGCAGCACGGCAGCAAAGCCGAGCATCGCGAAGCGCCCGTTCACCCGCTCCGCGTATCCACTCCAGCCGAACGCCGGGACGTCAGGCGTGGTGGCACTGGTGGTGGGGATGGCCTCAGGTTCACTGGCAGGGACTGGGGAAGACATTCAGGTCTCACGGTTGCGGCCAAAGTCATAGCCGTCGGTTGGCAGCAGCCGCCAGCCGCCCTGGCCGTCGAGCTCGAGAACGGTGTCGTGAAAGGCCACCAGAGTGGGCCTGTGACCCACACTTACGAAAGCGATCTCCCGCTCCACAAGCAGCTCGTAGAGGGCCTTCTCGGTGGCCACGTCAAGGGCGCTGGTGGCTTCGTCGAGGACCACGAAGCGGGGGGAGTTGAGCAGCAGCCGGGCAAAGGCGAGGCGCTGCTGCTCGCCGAGAGAAAGCAAACGGGGCCAGTCCTGCTTGATATCCAGATCGGGGTAGCGCCCCACCAGTTCGGGCAGGCGCACCTCCTCAAGCACATGGCGCAGCTGTTCGTCGCTGAAGCGATCGGCGGGCTGGGGGTAGCAGAGCTGCTCCCTGAGGCTGCCCAGCAGCATGTAGGGCTTCTGGGGAATGAACATCAGCTCGCCCACCGGAGGGCGCTGCACATGGCCCGCGGCCGGAGGCCAGAGCCCACTCACCAACCGGAGGAAGGAGGTCTTGCCGCAGCCCGAAGGCCCTACCACCAGCAGCCGCTGGTTGGCAGTCACCTCCAAGCTGAGATCTCTCACCAGCAGACGGTTGGTGCGGGGCGGCACCAGATCCACATGGCTCACAAGGATCGACTCGGGCCGCACTGCACCGGCCCCGGCGCCAATGGCACCACCAGCGGAGGCCTGCTCGGCGGCCACGAACTCGGCCATCTCGGCACTGATCGCCTCCACCTTGCCCTGGAAGCCTTCGAGGCGGCTGATGGAGGCGGAGAAGGCGGCCAGCCGATCGATGTTGTTGACGATGTAGCTGACCGAGAACAGCACCTGTGAGAAGGCGATGCTGGCCTGGCCGAAGACACCGAAGTCGACCTCCTTGGCGAAGTAGATGGGCGCAATCACCAACCAGGGAAGAAAGCGGGAGAAGTAGTCGTAGGAGCGCTGGATGACGCTGATCAGCGCCTCCCAGATGATCAGCCTGTTGTAGTTGACAATAACCCCGTCAAGGCGGCGTTCGCCCTCCTTCTGCTCCTGGCGCTCGCCCTGGTAGAAGGCGATCGATTCGGCATTGTCACGGATGTGAACCAGACCGTAGCGGAAATCCGCCTCCAGTTTCAGCTGCTGATAGTTCAGGTTCACCAGCTTGCGGCTGGCGAATACGATCAGGGCCGTGCCACCCACCGAATAGCCCAGCAGCCACAGTGCCAGAGTCTGGTTGATGCTCCAGAGAACGATGATGAAGCTGAAGAAGGTGAGCAAGGCGGAAATGATCTCCACCGTCACGCTCAGGCTGGTGGCGGTGAAGCTGGCCGCGTCCTGGGAGATCCGCTGGTCTGGATTATCGATCTCCTCAACGCTTTCATCGTTGGGGTTGAGAACGTAGTAGGCCCGGTTGGTGAGGTAGCGGCCCAGCATGCGGCCGCTGAGCCACTCCCGCCACAGCAAACCCAGCTTGGGAATCAGATAGCTCTGGATGGCGCGTATCGGCAGGGCCAGCACCAGGCAGAAGGCGTAGATCGCGACGATCTTCCAGAACTCCTCCTCCTTGTAGCCCACCAAGGCGTTTTCGATGTTCCTGGCGATGAAGCTGATGCCCACGTTGATGCCGTTGATCACCAGGATCAGCAAGGCGATCACACCGAGCAGCAACCAGGGCAGCCAGCGCCCCTGGCGCAGCTTGGCCCGCAGGCTGATGAAGGCGGCAATCCCAGCGGCAAACAGAACCATCACCGCGATGCCGATCGGCCCGCTCCAGACCGCGGCCACCTGCTCGGGCACCCCAGGCAGGAAGCGGTTGCGCAGTTCGGGTATCCAGGCGCCGGCCGCGGCGACCACACCGGTGAGCAGCAGCAGGGTGAAACCCACCACCACCGCCAGCAGGGCCACCACCAGAAGCAGGAACTGGCCGCTGCCACCGCCGCCTTCGTCAAGAGGCAGGAAGTAGGGCTGGGCCAGGCGCTGCAGCTTGGCCAACTGCTCGCGAAGGGCCTTGAGGGGTCGCATGAATATTTACGAGTCCGCTCATTGTCGCCGCTGGCGGGCGTCAGCCGGGGGGCCAGAGCAGGGGCCGGCCACCGATCACGTGCACATGCAGGTGAAAGACCGTCTGTCCGGCCTCAGCTCCGTTGTTGATGACCATGCGCCAGCCGACAAGACCCTCCTGCTTCGCCACCTGAGCCGCCACCAGCAACAGATGGCCCAGCAGAGCCTGATGGCGAGGCTCGGCGTCGGCGAGGTTCACCAGGGGCTCGCGCGGAATCACGAGCACATGCACCGGTGCCTGGGGCTGGATGTCGCGGAAGGCCAGGCACAGCTCATCGGCATGAACCTGATCACAGGGGATTTCACCGCGCAGGATGCGCGCAAAGATCGTCTCGCTCTCGGCCATGGCGACTCCGCCGGAACCCGGCAACGAATGGGGATGAGACAGGCAGGGCACTCACTGGGTATCCGATGCCCCAATGCCGATGTTGGCACGCTGCAGCAGCGCCGCCCTCCAGGGACTGGAAGGCCGAGAGGTTGCGGTGGAGGTGGACATCGCCCCAGGTCTCCCCGGGCTCCAGATCGTTGGTCTGGCGGAAGCGACTGTGCGCGACGCCCGCGAGCGGGTGCGAGCCGCCCTGCGCAACAGCGGCTTTCGCGTGCCCCTCACCCGGGTGATCGTGAGCCTGGCCCCGGCGGATCTGCGCAAGGAGGGGCCGGCTTTCGATCTGCCGATCGCCCTGGGGCTGCTGCTGGCTTCGGGCCAGCTTCCGCCCGAGCGAATGAAGGGGATCTGGAGCGCCGGAGAGCTGGGCCTCGACGGCAGCCTGCGGCCCGTGCGAGGGGTGATGGCCCTGGCCCTGGCCGCCAGGCGTGGCGGAGCTCGGGCCCTGGTCGTGCCCCAGGCCAATGGCGGCGAGGCGGCGCTGGTGACGGAGCTGGCGGTGTGGCCGGCGAATGATCTGGCGCAGCTGATGGGCTGGCTGGCGGATCCACGGGGCATTCCGGTCCCGGTGCCCGCCCTGGCCCAGCCGGGGGCAGGCCTACCCGACCTCGCCGAGGTGATCGGTCAGGCCCACGGCCGGCGGGCCCTGGAGATCGCCGCGGCCGGTGGCCACCACCTGTTGCTGGTGGGTCCACCGGGCAGCGGCAAAACGATGCTGGCTCGACGCCTGGCGGGTCTGCTGCCGCCCCTGCCACGCCAGGAGGCTCTGGAGCTCACCCAGCTCTATTCGGTGGCAGGGCTGCTGCCTGAGGGTGGCGCCCTGATGGGCTCAAGGCCCTTCCGCGCGCCCCACCACAGCTGCACGGCCACTGCCCTGGTGGGCGGCGGCGCCACGCCAAGACCGGGGGAGCTGTCGCTGGCCCACCACGGCGTGCTCTTCCTCGATGAACTGGCGGAGTTTCGCCGCGAGGTGCTTGAGCAGCTGCGCCAACCCCTGGAGGAGGGAGAGGTGTGGATCAGCCGCTCAAGGCAGCAGAGCCGCTTCCCCTGCCGCGCAACCCTGGTGGCAGCCACCAACCCCTGTCCCTGCGGCTGGTTCGGCGATCCTGAGCGGACCTGTGTCTGCGGCGAGGCTCAGCAGCGGCGCTACTGGTCACGGCTCTCAGGCCCTCTGCTCGATCGCCTCGATCTGCAGGTGGTGATGGGCAGGCTGGAGCCCGGCGCCCTGGCAAGCAGCTACGGCTTGGGAGCAGAGCGGGCGGCCGGGAGGGGGAAGCGGCCCGAGAACTCGGCCGAGGTGGCAGCGCGGGTACTGAAAGCACGACAAAGGATGCTCCGTCGCAATCCTGACGGCAGGGCCAATGGCCAATTGACTGGCAGGTGCCTCAGGAGCGTGGTGCAGCTCAGTGAAGGGTCCCTGCAGCTCTGGCAACAGGCGATCACCCGTCGGGGTCTGAGTGCACGGGCTGGAGAACGCCTGCTGCGGGTGGCCCTCACCTTGGCGGATCTGGAGGACACCCAGGCAGTGAGCGCTCAGCACCTAGGGGAAGCGCTGTCGTACCGATCGTTCGACCAGATCGGCAACGACTCGTCGTTGAAAACGGCTGGAGGGGCTGAAGCCGAGTGCAAATGAGAGCACACGGTCAGAGGAAGGTTCGGAGCTGATCAGCTTCCGGGGCTGATCAGCTCTTGCCGAGCACAGTTGGAAGGTGATCAGCGACGACGACGGCGCTGCTGGGCCTTGCGCTTGTACTTCTCGGTGGGTGTCTCATGGTGACGCAGGCGCTTTAGATCGGCGAAGATGCCGGCTTTGGACACCTGCCGCTTGAAGCGGCGCAGGGCCGATTCGATGCCTTCGTTTTCGCCGACGGTGACCTGGGTCATGAACCACGCAGTGGGGCAAGTTGAACGTCAATGTAGCAATCGGCTCAGCGGGTCCCAATCACGGCTGGGCCTTGATGCTGGGGATGGGCATCGGTGAAGGGGCAACCGGGGTAACAGGGGCCCCAGGCGCGACGGGAGCAGGAGGATTGGTTGCTGAAGCACCAACGACAGGCGGAATGGTTGCGGGAGCCTGACTGGAGGGAGTGGTGAAGGCTGGGGCCTGAGCCTCGGGTAAGGAGGTCTCCTGGCCGGGCCAGGTGTCCCGGTAGATGTAGACGTGGCCGAGGGCGCGGTTGCCGTAGTGGCGGCGCATGAGCTTCCAGCCCGGTTCGGGAACGAACTGCAGAAACCCATCGCTGTGACCCTGGGTGCGGGCCACCACCACCTCGGGACCCGCCTGGTTGCGGCCCGGTGCCGCCAGCAGGATGTTGTCGCTGCCCTGCCGCACCACGCTCAGCCTGTACACGGTGGCCAGATCGCTGCCGCCCACCCGCAGGGAGTAGCCGTTGGCATCCATGTAGCGGGAGCAGATTCCGGTGAAATCAAAGCTGCCCAGCAGGGGCTCCACCCGGGCCGGGGACGAGCCGCTGGTGGAAAAACAGGGGCGGCGATCGCTCACCTGCTCGTAGATGTTCAGCTGGGCGCGCACACCATCACCGATCGGTGCCGCCACCAGCACGAACTTCGACTGATCCAGATCACGGGCACTGAAGAGAGCCCCCTGGGCCGCAACGGGTCCAACAGCCGCGAGGCCCAGCAACACCGGCAGGGACGGCACCAGCGAGCTGAGCGATCGCAGGAGGAGCGGCAATGGCGCGACGCGCATCGGTGGACGAGACAAGGTGAGCCCGATCGTAGAAGTGAGATCCAGCGACGCCAGGGGGGGTCAGCTGGCCTTGTTGAGACGAATTGCGACCAGCAGGCTGATCACCGTGCCCGGCAGACAGGCCGCCAGGATCAGCCTGGTGGTGAGGACACCCAGGTCGGGGTCGCCGTAGGAGAGCTCGAAGACGGAACCGGTGGCGGCGATGCCAAGCAGGCAGGCCAGTCCGAGAAAGACCCCGGCGAGGGGTTGCATCGGCATGGGGGATCAGCGCTGGGAGTGGACATCATCACGGCGGAACCCGTGATCCTTGAGCTCCTCGTTGAGGCTGAGCTCATCGCTGACCAGATCGACGAAAAGCACACCTTTGAGGTGGTCCATCTCGTGCAGGATGCAGCGGGCAAGCAGGCCATCGGCCTTGATGCGACGAGGACGGCCCTGCTCATCGCGATAACTCACCTCCGCCTCGCTCGGGCGCACCACAGAGAGGTACACGCCGGGGATGCTCAGACAGCCCTCCTCGTAGGTATTGAGCGCAGCGCTGGTGGAGTTGATTTCCGGGTTCACCAGCACCATCGGCGGCGTGGCCGCATTCTCCGGATCGAGGTCGATCACCAGAAGTTGCTTGTGAACGCCCACCTGGGGAGCGGCCAGGCCGATGCCGTGGGCGCTGTACATGCTGCGCAGCATGTCGCGGGCCAGTTCACGCACCGCTTCATCCACCTTGCTGATGCGCTTTGCGGGCTGGCGCAACACCTGATCACCGAGCTTGTGGATCGTCAGCGGTGGTGCATCCAGCACCTGCTTGGGAACCTGGACCGTGCGGCTGGTCTGCTCCGCCTGACGGGCCATCTTGGCGAAGCTGCTGGCCAAAGCGTCACCTGAAACTATGGGGTGATTGTAGGAGCCGCTGGTGGGGCACGGTTCAAGCCAGGGTTCAGACGCCAACCCGGGTCGCCCCCTGCCGGCAATGGCTGTGGTGGGTCGCACACCCCGGATCAAGGAGCCCCAGCTGCACCGAGACCGGCTGTTCTGGCTGGAGCAACGCCCCGCCGAGCAGGGGCGAACCACCTTGATGCTGAGGCCCTCGCCGGAAGCGGCGGCCATCGAGCTCACCCCCGGCGAGTGGAACCTGCGCAGCCGCGTCCATGAGTACGGCGGCGGGGTGGTGGCCGTGGACCGAGGGACCGCCGGAGCTGGCACTGGAGAGCTGGTGGTGGTGGTAAACGATCACGATCGCTGCCTCTGGCGGCTGGAGAGCGGCCAGCCGGGAAGGGAGCCCAGGCGGCTCACCGAGCCGGGGCAGCGGGCCTTCGCCGATGGGCTGATCGATGGACGGCGGAGGCGCTGGATCGGAGTGATGGAGGCCGGTGGGCTCGATCAGCTGGTGGCCGTGCCGCTGGAGGGGGGTGAACCGCAGCTGCTGCGCCAGGCCCTCGACTTCTGCGGCTATGCCGCGCTCAGCCCCGATGGCGCCCAGCTGGCCTGGGTGGAGTGGCAGCAGCCGCACATGCCCTGGGACCGCAGCCAGTTGTGGCTGGCGGACGTGGAGCCCGGGGGAGGACTGGGCCCTGCTCGCCTGGTCGCCGGCTCAGGCGCATCTGGGCAGCCGGAGGCCTGTTCGGTCTTCCAGCCCCTGTGGCTGCCGAACGGGGATCTGGTGGTGGCAAACGACCGGCATGGCTGGTGGAACCTCGAGCGGCTGGAGGCCGCTGGCTCGGGTCCATGGCAGCGGCTGTTGCCGATGGAGGCGGAGTTCGCCATGCCGCAGTGGGTGTACGGGATGCGCACCACCGTCTGTGATGGCCAGCAGCTGGTGGCTGCCGCCTGCGTGCAGGGCCGCTGGCAGCTGGGCCGCGTGCTGCTCAACGACCCAGGCCCAGGTGGCTCGAAGGATGGGCCCCTGGCGCGCTGGGAGCCGATCCCCTGTCCCTTCGATGATCTCGAGGCGCTCTGGGCCGATAACGGCCAGCTGGTGGCGGTGGCCGCCAACGGCAGCACCGAGGCTGGCCTGCTCAGCCTTGATCTGAAAAGCAACCGCTGGCGGCACCAGCCGGCCGCCGAGCTGACGGCTGTGCCCGCCGCGCGGGGCCAGGCAGCGGTTAGCGGCAGCCCGGCGGAGGCGCTCTGGTTCGAGGGCTACGGCGGCCGCCCCACCCATGCCTGGTATCACCCGCCCCAGGGGGGGGACCACGCCGACGCGCCACTGCTGGTGAAGGGTCACAGCGGACCCACGGGCATGGCCCACACCGGCCTCAACCCCGCGATCCAGTACTGGACCAGCCGGGGCTGGGGCGTGGTGGATGTGAACTACGGCGGCTCCACGGGTTTCGGGCGGGCCTATCGCGAACGGCTCGATGGGCTCTGGGGCGTGGTGGATGTGGCCGACTGCGCGGCGGCGGCCCGCGCCCTGGTGGCGGCGGGCCGTGCCAGCTCAGAGCGGATCGCGATCGAGGGGGGGAGCGCCGGCGGATTCACAGTGCTGGCCGCCCTCTGCTTCAGCGATGGGTTCCGTGTGGGTGCCTGCCGCTACGCAGTGGCCGACCTCGCCGGCCTGGCCAGCAGCAGCCACCGCTTCGAGGCCCGCTACCTGGATGGTCTGGTGGGACCGTGGCCGGCGGAGCGGTCCACCTATGAGGCTCGCTCGCCCCTGCGCCATGCCGATCGGATCCGCTGCCCGGTGATCTTCTTTCAGGGACTCCAGGACCAGGTTGTGCCCCCGGAGCAGACCGAGCGGATCGTCGCGGCGCTCGCCGCCAACAGGATTCCGGTGGAGCTGCATCGATTTGCCGCTGAAGGGCATGGATTCCGCAGCGGCGCCGTGCAGATTGAGGTGTTGGAGTCCACGGAAGCCTTCTTCCGGAAACACCTCGCCCTCTGATGCCCTATCTACCCGCAAGCATCAGGATCCTGGTGGAGGCTGTCGAGACTCCCGCCGTGGCGCTGGTGGCGCTGGGCCTGGTGCTGGTGGTGGGCCGCAGCCTGGGCCACGTGCTGGGGCTGCGCCACTGGGGCATCCCCGAAGCGCTCCTGGCCGGAGTGCTGGGCCTGCTGGTGGCACCGGCTGGGCTGGTGCCCCTGCTCAGCCAACCAGTGATCGGAATCTGGGAGCAGCTGCCGATGGTGCTGCTCACCCTGGTGTTCGCCACGCTGTTGCTGGCCAAACCCCTACCCAGGCTGGCGGGGCTCTGGCGGCCGCTGTCAGCCCAGGTGCTGCTGGCCCTCACTCTTGCCTTCGGCCAGTACATGGTGGGAGGACTGGTGGTGCTGCTGGTGCTGCAGCCATGGCTGGGAGTCCATCCCCTCATGGCCTGCCTGATCGAAGTGGCCTACGAGGGGGGGCACGGCTCGGCTGCCGCGATGGGCGCCAGTTACGCCAGCCTGGGTTTCGAAGGCGGCGAGGCCCTGGGTCTGGCCATGGCCACAGTGGGATTGCTCATCTCCACGGTGGTGGGGGGGCTGGTGGTGCTGCTGGCCCGCAGCCGGGGCTGGTTGATGGGGGGCTCAACGATCGCCTCAGGAGTGACGCCCCCCCCCGAAGCAGAACCCGGTGCAAGCTCCGATCAGGGGGAGGCCGCTCCAGCCCAGGCCATGTTGCCGCTGCCACCACCGCCGGAGCTTAGATTTCCGGCCCTGGCCCTGAACCTGGCCCTGACGGGGATCGCCGTGGCGATCGGCGTGGTGGCTCTGGCCGGCTTGCGCCTGGTGGCCGACCACGTGGGCGGTGGACTGGCGCTGGTGGTCGATGTGTTTCCGGTGTTCCCCCTGGCCCTGGTGGGATCGCTGCTGGTGCGCTGGCTGCTGGAGCAATTCGGCAAGGACCACTGGGTCTCGACCCAGGTGCAGAACCGCCTGGCAACGGTGTCGGCTGATCTGCTGATCGCGGCGGCCACTGCCTGCCTGGATCTGTCCCTGCTGGCCCACGACTGGAAGTCGCTGACGGCCCTGGCCGTGGCAGGCCTGGCCTGGAATCTGGGGGTCGTGCTGCTGCTGGGTCCGCGGATCCTGCCCTCGGCCTGGTTCGAGCGGGGGATCCTCGAATTCGGCCAGGCCACCGGCGTGGCGGCCAGCGGCTTGCTGCTGCTGCGCATGGCTGATCCACTCGATCAGAGCGAGGCCTTGCAACCGTTTTCGATCAAGCAACTCCTGCTGCAACCGTTCGTGGCCGGCGGGTTGATCACCGTGGTGGCGCCGCTGGCGGTGAGCAGCTGGGGGCTGCCGGCCTGGACCGGACTCTGCCTTGTCCTGGTGCTGATCTGGGTTGGCCTGGGCCTGGGCCTGATTGCCAGCTCCCGAAGCGTCAGCTGAGGCTTTGACCGCATCATCTCAGCGCACCATCGCCGCCACGTTGCCCCCATCGACGGTGAGCACCGCGCCTGTGGTCCGCTCCAGCAGGGCCAGGGCCACGAAGGCCTCGGCCACATCGCTGGCCCGCACCTCTTCGCCCAGCAGGTTTCCGGCCATGTAGGCCTCCTCGCTGACGCCCCGGGCAGCGGATCGCTGCTGGATCATGACCTCATCCAGCAGGCCGGAGCGGATGCGATCGGCATTGATGGCATTGGCACGCACCCCTTCGCTGCCACCCTCAAGGGCGTACTGGCGCATCAGGGCCAGCAGGGCCGCCTTGGCGATGCCGTAGGCGCCGAAGCCGGGACCGGGGTTGAGCGCCTGCTTGCTGACATTGAAGAGCAGCTGACCACCCATACCCTGGGCCCGGAAGATGGCCATCGCCGCCTGGGCGACGCTCTGGTGGGCGAAGAGGTTGAGCTCGAAGCTGGCGCGCAGGTCGGCGTCGCTGAGCTCGGCGATGGCACCACTCCAGGCGGCACCGGCATTGCTGACCACGATGTCGAGGCCACCGAAGTGGGCCGCGACCGCCGCCAGTGCCTGACGCACCGCCTGGGGATCGGTGAGATCACAGGCCAGACCAAGGGCGCGGCGCCCGCAGGCGGCGGCCACCGCCTGCGCCTGCTCCCCCTGGCGATCCAGCACCGCCACATCGGCGCCGCGCTGGGCGAAGGCGCGGGCGGTGGCCCCGCCGATGGCGCCGGCGCCCCCGGTCACCAGCACCACCCGGCGGGCCAGAGGAAGCTCCCTGGCCTTGCCGAGCTTGGCCTGCTCCAGGCTCCAGTACTCCATGTCGAAGGTGTCGTCCTCGCCGACGGGCTGGAAGCGGCCGAGCGCCTCCGCCGCCAGCAGGGTGCGGGCCCAGGCTTCGGCGATGTCGGCGGTGACGGCGGCCTCCTGGGCGGAGCGGCCCAGGCCCACCAGGCCCAGACCCGGCAGCGCCAGCACCCGCGGCAGCGGATCCAGCGGCGTGCGGCCGCCGCCGACCCGCTGGTTCTGGCGGGCCACATACGACTTGTAGTCAGCGATGAATGCGTCGAGCGCCGAGGCCGCGGCCGCCGTCCAGCCGGCCAGATCGTCGCAGGCGGCCGGCAGCACCAGGGGCTGGGCCTTGGTGCGGATCACATGGTCGGGGGTGGCCACGCCGCGGCTGGCCCACCCATGCAGGCGCTGATCGTTGACCACCGCCAGGGCGGGTTCTGAAGCGCGGAGATCAAGCAACCAGCGAAGGGGAGCAGCATTGGCCTCGGCGGCCCGGCTGAGCAAGCCGCGCAGCACCGGCAGCACAGCCGCCGCGGGAATGGGGGGCTTCGGCATGGCTATCGGCTGGGCCTGGGCGCTCACCCGGGCCAGGCGCGCCTCGGCCTCCCCCACCAGGGCCAGCATCCGCCCGTAGCTCTGCTCCGCCGTGGCGCCGAAGGAGAAGAGCCCATGCTGCAGCAGCACCATGCCCTCCAGCTCCACCCCGGCGGCCCTGGCCCGCTGCTCGGCCGCCTCGTAAGCCTCAGCCGCCGCCAGGGCCAGGGCGAAGCCGGGCATCACATAGGGAACGAGGGCAACGCGATCGCCGTAGACCTCTCGGCAGAGGGCTGCGGCATCAGGCTGATCGGCCAGGGCCAGCAGGGCGATCGAGTGGGTGTGATCGACGAACTTGTGGGGCAGGAACGCGTGGAGGAGGGCCTCCACCGAAGGGTTGGGGGCGGCGGGATCGATCAGGTTGCGGCGCTGGGCGGCCACCATGTCCTCGTCGCTGAGGCGCTCGAGAACCCGCAGGCCCTGCAGGGGCTCCAGGCGCACGGCCGGGTGGCCCGGGGGCTCGATGGTGGCCAGGTCCCAGCCGCTGCCCTTGACACACAGCACCGGGATGGTCTCCCCCAGCAGTCCGGTGACCGTGGTTTTCACCGAGGTGTTGCCACCACCATGCAGCACCAGATCTGGGTCGGCGCCAAGCAGGCGGGCGCTGTAGGTGCGCAGGGCCAGGTCTGCGCTGACGCCCTCGGCGCTGTAGCGGGCCACGGCGGCCTCGGCCTCAGCCTGCGACCAGCGGTTCTGACTCGGCATCAGGCGGAGTGGCGGCGAATGGCCAGGAGGCTAGGGAAGGGCGCAGCGGCTCAACCATGCCAGCATCAGATTGATTGAGGCCTGCAGCAGCAACCGCGGCGATGGGGCGATCCAGCAGGTCCAGGCGGCGCCGCGAGGCACGCACGGTTGGCAGCAGCACCAAGGCCGGGCTGTCGCCGGGAACCATGGTGTTCGTGGGCGAGCGCAAGTGCGCGCGCTCGCGGGTCGACATCATCGATTACAACGTCGAGCAGGTGAGTGAAGCCCAGGACGTGGAGGTGGACCAGTGCTTCCAGCTGGCCCTCGCTGACAACAGCGTGACCTGGATCAACGTCAACGGCATCCACGATGTGGCCTTGATCGAAAGTCTCGGCCAACACTTCGGCCTGCACCCGATGACGCTGGAAGACCTTGTGAACACGACCCAGCGCCCCAAGGTGGAGGAGTTCGGGCACTACCTCCTGATTGTGATGAAGATGATGGAGTTCGATCGCAGCAACTCGGCAATCAGCATCGAACATGTGAGCCTGATCCTGGGCGATAACGTGGTGCTCTCCTTCCTGGAGGATGAGGGGGATGTCTTCAATTCCCTGCGTCAGCGGCTGCGAACAGGGATGGGGCGCATCCGGCACATGAAGGCCGACTACCTCGCCTACGCGCTGATGGACGCGGTGGTGGACCACTACTTCCAGGCGATCGAGCAGATCGGTGATCGCATCGAGGAAATCGACGACAAGATCCTCGAAGATCCAAGCCCGGACGACATCCAGGACATTCACTACCTCAAGCGCGACGTGCTGACCCTGCGCAAGGCGGCCTGGCCCTGCCGCGAAGTGATCAGCGCGATCGAAAAGGGTGAGTCGCCTGTGCTCACTGCCAGCACCAAGGTGTACTGGCGCGATCTCTACGACCACACCATCCAGGTGATCGACATGGTGGAGACCTACCGCGACATCCTCGGCGGCATGCACGACACCTATCTCTCAAGCCTGAGCAACCGCATGAATGAGGTGATGAAGACCCTCACGATCATTTCCTCGATCTTCATCCCGCTCACTTTCATCGCCGGGGTTTATGGCATGAATTTCGAGCACATGCCGGAACTGCGCTGGCGCCTGGGCTACCAGGGCGCTCTGGCCTTGATGTCCCTGATTGGCGTGAGCCTAGTGATCTACTTCCGCCGCAAGCGATGGCTCTGAGCACTCCGGAGCCTGCCCGTAGAGGCCCAGCAGGCCGGCTTCGCTGGCTGGTGCCACGCCACGCTCGGTGATCAGGGCCGAGACCAGCCGCGCCGGGGTGACATCGAAGGCGGGGTTGAAGCCCTCGCTGCCCTGAGGCGGGAGCTGGACCGTGACGAGCTCACCTGCGGACGATCCAACTGAGGACAGCCCCTGGATGTGGGTCACCTCCTCGGAGGAGCGGGCCTCGATCGGGATCTCGGCCACGCCATCGGCGAGGGTCCAGTCGATGGTGGAGGCGGGCAGGGCCACGTAGAAGGGCACGCCGTTATCGAAGGCAGCGAGGGCCTTGAGGTAGGTGCCGATCTTGTTGCAGACATCCCCCGTGCGGGTGGTGCGGTCGGTGCCCACGATCACCGCATCCACGAGTCCGTGCTGCATCAGGTGGCCGCCGGCGTTGTCAACGATCACGGTGTGGGGAACCCCCTCGCGGCCGAGTTCGAAGGCCGTGAGGTTGGCTCCCTGGTTGCGGGGGCGCGTTTCATCCACCCACACATGGATGGCCAGGCCGGCCCTGTGGGCCTTGTAGATCGGTGCCAGGGCGGTGCCCCAGTCGACGGTGGCCAACCAGCCGGCGTTGCAGTGGGTGAGCACTCTGAAAGGCTCCTGCTGCCGCTCGGGAGGCCGCACCGCCGCCAGCTGCTGGAAGAGCGCCAGACCGTGATCCCCGATCGCCTCGCACATGGCCACGTCGGCGTCGGCGATGGCGGCTGCCTCCAGCGCAGCGGCTGCGGCCCGCTCGGCCGGGGGCAGCGGCGCCACCCGATCGCGCACCCGCTCCAGCGCCCAGCGCAGGTTGATGGCGGTGGGGCGGGTGGCGTTGAGCTGCTCAAAGGCGGCAGCGAGCGAGGCATCACCTGGATCAGCCTGCAGGGCCAGCATCAGCCCATAGGCGCCGGTGACACCGATCAGGGGGGCGCCGCGGACCACCATGGTGGAAATCGCTTCGGCGGCCTGATCGAGCGTGGCGAGCGAGCGCGTGCTGAAGCGGTGGGGCAGCTGGGTCTGATCGATCACCCCCACCGAGCGGCCACCCTGCTCCAGCCAGATCGTGCGCCAGGCCTTGCCGTCGATGTTCATCGGATGCCGCGTGCCACCAGAAGCCGGTTCATGCTGACAAACAGTCCGCCAGCGCCCTGGTGAGCCCGGCCCAGCTGGAGGGCGGACAGCACCTGGGACCAAAGGGTCTCAAAACGCCGCTTAGGCTGATCCTGCCCCTGGCCAGACGAGCGATGCCGATCAATCCCGTCACCTGGTTCGAGCTGAACGTGCACGACATCGAACGTGCCAAGGCCTTCTACGGAGCCGTGTTCAAGGTGGAGTTCCAGGACATGTCGAACCCGGAGATGGACTACTGGTGCTTCCCGATGGACGACAAGCAGGTGGGCGCCGGCGGTGCGCTGATGCGCATGGCCGGCTGCGAGCCCGGCAAGGGCGGAACGATGGTGTACTTCAGCTGCGAGGACTGCGCCGTGGAAGAAAGCCGCGTGGTGCCGGCCGGCGGCCAGGTCTGCCGCCCGAAAATGGCGATCGGCGAATTCGGCTTTATCTCCGTGGTGCTCGACACGGAGGGCAATCCGATCGGGCTCCATTCCATGCGTTGATCGCGTGTGTCGCGTCTTCAGAGCACGCTGGCTGGATCCCACGCCTCGGGACCGATCACGAAGAGGATGTCGCCCGCCAGCAGGAGGGTGTGGCCGTGGGGATGCGTGATGGGGTCCCCTGCGCGGGTGATCGCCAGGATCGTGACGTTGTGGTCCGCCCGAAGGCCGCAGCTGGCAATGGTGTGGCCCACCAGCAGTGACTTCTCGCCCAGACGCAGGGAATGGGTGGTGAGGTGGGGAACCGCCACACGCAGGTCGCTCACGGCCGTGGACTCCGGCGAGAGGCTGCGGGCCATCTGGCGCCAGTCGCCGCGCACTTCACCGATCAGACGCTTGATGTCGTCGCGGGGCACGAGCATCCGCGCCAGCACGCGGGAGAACACCTCGATCGACACCTCCAGTTCATCGGCGATCACCTCATCGGCTCCCAGGGCCAGCAGGGTTTCCACCTCGCGCAGGTAGCGGCTGCGCACGAGGATGAAGGCATCGGGAGCAAAGCGGCGCGCCAGTTCCACGATGCGCCGGGCACCGGCTGGATCATCGATCACCACCACGATGGCGCGGGCCTGATCGGCATGCACCAGACGCAGGATCGGCTCCTGGCTGGCATCGCCGTAGTGAATCGGCTCGCCAGCGCTGAGGGCGTCGCGCACGATCGCGGCATTCACATCCAGTACGGCATAGGGGATGTCGCAGCGCCGGGCCGTGCGGGCCAGGTTGGCGCCGGTGACGCCGAAGCCGACGATCAGGATGTGGCCGCTGAGGCCATCGGTCCTGCCTGAGCTGACTGGCACCAGGCGACGGCGCTCGAGCCGCCGCAGAGGGGTGCTGGCCACCCAGGCGGCCAGCCTGGGACCACCGGCCACCAGCGCTGGGGTGAGCATCATGCTGAGCACGGCCACATCGAGCACGGTCTGAAAGATGTCGGGCCCGAGCAAGCCGGTGCTCACGCCCGCCTTGGTGGCCACCAGGGAGAATTCACCCACCTGGGCGAGCGCCAGGCCGGTGAGCACCGAGCCGCCCAGGGGCAGGCCAACCACCAGGGCCGAGGCGGCGGCCACCAGGGGTTTGATTAGCACCACCCCCAGGGTGAGGAGCAGCAGATCGAGCGGGTGGGCGAGCATGAACTGGATGTCGAGCAGCATGCCGATCGACACGAAGAACAGGCTCATCAACACATCACGGAAGGGCAGCATCACCGCCACCGCCTGATGGGAATACTCCGACTCCGAGAGAATGAAACCCGCCAGAAAGGCACCCAGTGCCAGCGACAATCCCAGCGACTGAGTCATCATCGCGATGCCCACGCAGAGACTGAACACACCGAGCAGAAAGGCTTCCGAACTGCGGGTGCGGGTGATGCGCTCGAGCAGCCAGGGCACGATCCAGCGCCAGGCCAGCCAGGCCACGATGGCCACCAGGGCAATCCTCCCCAGCAGGGCCGCGATCGCCCCTACTCCCGATGCCGCTCCCACCCCCGCGAGCAGGGGGGCCATCAGCATCACGGGAACAACGCCCACATCCTGATAGATCAGGATCGCCAGGGTGGTGCGCCCATGCGGTGTTTCCAGTTCGGCGCGCTCCTGCAGCATGCGCAGCACGATGGCGGTGCTGGAGAGCGCCACCACGAAGCCCACATACATCCCCTGTCCCTGGGAGAGCCCTAGCCCGGTGCAGATCGCCCCCACCAGGGCTGCTGTTCCAAAGAACTGCAAGGATCCACCGATCAGAAAGTGACGTCGCAGACGCGCCACATCCGCCAGGGAAATCTCCAGCCCGATCACGAACAGCAGCAGCACCACGCCGATCTCGGCCAGTAGTTCGATCTCGTGCACGTTCTGCACCAGCTTGAACAGATCCGGCCCGGCGAGCACACCCGCCAGCAGCAGACCGATCGAGCTGGGAATGCTGAAGCGGTGACAGACCACCACCGCCACGGCCGACATCGTGAAGATCACGACAATGTCGAGCAAGAGGGATGTCATGTCACTGCCACTTGCGGCCATCGGTGCTGCGGTACGTTCCTCCACCCTGGTTGCCGCCGCCGGCACCCAGGGCCTGCATCAGCAGGAACACCTCCAGCCTGTCTCCCTTGCGCTCGATGCTCTGCTCGAAGCAGAAAGCAAAGGGATAGAAGTCGGGCTTGAGCACAAGCTCCCGGCGGAGACTGCGGCGGGTGACCTCAAGCTTGTAGAGCTTGCAATCCTGCAGCAGAAACGCCAGCTCCTCGCCGCTGAGGGTGGTCTGGAACACGCGGCCGCCCTTCGGGGCCACCTTCTGCTGCAGCCGCTCCAGCCGCCAGGCGGGTGAGTTCCAGATGTGCCGCGCCGTGATCAGGGCCAGAACAAGGCCGCCCGCCAGGGCCAGGGCGGGGAGGGGCCTGAATGCAGCCATGGGCGATGCCCGGGCGAAGAAGCAGGTTACCGGGGGTCCGGTGGGAGCCCTGAGACGATGGTTACGGCACCGGACCAGCCGGGTCACGTCGTCTGGATGGAAGGGTCAGGCAGTGCCTGGCCGCCGCTGGAACAAGACTGCATAACCCATGGCCATAAGCCCACTGTTTCGGAGCGCACTACCGATCGTCTGAAGGATGTCTGGCGAGGGAATGAGCGCCAGAAGCAGATTCAGGGAGAGACCCGATGCAAAGAGCAGCAGGGGCCACCGGGGCCGCCAGCCCGCAAGCAGTGCCGACCAGACGAACAGGAAGCCTCCGATCACCATGACGGCACCGTGGACCGTGTACAGGGTGCCCAAACGAGACCACAAGGCCTCGTAGGTGGGAATTCCCTCAGCGAGGGCATACAGAGTTGTGTGGGCAAAGTAAGTGAAAGCAACTCCATAGAGACCTGCACCGATGAGGCCCAGCAGGTTTTGCCGCGGTTCATACACGGCGTAGAGACCGAGAAGCAACCAGGGCATCGGCAGGAAGGCGACGTAGTTGAGCCAGAGCTGGGCTGTCGAGAAGCCGCCGTGGAACCACTCCAAGACGTCCGTGGTCAAGTGCAGCGCTGGTGCGACAACAGCGGCGATGCCCACGGCCATGGCCAACTGGGACCGGGGAGGTTCACGATGGTTCATCGGCAGAAAGGATCAGGCCACATGCTCCTGGCTGGCGAAGGCCTGATGCCTGGAAAGGCGAAGCCTTGGCATGGCGGCGAAGACGAACAGCATGACCATGTAGACCGAGCCTGAGACTTGATCTCGGCTGCTGATGTACTGCGCGATGGACCGTTCCTGAAGCATCATGGCGAGGGTCAACTCCGCCGCAATGACAAGGACCAGGGCCAGGCCGCCAGTGATCAGCGAGCGGATCGGTGAGCAGATTGCAGGAAAGCGGCGAAGAATGTGCCCGGCTGCCAAGTAGATGACCACAGCCATGATCGGCATCTCCGCAAGTTCCGCCCATCGTTCACCGATGCGCGGGACAACGAGGGGGACCCTGAGCAGGCCGAGCAGGAACCCGGCGCCCAGAACGATGAGGCAATACGCGAAACCAGCTTGGATGACTTTTGACATGGCTGCGTATGTCAAGGAAGTTGGATTGAGAGAAAACCCATGCTCCCATCATCTGACGCCTGAACTCAGCCGCGTCGAGAAGAGGCTCGGCTGGAGTGAGTGGAAAGGACACTTCACGTCAACTCCATGAGCGCCATCAAATGCGCCAGCTCCTTGTCCACAAGAGTGACGTGCTCGTCAACGAACTGCCTGCTGAACGCAGGCGGCTGCAAGAAACGCGAAGACGCGATCCTTCGGGGCTTCAGACTGCACAACAAGCTCAGCCAACCCCAGGGCCATGGGTCGACTCTCCCCGCTTGTCAACACCCTGCGCCGCACGCCACCGCTGGTGTTCGCCATGGCGGTGCTGGCCACGGGTCTGGTGGTGGCCAGCAGTGTGCTCGTGAAGGGTATCCGCCGCGGCAACGACACCATCACCGTGACCGGTTCCAGCACCGAGCGCATCACCAGCGATTTCGTGGACTGGACCGTGGAGGTGGCCCGGAGCGCGCCGACCCTGCAGGCCTCCTATCAGGAGCTGCAGCCGGAGGTGCAGCGCACCCTCGCCTTCCTGCGGCAGCAGGGCATCGCCGCCGATGCCATCAGCCTCAACCCGATCAAGTCCGAAAAGGCAGACGTGCGCGACTCCCGCACCGGTGAGCTGCAATTCACCACCTTCACCACCCGCCAGCAGATCCGCATCAGCAGCCCCGAGGTGGAGAAGGTGGCCGCGGTGGCCCGGCAGATCGGTGAGCTCGTGGGCCAGGGAGTGCCGCTCACCATCAACGATCCTGCCTACACCTACACCAAGCTCCCCGAAAAGCGGGTGGACATGCTCGCCAAAGCCACCCGTGATGCCCGGCATCGCGCCCGCGAGATCGCGCGTCAGGCCGGCTCCCGCATCGGCGTGATAACCCAGGCCGACACCGGCTCGTTCCAGATCACCGTGCCCAACTCCACCGAGATGAGCAGCTATGGCTCCTACGACACCAGCACGATCGAGAAGGACATCACCGCCGTGATGGGTGTGACGTTCCGGGTGGAGTGAGCCGGGTGGAGTGAGAGGCCGGCCCGGAGTCAGGCGTCAGCTCGCCCCTATGGCGACAACGGCCTGCAGGAGTTCTGTCGCCCGCTGAATGATGGGTGCGGCCATCGGCTCTCGCTGCATGACGGTCATCGGAGCTTCGCCAAAATACAGACCATCGGAGACAAGGAAAGTAAGGCGGATGTTGTCGCGTTTCGGTGGCGCCAGCCTTGCCTCCTTCCAGGGACCGATGGCGTCGACGACAGGCTGGGACATCGCGAAGAGGTCCTGAACCAGGTGCGTCATCGATGGAACGGCGTCGACCACGGCGATCCTGCCGCTCTGATTGACGTAGCGAACGCCTCCATTGGAATAAGCGGCAAGCGCATCCAGGCCTCCAGCGAGAGGGACTTCAATGATCACGCCGAGCAGTTGCCGGGGAGGAACTGACTCACCGAGATGGCGCAATGCCTGATAAGCCAGGTACCGGACCCTCCCCTCCTGGCGTTCATCCGCCGCCAGGATGCGAAGCGCCCGGAGATCTGGCGGATCCTGCGCCAGTTCTGCCTGCCACGGTGCTGGTTCCTCCCCTGAACGTGCCAGAAAGGCTGATGCGTCGTCGCAGAACAGCAGGTTGTATATCGTATTGGCCGCCTCCGAGGGATAAGGGGAATACATGGGTTGAGTAGGCATGATCGCCGCTGGCGGGGAGCCTTCGCAGGATGTTAGGCCGGGGGGCGGGGCAGGAGTTCAGCCATGGGGAAGCACCCATGGGATGGCGACGCAACCCGTGGCATGGCCGCCGGAGAGCAGAAACCTGAAACGGCTCAAGGAATAGGTTCGAGTGAATGCCGCGGACATTCTCCCTGTGGCTGCATCAGACTGCGTTGCCGAAGCCTCTCAAAATAACTCTCCTGTAGGATATACATTCTCCTCACATCCTGGTAGCGGCCACCACTGAAGAACTCCTTGACGAAATAACCTTCTTCGGCAAAGCCACAGCTTTCATAGAGATGAATCGCTCTTTGATTCTCGATGGCAACCACAAGATAGATCTTATGAAGATTCATGATGCTGAAAGCATAGTCCAGCGCTCTGCCGATGAGATCCCTGGCAAAGCCCTTCCCTTGATGAACAGGGTCAATGATGATCTGGAATTCAGCCCGGCGGTGGATGTAATCGATCTCGATGAGCTCAACCAGTCCGACAGGCTGCTGCTGGCTGTCTTCAGCGATGAATCGACGCTCAGCGTTGTCGTGAATATGCCTGCTGTAGAGCTCTTCAAGTTCATCAAAAGATTCATAGGGCTCTTCGAACCAGTAGGACATGATTTGTCGATTATTGTTCAGGCGATGAACAAAGCGCAGGTCCTTGCGTTCAAGCGCGCGAAGCGAAAGATCACTGCTCATGGCGACAATCTGTCCTGGATGAAAGAGTCATGCCAGTGGCTCATTCCGCAGTGCGCACAGGATCGCGGCAGAAGCGGCTGCTGCTGATCGGCCCGGCGGGCAGGTAACCCCAGGCCGGGTCGGAACCGAAGCTGTACACCTCCTGACCGGCGCGCTCCACCTTGAACAGCGTCCAGCTGTTGCGTTCGCAGCTCAGGCCGATCACCGCCCGGCCATCGGCCAGGGGCACCTCCACATGCCGGATGCCGTCATACACGTAGAGCAGGCGTACCTTGCCATGCTCCAGCAGCGCCGTCAGAGGCTGCCCCTGGGTCTGGGGCTCAGGCTGGCCAGCGGCAGCGAGCGGCAGGCACAGCACGATCGCCAGGGGCACCAGCTTCGACACGCCAAGACCAGAAGCCATGGGAGAAGCATCCGCGTCCCACCAGCCTGCCAGACCTGTGGCGGCCAGCGCCCCCCGCCATGCCGAACGACATCCCAACACCGGGGCAGGCCGGAGGATCGTCTCCTCTGCAGGGTGATGCCGTCACCAACCTGCTCTCCACGATGGTGGGCTTTCTGCCGTAGCTGCTGTATTCCACGGGGATCCGGTCAGTGCTTGCGGCCCCAGCAGATCGGCATCAGAACGCCCGCATAGGCCTCGCCCCGGCCCGGCGGTAGGCCTCGAGCCAGGATAGGGCCTGAGGGAGTTCGGCGGAGAGATGCCTGGAATTGGCATCGATTTCGAACAGGAGATCCGACTCGGCGAACCCGTGGGTGGGCAGCCACACGGCGTCCTGGCGAATGTCGACCAGCCCTGCGTCGGCCAGGAGGCCCGACAGCTCGAGGCCGATCCACGGGTTCTGAAACGTCCGGAGCCAGTCGTGCTGGTGTCCCGTGTCAATCAGGTTGAACTCGCAGCCGCTCCCGGTGTGCCGCGACTGCGCCTCAGCGATGAGCGTCCGGCTGCGGTCGACGCCCACGGCCCGCACGCCTCGCGCCTTCATCCGCACCACATCGTCGCCGAGCCCGCTGGCCACCTCGAGGGCGGAAGCTCCCGGTTCGAGCCCCAGAAGATCAAGTGCGCGCGCCTTGGACGCCCGCCCTGCTGCCATCGACTGAAGACAGTCGAGACAGCGAATGATCCTTTCGGGAGCGGTCGCATCGACATCACGGAATCCGACGGGAAGTGAGTCTGGAGCGGCGTCATTTATGGGAAGGGAGCGTGATGATCTGATTATCCGCTCTCGTTAACAACTGAGGACCATGGAATCCGCTGTCACCCAGCAAGTTGACTGAGACACTCAGCCACCACCCATCAACACGGACATGGCACTGCCGACAACCAAGGTTCATGAGGATGGATCAGGCACACAGCGAACGCTGGCCATCACCTGTCCGCGAAAAGCCGACCCTTCCGTTTCAAGATCTTGGTGAGAGTACCAAGGCCGAACGACGTCCAGCCTGCTCACCACCAGTCAGTGGTGTGAATGTCAGCAATGCAAGGACCTCTCGATCAGGGACATCAGCAGGTGACACTAGAAGATCCCCATGCCAACAGCAGATCCTGTGTCAACAAAAGAATGAAGGTTGCTGTCTGTCACTCCCGCCAAAAGATCATCCAAACCAAGGCGAGGGGCCAGCGCTGGCTTCGCAACAAGTTCACCGTCCTTGGCCCTCAGACTCAATTCAGCACCAACACCAAGCTGAATCTTCTCAGGCAGACCACACAGGATCCGTACGCCAAGGCTGGTGATTTCCCCAGTTGTTGACCAAGGTTCACAGGACAACGTCTTGGCTATGGGATGAGTACACTGGCTTTGGGTCGGAGCTACATTGGCCCCATCTCACGAACAGATCACTCAACGCTGCCCTTGGGAGCCAGCCATGTCGTTTGATTGACGGGCGCAGGCATGAAGGCCAGTTGCCGCAGCAGGCCGGAACCAAGGTTTCTTAGGGAGTGCGGCGTGTTCGGTGGAATGATCAGCACGCTGCCTTGTTCATACCTCTGCCAGGGTCCACTGTTCAGGGAGCACTCGGCGACTCCGGAAATGCAAACGATGACTTCCTCGTAGGGGTGCTGGTGAAACGGCACCTCGACCCCTGGGTTCAGCACGTGCTCGTACAGCAGGGACGCCTGGGTTCCCAAGGCTTTGTCTGCGATGGGGAAGAGAATGCGCTCGGTAGAGGAGGGCGTCTTGCCAAGCATGTTGTGGTGGATCGGCATTGCGCCTCCTAGATGCATTGAGTATGAGGCCTAACGCTCAAGTTCAGAAGCGGGCGAGAAACATAGGCATTGCCGATTTCCTCGGCTCCCGCCTTCTGTATCTTGATGTTAGAAGGTCCATTCATCGATGGACATCTCCTCTGTGGCCGACCTTAACAACGTCGACAACGCGCGACTTATCATCGACAGAGTAGATTACCCGATAGTTGCCTTGACGGACACGATAAAGGTTCTGCCTGCCCGCGAGCTTTTCAGATCCTGAAGGCCGCGGTTGGGCAGCTAGCGATTTGACTTTCTCAATCAATCGACCCAGAGTCGCTTTATCAGGTATTGCCTGAAGTTCTTTAGCAGCCGATGGCTTAATCGTGAGGCTATAGTCGGCCACAATCTCTTAGGCTTGTGACAAACTCTTCGAAGCTAGAGCTTGACTCAGCCTGCCTCTGTTCAGCATCCTTCAAATCGTCCGCATCTTCGACCAATGTCATGCGAACTGCCTCATTGACCATGTCCGAAATTGAGCGGTTACATGCAGCGGCTCTCAGTCGCAGTGCACGATGCACATGCGCGTCGAAGTAGATGGTAGCCCGCTTCGTTTCATCCATTCCTTGAGCCAAGCGCTTTAACGTCAAGACGTCAAGACGGTGGCGCTACCGGCTTTCTTCTGATCCTTCGAACACTGCCCCTGAGTGGCAGGCAAGACGCAACCGCTATCGAAACCGACTTGACTGTGGTCTTTCTACTCCAGGGGCTTGTTCGACAGGTGTTGCCTCTCCACGGGCATCGTTTACAGGCCTGAGCATCGCCAGTAGTACTCAGACCGCATCCGCTTCGATTCTCACACTGGTGCTTGATTTCAGCCCTAAGACCATGATCATCTTGTGATTAGTGCCAACACAGAATCCGAGGGTTCCTGGTATTGGGTGTTACAGTAATTGTTCAACCGGCTGGATTCCTTCCATCCGAGAGCGTTAGCTTCTCCCGCATGATAGTGCCCAACAGCTGACATTGACCAAGCCTCGATGCTGGCAGTTTCAGCCGTCACGAAGAGACTCAAAGTCCCTGGCTGTGACCATGCCGGTGATGCACATCACTGACGTGGGCGTGCTCGTGCTCAATCGGGAGATGCTGATGCTCATGGGCATGCCAGTAAGCCCGTTGTGGGTTGGCTGGGCCGTTGTCATCGCCAGGGTGGTTGTGGCTGTGGTGGGGGTCACCGCCGGCGGGGTCGTGGCGGTGACGGTGGGCATGGTGGAGCGCTTGGTGCCGATGCCAGTGGGAATGGTCTTCCTTGATCAGCAGGGCGACGCCGAGCAGCATGGCGGCTGACGCCATCGCCATACCGCTGGTGAAGGCCTCACGCAGCACCAGCAGGGAGAACAGCAGACCCACGAAGGGTGCCGTGGAAAACACGAGAGCTTCGCGGGCCGCCCCCAGGTGACGAAGCGCCAGCAGATCCAGCCAGATCGAGAGCCCATAGCCGCCACTGCCGATGGCCAGCACCGCCAACAGAGCTGGCCAGGCTGGCAGCGTCTGGCCGGCCGCTAGGGCCAGCAGGAGCATGGGGCCTGAGGCCCCAATCGCCTTGAGCAGGGCGATCTGCAGGGGGTCGCGCAGGCTCAGGCGCTGGCTGAGGTTGTTGTCGATCCCCCAGGCCAGGCAGGCGCCGGCGATCAGGACGGTGCCCTGCAGGGTGGCTCCGTGCAGAGAGCTCTCCGTGAGCAGCACGGCACCGGAGAGGATCAGCACGGCAGCGATCAACCCCCTGCGGCTGAGGTGCTCACGTCCGATCAGCACCGCGATCAGCAGCGTGAACACTGCTTCCAGGTTCAGCAGCAGCGAGGCGGAGCCCGCCGAAAGCAGGGTGAGACCCTGGACCAGGCAGATCGGACCAACCATCCCCCCCAGAACGGTGAGCCCCAGCAGCGGTGGCAGGTCACGGCGCTGCACCGGTGACTCCTGCTGCTGATGACCACGGAACCCACGCACCACCAGCAGTGCGAAGGCGGCCCCGCTGTAGAGGAGCGCCGCGATCATCAGCGGCGAACCTGCTCCGCTCACCACGCTGATCAACGGAGCGCTGAGGCCGAAGAACAGTGCGGCCAGCAGGCCAGCGATCAGCCCATGCCGCTGGGGGCTTGTGCTGATCACTGTGGGACGGTCGCTCCCCATGGCCTCAAGCCTCGCGCAGGGCTGGCTTGAGGCGAGGCAGCAACCAGCCGCCGAAGCGGGCGTAGAGGGCCGGCAGCACCAGCAGGGTGAGGATGGTGGAGGTGATCAAGCCACCGAGCACCACAATCGCCAGCGGTTGCAGGATCTCGTTGCCCGCCCCGAAGGCCAACGCCAGCGGCAACATGCCCAGGGCGGAGGTGAGAGCCGTCATCAGGATCGCGTTGAGGCGCTGCAGGCTGCCGGCGCGGATCACCTCCTTGAGCTCCATGCCTTCGGCGTGTCTGCGGTTGTAGTTGTCCACCAGCAGCAGGCCGTTGCGCACTGCCACCCCGAACAGGGTGATGAACCCAATCAGGGAGGCCACCGAAAGCACACCGCCGGTGAGCAGGATGGCCACCAGGCCACCGACAAGGGCCAGGGGCAGATTGATCAGGATGGCAATCGTGGCCGGCAGAGATTTGACGGACACGAACATCAACACGGCAATTACCACCGTGGCCAGCAAGCTGTAGAGCACCAGGTTGGCGGTGGCACGCTCCTCTGATTCGAACTGCCCGCCGTAGCGGATCAAGTAGCCGCTTGGCAGCTTGATCTTGTTGTCGATCGTCTTTTGAATGTCGCCGACGACAGTGCCCAGTGGCCGGCCACTGACGTTGGCAGACACCACGATCAAGCGGGATACATCCTCCCGGTTCACCACATTGGCGCCCAGTCCGTTGTCAATCCGGGCAAGGGATCCAAGCGGCAGCATGGTGCCCGCGGGGGTAGTGATCGGAATAGCCCGTAGGGCATCGAGGCTGTTACGGGATTGCTCTGGCAGCATCACCACCACATCGGTCCGATCGGTGCCGTTGCTCACCACCTGGCCCACCGTCTTGCCGTTGAGGGCGATCTCCACCGCATCAGCGAGTTGCTGCATCGTCAGTCCGTTGGCGGTGGCGGCCTTGCGATCGAAAGCGATCTGCACCTGCTGGATGGGCAACTGGGGTTCGAGCTGCAGATCCACGACTCCCTCGATCGGCTCGATCGCATCACGCACCTGCTCGCCGATCCTGCGCAGCTCCGCCAGGTCGGGCCCGTAGATCTTGATCGCGATGGCGCTGCGCACCCCCGAGAGAACCTCATCCATGCGGTGGGAGATGAAGCCGCCGATGTTGGGTGCCACGCCGGGCAGCTTCAGGAAGGCTTCACGGAGTGCGGCGATGGCGGCAGGGCGATCCTGCATCGCCGCATCGCTCAACTCCACATCCACATGGGCCAAGTTGACGCCTGCCCCATCGGCATCTCCCGGGGCCCGGCCGGTACGCACCTGCACCCACTCAAACAGTGGACTGGCCTTGAGGGTATTGGACAAGGCCAAACCGGCGCGGTTGGTCATCTCAAGGGAGACCCCGGGGTAGAGCACCATCGAGTTCACCAGGGATTTCTCGCGGAACTCCGGCAGGAACACCCGCCCGAGGCTGGGGAGGATGGCGCAGGCCAGCACCACCACGGCCAGGGCCACGGCCAGCACCCGCTTGGGTGAGATCAGCGCCATCTCCAGCATTGGCCGATAGGCCCTCTCGGCCCAGTTGGCGATCCAGGTGTTCTCGGCGGGGAGCCGTGTGTTCGCCAGCAGAATCCCGCAGAGCGCTGGCGAGAGGGTGAGTGCCACCAGGGTGGAGGCGGCGATCGAAAGCAGATAGGCCAGGCCCATCGGCGCGAAGATCCGCCCTTCCACTCCGGTGAGGCTGAAGATCGGCGCGAACACCACCGCTATGATGACGGTGGAGAGAATCACCGGCTGGCGCACCTCCACCGAGGTTTCGTACACCACCTGCAGGGGATTCTTTGGCTGGTTGGACACCTGGTTGCGGCGCAGCCCGCTGTAGCAGTTCTCCATGTCCACGATCGAATCGTCGACCACAGAGCCGATCGCCACCACCAGGCCACCGAGGGTCATGGTGTTGATCTCCAGCCCAAAGGCGCGCATCAGCATCAGGCCGATCAGCAGCGACAGGGGGATGGCGCTGAGGGTGATCACGGCGGTGCGCCAGTTCATCAGGAACAGCACCATCACCACCGAGACGATCGCGATGCCTTCGATCAGAGAACCACTGACGTTCTTGATCGCCGTATCAATGAAACTGGCCTGCCGGAAGGTGCGCTGCACCTGAATATCGCTCGGCAGGGTCTTGCTGAGGGCGGCGATTCGCTCTTCCACCTCGCGGGTCACCCTTGGCGTGTCGATATCGGGCTGCTTGTTGATCATCAGCACCACGGCCGGCTTGCCGTTGAAGCTGCCATCGCCGCGCTTGAGGGCGCTGGCCAGCTGAACTTCGGCGACATCACCGAGCCGGAGCGATTGGCCATTGCTGCCTGTCACCACGGAATCGGCGAGATCCTCGGGACTGCTGGCCTGGCCGCTGGCGCGGATCAGCTTCTCCTGCCCGCCCGCGATCAAAAAACCGCCGGGTGCATTGGAGCTTGCTGCTGCAGCCGCCTCAGCCACGGCCTGCAGCGAAACATTACGTGCCTGCAGTTGCTTGGGATCGATCTGAATCTGCTGCTGGGCCTCCTCACCGCCGTAGAGGGTCACCTGGGAGACACCGGGCACCGCCAGGATCTGGTGGTTGAAGGTGGTGGCGACGATTCGCCGCAGCTCCATCGGCGTGGTGGGACCGCCACCCTTCAATGTGAATGCGTACTGCAGGATCGTGCCCAGCGGCGACACCAGCGGCGAGATGGCCGGGGCGCTGGCATTGGCGGGCAGCTCCGCCTCAATCTGTTGCAGGCGTTCCGCCACCGATTGGCGGGCCCGGTTGATGTCGGCGTTCTGATCAAACACCACCTGAACCATCGAGAGCCCCACCTTCGAGGAGGAGCGCACGGTTTCCACTCCCGGCAGTCCGTTGACGGCCGATTCGATCGGCACGGTGATGCGCTGCTCCACCTCTTCCGGTGCCAGGCCATCGGCGGTGGTCTGCACATCTACCTGGGGAGGGGCGAACTGGGGGAAGACATCCAGGGGCATGCGGCTGAGGATCGAAAGGCCCCAGAGCGTGATCAGGATGGCGGCCACAACCACCAGCCAACGTCTGGCGATCGATGTGCGCAGCGTCTGGTTGAGCAGGCTTTCAAACATGGGAATGGGTTGAGTGGCGGTAGAAAGCGCAGGCTTCGGGTGTCAGTTCTTCTTCCCAAGGCGGGAGGCCACGACCACACCGCCCACCACCACCACCGCAGCACCGGCCCCAATCACCAGGGGGTTGAGGCCTGCGGCGGTCGAGGGCGCGGCCGCGGCTGGGTTGGCTGGGGCATCAGAAGCAGCAGCGGGGGGTTCCCCACTGGCGGCCACGGCGCTCTGGCTCTTCTTCGATTCCGCGTAGAGCGAGAGGGCCCCCTGGGTCACCACGTTGTCTCCCGGCGAGATGCTGCCGTCGGTGATTTCGATCTGATCGCCCTTGCTGGCGCCGGTCTGGAGGAACACCGGGTCGTAGGTGGTGCCGCTTTTCACGAACGCCAGGGGCTTGCCATCGGCATCCACCACCGCAGCGACCGGAATCGAAATCACACCGCCGACTTCCGTGGCAGGGGCGGTGGTGATACCCAGCATGGAATCGATCTCGGCGCTGGCCTTCACCTGGCGCACATTCCCCTGCTGCTGAAACTCATCGCCATGGCCCACATGGGCCATTGCTGGTTGGATACTGCCGAGGGCCAGGATGCCGAGGGTCATGGTTCCGAGGCTGAGGCTGGTGGCCAGAAGAAGGGCGCGCATGCTGCTGCTGCCGCGAGGGCAGGACAAGGACCCGCCGAGGATGCCGCAAGGGGGATGAAAAACAGGTGAAACCGTTTGTGCTGCCTAGGATCAGCCCCGATCTCTGTCCCATTGCCCAGGCCTATGCCCCAGCGCATCCTGTTGGTCGAGGACGAAGAGGAGCTGGCCGCTGCGATCCAGGCGGTGCTCAGGGCTAAGCAGCATGTCGTTGATCACGTGGCGGAGGGCCTGGGGGCCTGGAGCTTGATCCGCAGCGAGCTGGCCACCTACAACCTGCTGATCGTCGATTGGATGCTGCCGGGTCTTTCAGGACCTGAACTCTGCCGTCGGGTGCGCGGGGCAGGCCTCACCCTGCCGGTGCTGATGCTCACGGCCCTGGCCGACACCAGCCACCGGGTGCAGGGCCTTGATGCCGGCGCCGACGACTACCTGAGCAAGCCCTTCGCCATGGAGGAACTGCTGGCGCGGATCCGGGCGCTGCAGCGGCGTCAGCCCAACTACCGCGAGCTGCAGCTCAGCTGCGGGCCCTATGTGCTGGATCCGGCCGAGGGCTGTCTCACCGTGCAGCAGGGAGATGAAACCAGCAGGATCACGTTGTCCGCCAAGGAACTCCAGCTGATGGCCTACTTCATGGAGCATCCGCAGGAGATCATCTCGGGATCACGGCTGCGGACCCAGCTCTGGTCGCTGGATGAGGATCCGATCAGCAATGTGGTCGCGGCCCAGGTGCGTCTGCTGAGGCGCAAGATCGCCAGCCACGGGCTGGCATCTCCGATCGAGACCGTGCCCTCCAAGGGCTATCGCTTCGATCCCGATCCGGAGCCATAGGAAGGCTCACCATGGCCAAGCCTGGACCCATCCCCCGCAGCCGCCTGCGACTGGCGGCTGTCTACCTGGGGGTGATCGGGGTGATTCTCTATGGCGCGGGCCTTGGCATGTTTGGCCTGCTGATGCGTGCCAACTGGTCCGCCCTCGAGCGCGAGGTGGAAACCCTGGCCGGCACCTTGCATGACAGTCTCAAGCCGTTGTTGCCGGAAGAAGCCAGGCCCTCTCCCCAGCTGGCTGCGGTGCTTCCCGGCCTTTGTCTGGTAAGCGATCCCTGTCCGTCACCCCCCTCACTGATCTCGCGCCATGCAGTGAGCGTCACGGACCCGGAGCGGTTCTACCTGCGCCTGCTGGATCCCCGTGGCGTTCTGATCGCCCATTCCCCGGGATCGCCAAGTCGTTCGCCCCGAGCCAAGGCTGAACGCCTCGACCCCGCCTGGTCGGTGGAGGAGGGGCCAGGGGGCGATCGCTTTCTCCAGTATTCGATCCACCTGCACCGTTCCCACACACCAAATCATTCAGGCGCGAATGCACTGGAGCTGGATTGGGGCTATCTGGAGATCGGGCGCAGCCTGCGCGGACTGGACGCGGAACGGGAACGGCTCTGGTGGGCAACCCAGACGATTGTGGTGCTCGCCCTGCTGGTGGCGGGCCTGGCCAGCTGGTGGCTGTCTGGTCTGGCGATGCGGCCACTGCTGGCGGCGTACCGGCAGCAGGAGCAGTTCACCGCCGATGCAGCCCACGAACTGCGCGCACCTCTGGCCAACCTGCTGGCCGTTGTGGAAGCCCACAGGGCGCAGCCTCCGGCTGACGCCGTTGCCAGGGAGCAGATGCTGGCGGCGGTCCACGGGCAGGGTCTACGGCTGAGCCGTTTGATCGCTGACCTGCTGCTGTTGGCCCGGCTCGATGGTCACGAGGCCGCAGCGGCAGTGCAGCCCTGCTCCTTGGCTGAGATCGCGCACGATCTGCAGGAGGAGACCAGCGAGGCGGCGGCGACAGCACAAGTGCAGCTGCGTCTGCTGGGTGGTGAAGTGGATCTCCATGTGTTGGGAGTGGAATCGGAGCTCTATCGGCTCGTGTCCAACCTGCTCCTGAACGCGATCCAATACACGCCCCCAGGCGGAGAGGTGTTGCTGAGACTCAGTCGCGAGGGAACCTATGGGTGGTTGCAGGTACAGGACAGCGGTATCGGCATTACCCCGGCGGATCAAGAACGTATCTTCGATCGCTTCTTTCGCAGTGATCCCGGTCGTTCCCGCCGTCAGGGCGGCACCGGCCTTGGTCTCTCAATCGTGGCCGCGATCGTGCGCCGCCATCACGGACAGATCTCGGTGGACTCCAAGGTTGGCTCCGGCAGTGTCTTTTCCGTGAAGCTCCCACTGGCTGGCTGAGGTCCGTGGATGGCTGAGAAGACCCTGCCTCCTCCCAAAGAGATGGAAACCCGATCACATTGGCGTGGTACAGATCTCTATGAAGCCATGGAATGATGCATCTCTTTCAATAAGTGATTGGGCGCAATACCTGCAGAGAGGCATAGAGACCACTTTTTACCCTATCTTTCAGGCTCATTATCCTGTTTCACAGGGGACAGAAGTCGGAGATGCTTCCATGAACGGGAATTGCAACGCCATGGGTACCGCAGATTAGATGTTCTATTCTGGATGAGCCCAAGGTCTCAGATTATAAAGAGTATCGAGCCATTGGGTGACCCGCCTTACTGCCTGGCCAAAGGCATGTTGGCAGCAGAGCCAAGGAAAGGCAGAGTTTCCTTTTTGGATTTCATGGCATGACTCACATCCCTCGAACGCCCAAGATCAGCGGAGGGAAGCCCAATCATTCTTCAGCCATCTTTGGCTCCGGCCGCTGAATCTTGATGTTGGACAGCCGTTGAGTTCGTCATAGAAGGTCTTGCAATTCAGTTCTTGAGAGCTTGACATCACGAACGATGCTTGCCAAGAGGCCAGGCCCCAACGTTTCATTCGAATGAACGGGAACAACTGTCGTTCTTCCATCCAGGTGCTTAAGGAAATGGTGGCTCCCTCTTACCCTGATTTCTTCAAAACCAATTCTCTTCAAGGCTGCGATGAGAGTCTTTCCTGAAATCGCAGAATATCTCGTCACACTTCAACGGTAACCCGTTGTACTCCTACAAAATCAAGCGACTCAGGATGAGTGCCCGCAACTTCCAGGCAAAGCTCAATGGCTTCCTTGATTCGCTCCATTAATTGATCCAAAGATTTAGCTTGCGTATGGCAACCGGGAAGAGCAGGGACGGTCGCCACAAAGAAGCCTTCTGAATCTTTTTCGACTACTACATCAAACTGTCTAGACATTGAAGTCACCTCCTCAACCCATTGTAGCTGCTTAGCCGCAGACTGGTTCATGTCCCGCGTTTACCGGTCGGTCCAACGCCCGCGATCACCTGGCCACAGAGAGTTGGGACTAGAGGCTCCTTGTGAGTTAAGGCGACCTCTCGGTGGTGGGTCAGGTGAATCGCGTTGTTGGGCTTCAGGTAGCATCTAATGCAACTTTGTTGACTTGTACAGATAGGCTGTATTCATACAACTGAATATCCGGAAGCTCTGAGCAAGCGAGCTTGAGATCATCGCTGATTTCTTTTGCGACTATAATCCCTCGCACTCTCTGCTGGGGATCAGCTTGATTCTTCTTTATCCATCCAATATAACGTAGTATTTGACCTACCACTCGGTCATATCCCTTGGATACTTTTAACTCAATGACAACATAGTCGCCGTTGCTGTCAACCGCTAGGATATCTATTAAGCGCCCACCTACAGGGAATTCGACCCCCGTTATCCCTTCATCTGAGTAAAGCCGGAGGGAGGGTTCAAGAATGTGCAAACTTCGCGCAAGGTAGTCTCTGAGATCATGTTCATAGGCAAACTCGCTTGAGGCCCCTGGGGATTCGGCTGGAGAATCGTCTGGAACTGGAGATAGGTCAGATATGGGTGTTGGATCTCGACCAGGCTCATAAAGGCGAAAATGAGAGCCGTCAATCTTGAAGAATTTATCATCTGATCCATCTGCTCTAGCGCTATAGTGAACTCTTGAAGGTGCATTTATTGAAAGCCTTGTCAAATGTGCGGCTACAGTAGCCTGCTTGACATTTGGATAATTCTTGGCAAACCATTGCACCGCCTGTTCCCTAGAGATGGCTTCCCCTGGAGATAGTCCCATGGAGGAGATCATGTCGTGCATTAACAGCCGAACAGGTTTGTCATTTAATGCGGCCACGGTTTTTCCTTACTGTAAGCCCAACTTGTCATTGGACGGTTCTGAGAACCAACCCCGCTCACGCCGTTGCTTCTGTGAACCCAGGCCATCAAGTGGATGCGAATCCTTGAAAAACCTGAAGCAGCCTAGGTCCTCTTGATCTGTATGGAGAACCCGCATGTGGTTCTCTGGTCAGAGAACCACATGTTCGGTTTGCTACACAAAGTCTGCGGGGCTGCTCACGCCCAGTGGTCCACGGTTGAGCACATGGGTGTAGATCATGGTGGTGCTCACATCCTGATGACCCAACAATTCCTGGATCGTACGGATGTCCTGACCCCGTTCCAGAAGGTGCGTGGCAAAGGAATGGCGAAACGTATGGCAGCTGGCAGCTTTGCTCACTCCAGCATCAGCCACCGCCTGCTTCACGGCCCGCTGCACCACGGTGGGGTCAAGATGGTGTCTCCCCTGAGCCCCTGTTCTGGGATCCAGCCAGCGCTTCTGCTGGGGAAACACCCACTGCCAGGCCCACTCCCGATCTGCGTTGGGATACTTCCGTGCCAGAGCGTATGGCATGAGCACCCGGCCCCATCCGGCCGCCAGATCCCCCTGATGAAGACTTCGCACCTCAAGCAGATGCTGCCGCAGCGCAGCCATCTGGCTCTGGGGAAGCATCGTGAGCCGATCCTTTCCTCCCTTGCCATCACGAACCACCAGTTCGCGACGATCGAAGTCCAAATCCTTGACCCTCAACCTCAGCGCCTCCATGAGCCGCAGACCACTGCCATACAGCAACCCCACGACCAACGCCGGCACGCCCTCAAGGCGCTGACGGACGGCTTTCACCTCCCCCTCACTGAGCACCACCGGCAGCCGCTTGCGCGTCCGTGCCCGCACCACACCGTCGAGTTCCAGATCCCGCTCCAACAGCTCCCGGAACAGAAACAGCAGCGCACTCAGGGCCTGATTCTGGGTTGAGGCACTCACCTGCAGGTCCTCCCGGTAGCGCTGGATCAATCCGGGGGAGCGGGCTTCAGGAACCACGAGCAGGGGTTGGGCAACATGCGTGAAGAGTTCCCACGCCAGGGCGCCTACGCTCACCGCAGGATCGGCGGCAGGCCGCACCGGCTGCCCAGCCTCAGGCATGGACTTCTTCGACCGTCAATGGAGCACCTACCGCCGGGTGGTCGACCACGACCTGATGGAGCATCAGGCGCTCTCAGCGGCCACCACCGCGGCGATCGAGGGCTGGCTGGCCCAGCGGCCCCAGGGATCGTCACCGCCCCACATGGTGGATCTGGGCTGCGGCGACCTCGGCCTGCTGGCGCCGCTGCTGCGCCACCTGCCGCTCGGCTCCTACCTGGGCCTCGATCTCTCCGCCCCGGTGCTGCCGCGGGCGGCGGCGGCGCTTGGCCCCGTCTCCTACGCCTGCCAGTGGCGTGAGCAGGATCTGCTGGCCTGGGCCGAAGCGGAGCCCGAACCCGAACCGGTCGATCTGCTCCATTCCGCCTTCGCCCTTCACCACCTCAACGACGTGAACAAGTCGAGGTTTCTGGAGCTCTGCCGCCGTCATCTGGCGCCGGACGGAGTCCTGCTCTGGGCTGATGTTTTCCGCGAGCCGGTGGAAGCGCGCGAGGCCTACGTGGCGCGCTACGTGGAGCGGATCCGCAGCGGCTGGAACCCACTCGAACCCGAGCAACAGCAACAGGTGATCGACCACCTCAGCCAGTTCGACGACCCGGCCGATCGTGGGGCCATCCAGCGCAGCGCCGAGGCGTGCGGCTGGCGGTGGCAGTGGCTCTGGCAGGGAGCCCACCACGCTGAAGCCCTGGCCATGCTCACCCCGGTACGTTGAGGGAGATGCCAGAGACGATGCGCCGAAGCCTTCTTCTCTTGCTGGGCCTGGTCGCCGCTGGCGTCAGCTTCAGCAGCGGCTCCAACTCGACCGCCGCCGAGCTGCAGCGTGTCATCCCCGAACGCTTCCGGGGGGAATGGCAGGACAGCCGCCACCCCTGCGGCTCTCCGATCAACATGGAAACACGCCTGCTGCTGCAGGCAGGCACAGTCACGTTCTACGAAAGTGGCGGCCCCGCCGTTGCGGTGGTCACCAGCGGGACCTCGGAGCTGGCCCTGATCACCGCACTGGCCGGGGAAGGCCAGACCTGGCTGGATCTGCGCCGGTTCCTCCTCTCCGCCGACCAGTCCACCCTCACCGACGTCACCCATGCCGGGGGGCCAGACCAGGACAAGCCATTCGTCCGCAAGCGCTGCCCGCCCCAACGCTGAATCCGTTCAGGGCCGGATCTCAACCGGTGTGCCCAAAGCCGTGCGCGGAAACAGCCAGCGGGCCGTGGCACTCGTGGTGCGGATGCAGCCGTGGCTGCGGGCCACACCGAAGCACTGACCGGCCCTCTCCTGCCAGGGGGCAGGGTGGAGGCAGAGGCGATCGGGGGCGAGGCCGCCACCGCTGAGACACATCACGTTCGGCACGGCGGGGATGCGGTAATCGGCCCCCACCAGCGTCGTTTCGCTGTACTTGCTGCCGATCTGAAACCGTCCCGTGGGAGTTGACATACCAGGTATGCCCGTCGAGACCAAGGCGGCATAGAGCAACCGTTGCCGGTCGTCGTAGGCATAGAGCTTCTGCTCGGAGAGATCGACCAGCAGCGCCGCCACGATTTCCAGCATCAATGGGCCAGCCCCTCAGCTGTGCTCCCTGAGGAAGGCAACGCTGCTGGCCAGCTCTTCAGCGAAGCGATCGATCTCCGCGAGGGTGGTGGTGAAACTGAGGCTGGCGCGGGCTGAACCACTGATTCCGTAGTGGCGATGCAGGGGCTGGGTGCAGTGATGGCCGCTGCGGATGCAGATGCCGCTGGCATCCAGCAAGGCTGAGATGTCATTGGCGTGCAATCCCTCCACCACGAAGGCGGCCAGGGCGCCACGGTGGGGTTGCTGCTGGGGGGTGGGGCCCAGCACCCGCAGGCCTTCGATCCTCTGCAGCCGCTCGAACAGATGGGCGGTGAGCCGCTGCTCCCAGGCATGGATGCGATCAAGCCCGATGGCATTGAGATAATCGATGGCGGCACCCATGCCCACGGCCTCACCGATCGCCGGTGTGCCCGCCTCGAACTTGTGGGGCAGCTCAGCCCAGGTGCTGTGATCCAGGTACACGTCCTGAATCATTTCGCCACCGCCGAGGAAAGGCGGCATCGCCTCCAGCAGCGACTCCCGCGCCCAGAGGAAGCCCATGCCCGTGGGGCCGCAGAGCTTGTGGGAAGAACCCACCAGAAAATCAGCGCCCAGGGTCTGAACATTCACCGGCAGATGGGGCAGGCTCTGGCAGGCATCCACCAGCAGCAGAGCTCCGGCTGCATGGGTGAGCTCGGCGATCGCGCCGATCGGGTTGTGGCAGCCGAGGGTGTTGCTGATCTGCACCACGCTCACCAATCGGGTGCGCTCATTGATCTGATTGCGCAGATCCTCCAGATCCAGTTCACCGCCAGCGGTGAGGCCGGCGTGGCGCAATCGGGCCCCCGTGCGCGCAGCCAGCTGCTGCCAGGGCACCAGGTTGCTGTGATGCTCCATCACCGTGAGCACGATCTCATCGCCCGGGCGCAGGAAGGCATCGCCCCAGCTGCGAGCCACCAGGTTGATCGCCTCAGTGGCATTGCGGGTGAAGACGATCTCCCGGGGCGTGGCGGCGCCTACGAAGCGGGCGGTCTTGTCGCGGGCTCCCTCGAAGGCATCAGTGGCTCGTGCACTGAGCTGGTGGGCGCCGCGATGCACGTTGGCGTTGTCATGGCGGTAGTAGCGCTGCAGCGCATCGAGCACCGCCCGGGGCTTCTGGCTGGTGGCAGCGTGATCGAGGTAGATCAGGGGCTGACCAAGGCAGGCCTGATCCGCCAGCAGCGGGAAATCAGCGCGGGTGAGAGCGGCCAGATCCTCGGGGCCGGCTGCAGGTCCAGCCTGATGGCCAGGCTTCATCTGACGGCCGTCGACCACCTGCTCGGCGGGCGTGGTCACAGGAGCGGAGGTGGTGGAAGGCATCGTGATCAGTCCTCCCCCAGCATTCGCTGCAGTGGCCTCCAGGCAGCCGCAGCGGCAGGCAAGGCCCGCAGCACCTCCTCGCAGAAGCCGCGCTTGAGCAGTCCGGCAGCCACCGACGCCGAGAGACCCCGACTCTGCAGATAGAACAGTTCGTCGGTCTGGAGCCGGCTCACGGTGGCGCCATGGGCGCAGCGCACGTCGTCGGCCACGATCTCCAGCTCCGGCTTGGTGTCGATCCGGGCCTGGTTGGAGAGCAGCAGGTTGCGGCTGAGCTGGGAGGCATTGGTGCGCTGGGCGGCCCGGGGAACCCTCACCGCTCCGTTGAACACGCTGCGGCCGCGGTCATCGGCAATGGCTTTGTGAAGCTGATCCAGCTGGCCCTCGGGGCCGCGGAATTCGACGCGGCTGTGGGTGTCGACCAGCTGTTGGCCGTCGGCCAGCTGCAGGGCTTTGAGGCTGGTGGTGGCTTCGCCATCCACCTGCACCACCCGGGGCTCGAAGCGCGAGAGCGCCCAGCCATGGCTGGCCCACACCGACTCAAGCTGACTGCGGGGCTCCTGCTCCACCGCCAGGTGGCCCAGGAAACAGGCCTGACCCTCTCCCAGGGCCAGCAGGCCATGACGCAGCGTGGATTCGCGGCCCAGATGGGCTTCCATCACCAGGCTCGAAAGGCTGCAACCTGAGCCGAGCTGGATCTGCAGCACCTTCAGGCTGGCCTTCTCCTCCAGCAGCAGCAACACCCGGACGGGGCGCATCACACCGTCTTCGGCGGCCTGGCTCACCAGCTCCAGGGTTGGGACCACCGCACCACTCACCCGCAGCGCCAGCACCCGGGTGGCGCTGGCCTGGTTCAACTCCACGGGCCAGTGCTGCTCACAGTTGCAGGCGGCCAGGGTGTGACCCAGAGCCTGCTGCACCTCATCAGAGCTCAGAATCGAAAGGCCGGCTGGCAGGCTCTGGCCGTTCAGGAGATCATCTGGGGCATCAAGCCAGAGGCGGAACACATCTGCCGCAGGCTCGGGCCAGCCGACCTGGGCGCTGGAGGGAGCGAGGACCGGGGCCAGAGCCGTGAGCGGGGCGAGGTCGGTGAAGCGCCAGTCTTCCTGGCGGCGGGAAGGCAGCGGCTGGCGGGAGAGGGCTTCCCGGCCGCGCCATTGCACCGCTTCGAGCTCACCGGCAGGGGCAGGCAAACGCTCCAGGAAAGTGGTCACCCAGGTGGAGGCGGCCACAGCCGCGGAGTTGGACATCGCAGCCACCATCAGGCCACCTCCAGCACGGCCAGCTCCTGATCGACCCAGTCATAGCCGCGATCTTCAAGCTCCAGCGCCAGCTCCTTGCCGCCAGTGCGCAGGATCCGGCCGCCCGCCATCACATGGACGTAGTCAGGTGTGATCACATCCAGCAGACGCTGGTAGTGGGTGATCAGCAAAGTGGCGTTTTCGGGGCTGGCCAGGTGATTCACACCGCCAGCCACGATCCGCAGGGCGTCGATGTCGAGGCCGGAATCGGTTTCATCGAGGATCGCCACCAGCGGATCGAGCAGAGCCATTTGCAGGATCTCGTTGCGCTTCTTCTCACCGCCGGAGAAGCCCTCGTTGACGCTGCGTTCGAGAAAAGCCGGATCCATCTGCACCACCTGCAGTCGCTCACGCACCAGGTCCTCAAAGGCGAAAGTGTCGAGCTCCTCCTCGCCTTTCTCCATGCGGCGAGCATTGGTGGACACCCGCAGAAATTCGAGATTGCTCACCCCCGGGATCTCCACGGGGTACTGAAACCCCAGGAACAGCCCCAGCCGGGCTCGCTGCTCCGGTTCGAGGTCGAGCAGGTCGGCGCCGCGATAGCGCACGCTGCCGCCGGTGACGGTGTAAGCAGGGTGGCCGGCCAGCACCTTGGAGAGGGTGCTCTTGCCGCTGCCGTTGCGGCCCATCACCGCATGGATCTCTCCGGCTTTGATCGTGAGATTGACGCCCTTCAGGATCGGCTTGTCCTCTACTCGGGCCTGCAGGTCAACGATCTCGAGGAGGGTATCGGCGTCGGGGCGAATCACAGCTGATGAAACAAGGGAAACGACAGGGGAAGGAGCCACGCTCCGGGAGAACAAACTGTGCTGGACAAGGCCGGGGTGTTCAGCCCACCGAACCCTCCAGCTTGAGGGCAAGGAGCTTGTCGGCCTCAGCCGCGAATTCCATCGGCAGCTGGTTGAACACATCCCGGCAGAAGCCGCTCACCATCATCGACACGGCTTCCTCGAAGCCGATGCCCCGGCTCTGAAGGTAGAAGAGCTGATCGGCGGAGATGCGGCAGGTGCTGGCCTCATGCTCCACGCTGGCTTCGGGTTGTTGTGAGCGGATGTAGGGGTAGGTGTTGGCGGCCGCCTGATCGCCGATCAGCATCGAATCGCACTGGCTGTAATTACGCGCACCCCGAGCCTTGGGACCAATCTGAACCAGACCTCGGTAGCTGTTGGAGGAATGGCCAGCGCTGATGCCCTTGCTCACGATCGTGGAGCGGGTGTGGGGGCCAACGTGGATCATCTTGGTGCCGGTGTCGGCCTGCTGGCGGTTGTTGGTGAGTGCCACGGAATAGAACTCACCCACCGAATGAGCCCCCTGGAGGACACAACTGGGATATTTCCAGGTGATCGCCGAACCGGTTTCCACCTGGGTCCAGCTGATATGACTGCGATCACCGCGACAATGACCGCGCTTGGTCACGAAATTGTAAATACCTCCCACACCATTCTCATCACCTGCATACCAGTTCTGGACGGTGGAATACTTGATCGAGGCATCGTCGAGGGCCACCAGCTCCACCACCGCAGCATGCAGCTGGTTGGTATCGAACATCGGGGCGGTGCAGCCTTCCAGATAGCTCACGGAAGCGCCTTCCTCAGCCACGATCAAGGTGCGCTCGAACTGACCGGTATCGCCGGAGTTGATGCGGAAGTAAGTGGAAAGCTCCATCGGGCACTCCACACCCTTCGGGATGAACACGAAGGAACCGTCACTGAACACGGCGGAATTGAGGGCCGCGAAGAAGTTGTCGTTGCTCGGCACCACAGTGCCGAGGTAACGCTCGATCAGCTCGGGGTGATCCTTGACAGCCTCACTGATCGAGCAGAAGATGACGCCGTGCTCTGCAAGCTTCTCGCGATAGGTGGTGGCGATAGAAACGCTGTCGAAGACAGCATCGACAGCCACATTGCTCAACCGCTTCTGTTCGCTGAGAGGAATGCCTAGCTTGTCGAAGGTTTCCAGCAGTTTGGGATCCACCTCATCCAGACTTGCCTTCTTCTCCTGCTGGCGGGGTGCGGCGTAATAGATCATCTCTTGATAATCGATCGCCGGATGCCCCAGGGCCGCCCAGTCGGGCTCCTCCATGCGCAGCCACTGCTGATAAGCCCGCAGACGAAAATCGAGCAAAAACTGCGGTTCACCCTTCTTGGAAGAGATCAGCCGTACGACATCTTCGCTGAGACCCTTATCGATCTTGTCAGTTTCAATGTCGGTGACAAACCCGTATTTGTAGGGTTGGCTGACAAGATCGCCGACGCTGGTGGAGCTGCTCATGGCATTCAGGCGGCAGGGGGTTCGGTATGGGTCTTGATCTCCTCGAGACTGATGCTCTGCTGCTCGCCACGGAAGGGGTTGTCTTCAGTCAGAAAGAGCATGCAGTGGCATTCCTTGCGCTCCCTCATCGGCACGCAGGGACAATTCCAGAACGCCTGCTCCGCCTCGGCCTGCTTGTCCTCGTAGTGGCGACAGGGACAGAGAGCCGCCCCCAGCTGCTCCTTGTGGCGGGCCAGCCCTTCGAGCACCACCGCCGTCACCCCGGGGTCACTGCAGAAATAGGTGTCGGTCCGCTTGGCGAAAGCCTCAGCGAAACGCCGGATCAACTCCAGGCTCTCGCTGCTGGGGGCGGCCGTGGCGGAGGGGGCGTCGGACATGAATTCAGAACAACGAGGGAGTCACCGAGGCCGGAGCGGAAGCCCCAGGCGGCGGGAGGATTGAGACAGAACCCGGCAGCAGCACGGCTGCGGGAGGCTGGCGGAATTCCCCAGGAGGGTCATCGCACCGGGCTGGCGGCACGATTGAATTACGAAACACAAACGTTTCGTTACCGACAACCCTAGGGCAGCCGAGCTGGCGATGGGGGCTGGCGCCATTCTGAACTGCCCGTTTCCACAACACCTGAAATAGCGTGGCAATGTGTGGAGAAGGTTCGCGACCAGACGAGCCGGGCTGAGTGTCCGATGAGCGCTTCCACCCAGACACCAACCCGAGAAGCAGCCCTTGCCCTCCTGCTGCGCCAGGGAGAGGCCACGGCAGCTCAGCTCGCCGAGCTTCTGGGTGTGTCGGTGCAGGTGATGCGCCGCCATCTGCGCAGCCTTGAAGACGATGGCCTGGTGGCCAGCAGCCCCAGCGGCGAAGGCCCCGGGCGCCCAAGCAATCACTGGCACCTCACCCCTGCAGGGCACGACCAGTTCCCCAACGGCAGCGAGCACTTTGCCCTGGGTCTGCTCACCTCCCTCGCCGACAGCCTTCCTGCCGACACCGTGCAGACCCTCCTGCGCCAGCAGGCCATTGCCAAAGCGCTCGACTACCGGCGGCAGATCGGCACTGGCTCCCTGCCGGAGCGGCTGGAGCGGCTGGTGGAGCTGCGCTGCAGCGAGGGCTACGTGAGCGACTGCCACCCCGAGCCCGACGGGCTGTCCTGGTGCATGAGCGAATTCCACTGCTCCGTTTCCCGCCTGGCTGAACAGTTCCCGGTGCTGTGCGATCAGGAACTGCAACAGATGCGCCACACCTTCCCCGACTGCAGCGTGGAGCGGGTGCACTGGCGTCTCGAAGCGGGCCATTCCTGCGGCTTCCGCATCACCCCTGACAACGGGGGATCTTCCCAGCTCTCCCAGGATGGCTGAGTCCCAGGCCGGCCCCCTCGCCAGCGACGACCTGGCCGCCATCGAGGCCACCCTGCTCCCCAGTCTCGAGCGCCACCACCTGCGCCTGCTGGCCCACTGCCTGCGCACCCTGCAGGAGGCCGCCGGCAGCCGCTGCGGCCCCCTGCCTTCCCGCCCCGCCCTGCTCGCCTGGGTCGCAAGCCAGGGCGCCCTGGTGGCCGATCCCGACTTTCAGCAGGTGTTTCTCAACCAGCTCGAATGCGCCGCTCTGCAGTTGCAGGAGCTGGCGATCAGGCTCGACTGCGAACCCCTCGCCCTCGAGATCGGTGACCTGATCGCCTGGGCGGAGGCGGCAGCCAGAAGCCGGCTCAGCCTCGCCACCCCAGTCCAACCACCAGGCTGACCCCGGCCAGGGCCAGCACAGCCGCCAGCAAGCCACTGAGGCCTGGCCGGTCACCCTCCAGGCCCGCCAGGGGCAGGGCCAGCACCGGAGCGGTGGCCAGCAGGGCCACGGCCAGGCCGGCCGGCAGGTGCTGGAGAGCCGTCTGTTGCAGCACGATGCCGGCACTGGTGCCCAGCAAAGTGGCGAGCAGCACCAGGGGCCAGCGCAGCCGCAGCGTCCGCGGGCGCATGCCCGGGGGAGGCAGCCGCCGCAGCAACGGCACCATCACGATGGCCGCCGCCGCCAGGCGCAGGGTGGCCGACTGCAGCGGCGGCAGATCCGAATCACGCAGGGCCGCTCTTGAGAGCAGGGCACCGGCGCTGCCGCAGACCAGGGCTGCCAGGGCCAGCACCAGGCCCAGTCGCTGCCCCCCCGGGGGCAAGGGCACGACGTCAGGCCCCCCGGACGGGGACGGCTGACGGGCCACCAGCGCCACCGACAGGCAGATCAGGGCCACCCCAAACCCCTGGGGCCAGCGGGGCCACTCGGCCAGAAACAGGGCCCCGCCCAGCAGTGACAGCGCCGGACCACCCGCCTCGAGGGTGAGGGTGCGGCGCGTACCCAGCCGGCGCAGGGCCGCGAAGTAGAGGCTGTCCCCCATAGCGATGCCGACCACGCCGCTGGCCAGGAGCAGCATCAGCGCCAGGGGGGAGACCAGCCACCCCCCCAGCAGCAGAACCGGCAACTGGAGTCCCACCGCAATCAGGTTCTTGACCAGGTTGAGCTGGGCGGCGCTCAAGGAGGTGGGCAACCGCCGCCAGAGGCTGCTGGAGAGCGCCCAGCAGAGGGCTGCGGCCAGGGCCGCCACGACTCCCGTTGTGGCCACCGGGCAACGGCTGGGGTGAGGGAGTTGCGATCATCGCTACAGCCGTGCTGCCCCCGTGAGCGTTCCGATCTCCGATGCCCTCAGTTTCTTCAGGCTGAGCTGCGGCCGCTGGCGCTCCCAGCGCACCAGCCACCACCTGTTGCACAGGCGCGCCGAGGCCGGCGGGTCTCTGATCGAGGTCACGGAGGTGGAGGCCAGCGACCCGCGCCTCCAGGCGATTGCCGAACTGCACGGCCAGGACCCGGCAGGGCTGGTGGGGGGCTGCCAGGTGCGCTGGAACGGCTCGATGGCCTGGGACAAGGCTGGTGAAGCGCACCAGGGGGAGTCGGTGTTCGGCCTGATCCCCACCGACGCCTCAGGGCGCGCGGGATTGCTCTTACGCGACCGGGGCTACGCGGAGACCGCTCCGGTGGCTGGGCACTTCCGCATGGATGAGCGCGACGGCCTGTTGCTCACCACGGCCTACGAAACGATGAGCAGCCTGGAGCGCTTCTGGTTTCCCAACCCAAATCTGCGCCTGCGCACCAGCACGGTGGAGGGGCTCTCCAACACGGCCTCTTTCTGCATGGAAAGCCGCTGCCTGCCTATCGACGGCGAAGGGGAAACCAACGACTCAGACGATGGCGCCACAGTCGTATCGGAGCCCCCCCGCAGGCCACTGGTTTCAGCCTTCGGCTGGTGAGGAACGTGCCCCTGCATGCCTCTCAAACATTACGGACTGTGAGCCCTGCCGCCCCTGGCGGGGTTCGATCGGGGCTGACTTCTACGATCCACAGCGACGGATGACGATGTTCGCGTGGCGATCCCGCTTCTGAAGTACGCACCCACCAGCCAGAACTCTCGAGTCAAGGCTTTCCGCGTGGGCTCCGACGAGGATCCGAAAGGCGTCTCGCTTGACAAGGCCTTTGATCGCAACGCCCAGAACGTTGTGATCGAATCGGCCTACCGTCAGATTTTCTTCCACGCCTTCAAGGTCGACCGAGACACGATTCTGGAATCGCAGCTGCGCGACGGCCAGATCTCTGTGCGTGATTTCATCCGGGCTCTGTGCCTCTCGGATACCTTCACCCGCAGCTTCTACAACCTGAACAGCAACTATCGGGTGGCCCGCCACCTTGTGGAGAAACTGCTGGGCCGCCAGGTGTATGGAAAAGCCGAAGAAATCGCCTGGTCGGCTGTGATCATGACCAAGGGCGTGGCCGGCGCCGTAGATCAGATCCTCGACAGCGACGAGTATCTCGAGAACTTTGGCTACGACACCGTGCCTTACCACCGCAACCGGGTGGTGGGCTCCCGTGAAGTGGGCGAAACCCCCTTCAACATCACCTCGCCGCGCTACGAGGCCTACTACCGAAGCATCCTGGGATTCCCCCAGATTGTTTACACCGGTACCGTCAAGTCTCTGCCCACAAGAGCACGTCAGCGTCGCGGTGGCTTCCCCGAGGACTACCTTCCCTGGGTGCGTTCGATGCCTGCCATGCGCACCGGAGCCGCATCATCAGGCAACACCAGCATGGATTACCTCTCCAAGGTCCCCTATCGCAGTGTGGGCCGCTGAGTTCAGCGGTCTGCAAGCCCCAAACTCCCTCAGCAACGGCGGCTCACCCCGCCGTTTTTTCATGGCCATCCAGCGGAGGCCCAGTCAGCTGTTGCTGACGGAGGGCGGCTGGATGGCCGAGATCGGCGGGATTCAGCCCAAACTGATCCCAAACGAAATCCGGAGAAACGGTGACTCAGGCTCTCTCGTCCTTGGCTCGCATGACCCTGCGTCAGCTCCGCCAGATCGCCAGTGACCTCGGTGTGAGCCTCTACAGCCGCAAAACCAAAGAGGAGCTGCTCAACGAGATCCAGAGCTCCAAGGGCGAAGGGGAACGATCTCGCAGCGAAACGGTGATGGCACCAGGTGCCTCCACGCCAAGCCTGGAGATCCTGGAGGCAGGCTTCACTCCAGCTCCACGGCCCGAGGTTGAAACCAAGGTTGTGTTTCTGCCCAGGGACCCCCAGTGGGCCTATGTCTTCTGGGAGATCGCCGAAACCGAGCGCATCAAGGCCATCGAGGCTGGTGCTGGCCAGCTCTGCCTTCGTGTCGCCGACGTGACCGGACTGCCCTCGGGCGCCGCTCACCCCCACACGCTCCAGGAAGTTCCCGTCGATAGCCATGCCACAGAGTGGTACCTGCCCGTTCCACTGAGCGACCGCGATTACCGCGTTGAGCTGGGGTACCGCAAGCACGGTGGTGGCTGGCTCTCCCTGGGTTTCTCAGCCATAGCCCGGGTACCTTCCCTGCATCCAAGCGAGCAGATCCTCGATCAGTTCGTCCCTTTCTCTCTGGAAGCGGCACCCAGCGACACAACCCTGGCCAGCTCCTATCCCCAGAGCGGTCTCCACGCGGCCGGAGGAGTCGACAGCGGCCTGCATGAGCGCCTGTATCAAACCGCCACGGTGCGCTGGAAGCATTTCGGCCGCGGTTCCGAAGCCTTCCATGAGCTCGAAGACTCTGACTCTGCTGCAGGCCTGCGCAGTCTCCACGATTCGGGCATCGGCCTTTGGGCCAGTGGCCGTAACGAATCAGGCATCGGTGGTGTTGCGCCCCGTCAGCGTTCCTTCTGGCTTGTGGCCGATGCCGAGCTGATCGTCTACGGCGCCACCGATCCGACCGCCAAACTCACGATCGGCGATGAAGCCGTGCCTCTCTCTCCCGACGGCACCTTCCGCGTGCAGGTGCCGTTCCGCGACGGCCAGCAGCTCTATCCCATCCAGGCAGTGGCCGCCGATGGCGAGCAGAAGCGCAGCATCACCCTCAAGTTCGAGCGCACCACCCCTGAAGACAACAGCAATCCCTCCGACCAGGCCGTGGCGGAGTGGTTCTGATGCGCACCTTCGTCGCACTCACCCCCCTGGCCGGCACTCTCGCCCTGCCTTTCCTGGTGCCAGTGCTGATGGTCAAAGTGGGTATCGGCACGGCCGTGGGCATGGCCGTACTGGTGAGCACCCTCTGGTTCGTTGTGATGCTGCGCACCGCTGAGATGCCAGGCCACCACTGAGGCCAGCCCAACTCCCCCATAGCGGGGAATGCTCAGGGCAGTCGCAACGCGCTGTCCGTGAGCCCCTTGTCAGACGTCCAACCCGCCAACCAGGCCCGGGCGGTCGCCCTGATCTCCTGCCTTTCCGCGCTCGGTCTTGGCGGTTGCTCAGCCACCGCCCGCATCCTGGGCTCACCCCCGGCAGATCTGCCCTTGCCGGCGGGGGTGGAGGTGACCTTCAACCATCGCGCCGACCGCCACTACCGCAGTCCGATCAGCGGCGAGCGCCGCAGCGGCGACAACCTCGAGCAGTTCCTGCTCGAGACGATCGAGCGGGCCGAGAGCGAAATCCTGGTGGCCGTGCAGGAACTCTCCCTGCCCAGAGTTGCCGAAGCCTTGGTGGAACGCAAACGCCAGGGGTTGCGCGTACTCGTGATCCTTGAGAACACCTACAGCACTCCCTTCAGTGAGCAGCTGCCAGCGGGACTGAGTTCTCACCAGCTCGGGCGCCACCGCCACCTGATGGCCCTGGCCGACACCGACCGCGACGGACACCTGAGCGCCAGCGAGCGCGACCGGGGCGATGCCGTCCGCATCCTGCAACGGGGCGGCATTCCCATGATCGACGACACCGCCGACGGCAGTGCGGGCAGCGGTCTGATGCACCACAAATTCATGGTGGTGGACCAGCGTTGGGTGGTGACAGGCTCCACCAATTTCACCCCCTCCTGCGTCCACGGCGATCCCGACGACCGCCGCACCCGGGGCAACGTCAACCACCTGCTGCGCTTCGACAGCCGGGAACTCGCTGGGCTGTTCAACAAGGAATTCAACCGGATGTGGGGGGATGGCCCCGGCGGCCTTCCTGACAGCAGGTTCGGCATCGCCAAGGAGGGAGGGCCGGTGCAGACGGTGATGGTGGGGCCCACCCGGGTCGAGGTGCTCTTCGCTCCCCACCGCCGCAAGGATCCCAACCATGGCCTTCTGCTGCTCGATCAGCGCCTGGTCCGGGCCGAGCGACAGCTCGATCTGAACCTGTTCGTGTTTTCAGCCCAGGGACTGGCCAACCGCCTCGCCGAACTGCGGCAGCGGGGGGTGGCGATCCGGCTGCTGGCTGATCCCGGCTTCGCCAACCGCAGCTTTTCAGAGGTGCTCGATCTGCTGGGGGTCTCGATGCCGGATCGCTTCTGCAAACTGGAACAGGGCAACAGCCCCTGGCAGCAACCGATCACCGGAGTGGGTACGCCACGCCTGGCCCGCGGCGACAAGCTGCACCACAAATTCGCCGTGGTGGATCGAAAGACGGTGATCACCGGTTCGTTCAACTGGAGTCCATCCGCCGCCCACGGCAACGATGAAACCCTGATGATCCTGGAGTCGCCCCAGCTGGCGGCCCACTTCATCCGTGAGCAGGACCGGATGTGGCAGGGGGCGGAGCTGGGAATCACATCCCGGCTGCGGCGCAAGCTGGAGCGGATCCGCCAGACCTGCGGCCAAGGCACACCGCGGCCCCTGGCCGCCACAGCGCAGCAGCCATGACCACAGCCCCAGACTCCCAGCCCGTCGTGATCGTGGGGGCTGGCCCCGCGGGAACGTCGCTGGCGATGCTGCTGGCTGAGCGGGGGGTGAAGGTGACCCTGGTGGAAGCAGCGCGGGATTTCCAACGCCAGTTCCGTGGCGAGGGGCTGATGCCATCGGGCCTGGCGGCTCTGGAGGCCATGGGTTGCGGCCCCGTACTGGCCCGCCTGCCCCAGCGTTCCCTGAGCGCCTGGTCGTTCCATCTGCACGGCCGGGAGCTGTTCAGGGTCGAGGAACCGCTGGAGAGCCATCGACCCTGCACGTTGATCTCCCAGCCGGCGCTGCTGGAGGCCCTGCTGGAGCGTGCCAGCCGGGCCAGCGGCTTCCAATGGAGCCAGGGGCTTTCGGTGGTGGATCTGATCGAGGCCGAGGGCCGCGTCGCCGGGGTCGTGCTCAGTGATGGAAGCCGGCTTGCGGCATCCCTGGTGGTAGCCAGCGACGGCCGCTCCTCGCTGGTACGGCAGCGCTCGGGCCTGAAGCTCGAGCGCCAGAGCAGCCCCATCGACCTGCTCTGGTTCCGCCTTCCCAGCCACCCCCGCTTCGAGAGCGACAACGCCTTCACCATGCTGCTGGGTGAAGACGGAGCTGCCTGCAGCCTTTTCCATGGCGCCCTGCCTGGGGAGCTGCAGCTGGGATGGGTGCTCAGCCCAGGTGAGCGGATCGAGCGCAGCCCCCAGGCCTGGGGCGAAGCTTTTGCGGCCATGGCCCCCGACTGGCTGGCCGATCACCTGCGCCAGGTGGCCCCAGCGATCAGCGCACCGCTGAAGCTCTCGGTTCAGGTGGGCTGCTGCCGCCGCTGGCACCGCCCAGGCCTGCTGCTGCTGGGCGATGCCGCCCACCCGATGAGTCCGATCCGGGCACAGGGGATCAACATGGCCCTGCGCGACGCGGTCGTGGCCGCCAACCAGCTCCTCGCTCCCCTGATGGCGGGCGATACCGCAGCCATCGATGCCAGCCTGGAGCAGATCCAGGCTGAGCGCTTGCCGGAGATCCAGCGAGCCCAGACCCTGCAGCAGCAAGAGGCCCGCCAGGCCCAGCTGCTGCGTCGATCGCCCCTGCTGCGCCGTGCTCTGGTGCAGCTGGCTCCATGGCTGGGGGAGCGAATCGGACACTTCTGGCGGCAGCGCCAGATTCCCCTGCGGCAAGGCCTGGCCACGGTTCAGCTCACGGTGTGAGCCGCCGCCATGATGAGACGTAGTTGCTGCCGTGCATCGATGGCCCGATCAAGCCTTGCCGCCACGCTGTTGAGCGCCGTGATGCTCGCTGCGCCCAGCCTCGGCTGGAGTCCGGCCGAGGCCAACGACAGCCTTGCCATCTACCCGAGCAGTGAGACCCTGCGCCGGGTGCAACTGGCCGCCCTCGACTGCGGCAGGGAGAACAGTGCCGCCACCTGTGATCGGGCCCGCAAGCTGGCGGATCCACTGATGGATCACCCCCTTCTCTCGGGCTTCTGCAAGGACGCCCTCTGGGGAGTGGTGCAGATCGCCGTGACAGACCCCAGCAACAGCCTCACCCGGCGGGACGGCATCGATGCCGCTGCGGACCGGGTGGTCAGCAGCTGCCGGCCGGTGAGCAAGCCCGTGGCCAAGGACGGGTCCGGCCCAGGTGGGCCTGGATCCGCAGCCAGCGGTGCGCCAGGGGGCTCGGGTGGCGCTCGACCATCCGGCTCTGGCTTCGGATTTGGATCAGGCGGCCGCTGAGTGGCGGTGCAAGCCCGGTGGCCGGTCAGAGTTCAGGGGGTTATGGCCACTGGCGTATCCGAGAGCTTCAGCAACTCCTGAGAGGTGCGTTCCATGAAATCCATCGACCAGCCGGTGGTCACCGCCGCCTGATTGGCCAACTGACAGATGGGGGAGCGATCGCCCACAGCCTCACAACTGGAGGAGAGGCTGAGCAGGGCATTGGTGAGCTTGCCGGTGAGGCAGCTTGAGGTACCCGATTTCTCGAGAACGGCCGTGGCCGCATCCCGGGTCACGCTGATTGCCTGGGCCATCGGCTTGGCGGGAGCAGCGCCCATCACTCCGGCCTGGGCGGGAGCAATGCTGAGGGCCACCAGGGACAGCAGCAGCCCCTGGAACCTGCTCGACCGAGACGAGGGGAAAACCATCGGCGTGGAGATCATGCAATGAGCGCAAGCTAGCCAGTGGGCAGTGACCTGGCAGGTGGGGCCTGGGTCCAGGGCTAGCCTGGCTATTCCCAGGTTGGCACCAATGACCAGCAGCGCCTCCTCCGATGTTCCGGCCGCTGCCATGGCCACCTCTTCTCCATCACCAGCGGTTCGTCAGGTGCTTCTGAGCGCCCCCTTCAGCGACCAGAAACCCGGCACTTCCGGCCTGCGCAAGAGCAGCCGACAGTTCGAGCAGCCCCACTACCTGGAGAGCTTCGTGGAGGCGGTGCTCCGGGTGGTGCCCGGAGTGGCGGGGGGCACGCTGATCCTTGGCGGCGACGGCCGCTACGGCAATCGCCGCGCCATCGATGTGATCACACGCATGGCCGCCGCCCATGGGGTAGCCCGACTGATCACCACGACCGGCGGGATCCTCTCCACCCCCGCCGCCTCGAACCTGATCCGCAAGCACCAGGCCATCGGCGCCATCATCCTCTCGGCCAGCCACAACCCCGGCGGCCCCGAGGGCGATTTCGGCGTCAAGGTGAACGGCGCCAATGGCGGGCCGGCCCCTGAATCGATCACCGATGCCATCTACAGCGCCACCACCCAGCTGGAGGGCTACCGGATCATCGACGGCGAGACGCCATCCCTGGAAGCGCCGGGGACCTACGCCCTGGGCGGGCTGCGCATCGAGGTGATCGACGGAGTCGACGACTACGTGTCACTGCTGCAGGGCCTGTTCGATTTCGACGCGATCAGCCAGATGCTGCGGGGCGACTTCCCGATCGCCTTCGATGCCATGCATGCCGTCACCGGTCCCTACGCCAGCCGCCTGCTGGAGGGGCTGCTGGGGGCACCGGCCGGCACGGTGCGCAACGGCATTCCCCTGGAGGATTTCGGCGGGGGCCACCCCGACCCCAACCTCACCTATGCCCATGAGCTGGCCGAGCTGCTGATGGGCTCAGACGCCTTCCGCTTCGGGGCCGCCTGCGACGGCGACGGGGACCGCAACATGATCCTGGGCCAGCGCTGCTTCGTGAACCCCAGCGACAGCCTGGCGGTGCTCACCGCCAATGCCACCCTGGCCCCCGGCTACGCCGGCGGGCTCGCTGGAGTGGCCCGCTCGATGCCCACCAGCGCCGCGGTGGATGTGGTGGCCAGGGAGCTGGCCATTCCCTGTTTCGAAACGCCCACGGGCTGGAAGTTCTTCGGCAACCTGCTTGATGCCGGCCGGATCACCCTCTGCGGTGAGGAAAGCTTCGGCACCGGCAGTGACCACATCCGCGAGAAAGATGGTCTCTGGGCGGTGCTGTTCTGGCTGCAGATCCTGGCCAAACGCCGCTGCTCGGTGGCCGAGGTGATGACCAGCCACTGGAGCCGCTACGGCCGCCACTACTATTCCCGCCACGACTACGAAGCGATCGCCAGCGACAGGGCCCATGGCCTCTACGACCGCCTGAAGGGGCTGCTGCCTGCCCTGGTGGGCACAGGCTTTGCCGGCCGCAGCATCGCCACCGCCGACGACTTCAGCTACGTCGACCCGGTGGACGGCTCCCTCACCAGCGGCCAGGGCCTGCGCCTGCTGCTCGACGACGGCAGCCGGGTGGTTTTCCGCCTCTCCGGCACGGGCACCCAGGGGGCCACCCTGCGCCTCTACCTGGAGAGTTACGTGGGGTCCGGCGGCAACCTGGATCAGGATCCCCAGCAGGCCCTCGCCGATCTGATCACAGCCGCCGACCAACTGGCCGAGATCCGCAGCCGCACCGGCATGGAGCGGCCCACCGTGATCACTTGAGCTGTCGCCCCTGCCTCAGTCGCTCCGCTCATCAAGAGGGGCACCGGGCTCGCCGCGGCGGGTGAGGCTGATCTGACGCAGGCTCTCGCCCCAGACGCCGCAAAACGCTGCCATCCCCGCCACCGCCACCCAGAAGCGAGGATGAATCGGTGGCAGCAATTCACCGGGCGTTCGCGACACCCGGTGGGCCAAAGTCAGCAGCACCAATGCTGCAGCCAGATTGATCACCCCCGCCAGCACGATGCGACGGCGGTCGACCCGCAACTGGCGCCTCGGTTGATAGTCGGCGGGCCTGGGGAGGGGCATCTCAGCTGGACGGACCCGCCGGCAGCACCGGTTCGGTCTCCTGACTGGCGGGGAACCAGGCCGCCTCAGCCTGCTTCATCAGCACATAGAACGAGGGCACCACGAACAGACTCAGCCCGGTGGCCACCAGCAGCCCTCCGAAGATCACCGCCCCGAGGGACTGCTGACTGAGCGCGCCGGCACCGCTGGCCACCAGCAGGGGGAAGAAACCTGCCAGGGCCGCCATCGCCGTCATCAGGATCGGCCGCAGACGGGAGCAGGCTGCCGCCATCGCCGCTTCGGTGGCGGTCATTCCCTGCTCCATGCGCTGGTTGGCCAGATCCACGATCAGGATGCCGTTCTTGGCCGCAAGGCCGATCAGGGTCACCAGGCCCACCTGGGCATACACGTTGTTCACCTGACCGCGCAACACCAGGAACATCAGCGCCCCAAGCATCGCCAGGGGCACCGTCATCAGAATGATCAGGGGATCGATGTAGCTGCCGTACTGGGCGGAGAGCACCAGATACACCACCACGATCCCGAGCGCAAACACCAGGATGGCCAGGGCGCCGGCCTGAACCTCCGAGCGGGTCAGGGCCGACCAGGCGGAGCCGATGTTGGCGAAATTGAAGCGACGGAACACCGCGGCGATGGTGTCGATCGCCTGGCCGCTGCTCTTGCCGGCAGCTTCCACCCCCTGGATCAGCACGGAGCGGTATAGGTCGAAGTGGCTGATGATCGGCGGAGCGCTGTCCAGGCGGGCCTTCACCACATTGGAGAGCGGCACCAGCGCGCCGGCGCGGTTACTGATGTTGAGATTGTTCAGGTCCTGGATCATGCCGCGATGGCTGGCATCGGCCTGCACAACCACCTGGCGGTACTGCTGCTGCTCGTAGGTCTGATTCACGAAGCTGCCGCCGGTGAGGGTACCCAGAGCCTCCATCGCGGCGCTGTAATCGATGTCGAGCGAGGCCATCCGGTCGCGGTCCACATCCAGTCGCCAGACCGGGGCATCACTCACGAACTGGGTGTAGAGGTTGCCGAAGATGCCGGTGCTCCGGGCTTTGGAGATCAGCTCCCGCGCCAGGCCGGACAGTTCAGTGGGGCTGTAGCCGCCATTGCTGAGGTCGTTGAACTGGAAGGAAAGCCCCCCCTGGGCGCCGAAGCCCGGCACGGCGGCTGGTGCCTGGGCCAGCACGATCGCACCGGGGATCGTGGCGAAGGCCTTGTTCATCCGCTTGATGATCGCGTCGGCGGACTGCTCGGGCCTGGTGCGCTCCTCGATCGGCTTGAGGCCGAAAAAGAAGAGGCCCTGATTGAGCGAGCCGCCGTTGAAGCCGGCTCCACCCACCAGCTCCCCAGACACCACATCGGTTTCCTTGGCAATGACCTTTCGGGCCTGATCCGCCACCTCCATGGTGGCCTCGATCGAAGCCTGCGCCGGCAACTGAATGATTCCCAGCCCATAGCCCTGGTCTTCAGTGGGCACGAAGCCGGTAGGAATGAGCACGAAGGCCGCACCGGTGAGCAGAACCCCTCCCAGCAGCGCCACCAGCACCAGTCGCCTGAGGCGAATCACCTGTTGGAGCAGGGCGGCATAGCCGCGGGCCACCTGCTCGAAGGCCTTGTTGAACGCCGTGAAGATGGGCATCAGGAAGCTGCCCACCACCGCACCCAGCACCCCGAGCAGCAGGGCCAGTACCCAGCCACCGGCCAGGGTGCCGTAAAGGGCGCCGAACGCCCCGCCGATTGCGGTCCAGCGCCAGCCCCTGGGCTCGGTCTTGCCGCCCCCCAGCAGCAGCGCCGATTGCAACGGCTTGCCGGTGATGGCGTTGAACGTGGAAACGATGATCGAAAACACGATCGTGAGCGCGAACTGGCGGTAGATCACCCCAGTTGCTCCCGGGAAGAAGGCCACCGGCACGAAAACAGCCAGCAGCACCAGCGCCGTGGCCAGGATCGCCCCGGTGAGCTCCTTCATGGCATTGGAGGCGGCCACAAAAGGCGGATCACCCGCTTCGATCCGCGCAGAAACGGCCTCGACCACAACGATCGCGTCGTCCACCACCAGGCCCGTGGCCAGGATGATTCCGAGCAATGTGAGCTCATTGATCGAGAAGCCGAAGGCCTTCACGAACACCATCGCTCCAAGCAACGCGATCGGCAGTGCCAGGGCAGGCACGGCCGTGGCCTTCCAGTCCTGCAGAAACAGGAAGATGATCAGCAGCACCAGCACCACGGCATCGCGCAGGGCATCGAGGGCCCCTTCGATCGACGCATTGATGAAGTCGGTCTGGTCGAACACCTTCTCGAGAACCACACCTGGCGGCAGGGTGTCACGGAACTGGCTGAGCACCTGATCGACCGCTTTAGCGGTGGTGATGGCGTTGCTTCCCGGCAGCTGGATCACGCCGAAGCCGACGGAGGGGTGGCCACTGATGGCGTTCACGGCCGCCTGATTGAAATTCTGAAACGCATACTCAGCCCGGCCCACATCCCCGAGGCGAATCAGCCCTCCATCGGATCCTTTCGCCAGAATGAGTTGCTCAAATTCCGCCACTGTTTCAAGATTACCATTAACCAGAATCGGGAATGTGCTGCGATTATTTGGCAGAGATGGCGGGCCACCGATGCTGCCAGCGATCACCACCACATTCTGCGACTTCAACGCGTTCACCACATCGGTGATGGAGAGGTTGAAGCGGGAGAGCCTCAGTGGATCCACCCAGAGCCTGAAGGCTGGATCACTTGCCCCGAAGATGTTCACCTGACCGACTCCATCGGCGCGGGTGAGCGGATAGAGCAAATTGAGCTGCACCAGTCCGTTCAGATAGTTGCGATCGAACTGTCCTTCGCTGGAGGTGACATTATAAACAAGCAGATAACTGCCTGATGTCTGTTGAACCGTCACACCCTGGGCATTCACCTGGGGAGGCAACTGGGGAGTGGCCGTCTGCACCCGGTTGAGCACATTTACCTGGTCGATATCAGGATTGGTGCCAGGCTTGAAATAGACATTGATCTGACTGCTGCCCTCACCGGTGCTGGTGGAGGTGATGTAGTCCATCCCCGGGGCACCGTTGATCTGCTCCTCGAGCGGGCCGGTCACGGCACTCTCCACCGTGAGTGCATCGGCGCCCGGCAGGCTGGCGTTCACCTGGATCGTGGGCGGGGCGATGTTGGGGAGATTCTCGATCGGCAGCAGAGGCAGGCTGATCACTCCCGCCAGCAGGATCAGCACACTGCACACCGTGCTGAGCACGGGGCGGCGGATGAATGTATCCGACAGGCTCATGGACGAGTCTGGGGAAGCGAGGCGCCGGTGGCCCTGCGTACCGCCAGGCCACTGCGCAGCTGGGCCAGGTTGCCGAGAATCACCGCATCGCTGGTCTGCAGTCCCGCTTCAACCGGGTAGACATCGGCCTGGAGCGTTCCCAGGGTCACGGGCACCTGCACGGCCACCAGGGAACCAGCCGGTGGCGGCGGCTCGATCTCCCGCCCCAGGCGCTGGCGGGCCTCCTGGGGGCTCAGGGCCAGGAAAACGAATGTCTTGCCGGCCTGTAGAAGCACCGCCTGGGCTGGGATGGCAAGGGAACTGGCCTGGTCGAACACCAGGGTGGCATTCACCCGCTGGTTGTTGCGCAGGGAGCCCTGCGCATTGGCGAAGGTGGCCTTGACCAGCAGGGTCTGGCGTTCCTTGTCGAGCGAGGGGGCGACGAAACTCACTGCACCCCTGGCCACCAGCTCGGAGCGCCCCGGCACCCGCAGCAGCACCGGCAGACCCTGGCGCACCCGGTAGGCGTCTTCGCCGGCCACATCCAGGCGCACCCACAGGATCGAGTTGTCGATCACGCTGGTGACCACACCGCCAGCGCGCACCACGTCGCCGAGCTTGGCGTTGATGCTGCCAACCTCACCGGGAATCGGCGCCAGCACGTTCTTGTAACCAAGGGTGGCCTGGCTGGAGCGCAGCTGGTCGCGGCTCTGCAGGGCCTGGGTGATGTAGAAATCGCGTTCCTTCGTGGAGACCGCTCCCTGATCATTCAGGAAGATGTAGCGCTCGGCGTTGAGGACATCCTTGCGCGCTTCCGAAGCCGCAGCATCCGTGGAAGCCTGCTGCTGCACCTGATCGAGCCGAAACAACAGTTGACCACGCTTGACGCGCTGACCTTCCTGCATCGGCATCGCCACGATGCGCCCGTCGATTTCGGCAGCGAGCTTCACATCGCGGATGGCCTCGAGGGTGCTCTGATAATCAGCCGAATCAAGGAACGGCAGAGACCGGGGACTGACGAGCCGTACCTCGGGGGGAAGGGCGGCAGTCGGATGCGGGCGACCGCATCCGACTATGGGTAGCAGAATCGCCACGGCTGCGATGGCGACGGGGTTGGCTGGCAACCGCAAAGAACCCATCCAATGTTGCCAACCATAACGGCCATGCCATGAATGGCCACCAAGAGGATGGCCCACTGCATCGACAGGCTTCCATCTGCGGGTGATGGCCACCCGTCAGGGTCGATCGCGCTCAGATCCGCCCCGTAGCGTGCGCGGGTGGTAGGCCGGATCCGGGTTGGTGGCCTGCAACTGGCGCACCGTCTCAAGGGTGAGGCCTGCAAAGGCCCCGAAGGCGCAGAAGATACTGAAGAAGATAGCAAACGTGCGCGGACTAACCTCCACCGGCGTGTGGGTCACCACCACATGCAGCATCAGTGCCACGGCAGCCCCCAGACCGCTGCCGATCACCCCGGCCAGCAGGATCCGGCTCCCCCGCAGTGGGGCCTGGGGGGCCATCAGGGGGAAGCCCCCTCGCCCTCAATCAGGACTCCCTCCCCATCCCCCGGCAGTGGAGGCGTGGGAGGCGGCACCAGCTGCTTCACCACCACATAGAACACCGGCACCACCAGCAGCGACAGCACCGTGGCCACCAATAAGCCACCGAACACCACTGTACCCAGGGAGGACTGGCCACGGGCACCAGCCCCACTCGCAAACACCAGCGGCAAGAAGCCGAACAACGATGAGACGGCGGTCATAATGATTGGCCGCAGGCGGGAACGTGCCGCGTCCCGGGCCGCATCCAGGGCGCTGGCGCCGGCGGCCATGCGCTGGTTGGCGAGATCCACGATCAGGATTCCATTCTTCGCCGCCAGGCCGATCAGCATCACAAGCCCCACCTGGGCGTAGATGTTGAGCTCGTAGCCGCGTGCGCCCAGGAAGATCAGCGCCCCGAGCATGGCGGTGGGCACCGTCATCAGGATGATCAGGGGATCGCTGTAGCTCTCGTACTGGGCTGCCAGCACCAGATACACCACCATGATGCCGAGGGCGAAAATCACCACCGCCAGGGCCCCGGCACTCACCTCCTCCCGAGCGATGCCGGTCCAGTCGTAGCCGATGCCGGGCACATCCAGGCCCTTGAACAGCCCCAGGATGCCCTTGATCGCCTGGCCCGAACTGCGCCCCTGCGCCGCGGAGCCCTCCACCCGGATGGCGCGGAAGAGATTGAAGCGGGGAATGATCGAGGGGCCGGTGATGGGCTCCACCGTGATCACCTCCGCCAGCGGCACCGACTCACCCTTCGCATTGGTCACGAAGATGGCCTGGAGCCGCTCTGGGGTGGCACGGAAGGGGGCGTCCGCCTGCACAAACACCCGCCGCACCCGGCCCTCCTGGAAGGTGTCGTTCACATAGACCCCACCGAAGTAGAAGCTGAAGGTGCGCATCGCCTGGCCGTAGTCGAGGCCCAGGGTGGCGAGCCTGTCCCGGTCCACCGTGACGGCCAGTTGGGGTGACTCAGCGCTGAACTGGGTGAACACACGGCTGAACAGGGGCCGTCCGTCCGGCTGTGCCTGGTTGGCCTTGCCGATCAGCTGGCCAGCCACCCCGGCGAACTGGGGCAGGTTGAGGGCCCCACCGCTCTGGTCCAGAAGCTGGAACTCGAAACCGCCGGAGGCGCCATAGCCGGGGATCGAGGGGGGCTCCACCACGAACACCCGGGCGCCGTCGATCACCGAGAGCTTGCGGTTCAAGCGCTCCACGATCGCGTTCACCGACTGGTCCGCATCGCCGCGGTCGTCCCAGTTCTTGGTGCCGAAGAAGAAGAGGCCCCGGTTGGGGGCGTTGCCATCGAGGCTGGCGCCGCTGAAGATCGCCGCCGAGGTGATGTCCTTTTCAGTCCGCAGGATTTCAGCAACCTGGGCATTGACGCGGCTGGTCTTCTGCACCGAGGTGCCGTCGGGAGCTTGCACGAAGCCGATGGCGTAGCCCTGATCCTCCACCGGCACGAAGCCCGAAGGGATGGCGTTGAAGGCGACGCCGGTGAGCACCACACCCCCCACCAACAGGGCCATCACCAGCTTGCGACGCCCCAGAACCCAGGCCAGAGCACCGTCGTAGCGCCGCTCGAACCCGGCATAGAAGCGGTTGAACCCCCTGAAGATCGGCGGGGTGAACCAGCCCAGGGCCAGGCCCAGCAAGCCGAACAGCGCCAATGGGATGGGGTTCGCAAAGCCACCGCTGAGCAGCAACCCGTAGATGGCGCCGATCACCGCACCGGCGATGGCATAGGTGCGTCGGCCGGGGGGTGGGCTCTCCCTGGCCAGCAGGAGGGCCGAGAGCATCGGCGAAAACGTAAGCGCGTTGAAGGTGGAGATCGTCACCGCAAAGAGGATCGTGGCGGCGAACTGCTTGTAGATCGTGCCCGTGGCGCCAGGGAAGAACAGCACCGGCAGGAACACCGCGAACAACACCAGGGAGGTGGCGATCACCGCTCCGAACAGCTCGTTCATGGTGGCCATGGCGGCCGCCACGGCCGAGAGGCCCTCCTTCTTTTTCGTTGAGGTGTCCTCGATCACGGTGATGGCGTCATCCACCACCAGGCCGGCGGCCAGCACCAACCCGAACAAGGTGAGCTGATTGAGAGAAAAGCCGAATGCCAACACGAAGGCGAAGGTGCCCACCAGGGCCACCGGAATGGCGATCCCCGGCACCATGGTTGCCTTCCAGTCCTGCAGGAACAGGAACAGGATCAGCACTACAAGCAGCACGGCATCCCGAAGGGCGCCGGTCACCCCCTCGATCGAGGCGTTGATGAAGTCGGTGTTGTCGTAGATGATCTCCTTTCGAATCCCCGGCGGCAGGGTGGCCACGAAGGTTTCGATCACCTCCTTCACGCCATTGGACACCTCCAGGGCGTTGCTGCCGGTGAGCTGATACACCGCCAGGCCCACCGACGGCACCCCGCGCAGGTCAGTGGCCCCCACATCGAAGCTTTCACCGCCCAGTTCGACCCGGCCCACGTCGCTCAGACGGATCAGGCCCCCATCTGGGGTGGTGCGCAGGATCATGCGCCCGAATTCCTCGTTGGTGCGCAGCCGTCCCTGCAGCTGCACGGTGAAGGTGAACTGCTGGCCATCGGGTGCCGGCGCCCCACCCACCCGGCCGGCTGGCACCAGGCGGTTCTGGGAGCTGAGGGCCGTCACCACGTCGGCGGAGGTGAGATTGTTGGCGGCCAGCCGGTCGGGGTCAAGCCAGAGGCGGATCGCCAGTTGGCGGTTGCCGAAATAGGCGATGCTGCCCACTCCCCGCACCCGGCGGAGGGCATCGGTAAGCCCTTGATCGAGCAGGCCGCTGATCGTCTCGATGCTGAAAGTGTTGGCAGGGTCTTCGCTGACGAAGTTGGCCACCAGCAGGATCGAGTTGGAGGCCTGGTTGACCACCACCCCCGACTGGCGCACTTCTTCGGGCAGTTGGGGCTGGGCCAGGGCCACCCGGTTCTGAACGTTGACCTGGTTGATGTCGCCGTCGGTACCGCTAGCGAAGGACACCGTGATCGCGCTGGTGCCGTCGGCGGAACTGTTGGAGCTGATGAACTCCATGTTCTGGACGCCGTTGATCTGCTGCTCCAGCACGGCGGTGACCCCCTGCTCGACGCTGAGGGCATCGGCGCCGTTGTAGCGGGAGGTGACCTGCACGGTGGGCGGGGCGATGTCCGGCAGGTTCTCGACCGGCAGCAACGGAATTGCGATCAGCCCGGCAAACACGATCAGCAGGCTGCACACCACGGTGAGCACCGGCCGAACGATGAAGTTGTTAGAAGGTGACATCTGGCGATTCCCTAGTTCGCCGTCACGGGGGTGCCGTGACGCAGGGTGAGCAGATTGGTCGTGATCACCCGTTCACCGGGTGTCACACCGCGAAGGACCGCATAGCGGTTGTTCTGCAGGGGTCCGAGTTGCACCGGGCGCTGCAGTGCGAAGCTGCTCCCCGGCGGCAACTGGCGCAACTGATCCAGGGAGGCCTTGCCCGGATTCTTCTCCAGATCCTGCAGGGTGCCGAGGGCGAACACGAAGCTCTGGCCAGCCGTCTGGGTGACGGCGGCGAAGGGAACCGACGGCAGATCAGCCGCATCGAGCTGGACCCGGGTGCGTAAGCGCAGGCCGCTGCGAAGAGCGCCGGTGGGATTATCGAATTCGGCCTTCAACAGCAGGGCCTGGGTGCCGGCATTCACGACCGGATCCACGGAGCTGACCACGCCGCGGGCCAGCACCTTCGGGGACTGAGGCTCCTGCAGGGTGACCGGCAGGCCGGGCCGCACCCGGGCGGTCAGCACGCCGGGTACGTCGATGCGGGCGGTGAGGCGGTCATTGCGCACCACCTTGGTGAAGGGATCCCCGGCACTGATCACATCGCCCACCTTCACCTGCAGATCGCTGATCACCCCATCCGTGGGGGAGCGCAGGTCGCGGAAGGACAGATCGGCCTCCCTGGCCCGCAGGGCCTCCCGCGACTGAACGTACTGGGCGCGGAACTGATCGCGCTGCAGGGCACTGGCGGCCCCTTGGCGCACAAGGAACTCAAAGCGCTTGTAATTGAGCTCGTCCTTCTCCGCCTGCGCGCGCAGACTGGCCACATCGGCTCGTACCTGAACCTGATCGAGCACCATCAGCAGCTGACCCTGTCGCACCACATCGCCCTGACGCACCAGCAAGCGCTCGATGCGGCCGCCGGCCTGGGCCGCCAACTGCACCACGCTGAGAGCCTCTAGGGTGCTGATCGTGTCGACGTCGTCGCTGAAGCGGGCCAGGGCGACCGGTTCGGTCTTGACCTGAACCTGTCTGGGCGGCGGCTTGGGGGGATCGCCGCAGCTACTGAGACCAACCGCCAGCAGACCGATTGCGGCCGGGATCACCAGACAGGAACGCTTCACGCACGGTGACAAGAGTTGTCCGATTCTGCAGGCCCGTGCCTCCTGCTGCAGGTCCTGAGGGTTGATCCCAGGATTGTCCTCATCCCGCCACGCGCGTCTTGAGCGATCTGTTCAGCCATCAGGGGGAGATCAACCGCCAGGCGCTTGCCCCCCTGGCCGATCGTCTGCGCCCCGCAGCCTCGAGGAATTCGTGGGTCAGGAGGAGATTCTCGGCCCCAGGAGGCTGCTGCGGCGGGCGATCCACGCCGATCGGGCGGGCAACCTGATCCTGCACGACCTGCCCAGCGTCCGCGTTGCCTTTTGAACCGACACCACACCATCGCCATGACCAACTCCGTCCTTCCGCCGATCGCAGGCGATGAAGCCGGGATCCTCGCCCTGATGCAGCAGGCCGACCTCGTTTTTCTGCCGCGCATCAATCTCAACCTGGCGCAGATCCGCTCAGGCTTTGCGATCTTCGCGATGCTTCTCTACAAGATTCTGGTGGAGTGGATCCGCCTCACCCGGCCCAATCTGCTCTCATTTGATCGCAACACCCGCAGCGGCCTGCTCCTGGCGGGCATCTTCGGCTCCTACGCCATCGGCGCCAACGGCATCGGCAATGTGATGGGCTTTTCGTGGAGGCCTCGCCGTTTCGCGATCTGAGCCTGGGACGCTTCAGCGTCTCGTCGGTGGAGCAGTTGTTTCTGATCGGTGGGATTGCCGTGGCGGTGGGTGCCTACACCTATTTCCGCCGGGTGATGATGACCGTGGGCGACGGACTGATGCCCCTCTCGCCGCTGGCCGCTTTCGTGGTCGTGGTGTCCCATTCGCTGGTGCTTTTCATCTTCTCCTCCACCGCCCTCGAAAGCCTGCTGGCGGGCTGGGTTCTGCCCACGATTCCGCTGCTGCCGGTGTCTAGGACGCAGGCGGTGATCGGCTCGGTGCTGGGAATTGGTCAGCTGCAGGGCTTTAAGGGGGTGCACCAGATCCGCTGGGGCGTGCTTGTGGGGATCGCTTCGGGCTGGATAACCACGCCCCTGATCGCGGCGGTGATCGGTTTCGTGCTGCTACTCGTGGTGCAGAACGTGTTCGGCCAGGAGGTCTATTTTTCGGAGATTGCAGCAGTTACCTCCCCAGGCTGAGTGCCCAGCCTGGCTGGCCGTCCAACGGATCCCACAGCTGAGCTGACCGATCACTTGATTGCCCAGGCCGCCACGTTTTTCAATAATGTGGGATCCCAAACAATTTGAGAAGGTGCGCTCGTCTAGTCAAAACCCCAATTACTGTTGGCCTTCTTAAACCTTGCAGATCAGCTTTTCAGTTATGAATGGGAGTTCGATTGCACTCTGGAGAGCCAGGTCGATGCCTAGTGCCGGATGGCGCAATCTTCGAGATTCAAAGAGCCATCAGGTCAGGTGTTGCCAGAGACAGACTGCTTTCGTGAATTCAGGTTAGTTTGATAGTTGCAAGCTGGGCTTTTTATTTCCCGCTGATTTGATTTCTCGCTGAGTTGATTCCTGTAATCCTTCCCGTTTTACTCACACGTTTTCTCCAGTCATGATCACGTCAAGCAGCGCCATTGATCCAGCAGCCCCGCAGGGATCTTCGCAGGCAATCCCCTGGCACAGCCTTGATCTCTCCAAGGTGCTTGCTCGTATCGATGTCGATCCAGAGCAGGGCCTCTCCAGTACTCAGGCAACACGGCAACAGGAGCGTTTTGGAAAGAATGAGCTCAAAGCCAAGCAGGGCCGCTCTCCTTTATGGATGTTTCTGCTTCAGTTCAAGAATCCTCTTCTTTACATCCTGCTCATTGCTGGTGCCGTGAAGGCCTTCATGGGCTCTTGGATTGAGGCGGGGGTGATCACCGGTGTTGCGGTTCTGAATGCGCTGATCGCCTTCACGCAGGAATCGAAGGCGGAATCTGCCATCAAGGCCTTGGCCTCTTCGGTCACTACTGAGGCTATGGTGCGCCGCAATGGAGAGATGCAGAAGCTTTCCTCTGTAGAACTGGTGCCAGGAGATGTGGTGCTGCTGGCTTCTGGTGACAAAGTGCCGGCCGACATTCGTCTTGTAACAAGTCGCAGCCTGCAGATCAATGAATCAGGCCTCACGGGTGAGTCCGTAGCCGTGGAAAAAGATGCCGATTGCCAGGCCTTAGGTCCGGAAATGCCCCTGGCTGATCGCATCAACATGGCCTATGCAGGCAGCTTCGTCACCTTTGGTCAGGCTGAAGGAATCGTCGTTGAAACGGGACAGAGGACGGAGACCGGTCGAATATCCACATTGATGGATGAAAGCAGCGCCCTGACGACACCGCTTACCCGTAAATTTGAACGCTTCAGCAACCTGTTGCTCAGGGCGATCCTGATAATTGCCATCTTTACCTTCCTTGTCGGCCTGGCCTGGGGGAACACCCCTTTCGATATGTTTCAGGCCGCCGTCGCCCTTGCCGTGAGCGCGATTCCTGAAGGGTTGCCAGCCGTGGTCACCATCACTCTGGCGATCGGTGTTTCACGAATGGCGGAGCGCCACGCCATCGTCCGAAATCTTCCGGCAGTGGAAACACTCGGAAGTGCCACAATCATCTGTTCCGACAAGACCGGAACCCTCACCGAAAATCAGATGACGGTGCAGGCCCTTTATGCCGGCGGTCATCATTATCAATTCACCGGTGATGGTTATGCCCCCAAGGGGGATCTGCTCGATTCCGAAGATGAACTGATCGAGATCCCCATGATGCCGCTGGCCGTTCGAGACTGTTTGCTAGCTGGTGTGCTCTGCAACGATTCTGTTCTGGCCCATGAAGACAAGACCTGGAGCATCGTGGGCGATCCAACGGAAGGCGCTCTGCTGGTCTCCGGTCGCAAGGTAGGCCTGGATCGCGCCCAGCTCACAGAATCGCATCCGCGCCTCGACAGCATCCCCTTCGAGTCCGAGTATCAATATATGGCCACCTTGAATCAGTTCCCTGAGGATGCTGGTCGCTTCATCTGGATGAAGGGATCCGTCGAATCCCTGCTCAAGCGCAGTGATTCCTTCCTTGATCAGGAAGGAGGCGTCCATCCGATCAACAAGGAGCGGCTCCAACAGCAGGCCGACCGCATGGCTTCGAAGGGCCTGCGGGTACTTGCTTTCGCCCAGAAACCCCATGCAGGCAACACGATCGATCACGATGATCTGGCCTCGGGCCTCGTCTTCCTGGGCCTGCAGGGAATGATTGACCCGCCGCGCTCCGAAGCCATCCAATCCATCCGGGCCTTCCACAGCGCCGGCGTCGATGTGAAAATGATCACCGGAGATCACAAGGTCACCGCTGAGGCAATCGCCGATCGCATGAAGCTCAGTCGGCAGGAGATAACCGCGGCCTATAGCGGCCAAGAGCTCTCAGACCTCGAAAAGAACGACTTCGTCAATGCCGCACTTGAGGGAAGCGTCTTTGCCCGGGTCGTTCCTGAGCAGAAGCTGCGCCTGGTTCAGGCCCTGCAGTCCCGCGGTCACGTCGTTGCCATGACCGGTGATGGTGTGAATGATGCCCCCGCCTTGAAACAGGCAGATATCGGCATCGCCATGGGGATCACTGGCACGGAAGTGGCGAAAGAAGCGGCGGATATGGTGCTCACCGACGACAACTTCGCTTCGATCGAAGCGGCCGTGGAGGAAGGCAGGAATGTGTTCCAAAACCTGATGAAGGCGCTGGCTTTCCTGTTGCCGGTCAACGGTGGTCTGGCTGCAAGCGTCTTTCTGAGCGTCATGGTTGGACGCGGCCAGTCCCTGCCGATTCAGCCGCTTCAGGTGCTCTGGATCAACATGATCATCTCGATCACGATGACGATTCCCATCGCGTTCGAGCCCAAGCCCTACGACCTGATGGAGCGCCCGCCCCGCTCTCCCCAGCAGCCCCTGCTGTCGCGACCCCTGCTCGTAAGGATCGCTTTGATATCCACGCTCAACCTGATCTTCATCTTCGGCGTCTTCGCCTGGATCCGCGATACCAACGGCGATCTGATCCTGGCCCGCACGATGGCCATCCAGACACTGGTCACAGGCCTGGTGATCTATCTGTTCAGCCTCAGCCAGTTCTGGGCCTCACTGGTCGCACGGCTGCGGGGACGCAAGGTGGTTCTGGGGAACTTCTCACGCATCGGCTTCGGCATCCTTGCCGCCTTCCTGCTGCAGGTGATGTTCAGTCAGTGGCGCGTGATGAATCTGCTGTTCGAGACCACGCCGATGAATGCAAACCAATGGCTCGCTTGTTTCGGTCTGGCCACGCCGATGCTGCTGGTGTCCCTGCTCGCCAACCGCTGGCCTGTCAACTGGGTCCCTCCCCAGCGCACCTTCTCGGGAGCTGGCTGAGCCGCACAAAGCTGGCCCTAGCCCCTCAGAGCAGGCCCCGATAGCGCACGAACAGCTGCACCATCGTCCAGGATCCCAGGGTCACCTTGATGGCCATCAGCACGTTGAGCAGCGGGATCCAGCCGCCGCTCTCCACCGTGCCGAACCCGCCACTCGCTGGCACGATGTCCTCCAAGCTGAGCAAGGCAAGGGCGATGAAGGCCAGCACCGCCAGCTTTTCCCACAGATCGGCGTGGACTTTCCTGTAGAACCGATCCGCCAGCCTTGCCGAGCCGCTGATCACCACCAGGCCGAAGGCCGTGCCGCCCGCCACACCGGCCGCGAAGCCCCCTCCGGGGGTGAGATGGCCCCGCAGCGCCAGCTCCACCGCCACCATGGCGGCCACAGTTGCGCCGAGTCGGCAGAGCACCACCGAAGCCGTATCGCTCAAGGCCTCGATCTGCCGCTCCGGGCGCGTGTCGCTGAGCAGCCAGCGCACCCCCAGCGAAGCCAGGGTGAACACCACCACCTCGCCGATGGTGTCGTAGAGGCGGGCCTGCAGGATCACGGCGGAGACCGTGTTCGGGATGCCGCTCTGACTCACCAGCAGCCTGATCACTTGGGCCGAGTCGACTGGGGTGGCCCTGACGGCGAGCAGGGGAGCCAGGCAGAGGATGAACCCAGCGATCAGGTAGAGGGGCTTCAAGGGTCGGTCTCGTTGCTGAGCGCATCGATCGGGCCGATCTCCCCGCCCCAGTGCTTCCAGCGGCTGGCCCCCTCCAGGGCCAGCAACTGTTGCCGGAGCTGGTCATTGCGCAGCCGCAGCCTTCGGCTGCCGATCAGCTCACCGTGCAGATCACCGGCCATCCCTGGCTTTGAGGTCCCCTTCGCAGCCAAGGGCACCAGCTGAAGGCGCAACCGGGCCTGCTTCAGCCAGCTGGCCAGCAGTTCCGCCGCCGCATCTTCCACAGGTTCATCAGTTGGCACAGCTAGACGCAGCACCATTGAGGAGCGCAGCGCCACGGCGTAGAGGGTGGTGGACAGCAGGGTGCCCACCATCGCCTCGGTGAGGGCCACGTCCGCCGCCCCCAGCAGGACGTAGACAAGGGCGGCCACCACCCCCAGCACCCCCCGCAGGATCAACACCTGGTACGGGTCGGCTCGGCTCACCAGCATCATGGCCGTCAACGGCAGCAGTGCCGTGACCGGCAGCAACAAGTAAAGGTCGTTCACTGGGAGCCGCGTCGCGGTCGCGGCTGGGAGCAGGCCGCCAGGACGTAGCCCATGATGGTGTTCCAGATCACGAGCATCAGCAGCGCAATGGTCAACAGAGGCCATTCCCGCGGCAGTTTGAGCAGCAGACCCACCAGAACCAGCGCCGAGCCCATGTTGTCGGCCACCGAGAGGTTGTGCAGCTTGCTCAGGTAGCTGGCCAGCCCGAGCAGGGGCCAGCTTCCCCAGAACCAGAACATCAGGCCCAGACCGATCAGCAGCAGACTGAGCACGTTCAAGGCTCGCTTCCCCAGAGCAGGTTGGCCAGCAGCATGAGCCCGGCGTTGCCCACACTGAGGATGATGACGCCCACCAGGCCAATCATCCAGTCGTCGCGCACCACCGATACCACCAGCATCAACACCGCAACTTTGGTGGAGAGGCTGGTAAGGCCGGCCAGCAAATGCCAGACATCGTTGCTGCGGCCAGCCACGGCGATCGGAATCAGCAGCGCCAACACCATGCAGTACATAAGGGCGGTCATGGTTCCAGGGGCTCCGGAGCGACAGGCTGCTGGTTGGGTTCGAGCCGATGCAGGCGGTAACGGCGACCATCACCGCTCATTCCCAGCACGAGCGTCAGGGGTGTGAAGTTGATCCGGAAGATTTCCAGGAACACCAACAGTCCGTGGAGGCCCCGCGCCCGGCCCCGCCCCACCGGCTCGCTGGCCGGAGTCTCCACCAGCCGCTCCTGCCCGTGGCGGACCCGCATCATGCGGAAGGCTTCGGCGTAGCCCTGGGGAATCACCCGCAGGGTGCGGCCCACTGCTACCGCCAGCTGCCGCGGGGTCAGCCCAGGGCCGCGATGGCTGGGCAGCAGGAGAGCCACGATCAGGCCGATCGCCAGGTTCACAGGTCGTAGATCGGCGGTCAGCAGGCACCACAGCAGCAGACGGAACGCAATGGTGAGAAAAGGTGTCATCGGCTCAGCAGCAGCACCAGCGCAGCCCCGACCAGAACGGCGCCGCCGAGCAGATCATCGAAGCCCTCCAGATCGGGCAGACGGTACCCATCGTTGCCTGTGGGCCACAGCCGCTGCAGGCCCGCTCCGGCGAGCAGCAGGCCAGCCGACTTGAGCAGGGCATCGGTCATACCCTGGCCGATCAGGGCTTTCCAGGCCTCCAGGGCCCAGGGGGTGACATTCAGCAGCAGCAGCGCCGTCACCAGCAGCAGTGCCCCCGGCGAGGCGGGTTGCCCCTCCTCCGCCTCGTCGGCATTGCCGGGCAGGAGCCAGAGGCGGGCATAGACGGCTGCCGTACCCACCGAGAGGAGAAGCAGGGCTATGGGCAGCAAGTCCGCAGCTTGCAGCCCGGCTTTCGGGCCAGCGAGGGCCACGCTCAGCTGCTCCTTGGCCAGAAAACCGAGCAGGGGGGGGGCCCCGGCGATCGAAAGCGAGGCCAGCAGCAGTGGAGCCCCGTGCCGCCATGGCAACGCCTGGGCGCGCCAGCCGTCGAGCGAAACCACGGGCAGCCGCGCACTGACCAGGAACAACGCCGCCTTGGCCAGACCGTGGGCCAGGGCATAGAACCCACCCACGGCCGGCACTAGCAGCACCATGCCCATCTGGGAGATGGTGCTCCAGGCCAGCAGCCGCTCCACCCGGCGTTCGGCCAGGGCAAAGACCAGGCCCAGCAGGGCACTGGCAAGACCGATCCAGCGCAGCAGGGGGCCCACACTCTCCACCGCCGCCGCGATGCGCAGCAGGGGAGCGAGACCGGCGCACACCACTCCGCCAGAGATCAAGGCGGAGACGGCGGCCGGGGACACGGCGTTGGTGCGGGGCAGCCACAGCCCGGAGATGAACACTTCGGCCTTGGTGAAGAGGGCCACCAGCAGCAGCGCCAGGGCCATGCCACTGCTCTGCTCCAGTCCCTGCAGCGCGAAGCTGCTCTGTTCGCGGTACACGAGCGCCGCACCGAGCAGGTACAGAAGCATCACGCTGTTGCCGATCAGCAGATAACGCAGACCGATCCAGAGCTGGGGGGGGCGATTGCCCTGCACCAGCAGCAGAAAGGTGCTGATCCCCACCACCTCCTGAGCCACATAGATGCTGATCAGATCACTGGCCACGATTGCCGAATCGATCCCGCCCTGCAGCAGCAGCAGCAACAGCAGAAAGGGCTTGTCCGGAGCGCGGCCCCAGCCCTCCAGCAGCACTGCCGCGCTCACCAGGGCCGTCAGCAGGAGCAACGGCGAGGCGAGCTGATCGAGTTGCAGGCGTACCCCGAACGGCCCGAGCAGGAGCAGATCCGACGGCAGCCAGCCCTGCCAGGCCGCCAGGGCCATCGCCAGCGTGGTGGCCACCACCAAGAGGATCAGGGGTCGCCCCAGCCGCGGAACCAAGGCCGCCAGGAACGCCGCCAGGAAGGGCAGCAGCAGCCACGCGATAGTCAGGTCCGAACCACTCGGGTTCCAGGACATCAGGGAAAGGGGAGACATTTTGGGCCCCTCAGTCGCGGCCCAACTGATCGAGCCGGCCCGCTTCAAGGCTGGGATCCACGCTGGCCAGACGGGTGATCGCCACCAGCAGCAGCGCCTGAATCGAGAGGCCTATCACCACAGCGGTGAGGATCACGGCCTGGGGGATCGGATCGGCCCAGTCGTTGTCGCCGGGAAACACCACACTGCCGTCGAGAATCGGGGTGCGAAAGCCGCCGCGGGCAGAAACGAGCACGAAGAAGGAGATCACCCCGGTGCCCATCACATCCATTCCCATCACCTTGAGGAAGAGGCTGCGGCGCAGCAGCAGACCCAGCAGGCCCGTGAACACGGTGAGCAGCATCAGCGCCTCCATCACCACAAAGCCATCGATGGCATCAACGATGGCCATGAATTCCCAGTCATTGCGGAAGATCCTCAATCTATCGAGGACTTCTTCCGCACTGAGCAGCGCACCTCACTGCCAGGGTCTCTCCTTCACAACCTTGTCCCACCGAAATGGGACGGATGAAGCGCTGACCCCCCTGGCCAGCCAACTCGCCGCCCGCTCCCAAGATCGGCAGAGCGGCTCCTGGTCAATGGCCGGCTATGGGCAGCCTTCAACGGAAGGTTGGATCCCCTCGATCAGCGCCGGCTGGGGCCACGACCGGTTCGCGTTCACCAGCCATCAGATGGCGGTGCGGACTCCGGCCTCGCCTTAGAACTGGCCACTCGGATCCGTCTGCGCGATATCTTCAGCGTCACGCCTGCCCTGCACTGGCTCACCCTGCGTTCGCCGCAAACGGACCATTCCGCCAGCCTCAGCGTGTGGGCCGCGCTGCTTCGCGCCAACCGTTGCTTCTGATCGCGTGGAGTAAGCTCCCTGCCAACAGGTTCGTTTCCACCCAGCTCACCGAAGATGAACGTTGTGGATGGAACGATTGAGGTGCAGTCGTTCCTTACGGTGACCCTGGGGATTCTCGTTCTTTTCCTCGGTAAGAATCTCAACAGTCGCTTCCGATTCCTACGGGAATTCACCATTCCGGAGCCCGTAAGTGGCGGCCTGCTGGTGGCTCTGCTGATCACCCTGCTGCATTTCGCCTTCGGATTTGAGATCAACTTCGGCATGCGGGCCCGTGATGTGCTGCTCGTTTACTTCTTCACCACGGTGGGCATGAATGCCAGCTTCGCCGACCTGCGCCGTGGTGGCCGCTCCCTGGTGGTCCTGCTGGTGCTGAGCATCGTGCTGATGGTGGCGCAGAACCTGCTGGGAATCGGCCTGGCCCGCTGGAGTGGATTGCCGGCCGCCACCGGACTGCTGGTCGGCACGGTGTCGTTGATCGGCGGCCATGGCACCACCATCGCCTGGGCTCCGAAGTTCGCCTCCGGACACGGCGTGGCCAACGCCCTGGAGCTCGGCATTGCGGCCGCCACCTTCGGCCTGATCATCGCCAGTGCCACTGGAGGACCCATCGCCCAATACCTGATCCGCCGCCACCGTCTGGCAACTCCCGGCTCCGAGGAGACGCCCGTGCAGGCAAGCCCGAGGGGCGGCGGGGAGGTGATGGGTCACCTCGATTTTCTGGGAGCGGTGCTGGCGATCAACATCTGCATCATCCTCGGCTCGATTCTGCAGAAGCTGATGCGCGACCTCGGGCTGTTCCTGCCATTGTTCGTGCCCTGCCTGATCGTGGGCATCCTGCTCAGCAACCTGCTGCCCAGGCAAGGGCCGAAGGCAGGGTTCCGCTGGCCCTCCAGAACACCGGCCCTGGACCTGATCGCCGAGATCTCACTCGGGGCGTTCCTGGCGATGTCCCTGATGGCCTTGCAGTTCTGGACGCTGGTGGATCTGGCGGGGCCCCTGCTGCTGATCCTGATCGCCCAGTTCCTGCTGGCCCTGGTGATCAATCTTTTCTTGGTGTTTCCGCTGCTCGGTGGCACCTACGACGCCGCTGTGATCGCCGCGGGCTTCGGCGGCATCTCGCTGGGCTCCACCCCCACCGCCATGGCCAACATGACGGCGGTGACCCAACGATTCGGGCCTTCGTACAAGGCCTTCATCGTGCTGCCGCTGGTGTCGGCGTTCCTCATCGATCTGTTCAACGCCGTGCTGATCCCCTTCTTTCTGCGCCGCCTCTGAGCCTGCCGCCGCCATCCGGCGCTGCCTTCAGCGGCTCAGCCACCCCCGGCCATCGGCGTCGCTCTCCACCCGTGGGGCGATCACGCAGATCTCAGGTTCGCTCTAGGTTGTTGGCGCCGCCCAGCCCCAGTCCCCATCACCTTGAGGAAGAGGCTGCGGCGCAGCAGCAGACCCACCAGGCCCGTGAACACGGTGATCAGCAGCAATGCCTCCATCACCCGAAAGCCATCAATGGCACCAACGATGACCATGGAGTAGCAGACACTGCCAAGAAGCCGGCACGTACGGGGCCTTGATTCGCTACCAAGCCACCCAGCGCGTCAATCTCAGACCATGACGGGGAAGGCACGGCAACTTTTCCCTTGCCTACGTTGCCAAGGATGTGTCCAGGGTCTTATGCCTTCCGGCGCCACCTTCAACTCTCCCGACGCGGAGGATTCCTCGTGCCTTCCCCTGGATCGCACAGCGGCCGAAGCGGGCCGGCTCCAGGGCCTCACCCAGGCCGAGGGAATCATCATGATCGTGCTGGGGCTTCTGGCCCTCAGCTTTCCTGTGGTGGCTTCAGCCTCCGTCACCGTGATGGTGGCGATCGCCTTCCTGGTGGGGGGCCTCATGGGCTGGATCGACAACCTCTCCAGGGCCCGACGCCTCGGCCGCTGGCACTGCTTCTGGAGGCTGGTGGTGTCCACCCTCTTCCTGGTCACCGGCATCTGGATGCTGCTGCAATTCAAATCCGGGGTGGTTCCTGCCGCCCTGCAGGTGAAGGCGCTGGCCACAGCACTCGGCCTGGTGTTCCTTGTGGAGGGGGGCGTGATGGCGATCGTCTCCCTCACCCACCGCACCACCAGGGGCTGGGGATGGGGGCTGGCCAACGGCATCGTCACCCTCGCTCTTGGCTTGCTGATCCTGACGATGAGCCCGGCCAGCCTGCTCTCGGTGATCGGTCTGCTGGTGGGTATCAGCTTCCTGTTCAGCGGGTTTGACCTGCTGGCCTTCAGCTCCCGCTTCCATCCACGGGTGGAGTGAGCCTGGGCGCGCGACGGTGAGTGACCTGTTCAGCCATCAGGGAGAGATCAACCGTCAGGCGCTCGCACCCCTGGCCGACCGTCTGCGGCCACGCAACCTTGAGGAATTCGTCGGGCAGGAGGAGATCCTCGGCCCGGGGAGGCTGCTGCGGCGGGCCATCCGCGCCGATCGGGTGGGCAACCTGATCCTGCACGGCCCGCCAGGAGTGGGCAAGACCACCCTGGCGCGGATCATCGCCAGCAGCACCCGAGCCCATTTCACCAGCCTCAATGCGGTGCTGGCCGGGGTCAAGGACCTGCGCGTGGAGGTGGAGGCGGCCCGCCAGCGGCTGGAGCGCCACGGCCTGCGCACCCTGCTGTTCATCGATGAGGTGCATCGCTTCAACGTGGCCCAGCAGGACGCCCTGCTGCCCTGGGTGGAGAACGGCACCGTGACTCTGATCGGAGCCACCACAGAAAACCCCTACTTCGAGGTGAACAAGGCCCTGGTGAGCCGCTCGCGGCTGTTCCGCCTGCAATCGCTTGAGCCCCGTGATCTGCGGGTGCTGCTGGATCGGGCCCTCACCGACAGAGAGCGCGGCTATGGCGGCCGGTCGGTGGAGCTGAGCCCCGAGGCCGCTGATCACCTGCTCGATGTGGCGGGCGGTGACGCCCGCAGCCTGCTCAACGCCCTGGAGCTGGCGGTGGAGAGCAGCGCCGCCGATGACACCGGAGTGGTCCGGATCGACCTGGAGATCGCCGAACAATCGATCCAGCAGCGGGCCGTGCTCTACGACAAGCAGGGGGATGCCCATTTCGACACGATCAGCGCCTTCATCAAGTCGCTGCGGGGATCCGACCCCGACGCCGCCCTGTTCTGGCTGGCGCGGATGGTGGAGGCCGGTGAGAACCCGCGCTTCATCTTCCGGCGCATGCTGATCTCCGCCGGGGAAGACATCGGTCTGGCCGACCCCCAGGCGATCGTGGTGGTGGAGGCCTGCGCGTCGGCCTTCGAGCGGGTGGGCTTGCCGGAAGGGCTCTATCCCCTGGCCCAGGCAGCCCTCTACCTGGCCGGTGCCGAAAAGAGCAACAGCCTGCTGGGGTTCTTTGACGCCCTGAAGAGTGTGCGGGCCACCAACCGCCAGGAGGTGCCCTCCCACCTGCGCGACGCCAACCGCGATGGGACGGCCTTCGGCGATGGGGTGGGCTATCGCTACCCCCATGCCTACGCCGAGCATTGGGTGGCCCAGACCTACCTTCCGGCCGCCCTGCAGGGGGAGGTGTTCTGGTTGCCGGGTCAGCTCGGTTGGGAGGGAGGCCTGCAGAGCCGGCTGCAGCGGCGCCGTGCCGCCCAGCTGGCTGCCGCGGCCGAGAGCACCGTTGACTCCGGCCCTCTGCTCAGCAGCGGCCCGGGCGACGCGGAGCTGGAGCGCTGGCTGCAACGCCAGGCAGCAGCGGAGGGGGAGCGGCTCGATCAGCTGCGCCAGCGTTTCTGGCAGGGAGCCGTCTGGAAGCGGCAGGACCGAACCCTGATCCTGGGGGCTCGCTCCCTGCTCTGGGCCCTGGATCCCCTGGAGAACTGTCCGGAGGGGGGCGTGCTGATCAGCGTTGATACCGCAGCGGATCAACAGCGCCTGCAGGCCCAGAGCCAGCTGCTCGACAGCCTGCGCAGCCCCCGGCTGCTGCTGCTGGAGCCCACAAGACCAGAGAGCCTGAGCGAAGTGATGGAACCAGGCGAGCGCTTCGAGTGGCTGGTGGGGCGTTCGCCCTTCCAGGGACAGCCGCCTGCGGTTTGGCATCAGTGGCTGGAGGAGCTGGATCGGCTGGCCAGCCCCAGGGCGCAGTGGCGCCTGCTGCTGAGTTGGCCGTTGCTTGGTCCCGCCGGGGCGCTGGCGGAACTGCTGAGCAGGCCTGGGGGCTCAGGTGCTGCCCTGGCCGACGCGACCTTGCCTGAACTGCTGCAGCGGGTCAGCCGCGAAGAAGAAGCCTGGCTCACGCCAGTGCCAGGCTCAGCCGAGTTGACGGCAGCTCTGGAGGCGCTGAACTGGCAGGTGGAGCTCGAGAGCTGGCAGGAATCGCTGACCCTGGAGCTGAGCGAGATCACCTGCCAGAGGTGGTTCGGCCCGGGTGCGGCCTACCGAAGCCGGCTTGAGGCCGTGATCAACGGTGCGGAAATCGCCAGGATGGAAGCTGGGTTCCGAAGTCAGATCAGGGTGTTGCTGCCCCAGCGACTGGGCCACCAACGCCTGATCGCCCACCGCTTGAAATCTCAGCGGACGGGGCCAGCCAGGGCCAGCCCATGAAAAAACCCCGGCTTTGCCGGGGTTGAGATCAACAATTCCTGGCCGGAACCAGGAAGTGATTGTCACCAGAGGCCGCGAATGGGCTCGGCCTCAGGGATGGGGGTGAAGGTAGGCGCGGGGGCGGTGCGCACCTGAGCCACGGGATCCGTCATCTGGTTTGCCTGGATGCAGGCCGGCAGGAAGACATACCAGGACAGCAGGGAGGTGCACTGGGCTTCACCCTGGCACTTGCCTTCGGCACAGATGTTCTGCTTGCCGTCGTAGGTGCCGCAGGTGTCAGCCAGACGGAAGTCGGTGGGCAGGGCAGCCATGATGCCGGCCGAGGAGATGGAGCCATCGGCGGCGTCGGCGATGATCGCGCCACGCAGGCCCTGAACGGCGTAGGTCGACATCGACCAGTAGGGGAAGTAGCTGCGGGTCTGGTTCTTGAGGAACTTGACGCCAGCATCGGAGTACAGGAAGCGGGTCACACCCACCACATCGACGCTGTAGCTCTTGGCAAGACCGGTGCGGAGTTCGCTGGCCGTCCAGCCAGAGCGGGAAATTCCGCCGGCGAGACCGCGATCGACCACATCACCGTCTTCGATGAACGTTTTGAACGCATCCAGGTTGGTGGACCACACGGCACCGCCGGTGTTCCAGCGCACAGGAAGGTCGTTGTCCACAGCTGCCGAAGCGGGCAGAGCTGTGGCTGAGAAAGCGGCTCCAGCAAGGAGACCGGCGGCAAGACGCTTCAGCACGGGATAGCGAAGACACATCTCCATCAACCTAGACAGGTGAGTTGCACTTGCCAACAACTTGCTGTGCCAATGAAGACAGACCTTCGGCTGGCCCACTCCTGCCTACCCCTCAGGGGTGGGGCGAAGGCGCCTGAGGCTGCCGAGCGGGCGCCATCCCGGCGGGCAACCGAGACGGTCGGAAGTAAAGGGAAAAGCTCCCGGCTTGCCCTCTCCGCGGCAGACCACCCCTCGCGGCACGCTTTCGATGGCCTCCACCCGCGCCACATAGGTCTCCTTGCCCGTTCGCGGGGTGAGCCTCAGCTGGGCGCTCTGGTCCTCCACCTTCAGATCGGCCTTCATATCCTGGGGGACTTCAAGGCCCAGCACATCGAGATAGCCGCTGAAGCCCCCCCAGAAGTAACGGGTGATCTGGGCGCCAACGAAGCGGTTCAGCAGCAGGGCCGCCTGCTGACGCTGATCCAGCAGGGCCTCCTGGGCCTCGAGATCGGCCAACACAACGGACGCTGATGTCCCCGGGCGGCTGGCCAGGGGCGGCTGCAGGGTCAGCTGGACCAGACCGGCGACACCAATCAGCGCCAGCAGGGTGGAGACGCCGAGGCGAAGAGCGAGGGCCATCGGGCTTCGGGAGATCGTCCGACCCTACCGGCGACCTAAGTTCAATTCTCGAAATCGTCGACCCATGACGCTGCAGATCGGAGACTCGGCCCCCGCATTCACCCTTCCCGACCAGAACGGCACATCCGTGTCGCTGGCCGACCTGCGTGGACAGCGGGTGGTTCTCTACTTCTATCCAAAGGACGACACACCGGGCTGCACCAAGGAAGCCTGTGGTTTTCGCGACCAGTGGGCCAGCTTCGAGCGGCACGGCATCAAGGTGCTGGGCATCAGCAAGGACGCAGCCGGCAGCCACACCAAGTTCATCGCCAAGTATCAGCTGCCCTTCACCCTGCTCAGTGATCCAGAGCCCTGTGAGGTGGCCGCGGCCTACGACAGCTACGGGCTCAAGAAGTTCATGGGCCGCGAATTCATGGGGATGATGCGCCACACCTTCGTGGTCGACCCTGAAGGGAAGCTGGAGCGCATCTATTGGAAGGTCAAGGCAGAGGAGATGGCCCAACAGATCCTCTCGGATCTGGGTCTGAGCTGAGGGCCACCATTGCCTTCATCGCCAGCTCCGGTGCCAGCTCGAAAGGAACCTGCTCCTGCCGCAGCAGCGGGGCGAGCCCCGGGGCGTCCCCCCCGGTGAGCCAGAGCGAGGTGGGCTCCAGCCGCTGCAAGTCGCGCCAGGCCTGGGCCACAGCCGCCGCCAATCCCAGCAGGCACCCCACCCGCATCGCCTGCTCCGTTTCGGTCGGCCAGGGGTCCATCACCTCGACGAGAGGTCCCAACCCGTCAGGCCCTGGTACCAGCAGCGGCAGCAGCGCCGTCGTCCGCCCCAGAGAGCTGATCTGGGTGCTCACTCCAGGCTGAAGCCGCCCTCCCGCGAAGTTGCCCGTCGCCCCGACCCGGGTGAGGCTGAGGGCCGTGCCCGCATCGGCCACCAGCACGGCCCCTCCCCCCCGCTGGACCTGGCACCGCCAGGCCTGCCAGCCCACCAGAGCTCGATCGATGCCCAACCAGGGAGGGATCTGCTGCAGGGGCACCCGCTCGAGCCGCAGGCGTCGGCTCTCCAGTTGCTCGAGCCGACGGCTGCCTTCCTGCCCCTGAATGGGCAGTGGGCCGACGGCTGCCCAGGCCCGCAGCCGGTTCCACGGCACCACGGCCAGATCAGGGGGGGGCGGGCCATGGCTGAAGTGCAGTGCAGCCGTCCCAGGTTCTGCGGCGGTCTCGGCCAAGGCCTCAGCCCAGTGCCAACGGCTGTTGCCGATCAACAACCAGAGATCGCCGGCACCCACCGCTCAGATGCCCTCCCCCATCACTCCCGGCAGATGAATGCCGCATTCCTGCTTCAGCCCTCCGAAGCGGCTGGAGCGGCCGTCACCATCGTCAGGGCGACTGGAGTGCCAGTCGCCCACGCTGGAGTAACCCTGCTCAAACAGCGGGTGCTGGGGCAAGGCATGGTTCTCCATGTAATAGAAGACCTGGCGCGGGCCCCAGGAGAGCAAGGGTCGAAGCGACCAGCGCCCACGCACCTCACCAAGCGGGGCCATGCCGCCGCGATGATCGGTCTGGCCACCGCGCACCCCACTGGCCCAGCAGTGAACCCCCAGCTCCTGGAAGAGTCGATCAAGGGGTTCCACCTTGCGTAACCGGTGGTAGGTCTGCAGGTCCTCCACCCGACCGGTTTCCCATAGGCGACCGTAGAGAGCCTCCATCCGGGCCGGGGAGAGATCCGCCTGTGCCACCTTCAGATTCAGGTTGAGGGCAGTGCAGAGCCTGTCGGCATAGAGATAGGTTTCGCTGGGCAGGTAGCCCGTGTCCACCCAGAGCACGGGAATCCGCTCACTGAGGCGACTGGCCATGTGCAGGAGCACGGCCGACTGGATCCCGAAACTGGTGGTGAGCGCAAACCCTTCGCCGAAGGTTTCATACCCCCAGGCCAACTGCCCAGCAGCATCGAGGGGCTCCAGATGGCGCCGTGCCGGTTCCGGCTCGATGGTCCGGCCCAGCCGATCCGTCGGCAACGGGGTCGTGGTGAGGCTGGTCATGGCACCCATCATCTCCTCCGGGGCAACATCGCTGGTTAGGGTTCGAACAACCCGAGACGGCAAGGCCTTTCGCCCATGGAAGAGCCCAGCAGGAGCCAGGCCAATCCTTCCCAGCAGGCGCCCGGCTCCACCCGGCCGGTGCTGATTGCCGGTGGCGGCTTCGGCGGGCTTTACACCGCCCTGGCCTTGGCGTCCCACCGTCATCACCCGCCGATCCTGCTGGTCGAGCCCCAGGAGCGGTTCCTGTTCCTGCCCTTGCTTTACGAACTCCTCTCCGAGGAATTGCGCGGCTGGGAAGTAGCCCCCCGCTACGACACCCTGCTGGCCAGCCGCGGAGTGGCCTGGCTGCGGGACGGGGTCAGCCGGATTGATGCCAGCTCCTGCTGTGTGACCACCGAGCAAGGCCGAACGCTGCCCTATTCCCGCCTGGTGATCGCCACCGGCAGTCGCGGCACCAGCTACGGCATCCCCGGGGTGGAGGAGCTGGCCATCCCCTTCCGCAGCATGGCCGACGTGGAGCGCCTGCAGGATCTGGTGCAACATCTGCTCAGCCACCCCAGGCCCCTGCAGCGGCTGGCGCTGGTGGGGGCTGGACCCAGCGGGGTCGAGCTGGCCTGCAAACTGGCCGATCTGCTCCGGGGCAGCACCGTGATCGAACTGATCGAGCAGGGCGCCGATCTGCTGCCCCAGGCCCGGGCCTTCAACCGCGAGCAAGCCCGATCGGCGCTGCTGCGCCGTGACATCCGCCTGCGCACCCACACCAGGGTGCTGGCCCTGGAACCCGGCCGCCTGGAGTTGAGGCTCACGGCGGCAGAGGAGGGCAACTGCCGCGAAACCCTGCCGGTGGATGGCGTGATCTGGACCGCTGGGGTGACGGTGGCCCCGCCCCCGATCGAGCCTGCCGCCAATCTCGATGAGCGGGGTCGTCTGCTCTGTGAACCGACCCTGGAGCTGCAGAACAACCCCGGAGTGTTTGCGATCGGGGATGTGGCCCACGTCGCTGATGCTGATGGAGCGCCCTTGGCGGCCACGGCCCAGGTGGCCTTCCAGCAGGCCGACTGCCTGGCGGAGAATCTGCTGCGCTCACTCGAAGGTGAGCCGTTGCAGCCGTTCCGCTGGAAGGATCTGGGCGAGATGATCAGCCTGGGCATCGGCGAGGCCAGCCTCACGGGCATGGGCCTGACGCTGGCTGGACCTGCCGCCTACAGGATCCGCCAGCTCACCTACCTCTCGAGGCTGCCGGGCCTGCCGCATCAGCTCAGGGTGGCCGCAGGCTGGTTGAGCGATCTCGGGCGGCCTCTGATCGCACCTCGATGAGGCACCCCCTGATGACGGGCTCCCCCGCCGCTCTGCTGCTGGATGCGATGGGAACGCTGATCGGCCTGCGCAGCTCGGTGGGCCACACCTACGCGGATGTGGCCCGGCAGCACGGCATGAGCGTGGATCCGGCAGCGATCGATCGGGCCTTCCCCGCCGTGTTGCGCCTGGCTCCCCCCCTGGCTTTTCCTGGCCTGGAGGGCTCGGAGCTGCTGGCAGCAGAGCGGCAATGGTGGGCCAGGCGGATCGAGGACACCTTTCGCGCAACCGCTGGCAACCTGGCCCAGATCGAATTGCCCCCGGAGCTGGCTCTCGAGCTGTTCGATCGCTTCGCCGAACCTGATCTCTGGCAGGTGTACCCCGATGTGATCGGCCCCATGGGCCGCTGGCACCGGGGCGGTCTGCGCCTGGCCGTGGTGAGCAACTTCGACCAGCGCCTTCATGGTCTGCTGGAGGCCCTCGGTCTGGCGGATCTGCTGGAGCTGGTGGTGGTCTCGAGTGCGGCCGGTGCCGCCAAACCAAGTGCACAGCCTTTCCAGCTGGCCCTCGACGGCCTGAAACTCGGGCCCGAGCAGGTCTGGCATGTGGGCGACAGCCCCGAGGATGTGGCGGGTGCCCGGGCGGCTGGAATCACCTGCCTGCGCATCCAGCGTCATTGAAACAGTCCGTCCTCGCCGGCCGCGTCACAGGGCTGCGGCCAGCCCAGAAACGGCGGTTGGAGCGCCTCGCCCAGCGCCGCCACCCGGAGCAGGGAGGCGCCGACCTGCTGGGCCTGCAGCGGCTGGCGGCGGAGGCCCGCGAGCTGGAGCTGCCCCTCAGCCTGGTGGTGGATGGCCGCGGCCTCTGCCGCTTGCTGTGGGTGGGTCCCCTGGAGCAATCGGGCCGGCTGATCGAGCGCCTGCCCGGCTCCGAGCGGCGTCAGGGCCAGGATCTACGGCTGCTCAGCTGCATCGGCCGGGGTCAGTCGCTGGAGCCCCTGGGCAGCGAAGCCCTGGTGGGCATGGATCTGCAACCCCTGTTCTGGTTGCGGTTCAGCGACCGTGCCCGCGCCGGTGGACGCTGGCCCGCTGCCGTTTACGGGCTCAGCCACGAGGAAGCCCAGCCCTGGAGCTGCCGGTTGGAAGGCGAGCTCCCCGACCTCTGTGATCCCGCCATCAACCCCGCCGACACCAGCGACCTGGAAGGGGCTGGGGGGATCAAGCAGACGCAGCAGGGACCGGAGCGGGTGATGCTGCTGGCGCTGGTGAGCGGCGAGGAGAGCGAGAGCCAGCGTGACATCGCCGAACTCGAAGGGCTGGTGCGCAGCGCTGGTGGTCTGCCGGTGGGAGTGGTTCGCCAGAAGCGCCAGCAAGCTGCCCCCCAGACCCTCTGGGGCGAAGGCAAGCTGAGGGAAGCGGCACTGGAAGCCCGCCGGCTGGAGGCCAGCCTGGTGGTGACCGACCGGGAGCTGACGCCGGTGCAGGCCCGCAACCTGGAGCGCCTGCTGGACCTGCCAGTTAGTGACCGCAGCGAGCTGATCCTCGATATATTCGCCCAGCGGGCCGCCAGCAGCGCCGGGCGCCTGCAGGTGGAACTGGCCCAGCTGCGCTATCGGTTGCCCCGGCTGAGCGGACGCGGCCTGAGCCTCTCGCGTCAGGGGGGCGGCATTGGCACCCGCGGGCCGGGCGAGACCCAGCTGGAGAAGGACCGCCGCACCATTGCCCGCCGGATCGAGCGTCTTCAACGCGACGTGGAGCGGCTTGGGGAGCACCGTGCTCGCCTGCGCCAGGGACGGGGTGGGCTGAAACGGCTCGCCCTGGTGGGATACACCAATGCGGGCAAGAGCTCGCTGCTCAACGCCCTGACCCAGCCGGCGGCCGGTGAGGAGGTGCTGGCGGAGAACAAGCTGTTCGCCACCCTGGATCCCACCACCCGCCGGCTGGAGCTGGCAGATGGGAGTGGAGCGGTGCGGCGCATCCTGCTCACTGACACGGTGGGATTCATCCGCGAATTGCCGCCGCCCCTGGCCGAAGCCTTCCGCTCCACCCTGGAGGAAACACTCGAGGCCGATGGGTTGCTGATCGTGGTGGATCTATCCGATCCGGCCTGGCCCGTGCAGCTCAGGACCGTTCACACCATCCTCGATTCCCTCGGCTGCCAGGCCCCCCGCCGCCTGGTGGCCAACCAGATTGATCGCTGCCCTGCCGGCGCCCTGGAGCAGGCCCGATCTTTCGACGCTGATGTGGTGTTCATTTCCGCAACGGCAGGGCTGGGATTGCAGCACCTGCGCGATGTACTGCAAGATTGGCCGCATTCCACATAGGGATTACGTCCTTGGACGATCTGCTCCAGACCGCCCTCCAACCCCAGGCCCTGATCACTCTTGTCACGCTGGCCGGCTCGATCGTTCTGTTCGTCAGCGGTTGGCTGGCCCCTGAAGTCACCGGACTGCTGGTGGCTGGTCTGCTGATGGCCACCGGCGTGCTCAAGCCTTCCGAAGCCCTGGAGGGCTTCGGAAGTCCGGCTCTGATCACCGTGCTCGGCCTGTTCGCGCTCTCGGCGGGTCTGTTTCGCTCCGGCGGCCTCGATCGACTGCGAGGGATGATCGGCTCAGATGCGGTGCGGACTCCGAAGCGGATGATCGTGCTGCTCACCACCCTGGTGGCACCGGTCTCCGCCTTCGTGCCGAACACCCCGATCGTTGCTTCCTTGCTGCCCGTGGTCGAGGGCTGGTGCCATCGCCGCCGCATCTCGCCCTCGAAGGTGTTGCTGCCGCTCTCTTTCGCCACGGTTCTGGGCGGCACGCTGACGCTGATCGGCAGTTCGGTGAACCTGCTGGCCAGCGAGGTCAGCAGCAAGCTGGGTTACGGCGCCTTCGACCTGTTCAGCTTCACGCCGATCGGGATCGGGGTATGGCTGGTGGGCAGCCTGGTGATGGTCCTGCTCTCCGACCGCTTTCTGCCGGATCGCGGCAGCGACGATCTTGACCTGTCCCGCAGCTTCAGCAGCAGCGGATACCTCACCGAAGTGATGATCCCTGCCGGCTCCGAGCTGGTGGGCCAATCCCTGCACAGCACACGTCTGCAGCGTCGTTTCGACGTCGACGTGCTCGAGCTCCACCGCGACGAAGAGCGCTTCACCCCACCGCTGGCCGATCGGATCCTGCAGAAAGGTGATCGCCTGGTGCTGCGCTGCACCCGTGACGACCTGCTCCGCCTGCAGCAGGACCACACCATCGTTCTTGCCCCAGTCCCTGAATCGGGAGCCGCCGAAGTGGCTTCCCAGACGGTGGCCAACCTGCGGATGGTGGAGGTGCTGATGCCGGCAGGCTCGACCCTGGCCGGGGCAAGCCTGCGGGATCTGCGCTTCCGCCAGCGTTACAACGTCACCGTTCTGGCCCTGCGCCGCGGCAATGCGGTTTTACGCGAGCGGCTTGGCAGGGCATCCCTGAGGGAGGGCGACGTGCTGCTCCTGCAAGGACCCCAGGACGCCATCCGCGGCCTACAGGCCAACAATGACCTGGTGGTGCTCGAGCAGATCGAAGACGATCTGCCCACCGTGAGCCGTAAGGGAATCGCCATGGTCATCGCCGTTCTGGTGATCGTGCTGCCCACCTTCAAGCTGCTGCCCCTGGTGGCAGCGGTGCTGCTGGGCACCGTGGCAATGGTGGCCACCGGTTGCCTTCGCACGGGTGAACTGCTGCGTTCGATCCGGCTGGATGTGATCCTTCTGCTCGGATCGCTCGGAAGTTTCAGCATCGCCCTGGAGAAAACCGGGCTGGCCGAAGCGATGGCCAGGTCGTTGCTCAGTGGCTTGCGGCACTGGCCGATCTACTGGGCCCTCGCCGCAGTGTTCCTGTTCACCACCCTGCTCACCGAGGTGATGAGCAATGCGGCCGCGGTCGCGATGGTGATTCCGATCGCGGCGCAGGTTGCCGTCGGCCTCGGCATGGCGCCGATGGCCTTCATCTTCACTGTGCTGTTCGGTGCCAGCCAGAGCTTCCTCAGCCCGGTGGGCTATCAGACCAACCTGATGGTGTTCGGACCGGGCCGCTATCGCTTCCTCGATGTGGCCCGCTACGGCTTCCCCCTCACCGTGGTGATGACCCTTCTGGTCCCCTGGCTGGTCTGCAGACAGTTCGGGATCTAGGCCCTCCGGTGCCTAACCTGTATCATGCACAGGATGAGGCCGCGGCAGCGCGCCCCTTCCCGCACAATCCTTTTCCACTCCCTCCCAACACGCCTTCTTTCCATGACGCTGCAACTCGGCGACACCGTGCCCGATTTCACCCAGGAGTCCCAGCTGGGTCCGATCAACCTCTACGACTTCGCCGGCGACAGCTGGGTCGTGCTCTTCTCCCATCCCGCCGATTACACCCCGGTGTGCACCACCGAGCTGGGCGAGGTTTCACGCCTGCGCCCCGAGTGGGAGAAGCGCAACGTCAAAACGATCGCCCTGAGCGTGGATTCGGCCGAAAGCCACAAGGGCTGGATCGCCGACATCAACGAAACCCAGTGCACCGTCGTTGATTACCCGATCCTGGCCGATTCCGACAAGACTGTCAGCGATCTCTACGGCATGATCCACCCGAACGCCCTCAACAATCTGACGGTGCGCTCGGTCTTCATCATCGATCCCAACAAGAAGCTGCGCCTGCAGATCACCTACCCCGCCAGCACCGGCCGCAACTTCACTGAAATCCTGCGGGTGATCGATTCGCTGCAGCTCACCGACCACCACCAGGTGGCCACACCGGTGAACTGGAAAGACGGCGAGGACTGCGTGGTGGTGCCCTCGATCGCCACCGAGGACGCCCGCGCCAAGTTCCCCAAGGGAGTCACCGAGATCAAGCCCTACCTGCGCATGACCCCCCAGCCGAACAAGTGAGAACCAGCCAGCCGGGGTGGCAACGGCCTGCCAGCTGGCTTCTGATCCCTCGCTCTTTCCCGCCGGCGGCGGGATTTTTTTTGGCCAGTCGCCGTCAGATGTCAGGCCGAGCGGCGGCCAGTGGGCACGGGTCACAGAATGGCGCCGCATGCAGATGAGCCTTGATGACCAACTGGTGGCGCTGGCAAGGAGCCGGAACGGCCGCACCGGACAGTTTCGCGGTGATCGGGGTAGGGCGTTTCGGCACAGCCGTCTGCAAGGAACTGGTGCGCTGCGGCGCCGAAGTGCTGGCGATCGACAGGGATCAGCGCGCGATTGACGACCTGCGGCAGGTCGATCCAGCCATCGAGGCCCGCGCCCTCGACTGCACCGATGAGGAGGCCCTGCGGGAGGCGGGCGTTCTCGATCTCACCACGGTGGTGGTGGGCATCAGCGAACCGATCGAGGCCAGCATCACCGCCACCTTGATCGTCAAAGACAGCGCAGGCAGCAAGGTCAAGCAGGTGATCGCCCGGGCCACCAGCGATCTGCACGAGAAGATGCTGCGCCGGGTGGGGGCCGACAAGGTGGTGTTTCCCTCGCGCATGCAGGGTGAGCAGCTGGCCCGTCAGCTGGTGCGCCCCAACCTGCTGGAGCGGCTCAGGCTCGACGATCGCAACAGCATTGAGGAGATCAAGGTGCCCCAGGCCTTCATCGGCCGCTCCCTGCGTGATCTGAACCTGCGCAAGAACTATGAGGTGAGCGTTCTGGCTGCCGGCCCGGAAAATCGGCTCTCAGTGAATCCACCGGCCTCCCATGTGCTCAGCGAAGGGGATCTGCTGGTGGTGATGGGAACTGTTCAGGCGCTTGAAGGCCTGCCCCAGCTGTGAGGTTCCCAGGGAGGCCCAGCCTGGTGCTCGGATTGATGAGCGGCACCAGCGCCGATGGGGTGGACGCGGTGCTGGCCAGTTTCCAGCCCCCACTGGCACACCCCCGTTGGCGTGTGCTCCACCAATGCTTCTATCCCTACCCCAGCGATCTGCGGGCCCAGCTGATCGCGGTGGGACAGGGTCAGCCATTGGCGGCGTCCGCGCTGCTGGATCTGGCCGAAGCAGTGAGCGAAGCTCAGGCCGAGTGTGCCCGCCGCTGTGATCCAGACGGCCGCGCCGAGCTGGTGGGCTGCCATGGCCAGACCATCTGGCACCGGGCACCCCAGGGGGGACGGCGCGGTGCCAGCTGGCAGTTACTGCAGGGGCCACTGCTGGCCCAGCTGCTGGAGCGGCCGGTGGTGTTCGATCTGCGCGCATCCGACCTGGCCTTGGGGGGCCACGGTGCCCCGCTGGTGCCAGCGGCGGATGCCGCCCTGCTGCCACCGATAGGAGGCTGGCGCGCTGTACTAAACCTCGGAGGGATCGCCAATCTCACCCTGCTGCCGCCAGCCCAGGGACCGGAGCGCCACCAGCCTGTACGCGGCTGGGACTGCGGCCCGGCCAACAGCCTGATTGATCTGGCGGTGAGCCGATTCAGCCAGGGCAACCTCAGCTACGACAAGGGGGGAGCCTGGGCCAGTCGGGGCATGGTTCAGGAGGACCTGATCCAGTCGTGGTTGAGGGAACCCTTCTTCCAGCTACCGCCGCCGAAATCCACCGGCCGGGAAGATTTCGGCCTGCCGGATCTGGATCGGCGCCTCGAGGAGCTTGAGCTGCGGGCGGTGGCCGCTGGAGTCCCCCTCGAGCCCGCCGATGCTCTGGCCACCCTCACAGCCTTCAGCGCAGCGGTGGTTGCAGCCGATCTGCGCCATGGGACGCGGCCGCTGGAGCTGGTGGTGGCCGGAGGCGGAGCCCGCAACGGGATGCTGATGGATCAGCTGAGGCGGCGCTGCCGGGGACTGTTGGTACGCCCGCTGGCGGAGCTGGGCCTCGATGAGGCCGCCCGTGAGGCCCTGGGCTTTGCCCTGTTCGCCTGGTGGCACCAGCATCGGCATGCCGGCGCCCTGCCCTCTGTGACTGGGGCCAGTCGGGCAGCGGTGATGGGGGTCAGGGCCGATCCCAGCCGTTGAACTGCTGGGAGACCATTCAGGCGCCGGAGCGGGGCAGCCGCAGGCGCCGCGGCAGCCCCCGCAGCCGGCGGGGCTGGCTGTTCTCCTGGCGTTCCAGGACCTCGCGGAAGCGTTCGGTGGGCCTGCTTGCGCCGCTGGCGCGCTCGCCCATCCCCGGGGAGGACGGAGCCACTGCCTGATCAAGGCTGTCGAGTCCCCGCTGGATCAGCACCTTGGCCATGTTGCTGACTGTGCGCGACTCCGCCTCGGCCGCTGCGGTGAGGCGGTCGCAGAGCCCCTCAGGCAGCACCACCTGAATACGGGGGGACTTGGGGCGGCCGCTCGTGGAAGTCTGGCGAGTGGCCACAGCGGATCAGGTCCCACGCGTTACACACCAGTGTACAGAGATCCCAACGGATAGTATCCGGCACTAAGATTGAGAAGCTCCGAGCACGAGCCATGCCCAACAGCGCGCTCACGTCGGCGGCGGGACAGACCCCGAAGCCGCGTCGCACAAAGGAGCGTCAAGGCTCCCCAGGGATCCCCAGCGCTCGCGGGGCCGGCTCCAGCAACGTCGAGGTTTCGGCGGTGATCAGCACCTACCTGCTCACCCATCTGCATCACGTGCTGCAGCGTGCCGAGTTCAACGCCCTGCAGGAGGGCCGCCAGCCCCTGGCCGCCAATTACGCCCAGTTGCGCCAGCTGCTCTGCCTGGAGGCCCGAAGCCTGGAGAACCCCGCCGCCTGTCCCGAATCGAGCGAATCAGTGAAGCCGTCGCAAGCTGCCTGAAAGCTCTTCCAGCCTGACTTTCCCCTTGGCCCACGGTTCAGCGGCAGCGTGCCAAGACCAGGACAAGGGGCCATTCTCCCAGGGCGGTCACCAGCACTCTTTCTGGTCCTCCCGAATTGACGAGTACGCGCGCAGCCATTGCTGGGGTTATGCCAGCAGCCTGAGTCGGCGCCGGTCGTGGTGACACCTCCAACAACCAACAACAGCCAACAAATACTGGCCACCACTGAATAGCCGCCATAAGGTGCCAATCAGACAGCTCAGGCAGCAACCGCCAGGCCCGTACCAATGACCGAGCACCCGCCCGAACCGGCCGCTGCGGCCAATGCCGCCGCGCTCTACGAGCGGATTCGCTCCGATGAGGCCCTCACCCAGTCCCTGTTCCGCCAGGCACTGCAGGACCCCAAAGGCACGATCGAGCGGATCATCGCCATGGGATCCGACTTCGATCTACCCGTCACCGAGGCGTCGGTTCGGGAGCATCTGGCCTCCCTCGACGATCTGGATAGCAAACAGTGGCTGATCAAGGCTCGCGGCGGGCTGTGATCCAAGGAGGGGCGTCCCTCGCTCTGCTCAGGGCACCCGCCGGCCGCCAGGGGGGGTTGGCTCCGCCTGGATGGCCGGAACCTGACGAGGTGCCTGGCGCAGCTCACGGCCACCCTGGGCCCAGCTGAAGAACAGCCAGTAGCTCACGATCGCCAGTCCAGCTGCAACCACAAGCGCCGCCACCTGCTCCAGACGTTTCACCATCAAGTGAGGTGGGGGGATGGGTTTGTCAGTCTGCCCCGCAGCCGATCGGATCCGCCCTTTGAGGATGGATCAAGCCACCGCGATCGGGCCGAGCGGAGATGATGACGTTTCACAGCCGATCCGCCCAAACCGTGCTCCGTCTGGAACGTGTCTCAAAGATCTACCCCACCGGCGAGGTGCTGCGGGATGTCACCTGGGAGGTCAAGTCCGGGGACCGGGTCGGTCTGGTGGGGGTGAATGGGGCCGGTAAATCCACCCAGCTGCGACTGATCGCCGGCCTGGAGGAACCCAGCACGGGCCAGGTGGTGCGCCAGGGGAATCCCCGCATCGCTTACCTGCGCCAGGAGTTCGACGTGGATCTGGAGCGCAGCGTTCGTGAGGAGTTGTTCCAGGCCTTCGGCGAGGCGGCCGACGTGCTGATCCGCCAGCATCAGGTGGAGCACGAGATGGCCAGTGATCAGGCGGCGACCGATCCCCACCACCTCGATGAGTTGATCCATGAGCTGGGCAGGCTTCACAGCCGCTTCGAAGCACTGCACGGCTATGAGCTCGATGCTCGCATTGACAAACTGCTGCCCACCCTCGGCTTCACCCCCGAGGGAGCCGAAGAAGCGGTGGGGGCCTATTCCGGCGGCTGGCAGATGCGCATCGCCCTGGGCAAGATCCTGCTGCAGGATCCGGACCTGCTGTTGCTGGATGAGCCCACGAACCACCTGGATGTGGAGACCATCCAGTGGCTGGAAGGGTATCTGCTCGAGCAGGAGGTCCCCATGGTGGTGGTCAGCCATGACCGAGCCTTCCTCGATCGGGTCTGCAATCTGATCGTCGAAACGGAGCGGGGCGTCTCGCGCACCTACCTGGGCAACTACAGCCAGCACCTGGAGCAGAAGGCCCTGGAGCGGGAAGCCAGTCAGGCCGCCTTCGATCGCCAGCAGAAGGAACTGGCCAGCCAGCAGGCCTACATCGACCGCTTCCGCGCCAGCGCCACCCGCAGCACCCAGGCCAAGAGCCGCGAGAAGCTGCTGGAGAAGGTGGAGCGGATCGAGGCCCCGCTCGAGGGACTCTCAGGCCCCCGCTTTCAGTTCCCGCCAGCACCTCGCTCGGGGCGCCAGGTGGCCCTGATCGAGGACCTCACCCACAGCTACGGGGAGAAGATCCTCTTTCTGGGCGCCGATCTGGAGGTGGAGCGGGGGGATCGCATCGCCTTCGTCGGTCCGAACGGGGCGGGCAAATCCACCCTGCTGCGCCTGGTGATGGGGCTGGAAGCCCCTGACGGGGGAAGGGCCGGCCTGGGTGAGCACAACGTGGTGGCGGGGTACTTCGAGCAGAACCAGGCCGAAGCCCTCAATCTCGAGCGCAGTGTCGTCGACACCCTGTTCGAGGCCGTGCCCGACTGGACCCAGACCCAGGTGCGCTCGCTTCTGGGCAATTTCGGCTTCAGCAACGACGACGTGTTCAAGGACGTGGGCCAGCTCAGCGGCGGTGAGAAGGCCCGTCTGGCCCTGGCGCTGATGCTGCTGACCCCCTCCAACCTGCTGGTGCTGGATGAACCCACCAACCACCTCGACATTCCCGCCAAACAGATGCTGGAGTCAGCTCTGCAGGACTACGAAGGGGCCGCACTGATCGTCTCCCACGACCGCTACTTCATCTCCCAGGTTGCCAACCGCATTGTGGAATTGCGCGACGGCGAACTGGTGCTGTACCGCGGCGATTACGCCTATTACCTTGAGAAAAAGGCTGAAGAGGCCGAAGCCGAAAACCGTGCCCAGCAGGACCGGGTGAAAAAGGCCCGCCAGGAGGCCAACCGGCAGAAGCAGAAAGACAAGAGCCAGGGGCGCCGTGCCCGCACCGGCAGCTGAAAGGAACCGCCAGGAGCAGCCCTCAGCCTTGAATCAGCAGAATCTCTAAAGCAAGCACAAACAACTTCATCCTTCAGTAGGTAAGAAGACTCAATTATCTGGACCCACCCGAATGATCTCCATATCCTGACCATATCCCCATTGCCCAGGTCCGGCGCATGACCAATTCCTTCGGCCATCCCTTTGCCAGCCAAGGCGGAGCAGGCTCTCTGCAACCTGCTGCAGGCCTGATGATGACAACCACTGCCGCCAGCTTCGGCCACGATGAAGGCGGTGATTCGGTGGAGAGCTACTTCGAGTGCATCACCACCTGCTCCCTCGACGATGGCGAGTGCATCACCAACTGCGTGGAGCAGCTTCGGGAGCACCACTGAGGCTTGCCGTCAGCGCTTGCCCCATCGGCAGACGCTGACAAGAAGTCGGTAACTCTGTACCGGTCGATACGCGAGCACCCGAAACACTTCGTAGCATTGGCGTGGCTTCACTGTCCCGTCGCGATGCCTCGTATGTCCGAACCGCTCGCCCTCAGCCTCGGCCAACAATTTGAGCTGGAGCGCATGACCCGCATGATCGATTCCACTGGGGACCCCCAGTCGCTGAGGGGTCTGGCCAAGCAGTTACTGCAGGCCTGGCACACCCAGAAAGCTGCTACGGAGTGGATCATGCGCCAGCAGCTGGGAACCCCGGGTCACTTCGGAGGGATGGCAAAGTCCGCTGCCGGACTCTCCGTCGACAGCTCCTCCCAGACGAACGTCAACGGCTCGATGGATGTGCTCTGAACCGGATCCCGGGTTTCGCCCCGATTAAGTGCAAAGGAGGGGAGTCCATGGGCCCCATGGTCATCCCCTCCTTTGCGTGGGCTTCACTCTGGCGCTTACCTAGCCTGCCCCCCACTCTGCATGCCGGTAGGCACCACCTCCAGCTGAACCGGGGTGCCGCCACGCATCACCCTCAGCGCCATCGGCCGTCCCACACCATTGGCCTCCACCGCCTCCACCATCTGAGACGGACCAGTCACCGGCTTGCCTGCCGCCGCCACGATCACGTCTCCACTGCGCAGACCGGCTCTTGAGGCCGGGCCTCCGGGCATCACTGAACGCACCAGTGCACCCCCACTGAGGCTGCGCTTCATTTCGGGGGGAAGATTATCGAGCCCGACTCCGATCATCGGGTGGCTTACCCGGCCTGTGGCCAGAAGTTGAGTGGCGATCTCTCGAGCCCGGTTGATCGGGATGGCAAAGCCCAGGCCCGCCCCGGGACCCGAGCGCACCAGGGTGTTGATCCCCACCACCTCCCCGTCGGCGTTGAGCAGGGGGCCACCGGAATTGCCCGGATTGATCGCCGCATCCGTCTGAATCAGATCCAGGCGCTTGTCGGTGATGCCCAGCTTGGCCACGTTGCGGTTGAGGTTGCTGATGATGCCCATCGTCACCGTGTTGTCGAGGCCAAAAGGGTTCCCTACCGCAATCGCCCAGTCACCCACCTGAAGAGCATCGGAATTGCCCAGCGGGGCGACCGGCCAGGGGCCTGGCTCCATCAGCCGCACCAGAGCCAGATCGGTGACGTTGTCAAGGCCGATCACCTTCCCCTCAGTGCGGCGGCCATCCTTGAGCCCCACATAGACCCTGTCGGTTTTCTCCACCACGTGGGCGTTGGTGAGGATCAGCCCATTCGACTGGAAGATCACGCCGCTGCCCTGGCCCCGCTCCGTGCGCTGACTCGGCTGCTGGGCCTGGGGGAAGAAGCGCCTGAAGAAGGGATCGAGCATCATTCCAGGCGGTAGTCCGCCACTGCCCGGGCGAACCACGGTGCGCTCGGTGTCGATCGTGACCACCGCAGGGCCTGAGCGGCGCACGGCATCGGCCACGAACGACTGGCGAGACAGGGACGCTGCAGCCGCAGGCCTGGCCTGGGCGAGGAGGGGAGCGACCGGTAGCAGCGGGGTTCCAAGCAGCAGGGCCAAGGGCAGAACAGGACGCAGGGACCGATGCCAGAAGAAGTTCTTCGTCATCACGTCTGGAGTGCTCTCGTTTTTTGGACCGTAACGGCAATGGCGGGCTGCACGAAAGGCCGGTCGGCCTCCAAGGTGTGACGAAGTGCGGCGCACCAATCCACGCACAGGGCCTGACAACCACCTAGAGTTTACAAAGATTTACAGAAATCCATGGATACCAGTTCGTTCCTGCTGATTTTTCTTGCCTTCGGTGCCGCTTGCAGCAGTCTTTGGGCCTGGAAGATCGCTCAGGGAGCCACATCCAGGCAATGATGTGGGTGTGAACGGGATACCCCCAGCACCGCCGAGCCGCCGATGGCACAGTTGTTGTCTCAGATCTTTCCCATCCTCTACGGCGCCTGCGTTCTGCTGCTGCTCTGGCAAGCCTTCAAGGTGATGGCCAGGGGCTTTTCAGCTGTGCCTCGCCCGGGTGATCCAGCCTCGTCCGCACCCATGGGTCCACCCCCGGCTGACGATCCGGAAGAGAATGGGGACCGCACCGGCAGGCTCACCATCCACCCCGAGCTGCTTGATGCCGATGGGCAGATCACATCCGAGGATCTGCTCACGGTGCGATTCGGTGGCGACAACGACTCCACCAGGCTTCCGGCCCAGTCCGACTGATCCGGCCCCTTCATATCTTGGAGCGGCCCGTCCGGCTGGTACAACCGGTGGGCGAAACAGAGTTCTGGCGGAGGCCGAGAATTGGATCAGAAAACACGTATCGTTGCGGCTGTGCTGCGTGGCCTGAAGCTGCCGCCCCGCTTCCGCCTTCACCTGATCAAGGACGATCCAATTCGTCTGGAACTGAGCCTGACTCCTGCCTACGGCAAGGACCCGATCCTGGTGGGGCTGGTGGAGTCCCAGGATCTGGTAGCCCGTCGCGACCGGGAAGGTCGAATCCCCCGCGACCTGCAGGGCACCTGGGACTGGACCGTCCGCCACGGCAAAGTGAGCACCGGTGGCTGGAACCCGTATCTCAAGGAGGCCCTGCAAACCATGTTCGAAACAGGTCTGCCGGCGATTGTCTATGAAGAAACCACCGGAGAGGCATACCACCCGGTGGACGGGGCCCGTCACGTGCGCTGATCGGCGGCGCTTCGGATCTGTGGTCATTCCAACGTGTGGCGACGAAACGTGGCAATCAACACCACCCACCCCACCGGGCGGCGTTAAAACTGCAGTATCCACTTCTTCCGATTTTCTTCATGTCCTCTCTGGGCCTGTCCGTCGGGCCGCTTGTGCGCTTGCTGGCCTCCCTGGGATTGCTCAGCACCGCCCTGCTGGCCCTCGTTCTGCGGCTCCTCGGCTGAGCTGTCAAGAAACTCTCGAGATGGCTTCGCCGGCGGAACCCATCTCCCCCCGCTGAACTCCATGGGCTTCCCCTGCAGCCGCCACGGGGAAGCGTTGCCGATCGACCCGCTTCTGCCGGAGATCCTGCAGCAACTTCCCCGCGGCGGCACCCTTCTTCTTCAAGCCCCGCCCGGGGCTGGCAAAACCACCCGCGTCCCGCTTGCCCTGCTGCAGCACCTGGCCTCAGACAACGGCGAGGTGGGCATCATTTTGATGATCGAGCCGCGGCGGCTTGCAGCCAAAGCCGCAGCAACCCGCCTGGCTGAAGCCCTTGAGGAGCCGGTGGGCGCCACGGTCGGATATCGCGTGAGGCTGGAGCAGCGCTGCTCCAGGACCACCCTCCTGGAGGTGCTCACCGACGGACTGTTTCTGCGTCGCCTTCAGGACGACCCGGCCCTCAGCGGCGTGGTGGCGGTGATCTTCGACGAGTTCCACGAGCGCCGCACCGACGCCGATCTCGCCCTGGCACTGCTGAGGGAGGCCCGTGCCCTGCTGAATCCCCAGCTGCGCCTGCTGGTGATGTCGGCCACGCTCAACCTCGAACCCCTCAGCCAGCAGCTGCCGGAGGCGGTGGTGCTCAGCAGCCAGGGACGCAGCCATCCCGTGGAGCTGCACCACCAACCGCCGCGGGAGCGGGAGCCTCTGGACCGCCAGGTGGTGCGTGCCCTGGAGAGCCACTGGCTGCAGGACGAAGGCGAAGCCGGTACGGCCCTGGTGTTTCTGCCGGGCCAACGGGAGATCCAGCAGGCGCTGCGGGCGATCGAATCCACCAGTTGGGGCCAGCGTGCAGAGCTCCACGCCCTGCACGGCGGACTGTCACTGGCGGCCCAGAGCCGCGCCATCGGCGCCAGCCATCACCTGGGCGACAAGGTGGTGCTCACCACCTCCATCGCTGAAAGCTCCCTCACGATCGAGGGGGTTCGCCTGGTGGTCGATAGCGGCTTGAGTCGGCGCAGCCGCTTCGATCCCCGCACCGGCATGGACGGGTTGGTCACCCTGCCCGCCAGCCTGGCCAGCGCCGAGCAGCGCCGGGGACGGGCCGGTCGCCTGGGACCCGGCCGCTGCGTGAGGCTCTGGTCGTCCGCGGAACAGCAACAGCGGCCGGCCTACGACCCGCCCGAGCTACTGGAAGCCGATCCCTTGCCGCTGGTGCTGCAGCTTGCCCGCTGGGGGGCCGGCCTAGGGGAAACGTTGCCGTGGCTGGACCCGCCTCCGCAGGCCGCCCTGCGTCAGGGTCTGGAGGTGCTGACGCAGCTGGGTGCCGTCGACCGGCAGGGGGTCCTCACCGCCCATGGCCGTGCCATGGCCCAGCTGGGAATCCATCCCCGCCTGGCTCACATGCTGCTGGAAGGCCAGCGCCTGGGGAGGGCCCAGCTGGCTTGCGAGCTGGCAACGCTGCTCAATGAACGCGACCCTCTGGCGGGCCAGGGGGCAGGCGCCGATCTGATGGCCCGGCTCGACTGGCTCCGCCAGGACCGCCCAGACCCCCGGCGCGGCACGATCAGGCAGCTCTGCCGGCAGCTCCAGCAGCAGTTGCAGGGGAATAGCAGGCCTGAACGCGCAGGAGCATCAGCCGCCACCACACCCGGCGCAATCGTCTCCTCTCTGGCAGAGGCTGAGACAGCGGCATTGCTGCTGAGCTGTGCCTATCCAGAGCGGATCGCCCTTGCACGCATCGAGGGTCAGGGTCGCTTCCTCATGCGCAGTGGCCGGGGCGCCCAACTGCCGACCCACGACCCCCTGGCGGGCCACACCGTGCTGGCGGTGGCCGCGGTGGACGACAGCGGCAGCGACGTGCGCATCCAGCAGGCCTTGCCCCTGTCGCGCCAGATCCTGGAGGCACTCCAGGCCGAGCAGGGCTGCCAGCTGCCGCTGGTGAATTGGCAGCCAGCCGAGCGCCGGGTGAGGGCCGTCATCGAGCGACGACTCGGGGCCCTGGTGCTGGAACGTCGCCCCTGGGACGATCCACCCGAAGCGGCTGTGCTGGCGGCAATGCTGGAAGGCATCCGTTCGCTCGGTCTGGGGGTGCTGCCCTGGGACAGGGACAGCCGTGAACTGCAACACCGGCTCAACCTGGCCCATGCTCGCCGGGGTGCGCCCTGGCCCGATCGCAGCGAGCTCGCACTGGAACGAGATCTGGAGCAGTGGCTGGGGGATCAGCTGAGCGGCCTGCGGGCCCTGGACGAGATTCGTCAGCTCGACCTGAAGGAGGGACTCTGGAACGGGTTGGCCTGGGAGCAACGCCAGGAGCTGGAGCGCCTGCTCCCCAATCAGGTCATCCTTCCTACCGGACGCTGGGCCCGACTGGAATACGGGAGTGGCAAGCCTGTGCTCGCCGTGAAACTTCAGGAACTATTCGGTCTCAGCGAGGGACCCAGAGTCCTGGAGGGTGAGCTGCCGGTGAGCTTGCATCTGCTCTCCCCAGCCAGACGGCCGGTGCAGATCACCCAGGACCTGGGCGGTTTCTGGCGGGGAAGCTACGCCCAGGTGCGCCGGGAGCTACGGGGGCGCTACCCCAGACATCCCTGGCCCGAAGATCCGGCTCAGGCGGTGCCTACCGCCGCCACAAGCCGTGCCCAGGCCCGCAGCACTAAGGGGCCGACCGGCGCACCATGAGTCAGTCGAAGAGATGGGCGAAACCGAAGTGGTGGAGACCCTCGACGATGCCGTCGCAGCCATGGCCAGCCGCGGCGAAGGTTGCTGGCAACGCGGGCAGATGGCGACGCAGGGCTGGCTCGGCATTGCCGACCATGATTCCCGCAAGGCCGGTCTGGAACATGGCCAGATCATTGAGGCTGTCCCCGGCTGTCACCACCCGCCGCTGGTCAAGCTCCAGCCAGTCCAGCAGCCCCAGCAGGGTGGAGCCCTTGTTGACCCCGGCAGGCAGAACATCGAAGTAGCGACCGCCCGAGAGCAGACAATCGACGCCCTCGGCCTCCAGGCGGGGCACCAAACCATGGTCGAAACTCCCAGGGTCATAGGCGTAGGCGAGATGTCGATCGACACTGATGGGCTGGGGACTCAGGCCAGGCTGCCCTCGCAGCAGGGGCTCAAGCCGCTGCTGCAGTCCCCGCCAGCGCCGCTCGATCGGATCGACGGCCAGAGGCACGAGCTCGAGGCTGGCGCCGCAGGCCACCGTGCAGCCCACATCGCCGATCACCAGGTGGGGAGCCCCGAGCTCCAGCCGCGGTTCCTGCCTCAGCAAGCGGGCCACCGAGCCAAGGTCACGGCCCGTGCAGAACACATGCAGGACCTGCTCCCGGCGCGATCGCAGCCAGTCGTAGAGCTTCAGGCGACCGGCAATGCTCCCCTCCAGCAGCGTGCCATCGAGATCCGTGACCAGGACCAGGTCCGGGCTGCTTGGTAGTGGAGCGGACAACTGCCGTTGCAGACGCCGTCGTCGTGTGCCGACGGGAACGCTGGTCATTGGAGTTTCCACAGCCAAACAGGGTCGGCGCTCCCACAATGCGGCCGCTGCCTGGCCATCGCCAAGCAAGCGCTCAGGGACGGACAAAAGCCGGCCTGCGAGCCAACTGATCCACAGGCAGGAAATCCGAACACGGAAATTGACTTAGGCCAGGCGTCAAGACAGCTCCAAGATTCGTTACGATATGAAGGTCAACCGGATACACCCATGTCTGACGCCACCCAACCCCGCTTTGGATTCGTCAACTTCGCCGAAACCTGGAACGGCCGTCTGGCCATGCTCGGTTTCGTGATCGGCCTTGCCACCGAACTGCTCACCGGCCAAGGCATTCTCTCCCAGATCGGTCTGGGTTGAACCGCCGAGATCCAACTCGGCTTTCTGCTTTGGTTCGCTCCGACAACCCCATCGTCTCCGTCAGGTGGAGGCGGTGGGGTTTTCAATGGCTGTGGCCATCTCCGTTCCTGTTGCCGCCTGAAGGCACAGACGCCATGCCTTGGATCGTCTGAGCCGTCAGCCAGACTTACTGATTCCCTCGACGGATCGTGCCTTTGGCTCCGTTCTTCGTCAAGAACAGGCGTGATGGCTCACGCCTGTTGAGCACGGCCCTGGTGATCGCCACTACGGGGCTGATTCGTTTCGACCACCCGATCGGCCGCCTGCTCTTTCTGACGGCCTCGGCGATCAGCCTCTACTGGGGCTACTGCTACGGACGGCTGGAGCATTGACCCGTGTGACTTCCACCGGTGCCCCAGAGCTGGCAACTGACACCAGTGGCCAGCCCCTGCCTCGGTACAGCGTCACTGACCTGAACCGCTCGATCGGCACCCTGCTGGAGCGCGGCTTCGCTCCCCGCTTTCTGCTGGAGGCCACGGTGTCGCGCCCGCAGCTGAAGAAAGGCCACCTCTGGATGACGCTGCTGGATGAGACCGCCTCGATTTCGGCGGTGGTCTGGGCATCACAGCTGCCGCGCCTGACCTTCACACCAGCCGATGGTGATGGGGTGATCGTCGTAGGCAAGCTCAATTTCTGGGGGGCACGCGCCAGTCTCTGCGTCCAGGCCCTCGACATACGTCCCAGCCTAAGCAGCGTCCTGCGCCAGTTCGAGCGTGTCAGGGAACGCCTCGAGAGCAGCGGCCTCTTCGATCAATCCCGCAAGCGGCCTCTGCCTGAATGCCCTGCGGTGATCGCGCTTCTCACCAGCAGCCCCAGCTCCGCCCTGGCCGACATGCTGCGCACCGCCGCCGAACGCTGGCCGGCCACGAAGATCCTGGTGATACCGATCCCCGTACAGGGCGCCGTTGAGGGCAGCATCTGCACGGCCCTCGAGCTGGTAACCCAGGCTGCCAAGCGCCTCGGCATCGAAGCGGTGGTATTGGCTCGAGGCGGCGGCAGCCGCGAAGACCTCGCCGTGTTCGACAGCGAAGCGGTTGCTCTGGCCCTGGCGGCCATGACCCTGCCGGTCGTCACCGGCCTTGGCCACGAAGACGACACCACGATCGCCGATTTGGTGGCTGATTACCGGGCCGCTACACCCACGGCGGCAATCGTGGCACTGCTCCCCGACCAGCGCACCCTGCGCCAGGAGCTACGGCAACGGCAGCAGCAGCTGCGACAGACCCTGCGCTGGCGAGTGGAGCGCGAACAGCAGAAGCTGGCCGCGCAGGTCATGCGACTGAAGCAACTTCACCCCCAGGCGGTATTGCAGCTGCAGCAAGCACATCTGCAGCAGCGCCTGCAGCTACTGGAGGCTCTCTCACCCAGACAATTGCTCAAGCGTGGATTCTGTCTGGTCCGCGGAGAAGCCGGTCAGCTGCTGCGCTCAATCGAGCAGGTGGAGATAGGCCAGAGCCTGCTGGTTCAGTGGTTGGATGGAACCGCCGATGCCCGCGTCACCGAGCGTCGTCACGAGCACCGAGAGCCATGAGCAACCGCAAGCGTCAGCCGCCGTCCCAGGATCCGATCAAAGACAACTGGCTGAAGGAGACGCAGCAGTTGACGTTTGCCCAGAGCCGAACGGCACTTGATCTCACCCTGGCAGCACTGCAATCGGAAGACCTGGAAGTGGAGGCAATGGCCGGGCTTTACAGACAAGCCGTGGCCTACGCCGATCGCTGTGAGCAGGTCCTCCGGCAAGTGCAGCAGCAGGTTGAGGAGCTAGACCTGAATTCCATGGAATCCTGAGCATGACGCCAACGAACCATCAGGACAGCTCCATGTCCAGCGACAAAGCCACTGTTACTGCTGGGCTCAACACGTCCACAATGCACACACCCTGGCTGCAATGGATCTACCTCGCCCTGGCAGTGTGTGGCGCCATCTTCCCCTGGCTGGCTAACGTTCAATTCATTCGCGACTACGGCGAGGCCTTCAACCTGGCTCAGTTCATCGAGTTGGCCAACGCCAACCCCGCGGCCCGATCTCTGTCGCGAGATCTGCTGATCGGAGCGAGCGCCGTAACGATCTGGATTGTCAGCGAAACACGCCGATTACAAATGCGAGGACTCTGGATCGTGTTGCTGAGCAGTTTGACGATCGCCTTCGCCTTTGCGGCTCCATTCTTTTTGTTTCTAAGGGAGCGACGCCTTCTGGAGATCAGCCGAGGCATCTCGACAAAGAGCTGATCAAACCGACATCTGCTCAGCCTTCATCAACAGGCTGCCAATCAACCAGCCAATCAGCCTGAAGACAAGAACCTATTCAGTTTGAGCCCGCTAATTTCATCTGGGTCTGCCAACTCTCAGCGAGAGTCGACATCCTTCGACTCAACATCAATAGTAACATCGCTCACATCAAGATTATCATCACTGGAGGCCTCTTCAGAGGGGACCTTACCGTCTGACCATAACCAACTCGTGAAGACCTTAGGCAGCGCTTGAGCAACCGGACCAGGCTGGGTGTTGTGGGCTCTAGAGGAGGCGTCAGCACTTGAAAGTGGGGCACCACAAGCGGGGCAGGTGGTCGTGGCCATGCAGCTGAGACCGCAGACCGTACAAGTGCGCACCCGCCGTCTCAGGAGCTGAAAGGCAAGGGCACCAGCTCCAGCCAGAAGCAAGGGCAGAAGCAGGATAGCCAGAGTCAGTCCGCCCAGCAGGTCAAGCAACAGACGACTGAGCGGGGTGGGAGCAACGAGCAGCAGACCAGCCAACAGGATCAAGAACCAGGGCAACTGCCGATTCATCAGCGTTGAAAGCGAGAATCACGCTCCAACCAGCGCTCAAGAGCAGCAAGCGCCTCCACTCCAGCCCACGCACAGACAAGGGCGCCAACCAGAAAAGCAACGATGAGGCCAGCCGCCATTAGCACTGGAACCAAAGTCAGGGTGAAGAACGTCCCCACGACACAGGCGCCAACACCAGCGCACAAAAGCAGGAGTGCCGTGGGGAGTGGACGCAAGGCAAGGCTTGATTTGTTCACCGCAAGATCAACACACTCCATCATCGTCGCCCATTCACGCCCATTGTTGAACGAGGGGCGGGTGCGGATCTCCGTAGATGCATCAAGTTGCCAGGTCTTTGGGATTCTCCTCGGGAGGAGCTTCCTGAATGAGGCCAAGGCGAAGGCAAAAGCTCTCAGCCGTCATTGGACCTGCGGTTGCCAACACCACGCTGTAGGCCACACCGAAATAGTAGATAAGCCCCAACAGCCACACCCATAGAGTCAGCACCAGGACGCCACCGATCAATCCATACGCCTGAAACCGAGTTCCTAGAGAAACGATGCTTCGCCCAACGACAATATTCAGCAAGGTATATGCAGATCCAACAAGCATCGAACCAGGCAGGAGCAGTTGCCATGTGATGCGCCGAGAAGGCAATAACCGCAGCAGACCAAGAGACACCAATGAAGCAATCAGCAAAGACACAAGCAGATCAGCCAGCGCTGATACTGGGAACAGGTAGCGGTACACCCACTCAAGCGGTGCGGCCGTTAATCCACGCCATGTTTCAAAGCCCATCAAGCGAAGGTTGACGGTCAACTGGTCCATCACGAACAAGCTGCCGACGGCCATCAAGAACATCGTGGCCTTCAACCGCAGCATCAGGAAGCGCCTGACCACGACCAAAACGTTCTGGACAACGGGTAGGGACGCAACCGCCACTCGGGCACGAGAATCCCTTGCAAAGCGGAGGGACCAGAGATGATCAGTGCCACGCTGCAGACTGAGGTAGGCATTGCTGGCGGTGATCAACAACACAGCCACACCAAGGAAGCCCGCCCCACCACGTTGCCTGTAAAGCTGCACCAAGGTCGATTGCACAACCCGCTGAGCGGAATCCGGTAATAGCTGGGATGTCCAATCGAGGATTTGGCCGGTCAGTCCGTCGTCTCGCCCTAAGACCCAACTTGCAAGCGAAAGAATAATCAGAAGAACCGGAAAGAAGGATTGAAGAGTGTGGTAAGCAAAAGCAGCACTGAGATCAACGCAGCCAAAATGATTCCAGAGTCGACAAGACCACCAAATGCGACGCAGGAACAGTTTCATCCGCCTCCCAGCACGACCAACACTTTGATCGGCTTCCGAAGCATCCAAGTCTTGTCAGGCAGATAAGCACCATTTTCAGCCTAAACGGTCCCTACCTGCCTGTCAGCGGCATGAGCCGAGGGGTGCAGGCACCAGCCCCCGGCGTTAGCCCAAGCCCAAGCGTCACCTGACGGCAAGCACAAAAAAAGCCACCCTGAGGTGGCTTTTAAACAAAACTGATCTCAGCAGCGCTGAAATCAGATATAGAGCATTCAGATTGTTTTATCCTGGCATTGAGCTATTTTTGCAGGAAGCTACCCTCCAACTATCGTCGCCGCTACTGCGTTTCACAACCGAGTTCGAGATGGATC
>NZ_JAGQCE010000008.1 GCF_024345995.1 Synechococcus sp. Cruz-7E5
TTTTCGGTACATCTGCAGCGTTCAGCAGTTGTAGCAATCGTCAATTGCCCTGTTCGAGGCCAGTTTATCGGGTCTCGATCACTGAAACAAGTTGCGCCGCAGTCGATCTGGCTTTTTCAGGAGTCCCTAAGTACCTTTACTACTCTTGCAGGATCGCCTGCTACCACAGCGTTGCTCGGTATTGGAAAGTCAACAGTGCAACCTGCTGCAACAACAGAGTTGTTGCCAATATTTGCTCCCGACAGCACTCGAGAGCCTGTTCCCAGCCAGACATTGTCGCCAATCTTGATCGTATTGCCATCCCTGCTTGTGTGATTCTTTTTCCTTGGTCTTGTTCCCACGGAATTGGCATTCCACCCGTATTGCATAGGAATCGCCACTTCACTATCGGCAATCACAACTTCGTGAGCCAAGAAGCAGTAATCACCAATTTCAACTCTCTGGTTGCTGCATATAATCACTCCAACCAGGGTGCAATAGCTACCGATAGAGATACTGGCCTTTGGCCCAAGGTCAAAGAAGGTTCCATCATACAATCCCGTATTGCTCCCAACTTGAACTCCATTGCCTGCTTGCGACATAAAGTGAAGAAATGCGTAGCTGCTGTATAGCCAGCTTGATTCTCCAATCTCAATATTTTTTGGAAGACTTTGGTTGTACCAGTCGTGCCTCAAGCTTTTGTGAATATCCATGTCGAAAAGTGGTGGGGGGTAAACGACTAAACAATACTGGCTGGATTCCCAGCTACAACGCTACTTCTTGGCACATCGCGCGTGACAACTGAGCCCGCCCTGATGCATGCGCCTGCGCCAATTCTAACTCCCTTAAGAATGATAGCCCCAATGCCAATCTCTACGTCATCGTCGATTTGTACGGGAGAGGAGATGAAGGGTGGTCTTCCTTTTGGGCTTCCACCAGGTCTGCTTGCGATGGCATCGCGCTTTCTTTGCTGTGGGTCGACAGGATGAAAGTCAGCATCAGCGATCGTCACGTGATACGAGATCTTCACACGGTTCCCGATCTGGATGTGTTCGTGGCACATGAACACAGGCCCCACCAGGATGCAATCATCTCCAATCTCCAAAAGACCCGTGGGTTCTATGTTAAACGTGGCCCAGGTGTAGGCCTTCACTCGGTCACCGATTACCAATCCCGGATTCCGCTGGCTTCTGAAGCGATCAAAACTTCCTTTTCGCTCCAGCCAGCACCCTTCGCCAATCCGTATATTCTTAGGCAAGGATAAGTAATCCCATCCTCCGGTGAGCTCTTTGAAAAAGTTGCTCTCCGAAGGCTCTTTCATTGTTGGCGTATTCACTTCGGTGGTGCAGGAGTGAGATCCAGCTTCTTCGCTGATATCTTCACCATATCACCAAGCGCTGTGGCCATGCAGCTCATCTGCGACCGGAACGCCCACAGCAAGGCAATGCCCGGGATTGCCATCAGGAGAGCTGCGATCACGCTCTTGCACGCGATCACAATCACGAACAGGACTGCCCACATCGCAAACAGTATCTGCGCAAGCCCGGACAGCCTCAGCTTCAGCTTGAGACGATGCAACCGTTCATAACCACCATGAATCTCAGTTGCCGTGTACACATAGCACCAGGCCCAGAGCCCCTGCTGCACACGGAAATCCCACCGTTCCCAGCCATTCTGGATATTTACAAAATACTTCTTTTCCTGCAGCTGGTTAATCACATCCTTGAGGATGATGTCCCTTTCGATGCCTTTGTCTGACCAGAAATTCAACCCATAGGTTCTCTGTAGTGGAAATCGTGTCCTGAGGGGTGTCGCGCTCTGACGTGACGGTGCTCCCTCCTTCCCCAGCAGCTTCCTCCTCCACTTGTACCGCTCAATGCTCCGCACCAGCGGGCCGCCCAGAATCAGGTAGCTGATCAGCAGCCGGCTACGCAGCCCCGTGAAGCGGGGATCCACGGGGGCTCGCCATGCCGAAATGAGGCTGCTCCCCAGTGTGATCAACACTGGAATGGCTCCAAGCAGCAGCCCAACGCCGGCCAGGGGCGACAGCACCAGCATCGCCAGACCGAAGACGTTCCATTCCAGGGTCTGCGGTAGGTAGGTCCACAGGCTGGCGGGACGTTGGTAAAGGCTCTGGAACGGAGCCATGCCAAACACGCCCGAATAGATGAACGGTTTCCCCGGCAGCAGCGACGTGCTCAGATCGCCGTAGATCCTCCCGAGCCAGCGTGCCTGGCCCAGCAGGTTGAACCGTTCCGGGTGCTTGTAGTACACCATCGCCTCGGCCTTGCCATAGCCCCGCTGCTGGTTGAAGTAGTCCTTCACGGTGTTGCGGCGGAAGTGCCACACCTGGGCCGAGGGGCTGAATCCGATCGAATGGCCTGCGTCCTGCAGGCGCCAGCAGATGTCCACATCGTCGCCCGCGGCTCGGTACTGGGCATCAAACCCCCCCAGATCCCGCAGCACATCCGCCTTGAAGGCCATGTTGCAGCCGGCGATGTGCTCGGCCTCCATATCGTCGATCAGCACATGGGTGGGGCCTCCGGGCGACACGGCCACGGCAGAGGGCACCAGGGAGTCTTCCGGTGGTGGCAGGTTCGGCCCCCCAACCGCCACTTCGCCAGTGATCCGGAACCCATGCACCAGATAGGTGATCCAGTCGGGGTCCACATCGCAGTCGGCATCGGTGTAGGCCACAATCTCGCCTGTGGCTGCCTCCAGGCCCACGTTGCGTGCCACGCTCAGACCCTTGTTCTCCTGGCAGATCAGGCGGATGTAGGGGTACTTCCGGCAGATGTCCAGGGTGCCGTCGTTGGAGCCGTCGTTCACCACGATCACCTCGTAGTTCGGGTAGCGAACGGTTTCCAGCGCTGCCAGGCAGGTGTCGATCGTGCGGTCGGCGTTGTAGGCGCACACCACCACCGACACCTTCGGGCATTCGGCCGGCAGCGGCGGTAGCGGCTCCTGGTAGTAGCGCTTCACCACGTCGAACGCCGGCTTCGGTTGGCGCTCGGCGCTCACCACCCCGAAGGCCCAGTCGGTGATCGCATGACCGCCGGTGAACCATTCGTCGGTCCAGGCGAACACCACCGTGCCCGCCGCTCCCATCTCGAAGCTCGTCCTGAGTTTCTGGTCGAGGATGTGGGCCTGACCCTCCACACCCTCGCGGATCGAGTCGGCTCCGAACTCGCTCAGCACCAGAGGCTTGTTGCCGGCCAGGTTCTGCAGCCGGCCCAGGTATTTCTGGAATACCTCCTGACGGTGCAGGTATACGTTGAAGCAATGGAAGTCGACGAAGTCGAGCTCGAGATACTCCGTGGAGGGGAAGTTGGCATAGCTCACCAGAGCATCAGGATCACTGCCCCGGATCAGTTCGGTGAGCTCCCGCAGAAAGTTTTGCACCTTCTCCGCACCATGCCAGCGGATGATGTCGGACGGAATCTCGTTGCCAACCATATAGCAGAACAGCGAGTTGTATCCCTTGCATTCCTCCACTACTGCCGTGACAGCTATGCGGATCTCCTTCTGAACGGCCTTCGAATCCAGGAAGGTGACGTGCTCCGCCCAGGGAATCCCAGCCATCACCAGGAGATTCCACTGCTCCGCCAGTTCCAACAGCCAGGCGGGTGGCGAGGTGTAGGTGCGAAGGCAGTTCACACCCAGCTCCCGCATCAAGGCAAAATCCCGAACAACCTGCTCCTTCTCCGGAAACTGGCGGCCGTGGGAAGCCTCTTTGAAGGGTCCGTAACTAACCCCCTTAGGATATACTTTTGCTTCCCCTCTCACGAAAAATTTTCCGGCCGTGCGGATGCCTGCGCTCATGTTGGTGGGGGAGTGAAACTGATTGCGATCTGATTGCCAGAATATACACCATTGGCCCGTTTTCGTCAGCTTTCCCTCTGACGAAGCCAGGAGAGATCGGCCTGCTCGCTCCCCCGCAGTGGTCATGGAAGAATGGACTGTCCTTGTGGTTTTCCCGGCTCCTTGTTGGTGAATCCTGACCCTGCAGAGGCACACGGTCCTCTCCTGCTCACCGGCGTCGCCGGCTTCATCGGGGCAAACGTTTGCCTGAAGCTTCTGGAACGTGGCGATTCTGTGGTCGGTCTCGACAACCTCAATCCCTATTACGACCCGGACCTCAAGCAGGCGCGGTTGGAGCGGATCAAAGCGGTTTCCAGCTCAGGTCACGGAGACTTCCGCTTCCACAGCCTCGATCTGGAGGACGGTGAGGCGATCGCCGCTCTCTTCACTTCAGAGCGCCCCCGCGCCGTGATCCACCTCGCCGCCCAGGCAGGCGTGCGCTACTCGATCGACAATCCTTCCGCCTACATCCAGAGCAACCTGGTGGGCTTTGGGAACATCCTCGAGGGCTGCCGTCACCATGGTGTGGAACACCTGGTCTATGCCTCCAGCAGCTCGGTGTATGGCGGCAACCGGCGCATGCCCTTCTCAGAGCAGCATCCGGTGAACCATCCGGTGAGCCTGTATGCCGCCACCAAGAAGGCAAATGAGTTGATGGCTCACACCTACAGCCATCTCTACGGGCTGCCGGCCACGGGGCTGCGCTTTTTCACCGTCTATGGCCCCTGGGGCCGTCCGGATATGGCGCCGATGCTGTTCGCCAAGGCGATCCTGGCGGGTGAGCCGATCCGGGTGTTTAACCACGGCCGCATGGAGCGCGACTTCACCTATATCGACGACATCGTCGAGGGGGTGATCCGCTGCCTCGACAAGCCGGCCACCCCGGATCCAGGCTTCGATCCGCTTGATCCCAACCCGGCCACGGCGGCGGCTCCCCACCGGATCTTCAACATCGGCAACAGCCAACCCACACCACTGCTGCGCTTCATTGAGGTGCTCGAAGAGGCCCTCGGCGTGAAGGCCATCCCCCAGTTCGAGCCCATGCAACCGGGGGATGTTGCCGCCACCGCCGCTGACACCTCAGCGCTCGAGGCCTGGATTGGCTTCGCTCCTCAAACTCCGCTCGAGGTGGGGATTGGCCATTTCGCCCGCTGGTATCGCGAGTATTACGGCGTCTGAGGGCACCAGCCAGGGATCTTGGCGGCCGGTCGGGCTGCCATAAAAAAGGGCCCCAGCGGGGCCCTTTTTTATGGCTGTGATGCTGAAGATTCAGGCCGAACCCAGGCCCACGTAGGAGCCATAGAAGAACAGACCCACCACGAAGATCACCGCGATGCCACCGGCGGTGGCCACGAGCCAGAGGGGGAGAACCCCTTCGGTCCAGCGGCTCTTCCAGGCCACGGCGGGCCTGCCATCAGGAAGACGGTCGGGAAGTCGACCATCAGGCAAACCGGATTTCTTGCCGCTCATGGCTGTGTCTCCCGTTCAGTTGAAAAAGTAGCTGGAGAAAAGCACTCCGGTGACGAACACAAACAGAAGCCCCAGATAGAGGCTCGTGCGGTTCAGTTCGACCGGAAGGTTGTTCGGGTTTTGATTGCGCTGCATGGCGATGTTCAGCGACGGACGAACTGCATGGCTGCCAGGGCACCCAGGAAAAAGACCGTGGGGATACCCAGCGCATGCAACGACAACCACCGAACCGTGAAGATCGGATAGTTGCGGGGCGTGGTGCTCGGTGACTGGGTCATGGCTTATTGCAAGCGCTGATCGAGCTGGCTCTTGCCTTCGTAGCGCTCACTCACCACCGGTGCCTTGGCTTCCTGGGCCTGGAAGTAGGCATCGGGGCGAGGCGTACCGAAGGCGTCGTAAGCCAGGCCGGTGGAGACGAACAGAAAGCCCGCCAGAAAAATCGCCGGCAAGGTGACGGCGTGGATCACCCAGTAACGGATGCTCGTAATAATCTCGAAGAACGGACGTTCTCCGGTGGAGCCGGCAGCCATAGCAGCGGGCAATTCAGCTAATGGATCTTAGGCCTTGGGGTGGCTTTCAGGCGAGCGGAGCCCCCTGTTGGTTACAGATGGATGCAGTCAGCCCACCCAGCGCAGCAGGTTGCCCCGCTCCCCCAGCAGGAAACCCTTGCCGTCGCCGCTGAAGACGATCCGGGTGAAGTTGGTGGGCTGGGAGCCCCCCAGGGGATCCCGCTTCCAGCTGGAGCCACCGTCCTCACTCACCAGCAGCGTGCCGCTGCCGCCGCCGGCCCAGATGGCGCCGTTGGGATCCCAGGCCATGTCGAGGTAGCCGTAGCCGTTGGTGATCGGGATCACCGCCTTGCTCCAGGCCTCCACGTCATCCCCATCGGGGTTGAAGCGCAGCTGGGCGCCGCGGGTGACCATCCAGAGCTTGCCGTCGGGCTGGAAGCCCATGCTCTGCAACCGTTGGCTGCTGATGCGCTGGTGGGGCTGCCAGGTGGCCTGGCCCGGTTCCCAGGTGGCGAAGAAGTTGCCCAGGCTGGAGACGCTCACGTAGCGGCCATCGGGGGAACGGCGCAGGTCGCGCACGGCGCCGGCGGCATCGCTCACCTCGGCCTGCCAGCTGCCGCCGCCATCAACGGTGCGGTAGATGGCGCCGACGGTGGTGGCCAGCTCGGCCTTGCCGCGGGCCAGGGCCGTGATCAGGTATGGATCGCCGGGCAGCTTGGTGTCCAGCAGCAGGCGCTCCCAGTTCTGGCCCCCATCGGTGCTGTGCAGCAGCAGGCCGGGCTGGCCGGCGATCCAGCCCTCCTGGCCGGTGAAGTCGATGCTGAGCAGGCGGAAGTTCTCGTCTTCCGGCAGGGCGAGGGCTCGGGTCTCCCAGCTGGCGCCGCCATCGTCGGTTTCGAGGATCAGGCGGTTGCTGCCCACCAGGAAGCCGTGGCGATCGTCGGTGAAGGCCACGTCGAGGGGATTGGAGCGGGTGTCGAGGGCGATGGGCTGCCAGGGGCTGCTGGCGGCCACGGGCAGGCCGGTGGTGACGCAGCCGCCGAGGCCGAAGGCCAGGCCCGCGGCCAGCACCAGGCCGAGCAGGGAAGAGAACAGGCGTTTCACGGGACTCAGCGCAGGGAATAGAGAGAGAGGAAGAAGGCGAACGCCAGCGCGAAGCCCCCGAAGATCAGCACGTTCTTCTGGCCGGGGGTGAGCTTGTTCACGCCGAGGCCGAAATTGAGGTTCTCCTCGAAGCCGCTGGGCTTGTTGCGCGGGCCGATGTCGCGGAAGGCCCCCACACGGCTGCGGCAGACCGGGCAGCGGAAGCCGATCGGATCGAGCGATGCGAAGGGGGTGCCGGGGACGATCGCCAGTTTGGCGATGCCCTCTTCCGGGTCATAGACGAAACCGCAGCTGCGGCACTCGTAGCGGTGGGTGTCGGGATCGCTTGTCTGCTCCGGAGCTCGTTCCTCGTCGCTGTCGTGCCCGTTGCCCATGGCGCTGGCCCCTCTGCCGTTGACTCGGACTCTATCCAGGCGTTCTCTGCCGACGGATGCCAGACTGCGCCCCAGGTTGGGCCCCTTCATGTTCGTGCTTCCCGGCTACGACGCCTTTCTGGGCTTTCTGCTGATCGCGGCGGCAGTGCCCGTGCTGGCTCTGGTCACCAACAAGTTGGTGGCTCCCAAATCCCGTGATGGGGAGCGCCGCCTCACCTACGAATCGGGTATGGAGCCGATCGGTGGCGCCTGGATCCAGTTCAATATTCGTTATTACATGTTCGCTCTGGTCTTCGTCATCTTCGACGTTGAGACCGTCTTCCTCTATCCCTGGGCCGTGGCGTTCCACCGCCTGGGTCTGCTGGCCTTCATCGAAGCCCTCATCTTCATCTCGATCCTCGTGGTGGCCCTCGCCTACGCCTGGCGCAAGGGTGCCCTCGAGTGGAGCTGATCCCCAGCCATCCGGAATCCCGACCAGTCGAACGATGACCATCACCCCGTCCAGCCCCGGAATCAGCGAAGCCCCCTCGATCGAGGCCCTGCGCGATCTGCGTGCCGCCACCTGCAACCCGGTGGGTGCCCCCACGGTCACCTCGGATCTCTCCGAGAACGTGATCCTCACCAGCCTCGATGACCTGCACAACTGGGCCCGACTCAGCAGCCTCTGGCCCCTGCTCTACGGCACGGCCTGTTGCTTCATCGAGTTCGCGGCCCTGATCGGTTCCCGCTTCGACTTCGACCGTTTCGGCCTGGTGCCCCGCTCCAGCCCGCGCCAGGCCGATCTGCTGATCACGGCCGGAACGGTCACGATGAAGATGGCGCCGGCTCTGGTGCGGCTCTATGAGCAGATGCCCGAGCCCAAATACGTGATCGCCATGGGGGCCTGCACGATCACCGGCGGGATGTTCTCCGCCGACTCCACCACGGCCGTGCGTGGCGTCGACAAGCTGATCCCCGTCGACCTCTACATCCCAGGCTGCCCGCCTCGGCCGGAAGCCATCTTCGATGCGGTGATCAAGCTGCGCAAGAAGGTGGGGAACGAGGCCCTCGCCGAGCGGGGCAACCTGCAACCCACCCACCGCTACCTCACGATCGAGCACGCCATGAAAGCGGTGGAGCCGATCGTGACCGGTGCCTATCTGCGGGCGGAGAGCCAGCAGGCCGCCTTCGCCGCCGGGGCCGGGCTGCCCCTTGCCACCCCAGAACCTGAAGCCCTCGCCGCCACCAGCTCCTCCAGCGATGCCTGAACCCACCACCGAGCTCAGCCCCGCCCCGATCGGCGCCGTCAGCCAGTGGCTGACGGATCAGGGCTTCGACCACCAGCCCCTGCCCGCCGATCACCTCGGTGTGGAGATCATCGGGGTGGAGCCGATCTTCCTGCCTGTGGTGGCCGCCGCCCTCAAGGCCTGGGGCTTCGATTACCTGCAGTGCCAGGGCGGCTACGACGAAGGTCCCGGCGGCCGACTGGTCAGCTTCTATCACCTGGTGAAGCTGGCGGCGGCGGTGGCCCATGGACCCTCCCCCACCAAACCCCCTGAAGAGGTGCGACTGAAGGTGTTCCTTGAGCGCGGCGGCGATCTCTCCATCCCCACCCTTTACGGCCTGTTCCGTGGCGCCGACTGGCAGGAGCGGGAAACCTTCGACATGTTCGGCATCACCTACTCAGGCCACCCCCATCCCAAGCGCCTGCTGATGCCCGAAGACTGGAAGGGTTACCCCCTGCGCAAGGACTACGTCCAGCCCGACTTCTACGAGATGCAGGACGCCTACTGAGCCCCGCATTTCTGAGCTCCGCTTACTGAGCCAGGCTGCTGAGCCAGTCGAGATCGTTCGCCGATTTCTGACCCTTGGATTTGCGGTAGAAGCGCATCACGGCATGGGCGAGGCTGCGGGAGTCGTGGCGGAGGGTGTCACTCGGGCGTGAACCCTGCAGGGCGGCGAGCGTCACGTCGTAGCCGGCACTGCGCAGCTGGCGTGCATCGCAGAGTACCGGCTCGGCGCCCCGGGCGCGGTAGTGCTCCAGCAGGGCGATGTCCTTGAGCGGCTCCTGTGCGAGCACTGCCGGGAACAGGCGCTGGTTCACCCCGAGGCTGGCCAGCTGGGCCTCGATCGCCCGCAGGTGTCCGGCCACATCCAGCCGATCGGTTTCACCGGGCTGGGTCATCAGGTTGCAGATGTAGAGCTTCGGCGCCTTGCAGCGGCTGATCGCCTCCACCAGCTCCGGCACCAGCAGGTTGGGCAGCAGGGAGGTGTAGAGACTGCCGGGGCCGAGGATGATCAGCTCGGCGTGGGCGATGGCCTCGATCGCCCGGGGCAGGGCCGGCGGCCGCTCGGGGATGCAGCCGAGGCGCACGATCGGACTGGTGGAGTGGCCGATCTTCGATTCGCCCTCGATGCGCTCACCGTTCTCAAGTTCCGCCCAGAGGCGCACGTCGGCATTGGTGGCCGGCACCACCTGGCCCTGCACGGCCAGCACCCGGCTGCTGGCCGTGATCGCCGACTCCAGGCTGCCGGTGATGGCCGTGAGCGCCGAGATAAAGAGATTGCCGAAGCTGTGGCCCTCCAGGCCATTGCCTGCCTTGAAGCGGTACTGGAACAGGCGGGTGAGCAGCGGTTCCTCCCTGGCCAGGGCCGCCAGGCAGTTGCGGATGTCGCCTGGCGGCTGCACCCCGAGCTCGCGGCGGAGCACCCCGCTGCTGCCGCCGTCGTCGGCGACGGTGACGATGGCGGTGATGTTGCTGCTGTAGCGCTTGAGGCCGCTCAGCAGGGTGGAGAGGCCAGTGCCACCGCCGATCGCCACGATGTTCGGGCCGCGATTCAGGCGCCGCTGGGCCAGCAGGGCATCCACCAGCATCGTGTCCTTCTCGGGTGCCAGGGCCTGCTGGATCGAGCCGAAGCTGCGGCTCTGGCCCCAGATCACCAGGGCCGCCCCGGCGATCAGCACCAGCGGACCGGTGAAGCCCCGCGGCAGCACCCGCGCCACGTTGGTGATCAGCCAGGTGAGCGACTCCAGCATCCAGTAGATGGGCTTGAGATCGGCCAGGATGGCGGCACCCAGCAGCGCCAGCACCAGCCCGAGGCCAGATGTGAGTACCCAGCGCTTCACCACCAGCCCTGGTTGCAGCCAGCGCACCGCCCGCTTCGAGCGGCTCACCAGGTCCTGTTGGCGCGGGTCGCCGCGTCCCATCCAGGCCGGACGGCGGACCTGCCGGCGCGGGCGGCGGCTGGGCTGTGAGGGGCGCTGGGAGGTCAAGCCGTTGGGGCGTTACGCCACAGCACGGAGCACCAAGAACTGTACGGATGAAACGCCGGGATGACCGAGGCCGCCCCAGATGTCCCTGACGGGCCCGTGCTCGAGCTCGATGGTGTGGGCATGCGCTGGGGCAGCAACACGGTGCTCGAAGACTTCAACCTCAGCCTGGGTCGCGGCGAGCGGTTGGCGGTGGTGGGACCCTCCGGCACAGGCAAATCGACGGTGCTGCGCATCCTGGCCGGGCTGCTGCTGCCCACGGCGGGGGAGCTGCGGTTGCATGGCGTCCCCCAGCACTACCTGCGGCTGGACCAGCGCCATCCGCCGGATGTGCGGCTGGTCTTTCAGAACCCGGCCCTGCTGGGTTCCCTCACTGTGCGCGAGAACGTGGGCTTCCTGCTCTACCGCCACAGCAGGCTGAGGGAGGCTGAGATCCGCGAGCGGGTCAACCGGGCTCTGGAGGCCGTGGGGCTCTCGGGCATCGAGGAGCGCCTGCCCGGCGAACTCAGCGGCGGCATGCAGAAACGGGTGAGCTTCGCCCGCGCCCTGATCGAAGACCCCAGCCAACCGGTGGGGCAGCATCCGATCCTTCTGTTCGATGAACCGACTGCGGGGCTCGACCCGGTGGCCTGCACCCGCATCGAGGATCTGATAGTTACCACAACCAAGGTGGCGGCGGGCTGCTCGGTGGTGGTCAGCCACGTGATGAGCACGATCGTGCGCTCGGCTGAGCAGGTGGCGATGCTCTACCAGGGCCATCTGCAGTGGCTGGGTTCCGTGCAGGACTTCGGCTGCACCGACAACCCTTATGTGGTCCAGTTCCGAACCGGTAGCCTGAGCGGACCGATGCAACCGGCGGAGATCTAGAGCCCCATGCGTCGCAGTGTGCGAGAGGCCATTGTCGGATTTTCGCTGCTGGCGGCCGTCGTGGGGGGAGCCGGTTTCTGGATGTGGCTCCGGGGGATCTCCCTCAGCCAGAACAACTGGATCCTGAAGGTGAGCTTCGAGGATGCCGCCGGCCTGGCGGACCGCTCGGCGGTGATCTTCCGCGGTGTGCAGGTGGGCAGCGTGCGCAAGATCAGGACCACCTCCTCGGCGGTGCTGGCCGAACTGGAGATCAGCGATCCCACCCTGCAGCTGGCGCGCCCCACCCGGGCCCAGGTGCAGACAGGCACCCTGCTCGGCGGTGATGCCCAGGTGGCCCTGATCAGCACCGGCAACCCCCTGCCGGAGAGTGCCCCCCTGCCCCGGTCCAAGGATTGCGACAACACGGTGATGGTCTGTGCCGGCAGCGAGCTCAAGGGCGTCACGGCCGCCAGCCTCAACAGCGTGACCGAGCTGATGCAGAGCCTGCTGGCCCAGGTGGATGAGAAGCAGATCGTGGCTGAGATGGCGCGCACCACCCGCAGCTTCGATGCCACCTCCAAAGAGGCCACCCAGTTCCTGCAGCGGGCTCAGGTTCTGGTGGCTGATCTGAAGCGCTCGGTGGGCAAGGCCGATCCGATCCTGGCCAATCTCAACACCGCCACCGCCGAAGCAGTGGCGGCTAGCCGCCATGTGCGCAACGTCACGGCCGCGCTCGACAACCCCAAGACCCTGGCCCAGCTCAAGACCACCGTCGGCAATGCGGAGCGGCTCACGGCCCGCATCGATGCCGTCGGTGGTGACGTGAACAAGCTCACCAGCGACGCCGAGTTCATGGACGGTGTGCGCAGTGTGGCGATCGGCCTGGGCCAGCTCTTCGATGAGCTCTATCCCGCCCAGACCAAGGCGGCGCCTAAGCCCCGTTGAGGGCGTCCAAGGCGATGGCTGCGATCGCCTGATCACTGGCCTTGGGCAGTTGCACGTACTTTCCTCCGGCGGCATGGGCCAGGTCCTTGCCCATGCCGCTGCCGATGAACTTGCGTTCGGTGTCGATCACCAGCAGCTTGATCCCCAGGGCCCGGTAACGGCCGGCCACCTGGATCACCTCCTCCTTGAGGTCGACGGGTTCGTCCCCCTCAAGCTGCGGCTGGCCCAGGGAGCGGCTGAGGGGCACGTTGCCGCGGCCATCGGTGATCGCCACCACCACCACCTGGCCGAGATCGCCGGTAGCCAGGGCGTTGGCGGCCACCCGGGCCGCCTGGGACAGGCCGTGGGCCAGGGGTGAGCCACCGCCGCAGGGCATCTGCTCCAGCCGCCGGCGGGCGGCTGTGATCGAGCGGGTGGGGGGCAGCAGCACCTCGGCCTGTTCGCCGCGGAAGGGGATCAAAGCGACTTCGTCGCGGTTCTCGTAGGCCTCCGTGAGCAGGCGGATCACGGCCCCCTTGGCGCTCTGCATGCGGTTGAGGGCCATCGAGCCGCTGGCGTCCACCAGGAAGATCACCAGGGAGCCGGCCTTGCGCTGCAGCTGCTTGGCCCGCAGGTCGCCCTCCTCCACGATCACGGTGCGGTGGGGTTCGCGTGCGCGGCGGGCTTTCTGGTACGGGGCCGCGGCCCGCAGGGTGGCATCCACGGCGATGCGGCGCACGGGACCGCGGGGGAGCATGGGCTTCACGTAGCGGCCGCGGGAATCGGAGAGCACCACCGAGCGCTTGCCGCTGCCACCGCTGCGCGACTTGGCCGCGGCAAACAGGAGCAGATCGGGATCGATGGCGATCGCCTCTGGATCAAGCAGGAACTCCTCGGGCACCTGGGGTGGTGCCTGGTCCTCGGGGCTGTCGTCGTCTTCGTCGGTGTCTTCGTCGGTGTCTTCGTCGCTGTCGTCGGCGTCGTCCGGGGTTTCGTCCTCGCTGTCCTGCTCGGGCGGCTGCTCCCCCTGGGGCGGCGGCGGCGGCGGTGGTGGTTCCAGCGGCTGCTCGGGATCAGGCGGCGGCATCTGCAGCGCCCGCGGAGCGATCACCAGCCGCACGGCCACCTGCAGGTCGTCGGCGTCCACCGCATCGCGGCCGCTCAGGGCCGCATGGGCCCGTGCCACCCGCACGGCGTAGAGCTCGGAGCGGTGCCCCTCCACGCCGCCGCGCAGGGCCTCGTTGACCAGGTAGGCGATCTGCTCGCGCGCGATCGTCACATCGGGCAGCCACTGGCGCGCCAGCAGCAGCTGGGTGGCCAGGGCGTCGGTGTCCTCCTGCCAGCGGGCGCGGAAGGCTTCGCTGGAGCTGCCGTGATCGATGGCGGAGCTGGTGATCTCCACCCGCTGCTCGATCTCCAGCAGCTGGTTGGCCGAGAGGGCGATGGCGAAGCGGTCGAGCAGGTGGTCGCGTACCGCCCCCTCCTCCGGGTTGTAGGTGGCGATCAGCAGGGTGCGGCAGGGATGGGAGAGGCTGAGCCCCTCGCGCTCGATCCGGTTCTCGCCGCTGCCCACCGCCGCCAGCAGCAGGTTGGTGATGGTGTCGTCGAGCAGGTTGAGCTCATCGACGTAGAGCACGCCCCGGTGGGCTTCCGCCAGCAGACCGGGCTGGAACACCGGCGCCCCGGCTGCCAGGGAGGCGGCCACATCCACCGAGCCCACCAACCGGTCTTCGGTGACGCCGAGGGGTACCTGGATGAACGGGGCCGGGATCACCGTGGTAGGCAGCAGCGCCGTGGGGTCGGCGCCGGTGGGATCACCGCCCAGCTGGGTGATGCGGCTGTGGATGGTGGCGTCCCAGTCGTCGGGCCGCTGGGGGTCCACGTTGAGCCGGCGGCAGGCATCACCGAGTGCCAGCACATCGATCGGCGGCAGCAGGGCATGCAGGCCTCGCGCCAGCACCGATTTGCCGGTGCCCCGGCCGCCGGCGATCACCACCCCGCCCAGACCAGGATCCACAGCCGCCAGCAGCAGGGCCAGCTTGAGGGTGCCATGACCGGTGATGGCCGCCAGAGGGAAGGAACTGGTGCCTGCCGCTCTGGCACCCGCTGGGGAGGCTGCAGACCCGCTGACGGCCATGGGGGGCGGATGCCTCGAGTGATAGGGGGCCAGTCTGGCCGATGGGTGGCCTGGCCCTAGAAGCGCGACATCGCCTTGATCTTGGCGAGCTTGTCGGCGTCGAGGCCGTCGAGTTCCTCAAGCTCCAGCAGGTTTTCCTTCACCAGGCTGGCGAAGGTGAACAGAATTCCATCGAGGCGAAAATCGAATCGCCCTTCCATCACGTGGCGCTGGGTGCTGAGGTAGTCGTGCAGGCGCCAGAGGCCCTGGACCGTGTGGATTGAATTGGCCTCAAAGCGCAAGGTACTGATCACCGTCTCTACGGCACGGCTGTAGGCGTGACTGAAGGCCTCTTGCGCGATGGCCTGCTCGTTGTCGCTCCAGGTGATCGGTGCTGACTCAACCATGATGTCTTCCTTGATACAAGACTTTATCGCGGCAGGGCCAGTGGCGCGAGCCGCAACGATTGCGTGTGACTGGGTGGGCGGAACCGTCGCATCCCCGGCAGCTGGAACCAGGCCCTGGAAGGGAACTCGTGGTGTTCCCAGTGATAGCCGAAGTGGAAACAGGCGAGCAGGGAGAGCCATACCGGCAGGTCAAGGCTGCGGGCCTGGTGGAGATGGCTCTCCCCCTCTGACTGGCGGTGGGGGAGGTACGTCCCGAAGATGAACAACTGCAGCGAGCTGATCAGCAGGGGAAGGGTGCAGATCAGCAGCACCGACAGCGGAGCAATGCTGCCGGAGGGTGCGGCCACCAGGATGAGCACGGCCCAACCCCCCAGCAGGCGCAACATCTGGCCGGCGGAGAGATAACTGGCCATGAAGTGGAGATACCAGCGCAGCACACCACAGCCTTGGTATGGCTGGTGGTCGGGATCGCTGGCGGTTCCCGGAGCCAGGTGGTGGCGCAGGTGGTTGGCGCGGCAGGAGTCGTAGGGCAGGCCGGCGTAGAGCCCAAGGGCCCATTGCCCGAGCCGGTGGTTGAGCCTGGGTCGGCCTGGGATCAGCAGGCCGTGCATGGCGTCGTGTCCGACGATGAACAGGCCGGTGTGAAGCACCGAGCGGATGCCGATGGCGAGCAGCAGCAGAGGCAGGGGCCAATGGCCGGGGTCAGCTGGCAGCAGCACCACCAGGCTGAGGATCCAGGCCAGCAGGATCAGAACCGCCAACAGCAGGCCCTTGCCAGTGGCAGGGGCCGGGGCTGTAGCGAGGCTCATCAAGGGGCGAACTTGAGCAGCTCGGCGGGGGAGGCCAGCAGATCGATGGCCACGAAGTAGATCTTGCCGTCGGGATTGAGCAGGAAGCGCCAGGCCACATTCATGCCAACGCCGGCTCCGAACCAGGGGGTCTGCACCTTGCCGGTGACCTTGATCTGGGTGAACTCGCCGTCGGCGGGTTCAGCAATGCCGGATTCGGGCAGAAGCTTCAGGTTCTGGCAGTCTTCGCGGAAAAAGCGCAGGATGGCTTCCTTGCCCACGATCGGCTTCTGGAAAGGAGGCTGCAGCGCCCCATCCGGCAGGAACAGCTCAATCAGGTTGTCGAAATCGTTGGCGTTGAGCTGATCCATGTAGGCGCTCACCGTGGCGTTGTCGATGCCGGCGATCGTTACCTTCTGACGCTGCGACTCAGGGGTGGGAGCGACCACGGGCTCCATGACGCGCTGGGCTTCGCCCTTGGCGGGGTCGTAGCCCATGTCGACGACGAAGTTACGCAGCAGGGTGATCTGCTGGCCCTGCTCGACGTTCCTGAGGGAGCTGAGCACGGAGGCGGCGTTGGCGGAGAGCTGGTAGCCCTGGGGAATCGGAGCCACGATGCCGGCGGCCATCCACTCGCCGAGCTGATACCAGAAACCGAGCTTGATGTTCACCGACCAGCCGGAGTAGGTGCGGCAGATGGGGGTGTCGGTGCTGTTGGCCAGATCGCACATCACCTGGCTCTGCTGGGCAAAACTCATGGCTTTGAGCTGGCTCAGCACGCCTTCGGCGAACTGCATGCGCGCAGCGCCGGGGGCGGCGATGGTGATGGTTTTCCCCATCTCGAGGTAGGCGTACCAGATCAGTGCCAGCTGGTCTTCGGCGCTGAGCAGCTTGTAGCGGGCCGTGATGGCGGGAACGACATCGGCTGAAAGCGTGTCGGGGAAGATCTGGGTGGCTTTCTCGAGCGTGAACATATGCTTTGAGTCCCTTTTGTTAAGGAGATTTGCAGATTCTAGCCGACGGGCCCGGAAGCTGGTAGTAAACTCGCTTGGCGCCAGGTCGCCTCTGGCGGGTCGGGCGCTTGGTCAGGGCTTGTGGGCCAGGGGCCTGCATACCGATTTTCGGATCTGCGCGAGGCTGGAGAGATGCTGCGCTTTGTTCTTAACGTCCTCTGGTTCGTGCTCGGGGGCTTCGTGATGGGCCTGGGCTGGTGACTGGCGGGCCTGGTGGCTGCCATCACGATCATTGGTCTGCCCTGGGCGCGGGCTTGCTTCGTGATCGGCAACTTCTCCTTCTGGCCGTTCGGGCAGGAGGCGATCAGCCGCCGTGAGCTCACCGGCCGCAACGATTTCGGCACCGGCCCCCTGGGGCTGGTGGGCAACGTGATCTGGTTCCTGCTGGCGGGCTGGTGGCTGGCGATCGGCCACCTCAGCTCGGCCCTGGCCTGCTTCGTGACGATCATCGGCATCCCATTCGGGATCCAGCACGTCAAGCTGGCGCTCATCGCCCTGGCGCCGATCGGTCTGCAGGTGGTTCCCACGGGAACCAGGCCCCGGCTTCTGGAGTGAAACGGCAGCGCAGCAGCGCCAGGGCCTCATCGGGCAATCCCAGGAAACGGTCGAGCCAGGCTTCACCGGTGGGCTCGATCGTGGCCACCCCGACCAGCAAGGCCGTGCCATCAGCGGCAAGGGGTTGGCCGCAGCAGTGATGCCGCTGGCTTCTGATCTCGCCCGTGAACAGCTCCGTGGCCACCAGCAGGGGAGGTGCGCTGTAGAGCGAGCCCGCACGACAGTGGAAGCGCGCCCTGAAATTCAGGGCCAGACAGCCGCTGGCGGGATCGAGAACACCCTCCAGCTGCTCCGGCTCGATGTCGATGCTCAGCCCCGGCGGCAGGGGCAACCCCAGAACCCGGGTGCTGCGCCAGTCGAGCGGCGGAATGGACAGTCCCTCCGGCTGGAAACGAAGCGGCCAGCTTCCGTCTCCGGACGGTTGCCCCAGCTGGGCACTGCCGCGACCGCCGCGGGCGTCGTAGCGGAAATGCGGGTAGCCGGCGATGGCCAGGCCGCAGCCCGCCAGGGTGCTCAGCTCCAGCGCGGAGGCCTGCGGAAGGCTCATCTTTGGTCTTGAGTCATCTCTGGACCTGAGTCATGACTGGCGCAGGGCTTCCAGCTCGCCGCGGCCATGGCGCTGGGCCAGCTCGTCGTAGCCGCCGATCAGCTCCCCATCGAAGAAGACCTGGGGCACTGGCCCATCGGCGCTGGGCTCGATCAGCCGGTGGGGAATGCCGAGGGTGCGCAGCATGCGCAGGGCGCGCCTGGAGAAAGGGCAACCGGAGCGCACGGCGATCGTCACCCGGGGCTCAAGGGGCTCAAGGGGTTCGTTGGCGCTGGCTTCGGCTCCTGACGCCTCAGTCCCGGCTGCAGCAGTCGACTCGAGCAGGCCCACCAGCAGATCGGCGCCCTTGAGCACCCGGGAGCCCGGCTCCAGGTGGCCACCCCAGACCCGGCACTCCCCATCGGAGAGGCTCAGGTGCAGGTGCACCCCCTCGGGGGAGAGGGTGCCCTGCAGGGTGATGATTTCGAGCTCCCCGCGCAGCACGGTGGGGGCGATCTTGCCGGGGCACTGGAAGGCGGCCTGGGCCAGGTTGCCCACCACGCCGAGCACGAAGCCCGAGGCGTTCTGCTCTTGCGCCAGCTGCTCCAGCGACCGGCGCAGGTCGCTGCCGGGCTCGAGGTGGAGCGGCACGGAACGCATGGCAGGCATAACCAGGGGGGCGCCGCAAGGTTAGGAGGGTGGCTGCGACTCAGTCCCGGGGCCAGGCGGGGCGGCGAGGATCGGTAGCCGGGGGTGCCGTAGCTCCAGTCCCAGTTCCCGCAGGCGGCGGTTTGAGATCCGTCGGACGGTGGCGGGACCAGCTCCCTCGGCAGGGCTGGTGATGTCGCCGTCCCAGATCACCGGCTCGAGGCCGGCGGCGCGGCAGCTGCGGTCGACCAGCTCGCGCACGCTGACCGGTTCGTCGTCCACCAGGTTGAGGAGTCCATCGAAGCCCTGCTCCACCGCCCAGGCCAGGGCCGCCACCACATCGTCGCGGTGGATCCAGCTGATCAGGGACGACCCATCCCCTTCGCGGCGGCTGCCCGCCAGGGAGCGGAAGCGGGGCTCCAGCTCGCGCCCGGGGCCGTAGATCGCCCCCAGCCGCAGGATCGCGACGCGGCGGTGGGGGCCGCGGCAGCCGAGCAGCAGTTCTTCGGCGTCGCGCAGGATCCGGGCGTGGGGCTCAAGGGGCTGCGGGGGCGTGGTTTCCTCCACCAGGCCCGTGGCCTCGCCATAGACAGAGCAGCTGCTGGTGTACAGGAGCTGGTGGAGCCCTGGCAGCTGGGGCACCACGGCCGCCACGGCCTCCATGCTGCGCAGGTAGGTGGCCTCGTAGCCGTCGGCATCCACCTGGCGGCTGCCTCCGGGCGCCAGGCAGAACACGGCCGCATCGATGGTCTCGAGGGCCTGCCGCAGCTGATCGGGGTCGGCGGCATCCAGCAGTTGCACGTCATCGGCCAGGGGAGCCAGCTCCGCCAGCCGCTCGGTGCGGGTGGTGGTGACCCGCAGCCAGTGCCGCGCCTGCTGCTGCCAGTGGTCCGCCAGGGCGGAGCCCACATAGCCGCAGCCAACGATCGCGATCCGCATCAAGACTGGCCTGGCTGGCGAGAAGCTAGGGCGCTGCCGCCACACTGACGTCACCACACTGACGCCAGCACCACCGCTCCTGTTGCCATGACCGGTCACGACCGCCAGTGGGAGCTCAACAGGCTCAACTTCGAGGGCCGCTGGTGTGGCACGAGCCGCTGGTATGAGCGCAGCGCCACCGGTGTGCTGGACCTCAGCCGCCCCAGCGCGGAGATCGAGGGCACCTGCTACGCCATCAGCTTCTCTGACCCCGACACCGGTCTGTGGGACGGCAGCGGCCTGCGTTTCGCGCCGGAGGGCCGCCGTCAGCTGCCCCTCTCCCGCGCCACCTACAACCGCGGCGGGCAGTGCTGGCAATTCCGCGGCGCCGCCGGCCAGTCGAGCCTGGCGGTGGACGGGCAGCAGCCGCGCTTCGGCCACGAGGTGAACGTGTTCTGGGGCCGCTCCCGCTCGATGCTGGTGCTGCTCTACGCACCGCTGGCGACGGTTCAGGGTGAGTCCCCCGGCTGGCGGCTGCAGAGCCTGGGGGTGGTGCCCTTCCGCTGCGCCCTGGCGCCTGAGCCGGATCCACCCCTCCCTGCGGCCAGCGACTGGCGGGCCCTGCTGGGGGACCAGGAGGGCTGGCCCGGTGAGCTGGAGCGCCTCGAGCCCAAGCGCTGGCCAGCCGTGGATCCGCAGCCGCAGCCGTGCGAACCCTTCCATGCCAGCCGGTTCAGCGGCAACACCCTCAACGCCGGCTTCGATGATGGCCTGGTATGCTCCGTGCCGGAGCAGCTGCCGGAGGGGGCCTTCGCGATGCGGGTGGGCTGCCGCCTCGACGCCGACCACTTCCGGCAGGTGAGCCTGAGCTACGACACCCAGCAACGGTTGACGGCCTGGGAGCTGCGGCGGTTCAGGCGGCCCTGAGGCTCAGCCCAGCAGGCTGGCTTCCACGGTGAGGCCAGGTCCGAAGGCCAGGGCCACCCAGGGCCGCGGAGCCGCCGCGAGGCGCAGTCGCTCGAGGATGAACAGGATCGTGGCCGACGACATGTTGCCGAACTGGCGCAGCACGGCCGCTGAGGGCTCGATCTGGCTTTGGTCCAGCTCCGCCGCGGCAGCGACGGCCGCCAGGATGCGCGGACCGCCGGGGTGCAGGGCCCAGGATCCGATCGAGGCGAGGCTTTCACCCCGGGAGCTGAGCCAGCGCTCCAGCCAGGGACGCAGGTTCGCGGCGATGGTCTCCGGCACCTTGGCGGAGAGGGTCATCTCGAAGCCGTGGTCGGCGATGGTCCACGACATCAGATCGCTGCTGCCGGGGATGAGCGTGGAGCCGGAGCCCAGCACCTGCAACGGCGGGGCAGCTGATGCTGGGCCTGCGACTTCGACGGGGCCTGTGGCCACCAGGGCACCGGCGCCGTCGGCGAAGAGGGAGTTGGCCACCAGCTTCTCCGGATCCCAGCCGTAGTGCATGTGCAGGCTGCAGAGTTCCACGGCGCAGAGCAGCACGCAGGCGGTGGGATCGGCCTCCACGAAGGCCCGCGCCACCCGCAGACCGTTGAGGGCTCCGTGGCAGCCCATGAAACCCACATGGGTGCGTTCCACATCGGGGTTGAGGGGCAGCTGGTCCATCAGGGCGAGATCGAAGCCCGGTGCCTGGAAGCCTGTGCAGCACACCGTGACCAGGTGGGTGATCCGCTCCGGGGCCAGGCCTGCATCCGCCAGGGCACGGCGGGCCACCTCCAGCGCCAGGGGTTCGGCATGGGCCTCAAAGCGTCGGATCCGCTCGCCCGTGGATGGGCTGCTCTCGCCATAGAACGGCATGCGGCCATGGATGTCGGCCTCATGCTGGGTCGACTCCAGCAGCACGCTGTGACGGACGCTCACCCCGGAGCGCCGCTGGATGCGTGCCAGCAGGGCCGCGCGTTCCGGCGAGGATCCGGAGATGCGCTCGGCCATCGCCGCCGATTCCCCCTGGCTGATTCGGTGCCGGGGAACCGCGGTGCCGATGCCGAGGATCGTCAGGGGCATGGCATCAGCCGTTGCGGCAGGGATGGCAGGCGCGACGCTGCCCAGAACAGGCCACGGGCGCTGGTGGGATGGCGAAGCGCCAGGGCCAGGCTGCGGCAGAGCAGCTGACGGCGGCCGATCCGTTGCCTGTGGGTGCGACTCCAGCGGCGCTCGAGCGCCGGCCGCCACGTCTGGGTGCCCTCCAGCACCAGCGGCGTGGCGGCGACGGCGGCGGCCAGGGCCCAACCCATGCCTTCTCCGGTGAAGGGCTCCACATAGCCGGCGGCATCCCCGAGCACCAGGAAGCGATCGCCCGCCAGGGGAGTGCTGCGGCGGCTGAGGGCCGGAGTGCTCTGCCAGTGGGCCTCCGTCAGCTGGGGCAGGGCCGGGAAGCCGGCCTCCGCCAGCACCCGCCTGGCGGCAGCCGCGGCGCTCCCGCACTCCTGCAGAAGGGTGCGATCGAAGGCGGCTGCCAGGTTGAGGCTGCCGTTCTCCACTCGCACCAGACCCACATAGCCATGGCGGCCCACCGCCATGTGGATGCTGCCCTCCTCCCAGTGATGCTGGTGCTCCACAACCGCCAGTACGCAACCGGCCCCCACTCGCGAGCGGGGGCTGATGCGGGTCTGGGCTGTGGGCTCGTTCTCGAGGCAGCGGTGGGCCAATCCTGCCGCCACCAGCACCACGGCCGCCCGCACCAGCTCCTGATGGCGTCCCTGGAACAAACTGACGCTGCGGGCGTGGGCGCTGGCTGGACCCAGCTGCGCCGTGGTCTGGGGGCGGAACACGGCTCCGGCGCTGACGGCCGCTTCCACCAGGGCCTGATCGAAGCGGCTGCGGGAGAGGGCCCATCCCGGGGGCAGGGAGCAGGTCGCCTGCCGGCCGCCCAGGCCAAGCCTCAGCCGCCGCAGCGGTCGCCCGCCCAGGCTCTCGAGCAGGTGGCCCTGGCCCACGGAGGCAAGCGCCGCCTGGGCCTGGCTGTTGAAGCAGGTGCCGCACACCTTCCAGCGCGGGAAGCCACGCTTCTCCACCAGCAGCACCCGCAGGCCCCGCTGAGCCAGATCAAGGCTTGCCAGGGCGCCGGCCGGACCGGCTCCGATCACCACCACATCCCAGAGCTCGCCGGGCAGGGTCTCAGCCACGCGACCAGCTCAGCAGGTACCGCTCCGGCCAGCAGCGCCGCAGCGAGGCGCCCCGCAGCCCGGCCCGCTCGGCCATGGCGGCCACCTCAGCGAGCTGGAAGGCCCCCTGCACCGACAGCGGTCCATCGGTGTGCACGATCCAGGAGCGGCTGAGCAGCCGGGTGCCGGCCCAGGCCAGCCCGTAGCCCAGGGGACTGCGGATCAGGTCGTTCACGAGCACCAGCTGACGGGCCCGCCGGGCCATCAGGGCCAGCACCATCTCGGCGTCGTGGTCGTCGAGATGGTGCAGAAACAGGGAGGTGAGCACCACGTCGTAGCCGTCAGGGGAAGCTCCGTCTGGACCCGACGGGAGCGGATCTGCGAGGGCATCGGCGCTGAAGAAGCGTGCCTCGGCGCCGCGGCGCTCGGCATTGGCCCGGGCGATCGCCACGGCGCCGGGGTTGATGTCGCAGCCTTCGAGGATCAGCGGAAGGCCGCTGCGCCGGGCCATCAGGGCCAGGTCGATGGCGGTGTCACCGCCGCCGCAGGCCAGATCCAGCACCCGCAGCGGGGTGCCGCGCTGGCGCTGCGCCAGCTCGCGGATCGGTGCGAACAGGCTTGCCGAGCAGCGGCTGAGAGCATTGATGCGCCGGAGCCCCGCCAGGGCCCGGGCATGTTCAGCGGGGTCGATCCCCGGCTGATCCATCACTTCGGCGACCCGCTCCCGGCAGGCCAGTGATTTCAGGCTCGGCACGGCCTTCACTGTCCTGCAAGGCGTTCGGGCACTATGGCGCCGGCGATCCGGCGTCGGCGCCTTTTCGCTCAATCCCGCTGCCAGCTGGCGCGCATGATCGAGCCGGCATCCGGGTATGGCGCCTCCAGCCTTCCCCCGAAGGCATGCACCATGGCCTCACCCATGCCATGGGTGCCATGGATGCCGGTGAAGCGCAACAGCACCTCGCCGCTGGCTGGATCGCCGCTGCTGTCGATCAGGCGCTCCAGCGGATGTTCCTGACGGATGTGCTCCTCGGTGCGGCTCACCAGCCGCATCACCTCGTCGGCGTGCGCAGCCAGGAAGGCTCCGGAGAGGGTGAGCTCTCCTGCGGGAACGCCATCCCGGATCCGCTCGCAGGCAGGGCAGCGGTGGCTGGCGGCACCGGGAGTCGGTGCATCCCAGGTCCAGCGGCCATCGTGGTAGGTGGCCTGGCAATCCGGGCAGGTGCTGGGCTGGGCCGGCTTGTGACGCTGCAGGTAGGGATCGGTGTGATGCCCGCTCTCCATCCCGTCATGGCGGGGTTGATGGCTGGCAGGCGCGTTGGTGGTGTTGGCGGACATGGGAGTTGGCCCTTCTGCTTCCGCTGTAGCCACGCGCAGGGAACCTGTCAGGTTGCGTGGGAGTGGGCTGCCGGACCGAGCGGTCACAATGGCTGGAGTGATGCCTACCGGACCCAACTTTATGGCGCCCAGCACCGACACCCCGCCAGCCGGCAACCTCGATCTGCTGCGCATCCTCTGCTGTGTGGCCTGGTCGGATGGCGAGTTCTCCGCGGAGGAGCGGGAGCTGCTGCAGGACCTGGTGGAGCGTTACATCGTTACGGATGGTGGAGTGCCCCTGCCCGCCGAGGCGGCTGAGGCCCTGGCAGGGCAGAGCCTGCAGCCTGAGGCCCTCGATGCGCTGATTCCCCGGCTCCGTTCCGAAGAAGACCGGCAGCTGGCCCTGAAGCTGGGTTACATGATGATCCGCGTCGGCCGGCGGCCCGGCGACGAGTCGAGCATCAACCCCATGGAGAAGGCGGCGTACCGGCGCCTGGTGGAGGGTCTGGGCCTGGGTGAAGCCGACATCGCGGAAGTGGAGTGGGCCGCCGAACTCGACCTCAAGAATCAGAGCGGGCTGTACGGCTTTCTGTCCAGCCACTTCGGCTTCCTGGTGCCCTGAGCCGATCTCACATGGTGGAGACAGGCTCCGATCGCCTGGAAGAGGAAGTCTTCGATCACCGCCCCATGGGCGTTGCTCCCTGTTCCAGGCCGGCCATCTCTGTTGTCGGCACGCCTGGCTGATTGCCCATCCCCTGGCGATAGGCGGCCAGTTGATTCTCGATCTGTCGGCGCACGATCTCCCGGTACTCCATGAAATGCTCGTTGTGGGCGCACACGGCCAGGTACTGCTCCGTCACCTTGGGATTGGATTTGAGAATATCGATCAGGTGATGCCAGAAGGCCCAACGGGTGGAGCGCTTGATCCCCTGGCGCCAGCAGACGATCAGCAGTGCCCGGATCACCGCCGGATCGGGAAGCTTGAAGGAGCTCTTCACCCTGGCTGGGCCAAGTTTGAGGAAATAGCGATGTACACGATCGAGGTATTTACGCGGCTCGTAGAGCTGGCAGAAGGCTTCGACATACTCCTGGGCAATGTCTTCCACCGGCCTGGTCGGCACGAAGTTCATCAGGGTGGTCTGGTTGATATTGCCGACCTTATCGATCAGCCGCCCCTCCTTCTCAAGCCTGTGCCAGAGGGCGGTATGGGGGAGGGCCTGGAGCATGGCGAAGGTGGTGGTGGGAATCCCCGCAGCTTCCGAGAACGCAACGATTCGCTGGCCGGCGCCAACCTTCTCTCCATCGAAGCCGATGATGAATCCGGCGATCACCCTCAAGCCGGAGCGGGTCACCTTGTCGACCGAGTCGAGCAGGGGTGAGCGCATATTCTGGAACTTCATGGTCGCCGCCAGGCTGTCGGCGTCGGGCGTTTCGATGCCCATGAAGACGGCGGCAAAGTTGCAGGCCAGCATCTGATCGATGAGTTCCTGATCATCAGCCAGATCGAGGGAGGCTTCGGTATCAAACCGGAAGGGATAGCCATGCTCTCTCTGCCACAGCTCCAGTGCCGTGAGCATCAACTTCACATTGCGCTTGTTGCCGATGAAGTTGTCATCCACCATGAACACACCACCCCGCCAGCCGAGGGTGTAGAGACTGTTGAGCTCGCTGATCAGTTGATTCGGTGTCTTGGTCCGGGGTTTGCGACCATAGAGCACGATGATGTCGCAGAATTCGCACTGGAACGGGCAGCCGCGCGAGAACTGCACGCTCATCGAGTCGTAGGCCTTGAGCTCGAGCAGGTCGTAGCGGGGGATGGGCGTGGAGGTCACATCCGGCTTGACTCCTTCGGAGCTGAATCGTCCTCCCTTGTCGCCCCTCTCCCAGGCTTCCACGAACATGGGCAGGGTGATCTCCCCTTCATCGAGGATCAGGTAATCGGCCCCGGCGGCCACAAGCTCCTCGGGTGTGGAGGATGGATACGGGCCTCCCACGGCCACGGGCTTGCCGTAATGACGAGCCAGGTTGATCTGGCGAATGATGTCGTCTTTCTGAACGATCATCGCCGACATGATCACCAGATCGGCCCACATCCATTCTTGCTCGTTGACTGGCCTGATGTTGACATCAGCCAGCTTGAAGTTCCATTTCTGGGGCAGGATGGCCGCCACAGTGATCAAGCCGAGCGGTGGGAGGAGGACCTTGCGATTCACCAGTTCAAGTATTTTTTCGTAGCTCCAGAATGTTTTGGGAAATTCGGGATAAACCAGTAAGACATTCATTTAAGTGATATCCAAGGCTGGTGCTACGAGTTTGCCAAACCTGGCCCAGTAAGGGCATTATGGCATGGATGGTCATCTGGATGGATTGTTGGATCAATCCACGGTTCGAACTATGGATCAAGGTCGCCAACAGAAGTTGTCGGTTGAACAGCTAAATGATTGTCAATGGTCTCCTGAAGCGTCGTCAGCCGTATGGCCGATGCTGGTCGCGAGCAGCAGTTCATGAATGAGATCCGTCGTCTCCTGTATGTGGAGAAAATAGATATTGTTTGGGGTGAATCTGATGCAGCCAGTTATGCAGCCGGATGGATCTCTGGTTTCGAAGCAAAGAGGTTCAACCCCAGTGCTTCCGAGAGGAATTGTGCCGTGAGCTGTCCGCGCACGCTGTTGCCCGCCTCATCAAGGGGCGGGGAAAAGGTGGCCAGCCCCCCTTTCCCTGGTGCCACCGTGATCATGCCGCCCGCAACGCCGCTCTTGCCAGGGAGCCCGGTGGCATAGAGCCAGTCTCCGGAGGTTTCGTACAGCCCCGCAGTGACCATCACCGCCAGAACATGCTGACAGTGGATGGCATCAATCACCTGTTCGCCTGTGACCGGTTGGCGACCTCCGTTGGCCAGTGTGGCCGCCATCACGGCGAGATCAGCAGCTGTGACACGCAGGGAACATTGCCGGGTGTAGAGATCCGTGGCTTCCTCGGGATCCCACCAGATGCGTTGGTGGTCGCTCAGCAGAGTGGCGATGCCGGCATTGCGTCGATTCGTGGTCAGCTCCGAGCTGTAAACCCGTTGATCGACCTCCAGCTGCCTGCCGGCGAAGCGTGAGAATCCCTCCTGGATGAAGCCCCACTTCTGTTCGGGCGTCGCTCCCGGCGACAGGCTTGTGGCCGCGATCGCGCCGGCATTGACCATCGGATTGGAGAGACCCTCACCGCTGCGCTCCACCGCCAGCACGGAATTGAAGGGCAGACCAGTGCTGTTCACTCCCAGCTTCTCGCGCGCTTCGTCCTCACCGATCGCCTGGCAGATGAGGGCGAACTGGAATGGCTTCGAGATGCTCTGAATGCTGAAGCATTCCCTGGCGTCACCCACTTCAATCAACGGACCACCGCAGCCGGCCACGCAGATCCCGAAGTGATCGGGGCAGGCGGCGGACAGGGCGGGGATGTAATCCGCAACCATGCCGTCCGCCACAGGCGAAAAGCGTTGATGGGCCTCGTTCACCAGGGCCTGCACCACTTCTGCGGTGGGCAGATGGCCGGTGGAGATCCACTCGGAAACAGGCGACGGCATGGGGCGTGATAACGGAATGAACGGGGAAAGCTCTGTGCAGTGAGCGGCTCACTGTCAGCGGCTTGCCTCGGCATGCTCCCAGGCGAAGGCGGGCAGCCGATGCAGTGCCTCTCGCTGGGCGCAGCACCAGGTGTCGATCACGGTGGCGAGCTCGGGTGCATCCGCCTCAAGAGTGACGTGCTGGGAGATTGTGTGCTCGTTTCGGGGGACGATGGCCAGCTCGAAGGGCGGACCCACGGTGAGGTTGGAGCGCTGGGTCAGCACCTCCGAAATAAGGCAGAGCCGGGCGGCATCTTCCAGGGACAGATTGGTGTTCCCCACGTTGTCGAGGGGCGGCTTCCCATACTTCGTTTCGCCGATCTGCAGGTAGGGCGTCTGACGCGTCGCCATCACAGCATTGCCCTGGGGATAGATCATGTACAAGCCGTGGGGCTCACTGCCGATCTGTCCTCCCAGGATGAAGGAGGCGTCGGCGCTGGTTCCCGCTTGCTCGAGGGCTGTGCGATGTTTCTGTTGCACCGCCACGCTCACTTCACCGATATAGGCGGCAGCTTCGAAGAGATAGTGGCACGACCTTAGATCTCCAGCTCCGGAATTGTTGGCATTGGATTTGCCGGTTTCGACGGCCCGGTCAAGATCCCGCTGGATCAGGTGCACTACCGCCTGCGTGGTAGCGAGGTTGCCTGCGGCAAGCAGCACGAACAATCGATCAGAAGCCGGTTGAAATACATACATCTTGCTGTAGCTTGATATATAATCAACTCCGGCATTTGTCCGGGAATCGGACGCAAATACCAATCCTTTCTCAAGCCAGTAACCGATGCAATAGGTCACCGTTTTATGATCTGCCAAGGTGAAATCAGTTTAGCATCCGCTCAGTGCAAGCAAGGCACATCAGATGGCCACCAGCCCAATCCTTGTGCTCCAGCTCACATGACCTTCCGAGCTGTCTCTCATGCCTCGACGCCCACCATCTGCTGCCGCCTTTTGGGGTTCTCTCCCCACTCGGTGGAATGTCAGCTGTGGGGTCAGAGGCTCGATCAAGCTAGACCGTTCAGTCGCAGCGCCAGCACGCCCAGCCACGAGCATCCCCGCGCATGACACTGGAGGCTGCTGGCAGTGCCGCTGGATCCTTCTTAGGAGGCCACCATTCGCCATAGCAGGAGGATCAGCCCGAGCACGATCGCGACGATGCACTGCAGCAAAGGTACGCTGATGCTAGTAATCGTCTGCGCCAGGCCAGGCTCAGGTCCTGTGTTGGGATGTGGGGCATTGAGAGCAAGAAGAGCCGTGCCCACCAGCGAAAGAAAGAATGTGACGATGAAGAGAATCCTCGCAGTCGTGCCACGTTCACTCATTCCTCCAGTCATCAGGCCCAGCAGCAGGTAGGGGGCCATAACCAAGGTCAGAAATGGAAGATCGCTGCTCTGCAAGCCGGAGCTGCGAGCACAGACGATGATCAGGCTTGTGATGGCGGCCACTGCGCAGACCGCTCTGGTGGCGGTGTTAACCATGACAACCCTTGTCCTATTGATTGCTTGCTGGCCTCAGTCGCCGTTGCATCGCCAATGACTTCAGCTGCTGCAATCGTTGCTGCTGGCTGGCCTTCACGCAGCTCCGCAGATTCTCCCGAGTCCTCCAGCAATTGTCGATGGTTTCCACCCAGCGCCGTTGATCCTCCACAAGGGCCTCGCGCTCTGGCTGCTTGAGCGAGGCATCGTTCCGCAGGTGGCGGAAAGCCTGGCGTAGCTGGCCGTCGATGGCCGTCAGTTCCGCCCGCCAGCAGCGGGTCAGAGCTTCAGAGCCCCTGTTCGCGGAAATAGCGCCGGATGGCATCCTCGGCAATCCCGACCTGGGCAGCGTCACAGGCAGAGGTTTTGCTGAAGTACTTGCCTGCCTTGTTGAAGTTGACGCGGCAGCCGCCGTCAAATTTCACTTGATGGATCCCCAGCAGAAGGGGGACAATCTCGGGTGGATTTCCTGTGGATGACGCGCTGCCGGGAGTGGAGCTGTCGCTGCTGGCACCTTTGGCGTAGGGGGCCGTATCCCAGAAGACGAAGATCGACTGGGTGTCCAGGCGGTAAACCTGTCCACGATTGGCCTCCAGCATCTCGCGCTTGGCAGGTTCACCCTTGGCATCGAAAAAGGCGTTGGGCGTGCTCTCGTTAGGCTTTAGCTCGATCATCTGGCCGCCCTTGAGTTGGATGGTCACGAAGCCCTGTCGCTGCGAAAAGGTGCACAGGCCTGAAGAGGTGGCCTTGTCTTCTCCTGCGGGAAAGACATCGCAGCGGGCATCGACGGTGTCGGCGAGTGCCGGTGATGCGACCGCTACAGCTGCAAAACTCAACAGAGTGGCGGCAAGTGTCTGGAGTCGCTTCATGGTCAGTTGCGAAGGGAAGAAAGCCACAATTTATACCCCAGTTGACAGGGTCAGGTTTTGATTTGAGGGATGGCTGCAGTTCGTGGCGCAAGGCTGCTTGAGATCTACGGGAGAGGTTCAGATGCCCAGGCCACGATTGATCATCGTCTCTATGATCAACCATCGAGGAGTCAGATGCAGAAAACGGGAGAAGTGATGATCTGGCTGATCCAATGAAAGATCACCTGCTTTGGATCCTGGCCAATCGCGTGCTTGGGCTCGTGTGCTGACAGCTGCGGAGGTTGTTGATGTGACCGTTGATTGACTCCATGGAGAGCTGATCCCTCCAGGTGAAGCCACCGCCGTCAGCAGCTCTCCTGGCTGGGAGGTGATCTCCTGCAGCCAGCCATGTTCTTGGATGAAGCCCAAACCTGTTGACGTCACACCCCCGTCCCTGCCTGCCATGCCGTTTGCCGTCCCCTTGCTGGCCCCCTCCGATCCGCCAGTGTTCCGGATCGTCGGGCCCAAGGGGCGCTCTCCGCTGCTGCTCACCGCCGACCACGCCGGCCGCGCCATCCCCCGCCGCCTGGCCGGCCTTCAGCTCAGTTCTGCCGTGCTCGACACCCATGTGGCCTGGGATCTGGGGGTGGCAGGGCTGGGCGAGCGCCTAGCGGCTCGATTGGATGCCTTTCTGATCCTGCACAACTACTCAAGGCTGGTGATCGACGTCAACCGTCCGCCCGAGGCACCGGACTCGATCGTGAGCCTCAGCGAGCACACCCTGATCCCCGCTAACGGTGACCTCTCCATTGACGAGCGTGAGGAACGGCGGGCTGCACTCTTCGAGCCTTACCACCACCGCATCGCCGACGAGCTCAATGGCCGATCGCGCCGGGGGCAGCCCAGTGTGCTGGTGGCCTTGCACAGCTTCACGCCGGTGCATACGGGCCAGGAGCGCCCCTGGCATGTGGGCGTGCTGCACGGCCGTGATGGGCGCCTGGCCCGGAGGGTGCTGCGGGGGCTCAGGCGTGAGCCAGGGCTGCGGGTGGGCGACAACGAGCCCTACGCGGTGAGTGACGTCAGCGACCACACCGTGGTGGTGCATGGCGAGCGGCGCCGGATTCCCCACGTGGAGCTGGAGGTTCGTCAGGACCTGCTGGCCACGGCGTCGGGGCAGCAGGAGTGGGCCGAGCGCCTCGCCGCTGTCCTGGAGGACTCCCTGACCGACGACTTCCCGCCGTTGCAGGTCGGCTTGTCGCCTCTAGGGTGAAGGATGGACAAACAGAACAGCTCCACCCCGACGATGCAGATCAAGGTGGGGTTCGACCTTGAGCTCCGCTGTCCTCAGCCCACGCCGGTGATCGTCACCCTCGGCGTTCATGCGAGCCGGGCGGCGGATCTGCTGGAGCCCGACACGCTGCAGGTGGAGCCAGCGGTGCCGCTGCGGTCGTATGTGGATTCCTATGGCAACCAGTGCCAGCGGCTGGTGGCTCCGGCCGGCGTGCTGCGCCTGCAGGCCACGGGTGTGGTGGCAGATCCCGGTCAGCCCGATCCGGTGCTGCCTGCGCTGGAGCAGGTCCTTGTGGACGCTCTGCCGGAAGAGGCGCTGCTGTTTCTGCTTTCCAGCCGCTACTGCGAAAGCGATCTGCTCACCGATCTGGCCTGGTCCCTGTTCGAGGGGGCTCCCATGGGCTGGGGTCGGGTGCAGGCGATCTGTGATTTCGTGCACCGCCATGTGCGCTTCGACTACGGACGCTCCAGCCCCACCAAATCGGCCCTGACGACCTATGACAGCCGCGAAGGGGTCTGCCGGGACTTTGCCCATCTGGCGATTGCCTTCTGCCGCTGCATGAACATCCCCGCCCGCTACTGCACCGGTTACCTGAGCGACATCGGCGTCCCTCCGCCCCATTCGGCCATGGACTTCTCGGCCTGGTTCGAGGCCTATCTCGGCGATGGCTGGTACGTGTTTGACCCGCGCAACAACACCCCGCGGATCGGGAGAATCCTGATCGCCCGTGGCCGGGACGCGGCCGATGTGGCGCTCACCACCAGTTTCGGGGCCTCGACACTGGAATCCTTCCGGGTGTGGACCGCCTGACCAGGCAGGCATGGCCCGTTCAGGGGAGGGTGAAGCCTGAGGTGTTCAGGTGCTTGAGATCAAGCATCACGATGGTGAGCCAGCCCAGCAGCGCCAGGCCGCCAAGGACAGCCAGCACGACCAGAACACCGGCCAGCACTGATCCGGCAGCGCCATTTTTGTTCGTCACAGGCTGATGTTGTCGGAGGTTGAAGTATGCCACAGCCAGGTATCACGTGGCTTGGTTGCTCGAGTCAGCTTTGGATTGCTTCTGGATTATCCACAGGCAGAATGATTCGCCACAGATTCTCAGCGCCACAGATTCTCAACACTGCGGGTTCAGATCATTGCGCCTTCAGATGTTCAGGCAGGTGTTCTGCCAGGTCTTCAGGCAGAGGATCAGCCCGATGACGGCATCCTCAAGATGGTCGACACTTTCTGGAGGATTGAACAGGTCTCAGGCCTGACGCCCAGAGGCAGAGGGTCGGTCTCCCGCACCTTCTCATGTCCTCATGGCGGATCGAGAGTCAGATCAAGAGGGAACCACCGGGCACTTGACGCCTGCACCCTGATTCAGGGTGCAGGCGCCTCCACCACCTGGAGCCTGGACTCCGTGCGGACTTACCGGCATGGATCACATCCTCAACAGCTTGTCACCCAAGAGGTCGCACCATGGCGCTCATCAAACGCGAATCGCTCAAGGATGTCGAAGATCTGTTCGACCGCTATACCCTCGGGCTGCCCTGGCCGTTCGGCCGCAGCAGTTCCGCTCTGGCGAACGGCCCCCTTCACGACTGGCACCCGTGCGTGGACATCTCCGAATCCGACACGGGTTATGAAGTGCGGGCCGACATCCCTGGAGTCCCCAAGGAGGACCTGAAGGTCACCCTCCTGGACGGTGTCCTCACCATTCAGGGTGAGCGCCGCCAGGAGCAGAAGGAGGAGAGTGAGCGCATGCACCGGGTCGAGCGGGTCTACGGCAGCTTCAGCCGCAGTTTTCATCTTCCCGACGATGCCGATGCGGCAGCGATGACCGCCACGGCCAATGATGGCCAGCTGACGGTGTCCCTGCCCCGCAAGGGCCCCCGCCCGAGTGAGGAACCGGTCCAGATTCCGGTTCAATGATTGCGGCCGGGCCATGGCCCGACCATCGTTGAAGCCAGTTGGTTGAAGCCACACCTCTGGCCGGTTGCGATGCTTGCCGGATGAGTCTCCCTGCCGCCGAAGCCGTTGACGCCGTGGTGGTGGGAGCCGGACTCTCCGGCCTGGTGGCGGCGCGCGCCCTGCAGGCGGCGGGCCGCTCGGTGCGGCTGATCGAGGCGGCCGCCACGGTGGGGGGGCGGATGGCCGGTGAGCGTCTGCAGCTGGAGGGCGGCCGCCAGCCCTGGATCGACCTGGGCGGCCAGTGGGTCGGCCCCAGCCAGACCCGTTTTCTGGACCTCCTTGATCGCCACTGCATCCGCCGCTTCGAATCCCCCCATGCCGGCGACACGGTGCTGGTGTTCTGCGGGAGCCGCTGCACCTTCGCCGGCTTCTTCCAGGGCTTCCCCGAGGGCCAGCCCCCCGCCGTGCCCAGTGCCGACTGGGACGACGCCATGGCCGCCCTGGAGCGGTTCCAGGCGCTGGTGGCCCAGCTGCCGGAAGGCCACCCCCACCACCATCCCTCCGCCGCCGAGCTCGATCGCCGCAGCTTCCAGGACTGGATCGACGAGCACACCCACACACCCTTCGCCGCCTGGTATTTCGCCTATTTCTGCCGCGCCGTCGGCTTTCTCGGCCCCGCTGAGCCGGAGCAGGTCTCGCTGCTGCACGTGCTCTGGGGTCAGCGCACCGCCTCCCAGGGCGAGCACCCGGAGGAGTTCCTGCTCCATGGTGGCGCTGGCCAGCTACCGGCCCTGCTGACCGCCGAGCTGGGGGATGGGGTGCTGCGGCTGGGCGAGCCGGTGCGAGCCATTGAGCAGGCGTTCCCTGAGGCCGAGCGCGATGGCCTGGCTGGGCACCCTGTGCAGGTGCACACCGATCTGGCCATCTATCCCTGTCGGGCCGTGATCGTGGCCATGCCGCCGGCGCAGGCGGCCCATCTACGCTTCATGCCGGTGCTGCCCGCCGACCGCCAGCAGCTCAACCAGGAGATGGTGATGGGCGCATGCGCCAAGGTGCTGGTGGCGTACCCAAGCCCCTGGTGGCGCCGGCAGGGACTCTCGGGGATCGCCATCGGCGATCGGCCCACCGTCGAGCTCTGCGCCGACAGCTCCGATCCCGAGAACGGCTGCGGCGTCCTGGCCGCTTTCGTGGTGGGGCATCGCTACCGGCGTTGGGCCGCCCTGGGCGCAGCCGGGCGCAGGCAGGAAGTGCTGGCTGATCTGGCCGCCTACCTGGGACCCCAGGCGCTCGAGCCCCTGGCCTATGTGGAGAAGGACTGGCCGTCGGTGCCGTTCGTGGCTGGCGCCTATGCCGGCTGGATGCCCCCGGGGCTGTGGACCCGCTGCGGTGAGGCCATGCGCCGGCCCCACGGCCGGGTGTTCTGGGCCGGCACCGAGGTGGCCGAGCGCTGGCCAGGCTTCTTCGATGGGGCGGTGCGCAGCGGCGAGGAGGCGGCGGCGGCGCTGCACCAGCGCCTTGGCTGATTCGAGATCCCCGCTGTTGCGCGAGCGCGATCCCCGCCAGCTGGGCTGGCGGCTCTGGGCCCTGCATGCCCTGCGCACGGCCGTGGCGGCGGCTGTGTCGATGGCGGTGGCCAGCGGCCTTGGCCTGCCCAATCCCTACTGGTCGCCGATCACCACGATCATCGTCACCCAATCCAGCCTGGTCGACTCCTGGCCGATCTCCCGCCGCCGCCTGCTGGGCACGGCCCTGGGTGTGCTTTTCGGCGCCGCTCAGGTGCAGTGGCTGCCGCCGGGGATCCTCTCCTATGCCGCCGCGATCCTGCTGCTGGGACTGATCTGCGGCCTGCTGCGCCTGCACCAGAGCGCCTACCGCTTCGGGGGGATCGCCCTCACCATCGTCAGCCTCGTGCCCCACACCACTTCTGTCTGGGGACTGGCCTGGTTCCGCTTCGTCGATGTCAGCATCGGCATCCTGGTGAGCCTGGCGATCACCCTGGTCTGGCGCGAGCGCCTCAGGTGATTCGGCCGGGTCTGTATCACTTCCAGCTGCTCACGGGCTGATGTTGGGCACAACGCTCAGACCGCCGATACGCTGGCTGGTCCCCACAACGGCACGACCTCGATGGCCCTCAGGGTCTCCCTTGCAGCCCGCAGCAGGCGTGTGAGCCGGGAAGACGCGCTGGAGCAGATCGACCTGGCCACCGTGGCCCAGGCCTACCGCTCCGGTCATTCGGTCTATCTGGGCCGAGGCGATTTCTGGGTCTGGGCGCAAGACGGCATCCCCTCCTGGCTGGTGCCCCGTTTCGAGGATCTTGGCTTCCTGCCTTAGCTCTCGGTCCTGAATCCGATCGCCCCCCCGTCCCAAAGCCTGGCGGTGGCCCTCGGGGCCAACCTCGGCGATCCCGCCGGCACCCTGGCCGCGGTCCGTCCGCTCCTGAGTCAGGAGCTTCTCGATTGGGCCGGCATCGCGCTGCTGCTGCGCTGGTCGCCGCTGTTCCGCACGGCGCCGGTGGGTGGACCACCGGATCAGCCCCCATTCATCAATGCCGTTCTTTTGGTTGACCGTCAGGGGCCGGAGGCGGTGGCGGCAGGCCGGGCGCCCTGGCCCGATCCTCTGCCCCTGCTGTTGCGTCTGCAGGCACTGGAGTCGCGATTCGGCCGCCAGCGCCTTGTGCACTGGGGGCCCCGCAGCCTTGATCTCGACCTGCTCTGGTGCGGCGAAGCTCGCTGCAGCAGCCCCCAGCTGGAGCTGCCCCACCCTTGCCTGCGCCAGCGCGCTTTCGTGATCGGTCCCCTCTCGGCGATCGAGCCGCAGCTGGTGCTCCCCGGTGGCCACCAGACCGCCGGGGCCTTGCTGGCTGAGCTGCTGAGCCGCCCCGGCGCCGAAGCTCCACCGTTGCCGCTGTCCGCCCAGGAGGGCTGGCCCGAGGCAGCCTGAACAGCAGCGGCCGCGGCGGCCGGTCACACTGGTGGGCCTGCTCCAGCCCCCTTTATGGCTCCCCTGCCGCCGCCTGAGCCATCCATCCACCTGGAAACCACGGCGGCTCTCGAGGCCCGCAAGCTTCGCTTCGAGCTCAACCGGGTGCTGCTGCCGATGGGGGTGGAGGGCACCTACGGGATCATTCGCCATCCGGGCGCTTCCCTGGCGGTCCCGGTCCTGGCTGACGGGCGCGTGGTGGTGCTGCGCCAGTACCGATTCGCCGTGGAGCGGCGCATTCTCGAGTTCCCCGCCGGCACCCTTGAAGACGGTGAAGACCCCCAGGACTCGATGGAGCGGGAGCTGGGGGAGGAGGCGGGCTACAGCGCCAGCCGTTGGGATTCCCTCGGCGTGATGCTGCCCTGCCCCGGCTATTCCGATGAGGTGATCCACCTGTTCCTGGCCCGGGAGCTCTCCCCCCTCAGCGAGCGCCCCGACGGGGACGACGACGAGGACCTGGAGGTGCTCCTGCTGGAGCCCGCTGCCCTCGATGCGGCCCTGGCCAGCGGTGATGAGGCCCTCGATGGCAAGAGCGTCACCGCCTGGTTCAGGGCCCGCCAGCTGCTCGGCCTCGGATGAACCCGCCCCGCTGGTTGTTCTGGCACCGCCGCGATCTGCGCCTGGCTGACAACCTGGGCCTGGCCGCCGCTGCCCGCGCCACTGCAGCCGTCACCGGCGTGTTCGTCTTCGATCCGGCCGTGCTGGAGGCCAGGGACCATTCACCGTCCGGGCTCTGGTTTCTGAGTGAGAGCCTGCGGGAGCTGCAGCTCAGCTGGCGAAAGGCCGGTTCCCGCTTGCTGCTGTTGCGCGGGGATCCGGCCGTGGTGCTGCCGCAGCTGGCTGAGGCCAGCGGCGCTGCCGTGGTGGCCTGGAACCGGGATGGGGAGCCCGATGGCCGTGCCCGCGACAGCCGTGTCGCTGAGGCCCTGCGCGCCAGCGGCCGCAAGCTGCTCTCCGACTGGGACCAGCTGCTGGTGTCCCCAGAGGCGCTGGCCACCGGCGCTGGCGATCCCTACCGGGTCTATGGCCCCTATTTCCGGGCATGGCGGCGTCGGATCGAGCAGGCAGGCCCCGAGGCCTGTGCTCCCGTGCCTGCTCCGGCCGGCCTGATTGATCTTGATCCCGGCTCCCTTACCGACGAGCGCCGCCGGCTCTGGGACCGGCTCGACTGGCTTGAGACCGTGCCCAGCGCCGGCGATGGCCTGCCCGCCGCTCCCTTCGGAGGGGCCGATCTCTGCCCCTGCCGCCCCGGTGAGGCCGCCGCCATCACCCAGCTGGCCGCCTTTGCGGATGGGCCTCTGCTGCGTTACGAACCAGGCCGCAACCTGCCGGCGGAGCCGGGCACCTCGGGGCTGAGCGCCGCGCTCAGGTTCGGCACCCTCAGCCCCCGCCAGGCCTGGGCCGCCGCCCAGGAGCAGCGCCCGCGTGCGCGCAGTGAGGAGGAACTCCAGGCGATCACGGTCTGGGAGCAGGAACTGGCCTGGCGCGAGTTCTACCAGCAGGCCCTGTTCCATTTCCCCGAACTGGCCGAGGGCCCCTACCGCCCCCAGTGGCGCCGCTTCCCCTGGGAGAACGACGAGGCTCGTTTCGCTGCCTGGTGCGATGGTCTCACCGGCGTGCCCATCGTGGACGCTGCCATGCGCCAGCTCAATGAATCCGGCTGGATGCACAACCGCTGCCGCATGATCGTGGCCTCCTTCCTGGTGAAGGACTTGATCGTGGACTGGCGCTGGGGTGAGCGCCAGTTCATGCGTCTGCTGGTGGACGGTGATCTGGCGGCCAACAACGGCGGCTGGCAGTGGAGTGCCAGCAGCGGCATGGACCCCAAGCCCCTGCGCATCTTCAACCCCTATACCCAGGCGGCCCGTTTTGATCCCGACGCCACCTACATCCGCCGCTGGTTACCCGAGCTCTCGCGGGTGGCCACGGCCGATCTGATCCGTGGAGAGATTGCGCCCCTGGAGCGCAGGGGATACCCGGATCCGATCGTGAACCACAAGCTGCAGCAGGCCCACTTCAAGGCCTTGCATGCGGCCTCGGTGGCTGCGCCTCAGGAGGCCAGGCTGAGGGGCTGAGCCACCAGCTGCCGCATCACGGCGGTGACGGTGGCCTGCTGGGAGGCGCTCAGTTCCGGGAAGATCGGCAGGCTGAGCACCTCGGCCGTGAGCCGCTCGGTGATCGGCAGGCTGCCGGGCCCGTAGCCCAGATCCGCATAGGCCGGTTGGCGGTGGATCGGGATCGGGTAATAGATGATCGTGTTCACGCCGGCCTCGGCCAGGGCCTGCTTCAGCCAGTCGCGGCAGCAGCTTTCGGGCAGGCCGTAGGTGGCGCTGTCGCTGGATGGGACGCAGGCACCCCCGCAGCCAGCCTGGGCCGACGGGCAGCGGGGGATGCGCACCACGAACTGGTTCCAGCTGTGGCCGCTTGGACCCGCCTCAGGCAGGACCAGCCCCTGCAGATCAGCCAGCTCGCTGCTGTAGGTGCTCGCCAGCTGCCGTCGCCGCTCCACCCAATCCGGCAAGTGGGGCAACTTCACGGAGAGCACCGCCGCCTGCATCGCGTCGAGGCGGCTGTTGTACCCCAGGGAGGTGTGCAGGTAGCGGCGCGGCATGCCGTGCACCGCCAGCTCGCGGATGCGGGCGGCAAGCGCCTGATCCCTGCAGGTGACCGCACCGCCGTCGCCGGCACCGCCGAGATTCTTGGTGGGGAAGAAGCTGAAGCAGCCCGCATCCCCCCAGCTGCCCACCGGCCGCCCGGCCCAGCTGGCGCCGGTGGCCTGGGCGCAGTCTTCGATCACCAACAGGTCGTGGCCGGCGGCGATCGCCCCCAGTCGCTCCATGTCCACCGGCCGCCCAAACAGATGGACCGGCATCAGGGCCTTGGTGGCGGGTGTGATCGCCGCCTCGATCCGCTCCAGATCGATCAGATAGGTGGATTCGTCCACGTCCACGAACACCGGCGTGGCGCCCACGGCGCTGATCGCTTCTGCAGTGGCGAAGAAGCTGAAGGAGCTGGTGATCACCTCATCGCCCTCGCCGATGCCCAGACCTCTCAGGGCCAGCACCAGGGCGTCGGTGCCGCTGTTGCAGCCGATGGCGTGGGGGGTGCCCACGGCCTCGGCGAACTGTTGCTCGAAACGGGCAATCGTGGCGCCCCCGATGTATTGCCCGCTGCGCAACACCTGCAGAACGGCGTCTTCGAGGGCCTCACCCAGTTGATGAAGCTGCTCGGTGAGATCGAAGGGGGGCACCTGCATGAAAGCAACCTTAAGCCCCTCCAAGGGTCAGGCCCAGGCCGGCTCCAGCCCGGGGTGCCACTTGATGTTGCAACCGATTGCAGGCTTTTGCCCGGTGCTCAGCGGCCTTCCCGCCAGCAGCGAATCGAGGGCCGATCGCAGGTCGGCGCCATCGGGTGCCTGGCCGTTGCCCGGGCGGCTGCCATCGAGCTGGCCCCGATAGACGAGCTGATGCGCGGCGTCGAAGAGGTAGAGGTCGGGGGTGCAGGCGGCACGGAAGGCCCGGGCCACGCTCTGGTCGGCATCGAGCAGGTAGGGGAAGCGCCATCCCACTCGTTGCCGCTGTTCCGCCAGTTGGCTCGGACCGTCCTGGGGATGGGTGCGCAGGCTGTTGCTCGCGATCGCCAGGATGGTGATGTGCTGGCCGTAGTCGCGATCGATCCGGGCGAGTTCCGGCTCGATGTGTTTCACGAATGGGCAGTGGGCGCAGAGAAAGAGCACCAGTAGCGGCCGTGAAGGCAGATCGGCGCTGTTGTGAACGGTGCCATCGAGAGCGGGCAGCGCGAAGGCCGGCAGCGGCGTTCCCAGCGGAACCATCGTGGATGGGGTGAGTGCCATCAGCGTGTGATCACAGAGGGAGGCTGTGGTGAGTCTTGCGTCCGTTTCAATGGGCGTTGTGGGTGAAGATCTGCCCGTTCGACCCGAAGCGGTGCCCCGGTCCGATCTCTCCTCCAGGTTCGGCCTCCGTGCCGCTGCTGGTCTGATGGCCGCCTTGGCGGCAGCGCTGCTCGCCGGCGGCTGTGTGCCCGCCCATCGGAGCGCCAGCTGGAAGAGCTTCCCCCTGCAGCGGCAGCAGCCCCACGACGGCCTGGCTGTCGTCAGCCAGCCCGACGGCTTTGGGCTGCACATCTGGCTCGAAACCGATACCAGCCGCAAGGGCTACTGCCGTCCGCGCTGGCTGCCGGATCCAGCGCGGCTGTTCAACGGCAACGGCAGCCACCCCTTCAGCTCCGGTCTGGCCAGCCGCGAGGAGTTCTTCGCCGCCGTCGCCCGCCGTGACGTGCGACGGGCCCTGCGCAAGGAACTGGAAGCCCTCTGCCTCAGTCGCGCCCCGCGCAGCACCTGGGAGTGGATCGAGCCGCCCCTGAATCCCGCCCAGGTGAAGGTGGAGAAGCTGCCGATGCTGGAGGAGAAGGATCTGCTGACAGATCCCGAAACGATCCGCGAGCAGGAGGATCAGCCGTAGCAGGGCTCAGAGCAGGGCGAGGCTGCCGGCATAGCCCTCCGGCAGTTGGAGATCGTGCAGCTCCAGGCCTGGTGGTGGTGGGGCTCCGACTGCGGCCAGGCCGAGTCCCGTCGCTTTCAGGCCCGCCTCCAGGCGGCACCAGTGCTGCAGGAAGCCGCTGAGCTGCTCCGCTGGAGGCAGCGCCTCGAGGGCTTCGAGGCAGCCTCTGGGCAGGTGGCGCCTGGCGATCGACCGCCAGTTCAGGCCGGGCCGGTGCTTCTCCACATCCACGCCCACCGGCCGCTCGGGGTGGAGGGCCAAAAGCACCAGGGCGCCCGAATGGGCCAGGTTGAACTGCAGGGTGTCCCGGCTTTCCAGCCCCTCCAAGGCGGGCTTGCCCTGGGGCCCCAGGCGAAAGCGCAGCCGGGCGGGCTCCAGCCCCAGAGCCTGTCCCAGCCGCAGCCGCAGCAGGCCCCGTCCCAGCAGGAAACGGTCCTGGTCCGCGGGCAGGCGACAGCGCCGCAGCCGCTGATGCTCGTCGCTGCAGAGCAGTGCCAGCAACTCCCCCCGCCGCTGGGGGGTCAGCCAGCCCAGCCCCGCCAGCCAGACCGTGGCCGGTAGCGCTGGCTGCTCCAGCCGGCGCGGCGCGGCCTGGCCGGGGGCGCTGGGGGCGGTGTGTTTGCTGGAATCGATCACGATGACTCCAATGGCCCGGCGAGATCCGGCCGCAGCAGGGGCCCCGCTGAGCGCCAGTAGCGGCTGAAACGACCCAGGTCCACCGGCTCCGGCAGGTCCACGAAGGGTTCAGCCTCCAGCACCTGCAGGGGCAGGGCGGCGGCCACGCAGGCGGCGATGCCCCCCAGCTGGGGGTCCACCCAGGCGCTGGTCACCACCCCATCGGCCCGGTGGCGGGCGGCGAAGGCCAGCACCTCTTCCGCCCCATGGCCCTGGCGGATCGTGACCGGCAGCTCCAGCAGGCACTCGTAGAGGAAGACGATCCGCTTGAGGCTGATCGGCCCGGCGGCGCCCTCCAGCAGCCCCGGCTCGAAGACGAACAGGGCCGGCCGGCCTGGATGGGCCAGCAGGGCGGGATTGGCCGGACCCAGGGCCTCGGCGTGGATCCAGAGAACCGGACAGTCCATGCTCAGACCGCCTCGCCCTTGGCTTGATCATCCAACTGCGGTGCGGAGAACAGGCGGGTCTGCAGATCCTCGTAGCTGCCTTCGAATGGACAGGCCTCCGCGGCCGGGCAGCCTGGGCAATGGCGCCCGGCGCCGAAGCGCTCCAGGTTGGCGCGATTGAACAGGTAGGGCTTGCTGCTGAAGCTGCTGGCCACCCACTGCCAGCTCAGGTTGTTGCTGGCGGCATCACCATCGAGCAGGTGGCGCAGAAACCAGCTGGCCCCGGCCTGCCAGCGCACCCGGCGCCAGTGCACCACGTAGGCAGCCAGCCACATCCTGGCGTGGTTGTGCAGCCAGCCGGTGTCGATCAGCTGGCGCGCGAAGGCATCGATGCAGGCCAGGCCGGTGCGGCCCTCGCGGATGTCATCCGGCAGCTCCTGGGCGTAGGCCGCCTCCCGCTGGCCGGTCTTGAGCGGCTCTTGGTTCTCCCAGATGTCATCGCCCAGACGGATCCAGAGCCGCTGCCAGTAGTCACGCCAGGCCAGCTCCTGCAGCAGCTTCTCGCTCACCAGCCCGGGACCTCTGGCCATGCGCTGCCGCACCACGTCGCGCACCTGGGCCAGGCTCAGAACCCCGTGGCGGATGTAGGGGGAGAGACCGCTGACCGCGCCGTCGAGGTGGTTACGGCTGGCGACATAGCGCTCCGGATCGACGGCTGCCAGCGCCGCGAGCGCCGGTTTTGAGCCCCCGCGAATCGGGCTGGCGCCGCCGCTGGCCAGGGGAAAGCGGGCAGCAAGCTCCAGCACCATGGCCCCCCGGTCCGGGAACTGGCGCGGCAGGTCGGCGCGGTTCGGTTGTGGGGGCGGCGCCGGTTCTGAAGGGGGAGTGCTGGACGTCATCGCTGGCTGAGGGGCGCGGCCGGGAGCCGCTGGAAGCGGTGGAGGAGAATCCACCCACTGTCCTTGGCCGGCACTCGGCGCCTACCCATGCTCCTCGATCTGCGCGGTAAGAAAGCCCTCGTCACGGGTATCGCCAACAACCGCTCGATCGCCTGGGGCATCGCCCAGCAGCTCGCCGCCGCCGGCGCAGAGCTGGGGGTCACCTACCTGCCGGATGAGAAGGGGCGCTTCGAGGCCAAGGTGCGCGAACTCTCCGCGCCACTGAACCCCACCCTGTTCGAGCCGCTCAACGTGCAGGACCCGGCCCAGATCGAGGCGGTGTTCGAGCAGGTGAAGCAGAAATGGGGCTCGATCGATGTGCTCGTGCACTGCCTCGCCTTCGCCGGCAAGGAGGAGCTGATCGGCAACTACTCCGACATCAGCCCCGAGGGCTTCGCCCGTGCCCTTGAGGTGAGCTCCTATTCGCTGGCGCCCCTGTGCCGCTGGGCCAAGCCCCTGTTCAACGAGGGCGCCAGTGTGATCACCCTCAGCTATCTGGGGTCCGAGCGGGCCATCCCCAACTACAACGTGATGGGCGTGGCCAAGGCGGCTCTGGAGGCGAGTGTGCGCTATCTGGCCGCTGAACTTGGGCCGGAGAAGCAGGTGCGGGTGAACGCCATCAGCGCCGGTCCGATCCGCACCCTGGCCAGCTCCGCCATCGGCGGCATCCTCGACATGATCCACAACGTGGAGGAGAAGGCGCCGCTGAAGCGCACCGTCACGCAGGACGAGGTGGGTTCCACCGCTGCGTTTCTGGCCAGCCCCCTGGCCTCCGGCATCACCGGCCAGGTGATCTATGTGGATGCGGGTTACTGCATTACGGGGATGTGAGCGCCGTCGCGCCTCACGGTGCACCCATCAGCTCCTCCGAGCGCATCGGCATCACCGATCCCATCCAGTCGATCGTGGTGGTGTGCAGGTTGTAGAAGGCGGCCTCCACCTGCAGGCGGCCGCTGCGCATCAGATCGGTGAGCAGCACGCTGGAGTCGACCAGGTTGCGGGCCGCGTTGAGGGTGTGGTGGCGGGCGGCCTGATCCAGGTCGTGCTGGCCGCCGAGGTTGATCAGCTCCATCCGCAACTGCCCCACCAGCTGGGCCAGGCTCGGGGTGAGGGTCAGCGCCGGGTTCAGGGCCGCCTCCACCGCGCCGCAGCGTTCATGGCCGAGCACCACGATCACGGGCACGCCCAGATGGGCCACGGCGTACTCCAGTGAGGCGATCGCCGCGGTGGTGGAGAGGGTGCCGGCGTTGCGCACCACGAACAGGTCGCCGAAGCCAGTGTCGAACAGCAGCTCCACCGGCACCCGGGAATCGGCGCAGCCCAGCACCGCCGCAGTCGGATGCTGGCCCGATTCCACTTCGAGCATGCGCTCGCGGCTGCTGTGGGGATGGAGCGATTCACCGTCAAGGAAGCGCTGATGGCCCGCTCGCAGTTCGGTCAGCACCGTCTGTGGACAGTTGTTCACGCAGCAGCCGGATCGGTGCTGGCGATTGTGGACCTGGTCAGGCGTTTGGCTTCGGCATGATTGGCACACTCCCGCCCCATTGCCCCGTGTCCTTCCTTCCGGATCTTGATCCCGGCAGCCCGGGCGGCCGCAGCGGACGTATCCACCGTGTCACCGGTGAAACCGACGTGCGCGTGCGGCTGGACCTCGATGGCCGCGGCCGTTGTCGGGTGAGCACCGGTGTGCCCTTCCTCGATCACATGCTCCACCAGCTCGCCAGCCACGGCCTGCTGGATCTGGAGATCAGCGCCGAGGGGGATACCCACATCGATGATCACCACACCAACGAGGACGTGGGCATCGCCGTGGGCCAGGCCCTGGCCCAGGCCCTGGGCAGCCGCAAGGGCATCCACCGCTTCGGGCACTTCACCGCGCCCCTGGATGAGGCGCTGGTGCAGGTGGTGCTGGATTGCTCCGGCCGCCCCCACCTCAGCTACGGCCTGGTGATCCCGGGCCAGCGCATCGGCACCTACGACACCGAGCTGGTGCGGGAGTTCTTCGTGGCGGTGGTGAACAACTCCGGACTCACCCTGCACATCCGCCAGCTCGACGGCCTCAATTCCCACCACATCGTGGAGGCCTGCTTCAAGGCCTTCGCCCGGGCCCTGCGCCAGGCGGTGGAGATTGATCCACGCCGCGCCGGCGAGGTGCCCAGCAGCAAGGGTGTGCTGGAGCAGGCGGGCGCCCCTGGCTGAAGCGAATCGCGTTGTCACACTCCGTTACGTGATGATGGAGGCACAACCGCGCCAGTGAGCGATGACCATCGCCCCCAGTCGACCCGAGCCCGGCAACAGCGAGGCCACCTCCTCCACGGCGGCCGCAGCCCCCGGCTACGACCGCGCCGACTGGGCCAGTGCCTTCCGCAATGTGGGCACGGAGCTCACGGCCGTTCCCCTGGCAGCCGCCAGCGGCACCATCCCCTCCGAGCTCAGCGGCAGCCTCTACCGCAACGGTCCCGGGCGGCTGGAGCGCGGCGGCCGCTGGGTGCACCACCCCTTTGATGGCGACGGCATGATCACGGCGGTGCGCTTCGAAGGCGGCGCGGCCTGCCTCAGCAACCGTTTCGTGCGTACGGAGGGCTGGATGGCGGAGGAGAAGGCCGGCAAGGTGCTTTACCGCGGCGTCTTCGGCACCCAGAAGCCCGGCGGACCGCTGGCCAACGCCTTCGACCTGCGCCTCAAGAACATCGCCAACACCCATGTGGTGCGGCTGGGCGAGAAGCTGCTGGCCCTGTGGGAGGCCAGCTCCCCCCATGCCCTCGACCCCGTCAGTCTGGACACCGTGGGTGTCGACCTTCTCGATGGTGTGCTCGCAGGCGGTGAGGCCTTCAGCGCCCACCCCCGCTTCGATCCCGGCCACCACGGCCAGGAGCGCATGGTCACCTTCGGGGTCAAGGCCGGCCCCCGCAGCACCATCCGCCTGATGGAGTTCGATGCCGGCCACGGCGCCCAGGCGGGGCAGCTGGTGGCCGATCAGAAACGCAGCTTCAACGGTTTTGCCTTCCTGCACGATTTCGCCATCACCCCGAACTGGGCGGTGTTTCTGCAGAACGCCATGAGCTTCAATCCGCTGGGCTTCGTGCTCGGCTGGAAGGGCGCCGCCCAGTGCCTGGGCTCCAAGCCAGGGGAGAGCGGTCAGTTCTGGTTGATCCCCCGCTCCGGAGAGGGGGAGCCGCTGCAGGTGAGCGCTCCTGAGGGCTTTGTGTTCCACCACCTCAATGCCTTCGAGGATTCCTCTGCCGGTGAGGCCGGCCAGGTGGTGGTGGATTCGATCTTCTACGACGATTTCCCCACGATCGGCCCCGGCGTTGATTTCCGCGCCGTCGATTTCGACACCCTGCCGATCGGTCAGCTCAAGCGCTGCCGCATCGACCTGGCCAGCGGTGCGGTGAGCACCGAACTGCTGGAGGAGCGCTGCTGCGAGTTCGCCATGGTCAACCCCCGGCGGGTGGGTCTTGAGGCCCGCTTCGCCTGGATGGCCGTCACCGAGCAGGAGCGGGGCAATGCCCCCCTGCAGGCCATCGAGAAGCTGGATCTGATCAGCGGCGAGCGCCGCACCTGGAGTGCCGCCCCCCGGGGCTTCGTGAGCGAGCCCGTGATGGTGCCGCGCCTGCGGCAGGAGGCCGCCATGGCGGAATCCCCCAGTGTTGAACCCGCCGAAGACGACGGCTGGATCCTCTGCGTGGTCTGGAACGGGGCGCGTTGCGCCAGCGACCTGGTGATCCTCAACGCCGCCGATCTCTCGGAGCAGGCGGTGCTGCCCATGCCCCTGGCCCTGCCCCACGGCCTGCACGGCAGCTGGGCCGCCTCATGAGAACCGCCACCTTTCGTCCCCTGAGGCTTCTGGCGCTGCTGGGCGCCCAGCTGCTGACCTGTCTTTTGCTGCTGGGCCACCCCGGCGCTGCCCAGGCCTCCCTGCTGCATTTTTCCGGTGCTCCGCCCGCGGATCTCGGTCTGCACGACGGACGGCTCAGGCCGTGCGCCAGCCCAGCTCACTGCGCACGCCAGGACTGGTCACTGGCCGATCCGGCAACAGCACTCCAGCAGCTGGCGCTGAAGCTGGAGGACACACCCGGGGTCCAGATCGAAACCAGGTCCGGATCCCCCCAGCTCAGCTATCTGCATGCCACCGCCGAAAGCCAGCTGTTCGGTTTTGTCGACGATCTGGAACTGGCGCTGGACGGATCAGGCACCAGCATTCAGGCGCGTTCGGAATCCCGCCTGGGAGATTCCGACCTGGGCGTGAATGCCCGTCGGCTCGATGCGCTCCGCCTGAGCCTGGGCTACGCCTGAGCTTCAGCCCCGCTGGTGGCGGCTGAGGGTGGCCGCGGAGAACATATGGCCTCGCTCCTGGGCAATGGCTGCCACGGCGCTGGCATCGGCAGCCGCTTCCACCCGCTGGCGCAGGGCGGCATCGGCTTCCACTTCGATCAGAAAGGCACTCAGCTGTGCTTTGGACATGGGAGGTGCCTGTGGTGGTTACCTCTCCTTGCTACTCGGGCGTGGGGCTGGCGTCAGGGATAGTCGGCCGCTGGTGGCACCATTGGCGTGGCCATTCCACCCCAGGCCTGCGATGACCAGCACCACAGTCCTGCCCGAGGACAGATGGCATGACGACGCCCGGCTCGACGCCTTGCGCCAGGAGTTCGAGCACGACGCCAGTTTCAACCAGGTGTTCGTGGTGCTCACGGTGGGGGCCACCCTGATCGCCACCCTGGGCCTGCTGGCCAACAGCCCTGGCGTGGTGATCGGAGCCATGGTGGTGGCCCCCTGGATCATGCCGCTGCAGGCGATGGCCTTCGAGATCCTGCGGGGGCGCCTGCCGATGTTTCTGCGGGCCTTGCGCACCCTGCTGCTGGGGGTGGTGATCTGCGTGCTGCTGGCGATGGCGGTGGGCCACCTGGTGGCCTTACCGAGCTTCGGCAGCGAGGTGATGGCCCGCACCAGCCCCAACCTGCTGGATCTGGGAGTGGCTCTGGTGGCCGGAGCGGTGGCGATGTACGCCAAGCTGAGAAAAGACGCGATCTCGGCACTGGCTGGCCTGGCGATCGCCGTGGCCCTGGTGCCGCCCATGTGCGTGGTGGGGATCCTGCTGGCGTCCTCCGACTGGATGCAGGCCTATGGGGCACTGCTGCTGTTTGCCACCAACCTGCTGGGGATCATGGTGGGGGCGATGGTGTCCCTGGCCAGCCTCGAGCGGGTGTACCGGCGCCGCTTGTTCCACAGCCGGCTCGGACTCACCAGCGTGGCCCTCACCGCCCTGCTGGTGATTCCCCTCGGCAGCAGCTTCTTTCGCCTGCTGAACCGATCCCGGCTTGAGACAAAAGCTCAGCAGCTGGAGGCGGTGATCGAACAGCGGCTGCGCAGCAGCACGATCACCCTCGGCGGCGATCCCGCCATCGATCTGGTGGGGATCTCAATCGACTGGCAGCAGAACCCGCCTCTGATCCGGGCCCGGGTGCGGGTGACTGATCCGACGCTGCCCACCTCCAAGCAGGTGGCCGCCGTGCAGGCGTTCATCAATCAGCAACAGGCGCCCCTGCGCTTCCGGTTGGTGATGCAACGCACCGCCGTGGACCTGATCGGCCCGGAAACCGCGCCCAACCCCCCCGAGCTGGAGGTGCTGCCCCCCCCGCCGTTGCCGCCGTTGCCGCAGGGGGAGCCCAAGGAGCAGTAGGGGGCCGCCCGACACAGTGCCCTCCATGCGCCCCGAAACAATGATGGCCGAACAACTGGACACCGATACGCATCGCAGGCACTGGCTGCGGCGTGTCTGGTTTTTCGGCCGGGTGAGCCTGGTGCTGTTGACCATTTTGGTCGTCAAGACCCTGGTGCACCGCATGCACTGGGAACTGCTGGTCCCGAATCCCCTGTTCCCTGCACTGGTGGCCTCCGAGGTGTTCCTGCTGGGCTTCCTGCTGAATGGGGTGCTGCTGGATTACAAGGAAAGCGAGAAGATTCCCGGTGAACTGGCCGCTGCTCTGGAGTGCCTCGCCAGGGAGGCAAGAAGCGTTAGGGAGCTTCATCCGGAAGCCGAGGTGAAGGGGGCTTTGGCACTGTTGGTGGGCTTCAGCGAAGATCTCCTGGACTGGATGAAGGAGGCCGGTCTGGTCACCACCCTGCTGAACCACCTCGATGAACTGCAGCTTGCGATCGAGCGGCTCGGTGTCTGGAATGCCGCCCCACTGCAGGCCCGCCTGCTGCTCGAATTGGCCAACGTCCGCCGAGTCGTGGTTCGCATTGAGGTGATTCGTGAAACCACTTTTGTGCCTTCTGTCTACGGGATGGCCTTCATCGGAACGGGCCTGCTGACTGGAGGACTTGTTCTTACTGATATCGAGCCATTCGGAGAATCCCTTTTCTTCATTGGCGTGATTTCATTCCTGCTGATCAAGCTGCTGCTGCTGATCGCTGATCTTGACAACCCGTTCGCGGCTGGTCGCGCGACGTCAGTGGAGAACGTATCGTTGACTCCTGTTTCTCTAGCCGTCCATCGGCTCAAGCGGTTGGTGAAGGATGACTGACTCTGGGCTATGATCAACCAAAGAATACGGGCATTGCTGCGCCGAAACTCGTTGCCCTTGCCGACAGGAACAGCAGCTATTCGAGGGCAGGTTGAGATGATCAGACAATGACGGATAAAGTATCAAAAGTAAAGATTCTTTTGGCTCGATTGGTGCTCGTGCTGTCGGTCGCATTGGTCATTATCGGGGTGGCCATGCATAGCCTCTCGGTTTCGGTGTTTGAGCGGATCTGGCAGAACCTGCTCGACCGTCCGAGCGGGCCGATGGCCTTTCGTTTCGTGCTGCAACCAATCATGGTGGCAATGATGGCACTGGTCGATGGCGTCAAGGACGCCCGGTCTGGACGCAATCCCTACCTCTGGACCATACTGAGCAACCCAGGAAAGCGCAGCAGTCGTCTGCACGAGGGGCTTATCTCCACAGCGCGGGTCATCATCCTCGGCCTGGGCATGGACCTGATCTACCAATGGCTCGTGTTCGACACGTTTCATCCTGCCGAAGCGGTGATCATCGCGGGCCTGCTCGCCTTTGTGCCCTACCTGCTGCTGCGTGGCCCGATCACGCGTGTCGCACGCTGGTGGATCAATCGTGGATCTGCCAAAGAAACTCGCTGATGGAGATCGGACTCGAAGACCAATGACCGTGAGAAGCCGCAGGGATGAGATACGGAATATGAGCCATGCGGATGGCCATTGGTAAGGCGCAGGCCAAGGCCAGGCACCGGAACGTGATGACGATCGCGGTGCTGATCAAGGCCGCTGCAACTGACTGGATGGCCGCCCTTGCCCACTCAGGCGCTGCCGGTGCTGCCGAGCGAAACGGTTCGATGGCTTGGTGCCTGACGGACGTGGATTTAAGCTGGTTTTTCGGCTCCGACCTTTGGTCTCCCCCACCCCCACCAGGCGATGGGTGGATTGTCACCAATCAAGTTCCGCGTAGCCCCAACAGCTCACCCAGGCGCCAGGCTGGTGATCTACGCGTCTTCGGTCGCCGATGGCAGCGCTGGTGCCTTTTGTGATTCTTGTGGCGCCCTGGTGGCAGGACCCATGGGTCGGCAAGCTGCTGGCCGCATTTGTGGGCTTGCTGCTGATCGTGCTGGCCGTGCGGCTGGCTCAGCGCTACATCACGCGAAATCTGAGTGATGGCGACAGCCGCTATTACGCCCGGAAGTTGATCACCTTCGGTGGCTACCTGGCGGTCATTCTGCTGGTGTCGATCGTGTTCCGCGATCGCCTGGTGGGGCTCACCGTGGCCATTGGGGTGGCTGGTGCGGGCATTGCCTTCGCCCTCCAGGAGGTGATCGGCAGTGTGGCCGGCTGGATCGCAATTTCCTTCGGAGGGTTCTACAGGCCGGGCGATCGTGTTCAACTGGGTGGCATCAAAGGCGATGTGATCGACATTGGCATTCTCAGGACCACGATGATGGAACTGGGGGAATGGGTTGATTCCGATCTCTACAACGGCCGGGTTGTCCGCATTGCCAACAGCTTCGTCTTCAAGGCGCCGGTGTTCAATTATTCTGGTGACTTTCCGTTCCTCTGGGATGAGATCCGCGTGCCGGTGAAACACGGCAGCGACCACCGGCAGGCACGGATGATTCTCGAGCAGGTGGTGAGTGATCTCTACACCGATGAGCTGATGCAGGCCTACCGCCGTGCCTGGGACAAGCTGATCCACCGTTATCTGCTTGAGCCGGCCAGTCTGGAGCCGGCGGTGAGCCTGGTGGTCACCGACAACTGGCTGGCCTTCACTGTCCGCTACATCGTGGATTGCAAGCGCCGTCGTATCACTAAAGACATCCTCTACACCAAAATTCTCGATGCGTTTGCGGCCGCGAAGGATAGGGTGAGCATTGCTTCCACCACAGTGGCGCTTGTGGAACTGCCGCCCCTCGATGTACGCCTCAGCGATGGACGTACCGGCCCTGGGGCGGGTGAAGGGCAACGATCGAATCACGACCAGCCATCGCTTCCGAGCGACGGATCCTGATCCAGGCTCAACCCAGCGGGCTGAGGTCAGGCCACTCGGTGGCAGCGGCGCTGGCTGTTGCTGGGTGTGCTGGCGGGGGCTCAGCAGGATCAGTTCGCGATGGCCGCCTCAGCCCTGTGCCACATCCCTACGCCCCGTCCTGATCAGGAGGTGCGGCGGAGCATTCGCCACGATCAGCCAGCAGGGCCCTGAGCCCCTCGCTCAGTTCGGGGGGCAGGGACAGCTGCAGGCTGTCGTTGCGCAGATGCAGATCCCGTTGGGGGAAGGGGACTGAAATCCCGCGGTGGCGCAGAACTGCCTCGATGCGGAAATTGAGGTCGCTGATGATTTCATACTGACGCATGGGTTGGTTGATCCACACCAGCAGACTGAAGTTCAGCGAGCTGTCGCCGAAGCCAGTGAAGAACACCTTCGGTTTCGGTTCCTGGAGAATCCCGGAATAGTCTTTGCAGGCTTCCACCAGGGCATTGCGCACGGCGGTGCAATCCGAGCCGTAGGCCACGCCGATGGGGAGCATCAGCCTGGAGGTGGGACTGCCATGGCTCCAGTTCACCACCTGGGATTCGAGGAACTCGGCATTCGGCACGATGATCGCGATTCGGTCCAGGGTCACCACTTCGGTGCTGCGCAGGCTGATCTTCTGAACCGTGCCCTGAAGCTCGCCGATCTCGACGAAATCACCCACCTGGATCGGCCGCTCGAAGATGATGATCAGGCCACTGATGAAGTTCTTGGTGATGCCCTGAAGCCCCAGGCCCAGGGCCACACCGAACACGCTGGCGAACAGGGTCAGGGAGCTCAGGTCGAGCCCCCAGAGCTGAAGCAGCACCAGTGAGCCGATGAACAGCAGGGCATATTGCACCACGAAGGCGATTCCTTCCTGGGCCCCTTTGCCGATCCCCGTGTACTGCAGCACGCGGGTGCGCAGCAGCCGTTGCAGCACCCCCAGTCCCCTGGCCAGGGCCAGGAACAGGGTGATCAGCACGATCACATCCAGCACCGAGTAGCTGCGTTCCCCCAGGGGCAGGAAGGGGGAGGCGAGGCTGTCGGAGAGCGCGTCACGCAGCCGCTGCAAGGCCATCCGGCTGAGCGGAAACAGGTCGGCCACTGTGCCGGCAACGCTGATCCAGACCGCCACCTGAAGGCTGCGCAGCAGGGCCCGGATCAGGAAGCCGCTGCCCGCCTTACCTGGGATCAGCTCACCATCGGCGCCCGGATGGGGCCAGGCCTGCGGGAAGGCCCGCCGGAAGAGACTTCCCAGCAGGCGCTGCAGCAGGAGGGCACCCAGCAGCAGGGCGAGCGAGCGCAGCCCCATCCGCCGGATGTAGGCGGGCTGCCGCTGCAGGCGTCCCTGCTCCAGGGCCTCCCCCAGGCGGCGGCGCCAGGTTTCCGCCTGGTCCTGCGGGCTAAGGCCCTCCGCCGCGTCCAGGCGGGTGACCGTCAGCAGGGGCTTGCCATCGAGGCTGATCACCGGCAGCCCATTGCGCTCCACCACCTGGAGCTCAGCCCGCCTGGGGTTCCGGGCGGCTCTCTGGAGCAGGTCATTGGCCGCGTCCGCCCGTTGCTCGGCGCTGAAGTCCTTCGAGCTCCGCACCTGGAACAGGCTGGTGCCGTCCACTTCCACCTGGGCGGCAGGGATCTCAGCCGCTGCCCGGCCGGGTGACGCTGACGGCAGGGTCACCAGCAGCGCCACCAGCAGCGCGGCCGGCCAGAACCATCCCCGCCGGCGGGACCAGCTGCGGCCTGGGATGCCTTGGACTGGGACTGTCGGGTCCATGCTCTGACGTCCTCCCCAGGCTTCGGGCAACCTATTCGCTGGGCGTGGGCATGGGCGTGAGGGGGTGCACCATGATCGCAACACAGTCTGATTGAGCCAGCCGTGACGCCTCCCGTGGTGCGAGCAGGTGGTCAGGCCCGCCGACGTCGCTCCGCTCTGCTGGTGGTGCTGGCCCTGGGGATGTCCATGGCCCTGGTGCTGGTCTCGTCGCTGCCGCTTCACGCCCAGAAGGACACGACCCCTTCCGCCGACAAGGCGCACTGCATCGATCCTCCCCAGTTCATCACCCTCGATGGCCGGAAGGTGGTGGAGATCCGTTCGGCGATCGGAGCTCAGAACCCGGCGAACTACGCCCGGCGGGCGACGGAGGAGCTGGGTCGTCTGGCTGAGAGCCCGTCGTTCCAGCCCGAGCGCCTCACCATCGAGGATGCCCCGCCGTACACCTTCCTCGTGCGCCCCCGCGCCGACGGAGGCTCGGAGCGGTTCATGGCCGTCGATGACCGGGTGTCGGCCTGCTTCGATCTCAGCCGCCAGGAGCTGGCCGAGACGTACCGAAGCAGTCTGGTCAGCGCCGTCATCACATACAGGCGCAGCCGAACGCCCCTCGCCTGGGTCAAGGGAACGGCCCTTGCCCTGCTGGTGCTCGTTATCTATCTCTTCTGGATACGCACCCAGTCAAAGCTGAACCGCTGGGCGACCCAGTGGATCGACCTTGATCAGAACCGTCTGCTGCAGGGACTGCGCGTCGGCTCCAATCAGCTGCTCGAATCTGTCCAGATACGCCAGATCCTGCAGCTGGTCCGCCGGGTCATCCACTGGTCGCTGCTGCTCCTGATCAGCTACCTGCTGGTTCCGTTGTTGCTGGGGTTCTTCCCACCCACCCAGGGGATTGCCGACGGCCTGCGTAAACAGATTCTGGAGGTGATACGCAAGGCCTTTGACGCGGCGGCCGGGGCGCTTCCGAACCTGGTCTCGATCCTGCTGATCACGGCGTTCACGGTGATGGCGATCCGCGCCAGCAACGCCTGGTTCTCAGCCCTCGAGCGGGGCCGGGTGCGCATCCCGGGTTTCTACCAGGAATGGGCCCTGCCCACGGCCCGTCTGGCCACGATCTTCATTGCCCTGATCGGGGTAGTGCTGGCCTACCCCTACATCCCTGGATCCGGCAGCAAGGCCTTCCAGGGGGCCGGCTTGTTCGTGGGTGCGCTGGCGGCCCTCGGCTCCAGCGCCATCGCCACCAACATCATCAGCGGCCTGATGCTGATTTACACCCGTGCGTTCCGCCTAGGTGACCGGGTGGACATCAACGGCACGGTGGGGGTGGTGCAGGAGCGGGCGTTGCTGGTGACCCGGGTACGCACGCCAAGAAATGAGCTGGTGAGCATTCCCAACGCCATGGTGATCGGCGCCTCGGTGGTGAATTTCAGTTTCTCGCGGCGTGAGATCCAGCAACCCGTGGCGATCGCCACCACGATCACCATCGGCTACGACGTTCCCTGGCGCCGTGTGCACGAACTTATGCTGGCGGCGGCCAAGAGTGTCAAGGGAATCAGTGATGAGCTTGAGCCTTATGTGATTCAGACCTCCCTCAATGATTTCCATATCAGCTATGAGCTCAATGCCTTCGTGATCGGAGCGGATACCTACCGCGAAACCCTCTCGGACGTGCTGGCGGCGTTGCAGGACCATTTCGCGGCCGCCGAGGTGGAGATCCTCTCGCCGGGGTACCACGCCATCCGCAACGGCAATGCCAGCACCGTTCCCAAGGTCTGATCCGCCGCCCCAGCCGGTTCGATCGCTCAGCTGATCACCCGTTCGCCTTCTGATGCGCGGCGAGGTAATGCTCAACCGCCCGCTCGATGTTGCGGTGCATCCGCTCTTTGCCCAGGCGTTCGCCCAGCTCCGAGCGGCGGATCACTTCCAGCACCGTGGGATTCAGCCCCGCCAGCCAGAGGGAGATGCCCTCCCGATCCAGGCGCCGCTCCGTTTCCGTGAGCACCTTGAGTGCGGAGTATTCGATGTCGATCACGGCGCTGCCATCCAGCACCACCACCCTTGGCTGGTGCTGCTTGATCTCCGCCCGCATCCGCAGGAGCACTCCATGGGCATTGGCGAAGAACAGGCGCCCCTCGGCACGGAGCAGCAGCAGCCCCGGCCAGGTCTCATCCCGGGGATGCTGGGAGGACAGCGGCCGGAACACATCAGTGCCGCGCTTACGGCCGATGGCATACAGCGGCGGGTTCACCTCCTGCTGCACCAGCGCCAGCAATGACAGGATCACGGCCACCAGGATGCCCTTGAGGGTGCCGAGGACCACCACCCCCAGGAAGGCCACCACGGCCCAGTGGAATTCGGCGTGGCGCACGCGCCGGATCGCCAGGAACTCGCCCGGGGCGATCAGCTCGAAGGAGTAAATGATCACCACCACGGCCAGGGCCGCCAGGGGCATCAGCGCGAGCCAGGGGGCCAGCAGCAGCAGCGTGACCAGCGCGACCCCAGCCGTGACCAGCTCGGCCATCTGGCTGCGGGCGCCCGCCTGGCGGTTCACCGCCGTCTGGGTGGTCCCGCCCCCTGCCGCCATCGCTCCGAACAAGCCGCCGCCGATGTTGGCCAGTCCCAGGGCCAGCAGCTCACGGTCGGGCACAGGAGAGGGTTCATCGCTGGCGCGAAAGGCCCGAGCTGCCGCGATGCTTTCCGTGAAACTCATCATGGCGATGCCTGCCGCGCCTGGCCAGAGCCCGCTCAGCAGATCCAGCCGGGGCCAGCTGAGGGCGGGAAGCCCCCTTGGCACGGTGCCCACCAGCTCCACCCCGAAACGATCGAGCCCCAGCAGGGCGCAGCTGGTGATCGCGATCGCCACCACCACCAATGGAGCCGGCACCGACGGCCACCGGCGTCTCAGGCTGAACAGAATGGTGAACAGCCCGGCCGAGAGCAGCAGCGTGGCGATCGAGGCCTGGGAGATGTCCCCGAAAATGGCGGCCAGGTCGCGGAAGAAGCCGTCCTTCTCCACAGACAGCCCCAGCAGCTTGGGCAGCTGATCCACCACGATCACCAGCCCGATGCCGGATTTGAAACCCACCAGCACCGATTCGGAGATGAAGTTGGCGATGAAGCCGAACCGCAGCAGGGCCGCGCCGCAGAGCATCGCTCCCACCAACACGGTCAGAGTGGCGCTCACTGCCATCAAGGCGCTGGGCTCGCTCTCCGGCGTCAGCCGATTCAGCTCACTTCCCACCAGGATGGCCAGGGTGTTGGTGGTGCTGACGCTCAGGGGTCTGGAGCTGCCCAGCAGGGCATACACAGCCATCGGCACCAGAGCCGTGTACAGACCCACCTGCACCGGCAGACCGGCAATGGTGGCGTAGGCCATCGCCTTGGGCAGCACCACCGCCGCGGCGGTCAGTCCGGCTGCGAGATCCGCCTGCCCCAGTCCCTGCCGGTAGACGCCCATCAGGCGCTCATGCCACCGGCGATCAGCAGCACCAGGGCAACCAGGCCGATCAGGGTGAGCGCCAGGGCCGTTGCCGTCGAGATCGAAGCCGTTCCGATATAGACGAAATCGTCCTGCTTCAACCGCCGCAGCACCTTGCGGTGTTGGCGAGTGGCGGCTGCCATGGCCAGGATCCCCGTGAGCACGAATCCGATCGAGATCAACCGCACGCTGAGCTGCGTATGGGCACTGCCCTCGAAGCGGCTGGCCTGGATCGCTCCGATGATCTTGTCGAGACCGAAGCCGAAGCTGATCAGCGACAGGCAGGTGCGGATCCAGGCCATCAGGGTGCGCTCGGCCGCCTCCCTATTGCGCTCCTTGGCCAGCTCGTTGGTGAGGTTCATGGGGATGCCGACAGCAAGGGCTGGCTGATCAGGGTTTCGGCCGCAGAGGATGATCCTGCTCCAGCCGCCGCTCCGCCTCCAGTTCCTTGGCGAGGAACACATTGAGGAAGGTGCGGATCACAGCCACCGTCGCCAGTTGGATCAGGTTGCGGTTCGAGGGAGCCGTGGTGGTGGCCACGATGTCGGCCCCCAGCTGGAATTCCAGTGCCATCGACAGCCAGCTGCCGAAGCTGATCCGGATCGTGCTGGAGGGGCGGCGGCCGCGATGGCCCAGGAAGGGCAGGTACGGCAAGGCCAGTGGCAGGGTGGCGACCAAGCCCGCCACCACACAGAGCACAGAAAGTGTTTCCAGGGTCAAGCGAACGACACCGGCAAGCCCCTCCAGCAGGGCCTCAGGGGATTCAAGCCAAGTCATCTAAGGGGTCACGAAGGGCACCTGCTGCTTCTGGCGCTGCCAGCGCAGGAAGGGAATCGAGAGCAGCACAGTGACCAGGAGATAGGCCAGCACCGCGAGTTTCAGGTCAGGTATGCCGGCGCCGTAGGTCGTGGCGAACAGCAGCGCCAGCCCTGGGTTGCGCATTGAGGTGACGAGGGCGAGGGTGGTGCGCTCCCGGGGCTCAGGACCAGCGATCCCATAGCCGATGGCCAGGGCCGCCAGCACCATCACGGCCATGAAACCCAGGGCCACCAGGTTGGCGGCCGCGAAGGGCAGCAGCAGAGGCAGCGACTTGACCAGCACCAGCACGATCAGGAGCAGCAGAAGCCCATTGCCCAGCTTCTCGAGCGGACCCGACAGCCGGTTCGCCCAGAGCGGCCGCCAGCGCCTGAGCCCCAGGCCCGCCAGCAGGGGCAGCACCTGGGCCTTGCCCACCTGGAGGGCCACCTCCTTCGGGCCGATGTCCCAGCCTGAGATCCCGAAGGAGGACTGGAACAGATCCACGATCAGTGGGATCGAAACGATCGCGGCCACGGCCGCGCAGGCCTGGAGCACCGCCGCCAGCTCGCGGTCTCCGCCCATTTTGCCGGCCTTGCGCAGGGTGAGCGGAGCGCTGGGTGAGATGGCCATCAGGGCGATGCCGAAACGGGCGGACTTGGAGAGGGCCAGGTCCGGAGTCAGCTTCATCAGCACAAGGGCTACCAGAGGGACCAGCACGCAGGACCCGATCAGCACCCTGATCACCAGGGCAGGCCTGCGGCGCAGCTTGACGATGGCCTCTCCCTTCAGGCCAACACCCAGGCCGAACATGATCGTGAACAGGGTGATGCTGACGAGCAGCAGGGTTGCCTGGGCCATGGCGTCGGGGTCGAGGGGAGGTGTCAGCTGGAGATGAGGCTGGACAATGGAGGCGGATCAGGACCGCAGCCTGGGCCCCCTCGGTGGCGGCCGATTCAGCAGATGGGTCAGCCATCCAGGTACGGAGAGCGTCGCCACCAGGATGGTCAGGGAGGTGCTCAGCCGGCTGGAGAAGGTGCGAGCCGTATCCAGGCCGGAATGCAGAAAGGTGAAGGTGACCAGCACCGCGAAGATGCCGGTGGTAAGCGCACTGGCTGAACGCAGGAGGTCCCTGGGGTGGCGGGCGGAATCGCCAGCGGCATCGCGGCTGAGGTTGTGCCCGGCGATGCAACCAGCAAGGGCAAGACAGCCGAGCAGCACGGCTCTGCTGGAGAGATCCGACTGCGGTTGGCTTTGCTGGAGTTTCGCCGCCAGCACCACAGCGCTGCCCAGCACCGAGCCGCAGGCGGTGCCAAGCAGAGCCCACCACCGCAGCGGACATCTGACCCGGCCGATGAATGTGGAGGTGGCGGCCAGGACCAGGGAACTCAGCAATGTGGCCGGCAGGAAGGGCAGCTGGCGGGTGATCGCATATCCGGCTGCAATGCCGACGAAGGCCCCGGCGACTCGGCTCATCTGGGCATGGGGCGCGCTGGGGTCAACAGCAGGTGGATGGGGAAGTTTGTGGATCACCATGACAACTGATCGAATCACGGACGATCGCTCGAGGCTGTAATGCTCCGATCGATCTTTGTTCCCCGCAGATCAGCATCCTGGAAGACGGCGCCGATCAGGTTGGCACCGCTGAGATCGGCATCGGTGAGGATGGCCCGGGTGAAGTTGGCCTGAGTGAGATCGGAGCCGGCAAGATTGGCTTCAGTGAGATCAGCCTCCGTGAAGTTGGCCCCCTTCAGATCCGCACCCTGTAGATTGGCCTTGCACAACAGCGTGTCGGCGAAGTTGCAACCTCGCCAACGACTGAATGGAATCCTCAGCCCCGCCAGGTTTGTGCCATGCAAATCGAAGTCGTCCTGCCAGATGCCGTCTGAGCTGAGATCCTCGATGGCTCGGATACGTCCAAGGCTGTATTTCACTCCAGCCTCTTGTTGCGTCAGCAGCAAAGTGAGTAGCTCATGGTGTTCTCTCTCCTTGCGACGCCCCGCCTCAAGGATGTAGACGAAACCCGCCGTGACGATGCTGAACGATTCGACATTGCCAATGCTTATGACGTCCAGGAAGTTACTGGTCAGGCAGTTCTCTCTTGGGTCGGCTCCATGGCAGTTGTCGAAGCGATTGACGAGGGAGAGTAACGCAAAGGACATCATTGCCGCGATCAGCACCCTGAAGCCGAAGGAGCGATCCAGCAGCAGAAAGAACGGGGACGCGCGGCGGCGCTGCTGACGGGCCAGCCAGGTGTTCGGATGTGAAGGAGTCATGGCTTCAGAGGCGCACGATGCAGCGAAATCCCATGTGGCTTGTGGAGGTGTCGATGCCCTGGGCCATGCGTGCCGCTGGCCTGTAGCGGCGGCAGTAGCTGGGGGCGCAGAGATACGAGCCGCCCTTCACCACCTTGCGCGGCATCGCTCCATGCTGACTAGTGGGGTCGATGCTGGCTTCACGGGCGTCAGTTGATCCGGCGCAGCAGCCGCTGTTCTCCTCAGCCGCAAACTCCTGATCGGCCTTGAGGGAATGGTGGCCGTACCAGCTGTCGGTCCACTCCCAGACATTGCCGATGGTGTCGAACAAGCCATAGCCGTTCGCCGGAAAGACGCCCACAGGCGAGGTGCCCGCGTAGCCGTCCAGCAGGCTGTTGTGGTGGGGAAAATCGCCCTGGAAGGTGTTGGCCACCGGGCGCCCGCCTGGGTGTAGCTCTTCCCCCCAGGCGAACTCGGCGCCTTCACGGCCGCCCCAGGCGGCCCGCTCCCACTCCGCTTCGCTGGGCAGCTGCTTGCCGCTCCAGGCGGCATAGGCCGCTGCGTCGGCATGGGCCACATGCACCACTGGATGGTGGTCGCGGTGCTTGATCGAGCTGCCTGGCCCTTCGGGATGCCGCCAGTTGGCGCCGGCCATGTATTGCCACCAGCGATAGGGATCCCCGGTGCCGATCGGCCCGGGGGGCGGCACGAACACGATCGAGGACGGAACCAGCAACTCAGGCAGGGCGTCGGGATACTGGGCCGGATCGGCGGGCTGCTCGGCCAGGGTGATGTGGCCCGTGGCCTTGACGAACTTGCGGAACTGGGCATTGGTGACCAGTGAGCGGTCGATCCAGAACCCCTCCACACGCACCCGGTGGGCCGGGGCCTCCTCGGGGTAGTGGGCATCGGAGCCCATCACAAAGCTGCCCCCAGGGATCCATTCCATGCCAGGGGCCGGGGGGCGACCCGGCCGGGAACGGCTGGTGCTGGGGGCAACGGTCATGAGTGGATCAGCTCGCCCCCCCGGCGGAGATCAGCTTCTCCAGCACCTGCTGCACCGAGAAGCTGGCCGCCTTTTGGCGTGGCGGGAACTCCTTGAACGTTTCCAGGAATTCGCCCACAAAGGACTGGGCTGGCACCAGCATGAAGATGTGGTCGAACATCCAGTCCCAGTAGGTGTTGGAGGTGATGTCGGCCCGCTCGTAGGGATCGGTGAGCAGGTTGAAGATCTTCGGCACCCGCAGCTGCACGAAGGGCTCGGCCCAGATCTGGCAGGTGCCCTGCTCGCGCTGCTCGGCGAACACGAACTTCCAGTTGTCGTAGCGCAGACCGGTCAGATCACCGTCGTCGGAGAAGTAGAAGAACTCCCTGCGCGGGCTCTTCTCGACCTGGCCTGTCCAGTACTCGAGCATGTTGTAACCATCAAGATGCACCTTGAAGGTCTTGCTGCCCACCTGGTGGCCGGCCTTGAGCTTTTCCTTGATGGCGGGCTCACCGGCTGCGGCCACAAGGGTGGGCAGCCAGTCGAGGTGGCTCACGATACCGGAGAAGATGGTGCCCGGCGCGATCCGCCCGGGCCAGCGCACCAGGGCCGGCACCCTGAAGGCCCCCTCCCAGTTGGTGTTCTTCTCGCTGCGGAATGGGGTCATGCCCGCATCGGGCCAGCTGTTCATGTGGGGACCGTTGTCGGTGCCGTACATCACGATCGTGTCGTCGGTGACGCCCAGCTCATCGAGCAGGTTGAGCATTTCACCGATGCATTCATCGTGATAGATCATCACATCGTGATACTCCGATTGCCACCGACCGCTGCGGCCCACATCCTGGGGCCGAGCGTAGGTGCGGAAGTGCATGTGGGTGGTGTTGAACCACACGAAGAACGGCTCGCCCGAGGCCACCGCATCGCGGATGAAGCGCTTGGCTTCGGCCATGAACTCGTCGTCGGCCGTTTCCATCCTCTTGCGGGTGAGCGGACCGGTGTTCTCGATGCGCTGGGTGCCGTCCCCGTTGGCCCAGCAGTGCAACACTCCGCGGGGGGCAAACCGCTTGCGGAAGTTGGGGAACTCCGGATCATCCGCCTTGGGGTAATCCCGTAGCTCGGGTTCCTCCTCGGCGTTGAGGTGGTACAGATTTCCGAAGAACTCATCGAAGCCGTGCATCGTCGGCAGATGCTCGTCGCGGTCGCCGAAGTGGTTCTTGCCGAACTGGCCCGTGCGGTAGCCCAGGGGCTGGAGCAGTTCCGCGATGGTGGGATCCTCGGCGCGGTAGCCCAGCTCGGCGCCCGGCAGGCCCACCTTGCTCAGACCGGTGCGGAACACGCTCTGGCCGCTGATGAACGCGGCGCGGCCGGCGGTGCAGCTCTGCTCGGCGTAGTAGTGAATGAACTTGGCGCCTTCATTGGCCACCCGGTCGATGTTGGGGGTCTGGTACCCCATCAGGCCGTGGCTGTAGCAGCTGAGGTTGCTCTGGCCGATGTCGTCTCCCCAGAGGATGAGGATGTTGGGTTGACCGTTGGGCATGGGAGGTGGGGCCGGTGGTTGGCGCGTGAATGCACTCTTGTTCAAATTGCCGCCCATGGCAGTCTGGTGACACTCAAAAAGTGCAAGCGCCGATGGCTCCGCTCCAGCGGTTCGAGGCTGTCGAACAACTGGAAGCTCAGTTGCGGCGGGCGGGGCTTGATCTGCGGCTGAGCCAGCTCTCCAACGGCCGTCTCAACGGTGCCCTCGTCACCCGCAGGCTTGGGCGGTTGCAGTTGCTCCGGATCCAGGTCAACCGTCGTCTGCACGTGGCAGGCGGAAAGCCCCGGGAGCAACGGATGATCGCCTTGAACCTGCTGCCCCACTGCTGCGCTCCGCCGCTGCGGGCCCACGGCACTCCCATCGGTCCCGAGGCGTTGTTCGGCCTTGATCCCCGCGTGGAGGTTCACCTCTCCACTCCCGAGCAGCTGGATCTGGCGGTGGTGATGCTCAACCCCTCCGCCCTGCCGGGCTGGAGTGTTGAGCAGGGTTTTCCAGACCTGGAGACGGAAGCCTTCCGCTCCAACTGCCTGCCCATCGGTCCCACCTGTGCTGCCCAGCTTCAGCGTTGGTTGCTCAACCGATTGCCCCTGCGGGAGGATCTGCTGTCAGCTGGTGAGGAGCCGCCGTCAGCGCTGGGGAGTGGCGAGGACGGCCTGCTCCCCCTGCTGGTGGAGGCTCTGGAGCATGGGCTCCATCAGCGGGGCGGGCCCAGCCGTCCCCCGGCGCGCATCGAACTGGTCAAGCAGCTGCAGCACTGGGTGGAGGAGCACCCCTTGGAACCGATCAGCCTCGAGTTCCTCTGCCGTCAGGTGTATGCCGGCCGACGCAGCCTGATCCTGGGGTTCCAGGAGCACCTGGGCATGGGGCCGATGGCTTACTTCAAGCTGCAGCGGCTCCATGGGGTGCGCCGGGCGCTGCTGGCGGCGGGGCCGGGGACCGTGACGATCTCAGGGCTGGCGGCCCGCTGGGGCTTCCTCAATCCTGGGCACTTCGCCCGGGATTACCGCCGGTTGTTCGGGGAGTTGCCCAGCGCCACGCTCACAGCGGTTGGCCCCTCCGGCTCCGTCTGATCCGGTTGAAGCCGGAGGGGTGGCGAACACCTGGGCCCAGTCGTCACGCATGGACACCAGTGACCAGCCCCGCCGCGAGGCCTCCCTCAGCCCTCGATCGAGGCGGCCGAAGGAGGACTGGCTGTCGTAGGCCACCTCCCGCTCCGGGTCATCGTGGTGAATGATCACCCCCAGACGCTCTCCCGGCTGGCTGGTGGTCCACTCCAGCATCTCGAAGTCACCGTCGGAGTTGCCGAAAGCGGCGACGGGCCGGCGGCCGATCACCTGTTCGATCATCACCGGTTTGATCGCGTGGTCGTTGATCACCTGTACCTCGGGCTTGCGCAGGATCACCGGCAGGCCGGCCCGGTTGCTGTAGCGGCTGCCCACGGTCGAGCCGATCACCTGCTCGGGGGGGATTCCGTAGAGCTCTTCGCTGAACACCCGCATGAACTCCACGCCGCCACCGGAGACGATGTAGGTGCGAAAGCCGTTGGCGCGCAGGTAGTCGAGCAGCTCCCGCATCGGTTGATAGGTCAGGCTGGTGTAGGGGCGCTTCAGGGTCGGGTGGCAGGCGCCATCGAGCCACTCGCGCACCAGATCCCGGAACACCTCGGTGCTCATGCCGGCATGGGTGAGTGCCACCAGGTCGAGCAGGCCTTTGGTGCCCATGGTCAGCACCGCCTCGCCGTTTCCGGCCGCGGAGGCCGCCGCAAGCACCGGATTGCTGGCCAGCTCGGGTTGCTGGGCCACCAGGGCGCGGGCCCGCTCGATCGCAAAGGCCAGCTGCACGTACATCGGCTGCTCCGACCAGAGCGTGCCGTCGTTATCGAACACGGCGATGCGCTCAGCCGGCGGCACGTAGCCCTCGCTTCCTTCACGGCTGACGCTGGCGACGAAGGCCAGGATCCGCGCCTTGGTGGGCCCCTCGCGCCAGGAGGGCAGGGGTTGGCTGGAGATGCCGGGCTCTGCGGGGGCTGTCTTGCCAGCCGGCACAGGGGTCAACTGGGTCAGCATCGCCAGGGCGAGCAGGCTGCCTGTGGCCGCCGCCATCCCTTGCTGCAGCTCCTTCAGCTTCACCATCACGCCCGCTGCCTGGGCTGCCCGCCCTGGTGGGCTGTCGTTCGCTCGCCATCGGCGCTGAACAACTGAAGCAGTTGGGGCAGCAGGGCGTCCACGGCCCGACCGCGGTGGCCCACGCGCCGCTTGAGCTCGGGTGTCATCTGGGCGAAGCTCAGGCCCGTCTCGGGCACCAGGAACACCGGGTCGTAGCCGAAACCAGAGTCTCCGCCCGGGGCTTCCAGGATTTCACCCTGGCAGCGGCCCTCCACCTCCAGAACGGTTCGACCGCTGGGATCGGCCACTGCCAGGGCGGCCGTGAACGTCGCTCGCCGGTTGCCCTCGCCGGCCAGCTCCCGCAGCAGCCGCGCGATCCGCTCCTGGTCGCTGTCGGCGTAGCGGGCCGAGTGGATACCGGGGGCCCCGCCAAGGGCCTCCACGCTCAGCCCGGAATCATCGGCCAGGGCCCATTGCCCCGTGATCCGTGCCACCGCCTCCGCTTTGAGGCGGGCGTTGGCGGCGAAGCTGTCGCCGGTCTCATCCACCTCCAGGCCCTGGGGCTGGCTGCGCAGCTCGAGGTTCAGCCCAGGGCTCGCCGAGGCCAGCAAGGCCGTGAATTCCCTGAGCTTGCCGGCGTTGCCGCTGGCGATCACCAGCAACTTCGGGGCCGCAGTTGGGCTGGGGGTGTTCATGCTGTTTCGGCGAACTGGCGGGCCCACGCCAGGATCTCGCCCACCCGCTCCTCGCTCGCTGCCTCGCTGTAGAGGCGCAGCAGCGGTTCGGTGCCGGAGAAGCGCAGCATCAGCCAGTGGCTGGGGCCGAGGCGCAGCTTCACCCCATCGGTACTCACCACTTCCTGCACCGGCCAGCCGGCCACGCTTGTGGGGGGATCCTGGGCCAGCTGGCGCTCCAGCCGCTCCCGGCTGGCCATGTCCCTGAGGCGCAGGTCGAGCCGGTCGTAGGCGCTGGCTCCTCCGTGGTCAGCCTGAAGCCGGTCGAGACGCTCCCCCAGGGGCAGGCCACCCTCGACCAGTGCTTCCAGCACCAGCAGGGCGGCGAACAGTGCATCCCGCTCGGGCAGGTGCAGGCCGAAGCCAACTCCGCCGGATTCCTCGCCGCCCACCAGCACCCCGCCGGCGAGCATCTCGCTGGCGATGTACTTGAAGCCCACTGGCTTCTCGATCACCGGTCGTCCGAGCCCCTCGGCCACCAGCTGCATCAGGTCGGAGCCGCTCACGGTCTTGATCACGGCCCCCGGCAGCGCCCTGGCCCGGGCCAGGTGATCGATCAGCAGGGGCATCAGCAGTTGGGTGCTGCAGTAGCGGCCCCGCTCATCGATGGCGGCGATGCGGTCGCCGTCGCCGTCGAAGACGATCCCCACAGCCGGCCGGCCGGCCTTGCCGCTGGCTCGCACTGCCGCGATCAGCTCCTGCAGGTAAGGCGCCAGCGGCTCGGGGGGGTGGCCGCCGAAGAGCGGATCACGCCAGGAGCGGATCTCCTCAATGCATTCCTGATCGGAGCCGTCAGCGGCTTCTTCACCGGTCCAAGAGTCGCCCCCCAACAGGGCCGGCAGCCCTCCGGCCGCGGAGCCGTGCATGGGATCAACAATCACCCGAAGACCCATCTCCTCCAGTCCCCGGCGCAGGGCGCTGGTGTCGACCAACTGGCGCAGGCCCGCCAGGTAGCCGCCCCAGCCATCGAAGCGTGGGGTGTCGCCGGGGATCGGCACGGTGATGCCCCCCGCCTCCAGGCGCTTCTCCACATCGGCGGTGAAGGCCTCCTCCACAGATCCGCCGAAATGGCCCTTGATCTTCAGGCCGATCCACTCGGGAGGGTTATGGCTGGCGGTGATCACCAGAGCCCCGAGGGCGCCTCGCTCCACCACGGCCCAGCTACAGGCGGGTGTGGGCACGGCTGAATCGGTGAGCACCGGTTCGAGATCGGCGCCGCGCACGGCGCTGGCGATGGCTTCGGCCAGCTCCGGTGCCAGGAAGCGCCGGTCATAGCCGATCACCACCTCGCGGCTCGTGAGTGCCGCCGGGGCGGCGCGCTCCAGTTCGCGGGCCGCGGCCGCGGCCACCACCAGCAGCCGCTCCAGGGTCACATCGACGCCGAGGATGCCGCGCCAGCCGTCGGTGCCGAAACGGATGGGACTGGGCTCCAGGGGCAGGGGGGCAGAGGCCATGGGGGCATCGGTGTTCAGTAGCTCGTAGCAGTCGGCTGGCCGGCCTGGGCAGCAGCAGGTGCCGGCCTGGCGGCAGGCCACCCCCCGCCGTAGCCTGCCTCCATGTCCGCTGAACCGTCCAACCGGCTGGTGACCGACCGGTTGCTGCGCAGCTGGCTGCGCTGTCGGCGCCGTGCCTGGCTCGATCGCCACGGGGATCCCGCCCAGCGGAGCTGGAGCGCCCACAGGGCCCTCCAGCTCGACCACCAGCAGCGCTGTTTCGTGAGCTTGCTCGAGCAGCAGCCCCTGGCAGGGGAGGCCGCCTGTGCCGACGGGGCCCCTGCGGTGGTCGGAGTTCGACTCAGGGGAAGGGGCCCCGCCGGCCTGGCGCTGGAGGCCCATCCACCGCTGTTGCGGCGCAGCACCGGGGAAAGCCGCTGGGGGGCCTACGCCTACGAGCCCGTCATGGCTCGCCAGGGCCGTCGCCTCACCCGTGAGCACCGGCTTGTGATGGGGCTATGGGGGCAGCTGCTCTCGGGGTGGCAGCAGGGGCCTGTCAGCCATGGCCTGGTGGTGGCGACTGGCTCCGGGCGGCTCGAGCGGGAGCGGCTGGTGCTCGGGGAGGGACTGCTGCGCCAGCTGGATGAGGCCTTGCCCAAAGTGGCGGCGGACCTGGAGCGCCCCCAGCCGCCAGCGCTGGTGAGCGACCGCAAGAAGTGCGTGCTCTGCTCCTGGCGCGGACTCTGCGATCAGGAGGCGGCCGTGCAGGGCCACCTCAGCGAGGTCAGCGGCATCGGCGCCAAGCGGCGTGAGTTGTTGCTCGAGCTCGGCCTGTCCCAGCTGAGTGCCCTGGCCGCGGCCGATCCCGAGGTTCTCGCGGATGCGCTGGAGGTGCACGGCGAGCAGCACCGCGAGGTGGCGGCGCGGCTGGTGGCCCAGGCCCGAGTGCAACAGCGGGGGGAGCCTCTGCGTCTGCCGGTGGAGCCGGGCCAGGCAGCCACAGCCCTGCCCGAGCTGTCCACCGCCAGCGGGGTGCTGGTCTACGACATCGAATCCGATCCCGACGCCCGCGACGACTTTCTGCACGGCTTCCTGCGCATCGAGCGGGAAGCCGCTGGCCGCTGGCCCGTAGGGCTGGCTACCGACATGGGCTGCTACCGCCCGCTGCTGGCCTTGCAGGAACACGGCGAGGCCAGGCTCTGGCAGCGGCTGCGCCGGCTGCTGGCGGCCACGCCCCCCGACTGGCCCCTGCTCCACTACGGCGAAACCGAGTCGATCGCCCTGGTGCGCCTGGCCCAGCGCCAGGGGGCCAGTGAGCGCGAGCTGGCGGCCCTGCGCCGGCGCCTGGTGGACCTGCACCAGCGCTTGCGCCAGCACTGGTTGCTGCCTGTCAACAGCTACGGCCTCAAGGCGGTGGCCGGCTGGCTTGGCTTTACCTGGAGTCAGAAGGGAGTGGATGGGGCCCGTTGCCTGCTCTGGTGGCGCCAGTGGCGCGGCGATGGCACCCCGACGGGCCGAGGCAGTCTCCATTGCCTGCGCCGGATCTTCCGCTACAACCACGACGACTGTCTGGCCACCTGGGCGGTGGCCCGCTGGCTGCTGGATCAGGACGCGGCGCTGCCAGCCCCCACCGGTGGCGCCACTACCCCCAGGGGTTCGGAGATCTCCAGGGTGATCCCCTCGCCGGCCAGCAGCAGCGGCTCCGTCAGCGCCTGACGCCGCACCAGGGCCAGCCCCAGCCAGAGGCTGGTGCCACCATCGGGCCCGGCGTTCAGCCGCAGACTGGAGGTGATCCGTCCGGCCCGCTCGCCGCTGATGGTGCGCAGCACTGCCCCCACCACCGGCTCTATGTCCGTGCGAGCGGCGCTGGCGACTGGTTCCGCCCAGCACCAGCGCCGCAGCTGCTGTTTGACGCCGTCGTAGGTGGCCAGCTTGGCCAGGGTTTCCTGGCCCACATAGCAACCCTTGCTGAGGCTGACCCGATCCGCGAGCCCGAGCTCAAAGGGGTTCACCTCCTCGCTGATTTCGTTGGGGGCCAGCGGCCGCCCCTGGCTGAGGCGCCAGCGCTCGCTCTCGATCGGCCCAAGGGCCGGGATGGCCTCGAGCTCTGCGGTGAGGCACTCCCCATCCCTGAGCACCAGCCGATCGCCGGGCAGTTGCCAGCCCACGCTGGTGTTCTGAATGGCCCCGGCAGCTCCCTCCAGGCTGATCAGTTTCCCCGACAGCAGCGGCCCCAGGTTCACCTGATCGGCCGGAAACAGCACCCGGTCGAGGGCCTGATGGATGGCGGCCCCCTCGCCGGCGGTGATCACCAGCCAGGCGCCGCTGGCGTCGACCAGCACCTCCGCCAGGCCGCGCACTCTGGCGGTGGGGCTGAGGCAGCAGGTGGCGAGGCACTGGCCGGGCTGGGCACGCTCCAGGTCCTGGCTGCTCTGGCCATGGAGGAAGCGCAGGCTGTCAGGCCCTTCCAGGTGGATCAGACTCACGGGCTGCTCCCAGCGGCTGGGGCTGGCGGGCCGCCAGCCCCAGGGGCCCGAGGAGGTGGAGTGGTTCAGGTCCATGGCGGGGGCAGTGATGGACTCACCCTTGCAAAGTCTGCGCCGCGGCGGCGATCTCTTCCAGCAGGAACAGGCTGCGCAGCTCCAGACCAGCCGCCGTCATGGCATCCAAGCCCCCCTCCTGGCGATCGACGATCGTGACCACCCGCTCCACCACGTAGCCGGCCTGGCGCAACTGCTGCACCGCCTGCAGCGACGAGCCGCCCGTGGTCACCACGTCTTCCAGCACGGTGATTCGGCTTCCTGTGGCGGGCAGGGGCCCCTCCAGCCAGGCGCCGGTGCCGTGCCCCTTGGCCTGTTTGCGCACGATCAGGGCGTCGAGGTGAAGCCCCGCCTGGGCTGCCGCCATCGCCACGCCACTCACCAGGGGATCGGCGCCGAGGGTGAGGCCGGCCACGGCCGCGGCGTCCCCTTCCACCTGCTCCAACAGGGCCATGGCCAGCAGGGCCAGGCCGTAGCCGCTGAGGCTCACTGGCTTGCAGTTCACGTAGTGGTTGCTGCTGCGGCCCGACGCCAGGGTGAACTGGCCGTGGCGGTAGGCCTTGACGGCCAGCAGCTCCAGCAGCACCTGGCGGCGCCCCGGGGCTGTGTCGGGGATGGGGGTTAATGGCATCGGAGCGGAGAGTGAGCGTGGGAGCAGGGGCGGCGGCGCTCCGGCCAAGGCCCCTGGCAGAGCACGGCTCAACGGCCTAGTTTGCGCGATGATCAGGGTGTCACGCCCATACCGTTCCCCTGCTGGCCGCCTGAGCCATGAACTGCCGCAAAGCCATGCCCTCAGAGGCCTTCCCCATCTCTTTACGGGTTGAATGGGGCGTTGCGGTGCCTGTGGTACTTGGCGCCCTGTCCGGCGGCGCTCTGGCTCTGCTGCCCTCAACTCCAGCTGTCGCGGGCCCGGTGATCTGCACCACCACCCTGGAGGCCCCCCTGGCTGGCACCGGCAACAGCACCCAGCCGATAAGTGCTCCTGTGGAGGTCACCCGCTGTGGAGAGATCCAGACCACCGCGGAACTCGTTCAGCAGCGTGCCTACAGCTGGCGCTCCACCTTTGCCCGTGGGGTCAGCCTGACCCACCAGATCACCGACATCCTCGGCATCGCCATGGGAGGCCCCGAAGGCAACAGGGTGATGGGGCTGGGCTTCCCCGAGCAAGCCATCATCTGGGACTCCTCCGCCATCAGCAACACCACAGCAGCTCTGCTGGAGGAGCAAAGCGCTCCGATGCCCTGGCGCAATGCCGATCTCCCCTCAATCTTCTCCGCCAGCCTGCAGGTGGCTCCCATCTCGCTGCCGGTGGAAGAGGTTCAGCCGGGAGCCAACTATTTTCCGATGGACCAGCCCGTTCAGAGTTCCCCCGCCCGCCGACCGGTTCGTGGCCTCTGGTGAGGTCAGGAACCAGCAAGGGGGTCTAGCAATCTGGTGAATGCAGCGGGCTCATAATCCGCCGGAGGCGAGTTCGATCCTCGCGACCCCCATACCCCAAAAGCCCTGCAGCACAAGACATCTGAGCAAAGCGGGAGGGATCGGTCAGGAGCTCGGTTAGGCACGGATTAGGCACAAAAGGGGGCTTAAAGGGGCAAAGTAGGCACGGTTTTAGGCACGGTGCACCGTGGCTCCCAGGGACCCGTATCTCGCCCGTATCAACCGTGCCCTCAAGGACCTGGGCCATGCCGTTGCCATGGAGGTGGCGCCGTCAGGGAAGCGGCTGAGGCTGCGGGCGACGCTGCCCAGGCCCGATGGCAGCTGGGGCCAGCAGCGGGTCTGCACGCCGTTCCCCTATCCGGCGGGGCTGGAGCAGGCGCGAGAGCTTGCCGAGGAGCTGGGCCGGGATGTGGAACTGCACCGCCGGGGGCTTCAGCCGTTCCCGTTGGCGCGTTGGCTGGGGGACGGGACCAAGACAGCTGGCCGCTCAGAGCAGGCGATCAGCGGCCTGGAGGCGGTGAGCCGAACGGAAGAGTGGTGGTTCGGCGCGCGGCGGCGCTCTGCAACGGCGCCGACCACCTGGCTGGTGGATTACGCCCGGCCGCTGGCGCCCCTGCTGGCGCTGGAGGAGGTGGGAGCGGAGCAGCTGCTGGCGCTGGTGCGTTGCTGCATGGAGGGGAGTCGCAGCCGGCGACGGGCGGCGCAGGCGGCTGCCACGGTGGCGCTGGCCATTGAGCTGGGCCCGACGGTCGTGGAGCAGCTGCGGCAGGCGGGCAAGGGCTACAGCCCCCAGAGGGATGCGGCGCCGCGGGAGCTCCCCAGTGACGAGCAAATCGTGGAGCTGATCGATCGGCTTCCGTCGGGCTGGCAGTGGGTGGCGGCAATCTGTGCCACCTACGGGGCCAGGCCCCATGAGGCGCTGCTGATGGCGGAGGTTCAAGCCAATGGGCTGGTGCTGATCCGCGGCGGCAAGACCGGAGCGCGGCAGGGCCTGCCATTGCCCAAGGTCTGGATCGAGCGGTGGTCACTGCTGGATCGCCGCCTGCCAGCGATCAATCTGGAGCGCGATCACCGGACGGTGGGCAGCCAGCTGGGCGTGGCCCTGCGGCGATATGAAGCGCCGTTTGTGGCCTACGACCTGCGCCATGCCTGGGCGGTGCGGGCGATCCACCAGCCGCAGATCAGTCCATCGCTGGCGGCCAAGAGCCTTGGGCACTCGCTGATGGTCCACACGACGCTTTACCAGCGCTGGTTCGATTCCGCCTCGATGGCCTCACTGGTGGCGCAGATGTGAGGTGAACCCCACGACGTCGGTAGGGATGGTGCGGCGTTTGCGGATCTCTCCTGTCGTGGAGCTGGTGAACTGAGGCGTTCTGATGCTCAGTGAACCGGCATCTTGTTTCGGTGGGGTTGGTCATCGATCGACAGCCTGGTGGGCATGGCGTGACCCTTATCGACGGGCCCTCACAGCCGGGGTAACCCCACCTCTGAAGCAGGGGAACATTGCAGTGGGATAGTCATCTCCCATCACGTGATGCCCACACCATCCTCGATCCAGATAGACACTGAACCGCCATCAGCAACGAAATCAGCCCAGCCATGGGAATCTGTCCAGAGTGCATCGGATTTATCCCCGTAGACCCCATAGGCGCCAGCGGCAACAACGTATTTGTCGTTGAACAACTTAAGAGTGGCCAGATGATAGAAGCGCTTCCCGAATCGCCCCGTGTTCATGCGTATCGCCTGAACCCTGCCGAAGCCGTTGTTGATCACCACCGCCATCGCCCCTCTGGCGCCCTCCACTCCACCCATCCTGACCCAGCCAGCAACGTTTCGATTGGCATAGAACCTCTCTTCGCCAAGCGCAAATTGCTTGCGCAGCTTCAGCAGCAGATCGAGATAATTCCTGCCGCTCGGGCGGGCGCGATGATGACCACTATCGTGTGAGCCGTAGTAGTCTGGGAAAAACAGGCAGGGATAACCTTTGTCTCGCAGAAGAATATAGGCGTAGGCCAGAGGCTTGAACCACTCTTCCACATGGGAGTTGTATTCACGTCCAAACTGATAATCATGGTTCTCCACGAAGGTAACGGCACACCTGGGCTGCTCTGCCATCAAGGTGCCATGATCCAGCGACCTCAGGTCGTAACTATCGCCCGCCTTGCTGGCATCCTTGAAATGGAACCACAAGGGAAAGTCGAAGAGAGTAACCGGCTGGGGGAACTGATCCGTTGCTGTGACGCGAGTGAGATAGCTATGGAGCGTACCTGTGTCACCGGCGATGTACTCGGCCACCGCAAAAAGTGGTTTGCCGGTTTTCCATCGCAGATGACCAAGCCATTCCTGGATATAACCTCCAGTAATGTGCTTGACTGCATCCAGTCTAACGCCATCCAGCCCGATGGTATCGACCAACCAGGTGCCCCATGTCTTCACCTCTAGCCGTACGTCTTCGCGGCCATAGTCTAGATCGCAGTCTTGAAGGTAGTCGTAATTGCCCTTCTCCAGGGATACCCACTTCTCGAAGTTCTTGAGGTTCGGCTCAAAGCCTTGCTCGTTGTAGATGAAACGATAGATATACTTCCCACCTGTTTCGTCGAACTCCAGGCCGTTCTGCTTCAGCTTGTACGCCGTGTCGACGCTGTCGAAGTGACGGGCGCTCCACGTGAAGCTGGAATGCTTTCCTGCCCTTGCCGGAAAGGTGAACGAGGTGTAGGCCTTGATTTCGATCAGGCCGCTCTCGAAACCTGGATCCCAGCGCTCCTGGTTGCGGTCCTCTTTATCGACACGTACCGCTTGCCAGTAGTCATCCTGGTCGCCCCCGGCCCTGTGGTTGAGAACAATGTCGCCAATGACCTGGAGATAGCGCTTGTTCGGGTCCTTTACCAGGCTTCCATCTGCTTGCTGACTGTAGCCATGCAGAGCGTTGATGGCCTCATGGAGCTGTTGCTTGGTTCCATATTTCGAGCGGCCAGGTCCCCTCTGAGGAAACTCGCCAAGGTCATAGGGGTCGTGGATGTCATAGCCCGTGCTGGAGGTACCTGAACTTCCCTTGGTTGGTGGCGGAATCCAAACGGCATCGATGCCGATGTCGCGAAGGTGGTCGGCCTGCTGCTTGAGAAACACCCAAAGGGGTTGATTGCCCTGAACCACATCATCAATATCTAGAAACCAATGGAAATACTGAAACATCACGCCATTGATAGCTTGAGACATGGGGACAATATCTTCTAGAGTAAGATACTTGGTCTAGCTGAGTAATTCTGGCCAGATTGTAGTTTGCGACACAACTTCATCTTCCGTAAAGCCTACCCTGCTGAGCCCATTTTGCAGTCTGGAGGAAGAGTTGGGTGTTTCCACGCAGATGGGCGTTCACGGAGGCGGTAATCCTTCGCCCGCCGCTGATGAATCTCGTGCTTAGTGATCTTGTGCCATCGACGGCTATAGCTTTGATGACGGTATTTGGGAATGTTGATTAATCAGAAGTTGATGGCATGACTCAGGTGACCACTGCAGTGTAACTATCGATACAGCAGTACGTTCTACTTTGCGAAGGTGAACCCATTCTGCTGGAGCGCTGACACATTCACCTGCAGTATGCGCCGTGTGGCGGGATTGGCCACCTAGGTGTCGTGCACCACGTCGATTCCGCCCGGATGGACCAACCCGCTCCACTAATCAGTGCTGGGCCTGCTCGGGAGGGCCATAGATGTCTAGGCTACAGGATCACTGTTGAAACCAACATCCCTGCATTCCGGCACCTACAGGATGAACAGGGCTTGGGTTGGCAGATCTCCTTTATGCTCTTACCTGGGCATTCATTTCGAAACTCATAATGTCATGAATCCAATCGGTTATCTGTCAACATCAAGGGGAGCCGACCATGAGGTACTTGACCGTGAAGAGCGAACAGCAAGGAGAAAATTCCTAGTTCATGGCCTGGAGCGTTATCTATTTCAGAATGTAGGCAGCAATGTATATCTTGAAAACAAGAAAAGGTTTGACACCCTTCGCCGCAAAGGCAGGAAAAGTGTCACAGATGCAATGATTGCCATAGCGTTGGATCATGCAAAGAATGCAGGCGAGCAACCGAAGACAAGTATTCCGGCATTTGAGGGTCTTGAAGAACTTCTGTTGATCCTCGCCACAGAGAATGCCGAGAATGAGGGCAATCGCGCAAAGCTCGCAAAACGTAGGAATACTCAGCGAAGAGAGAAGGAAAGGGCTTCACGTAAGGAACGGGAATTAGCTAGGCGTAGGGATAAGGAAGCGGCTAGACAGGCTCTGATGGTTGAAAAGATAAGACAACAACAGGAGGAGAAACTTAGGAAGAGCCTTGGACTAGATCAGCTCGCGGACACAGCACTTGCCGAAGAGCTGTTATTGGCAATTGAGGAGGCTCAGAGAGACTTGCATGGATATTTCTACCTCAAGTTCTGGGTTGTTAGTGCCGAAGAGCCATGGTACAAGGTAGGGATCACTAACGACCTTTCCAGGCGTGACTTGGAGCAAAATGTTTTGCCTGTTCCCGCTACGCTGTTGAGGTCAATTGACTTTGGCAGTATTGACAAGGCACGCGTGGTTGAAAAGGCTGTTCTTCGTGTACTGGAGGCCAATCGAATTAAACATGCAAGTAACCGGGAGCTGTTTCAGCTTAGTGGAGCGCAGTTATCTGCCCTCCTGGGCGTAATTGATAAAATTCAGAGTCGCATAAGCGCTTGATAGGAGTTCCATGCAGCGTCCATGGAACTGAGCTTACTGCGCACAATTAGAAGCCGTAGTAGTCAGCACCGACAGTATCAGCTTGACTAGGGGCCAGAACGAGGCCGGCACTGTGCGGTAGCCGCGAGACTGGGCCCACTCCAGTACCGAGAACGGCAGCGGAGTGCCCCGCAATGTTGCGCCTCGTCCTGTCGAACTTGGTTGTGATGAACAACTCTGAACCCCGAACCCCGTTTGTATCGAATTATGTTGGGCTGTTCTGACTTGCGCCATGTGACCTATCCATACTGCAGATCAGCTAAGCGGGTCAGGCAATGGATCGGATGTTGGTGGTCCTGGTTGGTGGGCTGGCGAACGGCTACAGCGGAAAGGATGTGCGTCTTGGACGCCCAGGCACATGGAGCCGCTTACTGGCCAGCAGGTTCCCAGAGACATTTGCACGGCCCGAGGAGATCCGCACGATCAAGGACATCGAAGCCGCACTCCGCGCAGAGATGGACGAGCGATTGCCGCAACCGCAGGACCAGCCGATCAACTTTCTGCCGGTGAAGTACGACGGTCAGTTCACGGTGGGCCCTCTCAGTCGCCGCTCACCGGATGTTCTGGCCCAGCAAATCAACGAGCAGATTGCCAGGAAATATGCCGCCCTTAGTCATGCCGGTGGCCCCGTACGGCTGGTGCTGCTGACCTTCAGCGCCGGAGCCATTTTGGCCCGTCGCGCGATGGTCCTTGGCTTAAACGAAGGCACCAAGACCGTTGGAGCCGCCGCCAGACCATGGCCAGAGGCGGTGGAGACAGTGGTGATCCTCTCGGGCATCACCAAAGGATGGCAGTTCACCACGGCAACACCTGCCCCTCTTCGGTTCGTTGGGCAGGCAATCCGGTTCCTGGTCCCTTTCGATCTCCTGATCTGGAAGCTCTATCGGGGGGCGCCGTTCGTGGTGGATACCCGACTGGCCTACACGGAAGCCTTCTCGGCAGATACCAGCGACCGGCAACCCGATCGGGAAGTCCACAGGAAGCCACCTCGCACGGTCTTTTTCCTGGGGTCAAGGGATGAGTACGTCACACCAAGTGACTGTCTGGAACTTCATCCAGATGCTGACCCCGTCTATCTGGAAATACCCCACACCAACCACATTTCGATGCTGACCGATGCCGGCAAGCCTGGCGGCCTGGTGCCACGTCTTATCGGCGAGGCTATCGCACCGCAACGAGATGGCGAGGGTAAGATTCAACCTTCTGACGAGTGGATGCACCATGCCGCCAACCTGAGCGACATCGATGATTACCTTGATCCACTCGATCTTCAGGACGACCACATGCCCGACCAGGATGTGGATCACGTCGTGATCGTGATGCACGGCATCCGCGATGACGGCTTCTGGGCCAAGCGAGTGTCGCGCGAAATCAAGACCCTTTACCGTGCCCGCCATCCCGGCGAAACGACACGACGGCTCCGCACCGTCACCCCCTCCTACGGATTTTTCAGCATGTGGGACTTCCTGTTCCCAGGCGGTCGCACCAGGGCCCTCTACTGGTTTCTTGACAAGTACGCCGACATCCGCAGCCTCTATCCCAGAGCCGGGAAGATCGACATGATCGCCCACAGCAACGGCACTTATCTCGGTGCCCAGGCGCTTCGAGACTGCCAGCAGGTCCGATTCCGCAGGATGCTGTTCGCCGGCAGCGTCGTGCGTCGCGATTTCTGGATGCACCCCATTCCCCGACTGCCCGAACGGCTGGAGGCCTTCCACAGCTTCATCGGTCGGGAAGACCTTGTCGTGGCCCTCCTGCCGGGGGCCTTGGAGACCATCCCCGTGCTCAATGACTGGCTCAACGTGGGCGCCGCGGGTGCCTTCGGGTTCCAGCGCCTGCCGACTCTCGATGCCCCTTTGGACGGCCGTATCAAGGGGCCCTCCTGGACGCAGAGCCTTGGCTTCGGCTCGGCAGAATGTCGCAGCGTGGGTGAGTGGCCACACCAGGCAAGCCAGCGCATGATCCGCGGTGGTCACGGCGCGGCAATCCAGGAGGACTGCTGGAAAGCGATAGCGGACTTCGTGATCGACGACCGCAGCATGGATGAAATCCTGGGCAGTGTGAGCAGTACGCACCAGAACCATCCATTGGGACAGGTTTCGAGGGGTTCGTTGACTAGCCTGGTTCTGAACTTGCTAAGGTTCATCTCGGGCGCAGTGATGGTTCCTTTGCTCTTTTTCTTGCTGCTATTCCCTCTCTGGTACCCGACGCTGGTGCTTGCAGATCGTGTTCCCGCCATCACCCTCCCAGTCCTTGGCGGCTTCCCGATGCTTGTCCCGGCTCTTTTATACCTAGTGTTGTTCATTCTCGTCTCAGTGCTTCGCAACGGTCTTCGGTATCTCTGAGACAGCACTGGTTCAATTCCGCCTCGATGGCCTCACTGGTGGCGCAGATGTGAGGCGAAGGCTTCGACGTCGATATAGATGGTGTGGCGTTTGCCTGAGGGGCCTGGCACGGCGCGAACGAACTGGGTGGGGATACGTCCCCGGTTGATGGCAGCCCGCAGTGCCCGGGTGCTGGAGTAGTGCAGTGCTCCAGCGGCCACGGCGATCGGCAGCCAGGGGCTCTTGCTGTTGCGGGCTGGCGCGAGTTGGAGGCGGGCCTCCAGTTGGGTGAGCTGGGCGGAGATGAGATCGAGCCGCCGGCTCACCTCCTGCAGCTCGGGGGGAGGCAGTGACTTCCTCGTGGTGGTGGCTTCCGTGTTCATGACTCCTGGTCGGGCTTCAAGGAGGGTGTGCGGCGGGTGAGCTCATGGCAGAACTCCATCACCAGGGCGGCCGGCCCATGGGTGGTGGCCAGATCGATCGCGGCATCGATGGCGACGTTGGGCAGCTCCTGCAGGAAGGTGGCGAGGCACTGAGCCTGCGAGTGTTGAGCCTGAGGGTGCTCGGGGCGCTGAGTGCTCATGCCGCAGTGGCGGCCTCGGCCGGCTTGATGGTCCAGAACGGGTTGCCGCGTTTCTCGGTGGCATCGCCGAGCTGCTCGGCGAGCTTCTTGCGCTGCTTCAGATCGGCTTCGAGGGCCTTGATCGACTCGGGGTAGGCATAGGTCTTGCGACCCTCTGATCGGTAGATGGTGTAGCCATCAACGAGCGGCAGACCTTTTTCCGGCAGCACACCCGTTTCCACCAGTTGATCCAGTGCAGCAGTTGCGCTGCGGACCTGGTCTTCCCAGTAAAGGAGCGAGGCCTTGGCTTCTGCTGCTGCATGAAGGGCCTCAGCGACCTCCGCCGATAACGAGAACTCCGAGCAGGAAGGCGACGGCAGAGGTGGCGAGGAGGTCGAGGCGGTGGCGGATGCGGACATCAGCTGTGAGGCGGTGGGATGGGTTGCTGGTCGGTTTGCGGGGCCGGAAGCGAAAGCGAGCCCGCGTGCGCGCAAAGGCCGGAAGCGCTGGATGTCTCATGGGCTCAGCCGTGCTCGATCCAGCTTACTGCTAGTGGACGCTACTAGCGCAGCCTTAGTGATGTGCCTTTACGCCTACCAAGGCCGCCAGGCGGCCTCGTAGCGGCAGAAGGCGCGCAGCCAGCGATCGGCGCAGTCCTCGGCGCGGTGGGTCTGGATCTCGCACTGACCAGGGCCGGCCCAGATCGTGAGGCAACGCGAGAAGGGCAGCCCGTAGTGCAGCTGGGCCATGACCACACCGGCTCCGAGCTGGGGTCGTGTGTCGTACTTGCGGCCCTTCTCCGACAGTGACTTGAGATCCGCGACCCCGTAGCTGCCGTCAGGGAAGCGCAGGATCAGATCCAGGGTGCCGGCCACGTTGCGCTCCAGGTCGTAGAGCATCAGTTCCGAGGCGACCACCTCGACGTGCTCCCAGATCGGCTGCGCCAACAGAGGTTTAATCCAGTCCGAGTAGGCCCCGTAGGTGGGCTCGAGTGGATCGAGCGGCCGATCCCAGTCGGCACCCTCGGGCTGCAGCGCGGCTGGCCCGCTCCAGCGGTGGTGCGCGAAGTGCTGCAGCGCCGCGTGGCAGGTGTTGCCGCGGGGCTCCCAGATCGAGCGCCAGGCCTCGATCCACAGCAGGGCGTCGTCGCTCTTGCACACCCGGCTGATCACGCCGGTGATCGAGACGGGGAACCAGTGGCCGCTGCTGGGCAGCCAGTAGGTCCAGCTGGCGTCGTCACGCTCGATCTCCAGGGGCTCCAGCCAGGCGGCCGTGGCCGGCGCTGTTGACGGGCTGTGGGTCATTAAGCCCCGCTTTTAGGACTAGCAATCCCTAAAGTACAGCGGTATTCCGCAGCGAGGCGCCATGGCGCGACCGCAGTTGCCCCCACCGATCACGGTTCGGCTGGACCGTGAGCAGCTGGCCTTCCTCAACAGCCTTGGCGGTGGCAACCGCACCAAGGCGTTGCGCCACGTGCTCACCGAGGCGATGGCCTTGCACCGGCAACGGCAGGCAACAGCGAGACGGCGCTGGCTGGCCGAGCAGGCCCAGCTGCAGGCCCTGGGCATCAACCCAGCCAGCGGAGAGCGGGTATGAGCAACGACGCGCAGGCCGTCAGGTCAGCAACGGGCTGGTTCACGCAGATCGCCAACTCGGCACTGCGCGACCGGCGCCTGTCCTATCGGGCCAGGGGTGTGCTTGCTGCCTGCCTGACCCATGCCGAGGGCTTCGCGTTCAAACGTGCCTGGATCGATGCCCACGGACCGGAAGGGCGCGACGCGATCACCAAGGCGATGCAGGAGCTGAGAGGTCTGGGCTACTGCATCGACCAGTGCATCCACGACAAGAAGGGAAGGCTGCTCCGTAAGCGCCTTCTGTTCCTCGACACCCCCGGGCCGCAGAACCCGTCAGATCGAGCCGGATTTGCGGATTTTCAGGGATTTACGGATTCTCAGGCTTGTGGTGATTTTCAGGGCTGTGCGGATTTTCAGGGACAAGGTGATTTCCCGGCAGAAATGCCAGTTTCAGGCTCCTCTTCTGCGGATTTCCAGGAAATCGATTCTGCGGTTTCTGCGGATTCTCAGGCCAAAGGTGGAGGCCCAGAACATGCCGATTCTCAGGCGAATGGCCCGGGCAGTGGCTTGAGACCAGCCTTACGACTGAACAACCATCGAACGGAAAAACCGTCGGAGGGAAAACCAGGGGGACATAGAAGAAGATCAAGGGTTCAAGAAGATCAAATCAATCCAAATCCTTGTTTATCCTCTGAGGCCTCTGGAGTCCACGGCCAGAAAAAAAAGGGTGCAGACAGTCGCCAGGAACAGCCGCAACAGCCGGCTGCCGTCCCGGAGCCCTGGGATCCGACCAAGCGACCCCCACCGCGCCTGGGACCGCCTGAGGACGATCCGCCTGCTCACGCCCCCCGGTTGCCTGTGCCGGTGGCGGACCTGCCCAGGCACCTCCAGCCGATGGCTGATTCGATCGAGGCCTACTGGCTCGAGAAGGCTGGTTCCCGCAGCCGCGCCGCCTTCGATGCGGTTGTGTACGAGCTGGGCCTGGTAGCGGCCAAGGGCGGGCGCCGTGCCGCCTGCGAACTGCTTCGCCAGGCCATTCAGTCGGGCTGGACCGCCATCAACTACGCGGCCTGGGTCAAGCACTGGGAGGCGAATCGTGACCCACTGGCTGGCCATCCGGCCTACCAGCTCTTCCAGCCCCGATGAGCGCCCCAAGCCACAAGCGCCGCCAGGTTGATCGCGAGGTCACGTTTCGCGGCCCGGACTGCAAGTGCATGGCCTGCTACGACACCGGGATCGTGGCCAACGGCGACGGCCTGGTGGGGAGCTTCCTGCCGGACTACGACGTGCTCGAGGACGGCCTCTCGGCTGGTGGTTCCGATCTGGCGCTGATCTGCCACTGCGCGGCGGCCTACCCGCAGAGCCACGGCCAGGAGAAGCCCCGCGCCGGTTATCGCGAGGCCAGCGGTCAGATCCACCTGGTGGACGGCAAGTACGCGATGGGCTCTGAGATCCCCAGGACCGCGATCGATGAACTCCACCGGCTCAGGTCTGAGGCCTGGCAGCAGACCGCAGCGGAGATGAACCGGGTCCGACAGGCCCGTGCCCATGGCGATCTTCAGGCGCGGCCCTGGTTCGTGGAGGAGGTGCGGGAGGCCCTGATCCGCACGGCGCAGGACCAGGCCCGCTCTGCCGCTGCCGCTGCTCCCGTTGACCCAGGCGGTGGCGATCCGGCTCCGGTTGCTGGCCAGCTGCAGTCGCTCGGCTCGTGCCTGGGGGCGTTGCTCAGCTCCCCTGGAGCCCTGGGCGGTGCCTGCGCCGATCCGCCGCTGGAGCTGGAGCCCACCGCAGCGACCGATGGAGACACCCCATGACCACGCGGCTCCCGCCCGCAACGGGGCCACGCATCGCGCCGCAGTGGCCCGCCGCTGCCCCGGCAGCAGGCCTGCACCCCTTGGCGCGTACGGGTTTCCCCTATCCAGCCCGATTGGAGCGCCTTCCAGCGGCTTTGTGCGGCTGCTGCTGAGCACATACTCCAAGGCTTAGCCCTTAGCGAGCGATAGGCTTGCCGCAACCGACCCGCCCCGTTGACCTGCCCCCGCAAGCGCAAAGGCGATGCCGCCGAGCTTGAGGCGGCCAGGCTCCTCTCTGAGCTGACCGGCCTTCCTGTCAGGCGCAAGCTCGGTGCTGGACGCCTGGATGACACCGGCGATCTCGATGGCATCCCCCGCACCGTGCTGCAGGTCGCCAACTGGAGCGACCGCCTGCGGGCAGTGCGCGAGAAGCCCCTCGCCGCTGAGCTCCAGCGCCTCAATGACGGCGCCGACTTCGCGGCGGCCCTGGTTCGGTTTCGCGGCAAGGTCGGCTACCGCGTCGTGATGACACCCGAGCAGTTCGCGGCGCTGGTCATCGCTGCCCTGCTCCCAAGAGCCTCATCGATCGCTACCTGTAACCCTTCCTCCATGCTGGACTGGTAGCGACACTGATTACGGCTCCTTCTCCCGCCGCTTTGATCCAGGCACTGGCACCTCAGGCACCAGAGCGCGCTCCTGCTTCCACCGTCTCCGAGGTCGATCCCGTGCCAACGCCCGAACCCGTCAGCGACTCCCAGGATCAACCCAACCTCGTCTTTGGGCGCACCCTCACCCTCTGGCTCAGCCTTGGCGGCTGGACCCATGACACGCCGCTCCGCTGGGGCAAGGCCGCCGGGTTCTCCTCTGTGGCCGATTCCACCTTCAACCGCCTCCAGCGCGGCAAGATCCTGCAGCCTTACCCGATCACCTTCCTGCAGCTCGGTGAGATGAATGCCCGGCTGGCCCGTGCTGATTACGGCAGCATCGATGACCAGGCGCTCAAGGAGCGGGTCGCCAAGCAGCAGCCGATCACCCATGAGGACGGCACTCCCTGGAGTGCGACCGACTTCTTCTCGCATTTCATCGGTGAGCTCGATCCGCCCTCCTGGGCCAGGGCGCGCCCGCAGCCAACGGTGCAGGATGCCGTTGCCGCCAGCCAGGAGGCGCAGCGCAGCTTCTCTGCTCACACCGAGGCCCTGGGGCTCACGCCGATGGAAGCGTGGGAGTTGCTCTCTGCCTCTGCCGATGGCCGGCTCGACACCCGTGAGCTGGACCTGTTCCGCAACGTACTCAGCGGCTGGCACACCTTCACTCCCTCCGAACTGCAAGGCTTCATCGACCTGCACGGCCACAACCGTGCCCTTGATGCGCTCGCGGCCTGGCAGCAGACCTCATCAGCTGCAGCCAAGATATCCTAGTGGCTGCCATGTAGCGATCGTTAGCGGTAGACTTGAAGGGTTCGCGCCGGGTTCCTTGGACCGATCGCCTCCCGCCTCAGCTCCCGCTCCCTGTGTTGCGGAGTCAACCGACAGCTATCCAGGCACTCTTCCCCTGGCGCTGCTCGCCTTCCACCGTGCCGTCGGCAAGATCGTCAAGGCCAGTGATGCCAAGTACGGCCGCTACGCCGATCTGCCCACGGTCCTTGATGCCGTGATGCCCGCCCTCCTCGATGCGGGCCTGGTCCCCAGCCAGACCATCCAGGCCAGCGTCAGCGGTGATGTGCTGCGCACCTCGATCGTTCACGGCCCCACGGGCGAATCGATCAGCTCCGAATGGGCACTGCCCACCCTCCGGCAGCTGCTCGACAACCAGCACGCGCTGCGCGAAACCGCGCTCCAGACCTTCCCGATCGATCTCACCGCCGTGCCGGCCCCGCCGGCGCCGATGGCCTTACCCCCCAGGGCCAGTGCTGCCGTGCCGCCCGCGCCTGCGTCTGCGTCTTCGGTTCCTGAGCCTTTGGCGTCTGAGGCCGGTGATGGTGCTCAGCCTCAACCCACCCAGGCGCCCAAGGCGCCACCGCTGCCGCCCTCACCGCCGCGCGCCGCAGGCGTTCGCCTGGAGGATCAGATCAAGGGCCTCTACACCGTTCTCGGCCAGCTCGGCACCACCACCAACCCGCTTCACTCCCTCGGTGGCGCCATCACCTACATGCGCCGCTACGCCCTGCTGGCGATCCTCTCCCTCTCGGCCGAGGACGACGACGGCGAGGCGTTCGGCCCCGCCGATCCTGCTGTGCCTCGCAGCACTAGGGCTACCTCTCGTCAATCTCCAGCAATACAGGCTGGCGAACCAGCAGAAAGCCATGCGGCTCCCCGTCCGCGCACCACCCGCAGCCGGGCCGCCCGCACCGCTGAGCCTGCTGTTCCATCACCCGCCACGGGGAACGGCAATGGCAACGGGAGCGGGGCCCAGGCTGCATCCCCGTCCACTCCCCCAGCCGCCGCCAGTGGTGGCGCCAATGGTCAGCACCCAGCTCCCCCAGCAGCTCCCCCTCCCCTGGTTGCCGCCGAGCTCAGCGGCGCGGAGGTCCAGGCGCTCATCACCGAAATCAGCGCCATCGGCCAGCCCAACATCCCGCCGCTGATTGCTGCCTTCCGCACCAAGTTCCGCCTTCCAGATGGCGCTCGCGTTTCCGACTACATCGCCACCCGCGATCACGCCGCCTTCATCACCGACTACATCGCCCAGCTCCCTCAGTCCGCTCCGGTCTGATCCCTGACACGCGCCTCCGATCTCCATGACTGAACCCAACATCAACACCGGCCCCGAACCCTTCTCCCGCTGGCTCTTCGCGCAGCGTGACGGCCGTGCTCACGCCGAGCTCACCGCCGCTCTGGCGGAAGTGAGCCAGGCGGTGATGGATACCGGCCGTGCCGGTGAAATCACCCTCAAGATCCGCATCGCCAAGGCCACACCCACTGGCCACCAGCTCTTTGTTGCCGATCAGGTCACTGCCAAGCCGCCAAGACCGGAGCGTGAGCAGTCCCTGTTCTTCTTCGATGAAGAGAACTGGAGCCTCTCCCGCAGCGATCCCAGGCAGACAGCCCTGCCGCTGCAGGAAGTTCCCCGCCCCGGGCCGCTTGAGCCCCGCCACATCCACCAGGCCTGATCCATGACCGATCCCAACACCCGCAAGCCAGGCGCCCAGGTGATCGCCGAGCAGGCCCGCCTTGCGGCCGAGCCCAAGCCCCTCAGCCCCCTGCAGGTCTGGGCCCTGGCCAAGGCCGAGGGCACCTTTCAGATCGTTGACCTCACCACTGACGAGCATCGCAGGCAGATCGGTGTGCCGCCCCTGCGCAAGACCGGTGGCTTCACCTTCACGGAAGCCGTCTCCTTTGCGGCCTACGTCACGGCTCATGCCATCCCCGATTGCACCGAGCTGTTTGCGGATCGCGAGCAAAGCTGCGTGATCGCTCTGCTCAACGGCCACCAGCGCCGCGGCGACGATCCCCACATCACACCCGGCTGGGGTGATCACCGCGCGGTGCTGCAGCTCAAGCTCACCCCCGCCTGGAAGGCCTGGAGTCAGCAGAGCGGTGTGGCCACCAGCCAGGGCGACTTCGCGGAGTTCCTCGAGGATCACGCCATTGATGTGCGCGAACCAGCCGCCGCTGATCTGCTGGAGATCGCCACCACCCTGCAGGCCACTACCAGCGCCGAGATGAAATCCGCGGTGCGGCTTGAGAACGGACAGGTGCAGTTCGCCTACATCGAGACCATCGATGCCAAGGCCGGCCACAGCGGCCAGCTCAAGATCCCCACCCGCCTCAGCCTCGCGCTCGCCCCCTACGAGGGCACCGATCCCTTCCGCATCGATGCCCGCTTCCGCTATCGCCTCAACAGCGGTGTCGTGAAGCTCTCCGTCCTGCTCGATCGGCCTGATGACGTTCTCCGCGCTGCCTTTGCCGCCGTGCTCGGCCAGATCAGCGAGGCCACCGGCTTTCCCGTGCTCCTCGGCACTCCCTCCCAGATCTGAGCCCATGAAGCGCAAGTTCCAGCTCCCCGGTGATCCGCCCGCTCCTGGGCCCGTGAGCGCGGACGGCAAACCTCGCCGCTACGGCCGCCGCACCCATGCCCACAAGGTCGGTGTTCACCTCTGGCCGGATGTGTTCCAGCGCCTGGAGAAGCACGCCGAGCAGCAGCAGCTCACCCTCTCCGGCGCCGCCCATGACTGCCTGCGTCGTTTCTTCAAGCTCCCCACGCACCCCGGCTGATGGCACTTCCCAAACTCACGATCAAGCTCTGGCCGCCCAGGCGCGGGGGCTCCAGTTACCTCGCCTCCGGCAACCTCACGATCCCCCTGGCTGATGTTCACGCCTTTGCGGAATGGCTGCTGTCCCAGGAGGGCGAGTTCGACAACTACCTCAACGACAACGTGATCCGTCTGGCCGCTTTTCAGTACCGAAACCAGTCAAATGGTGGTGGATTCTACGACACTGTACAACTCAAGGAGGGCAACTCTCAGGCGGCCAATGGTGCTCAGTACGGGGAACACTCGGTTAGAGCACCAGCCCATGATTTTTGCGCTGACGATGACATTTCTTTCTGATCCAGGCCCCCCTGAGCCACTGCAATCGGCCTTCACCCCAGATGATCACCGCCGCTTCGCGCGCCTCGTCCATGCCGCCTTCGAACGGGAGTTCTGGAGCCGTCGCTATTCCCGCCCCTATCTGATCTCCTCTGCTCTCTCCGCTGCCGTTGATCTGCTCCTCCCCCACTGCGACCCACCCGCCTGGGGCCCCACCTCAGCTGGTGCTGATCACCCCGCAGACCTGCTGCACTGGCAGGTCCGCAACATCGCCCGCTCCGACTTCCACCAGCTCTTACGCGCCCTCCAGGACCTGCCATGACCGCTCCTCTTCCCTTCCCGGCCCGCCCTCGCGTCATTGCCTCCGGCCGTAGTCGGCCGATGCCGTTGCCCCTGGCGCTGTTCCACGCCGTGCGCATCTCCCGGCAGTTCCGTGATCCATCGATCAGTGCCGCACGGCTTGGTGCTGTTGCCCATTGGAAACTCGCCGCCCTGCGGCACTGGGATCACTACCGCGCCGCCGCCAGATCCATCGCTCGCTACCCGCGCCTCGATGCCTTCCTGCGCCGCCATCACTGGATCTGAGCGATGACCTCCAAACGACCCCGCGACTGGACGCCAGCTGCCACCACCAAGCTCACCCGGCTGCCTGCCAACGGCCCCAAGCCCGGCCAGTCCACTGACGCCTGGCTGTGGGGCAAGACCAAGGCCGCTGAGCGCCTCATCGACGATCCCAGCACCAAGCTCAACGATCTGCCCTGATGCACACAACCGGTCCGCAGCTGCTGCTGCTCCTCGATTGCGAGACCACCGGCCTGGACCCCGACCTCGATCAGCTGGTGGAGGTGGGTGCTGTGCTGTTCTCCGTGCCCCACCGCGCCGTGCTGCAGCAGCTCTCCGTCCTGCTGCCGGTGGAGCAGAACGCGGCTGAGGCGATCAACGGCATCAGCCCGGCGATCACGCACTGCTCCATCGCCGTTGATGGCTTCATGGCCTTGCTGGTCCAGCTGGCCTGCTCCGCCGATGCGCTTGTGGCCCATAACGCGGCCTTCGATCGCCAGTGGCTCGATCCACTCCTTGTCACCTCCACCAAGCCCTGGATCTGCACCATGAGCGGGATCAGCTGGCCTGATCTGCGCCCCAACCCTTCGGTGACGGCATTGGCCCTGGCTCACGGCATCCCTGTATGGGCTGCGCACCGCGCCCTGACCGATTGCAGCTACCTGGCGCAGGTGCTGGAGCGTGCGCCAGGCCTCGAGGATCTGCTGGCTGAGGGGCTCCTGCCCCGCTCCCTCTGCGTGGCCAACGTCAGCTTTGAGCAGCGCCAGCAGGCCAAGGATCACGGCTTCCGCTGGCTGCCCGATCGCAAGCAGTGGCAGCGAGAGCTGACTGAGGCGCAGATCGACGCACTCCCCTTCAACGTCACCCGCCTTGAGCCGCCGCCCTGCTGACCCGAGGCAGGGCCTCAGCAGGCGGCTGAGCCGCTTGATCACGCGCCACGGCTCAGGCGATCACCCGCTCGATCCGCAGCCGGGAACCGCCCTGCTTGTGCTTCCTGGCCTTGCCCACCAGATCGCTGGTGCCAACACCGCCGGGGAAGGCAATCACCAGCACCTCCGCCTGTTGCTTGGCTGCCACCACCAGCGCCGAGCGCAGCATCGAGGTGTTGCGCAGTGGCCCCGCTGATCGGCCATGCAACCGCCACTGCGCCGGCATCGGTTGCACCGGCCAGTCGAGCCGCCTGGCTGCCTGATCCGCCAGGGCATCGGCGCCACGGCAGCCGCCATGGAGCAGCAGCTGCACCCGCTCACCGCCGGCTGCGCTCCTGAGCGCCTCGATCACCCGCCACAGAGGCCAGGCCAGATCACGGCTGCCGCTCGCCACCACCACCAGGCCCTCATCCGTGGCAACCAATTCATTGCCACCACCAACTAATGAAAGCTGTTCTACTTGCAGCACCATATCTATTCTCAAGCTGCCGTCTAGTTTAGCACCAGTGACGCCGCCTGAATCCATCAGCAGTTGCCAGAATCAAGGCCAAGACTGGGGGCAGCGCCACTGTTCATTATCTCCATGCCCCCAATCATGTGGGCACCATAGACGCAGGAGTGCGCTTCGGCGATGACTGCCCCCGGCAGCTGGGCCACCGCAGTCGCGGGCGAGCGCCGCGCAGCCCGTGACCCAGCCCGCCCATCCCGGCGGCGGCGAGGGATGATCCATCACGCCAGGGCAAGGGGGCGGCCACCCTCATCGCCCCATGGCGCCAGGTGCGCCGCCCTCGCGTAGCCCTTGCCCAGGTGTGGCACCCTGCCGCCTCGCCGCCTGGTGGGCCAACGCAACAGCTGAGCAAAAATGAGCAGCTAGCGAGCCCTCATGCTTGCTCTTAAGCTCCAGTAATGCTGATTTGACTGCTACGGGCTCAATAACTCCTGCTGACCTGGCGGATCAGGCGCCTGCGGAGCAGCCATCTGGCGCTGCTCCAGATCCAGACGCGCTCGCCCTGCGCTCCGCACCGCCGTGTGAGGACGATGACGGCAACCCCGTTTGGCCTTCCGAGCCCTCTGCTGACAAGGGGCACGCCACTCGGTCTGGCAGGAAGAAGCGCGGCCCCGGAGTGAGGTTCCCCCACGCCCAGCAGCCCACCAAGCGGCCCAGCTACGCGGAGGTGGAGGAGCGGATTGCAGAGGCTCAGCTCTGGATTGCACAACGCACACCCCTCGCCCACATTCGCCAGAAAGCCCGAGAGAACTGGGGAATCACCAGCACCCATACCGTCGATCGTTACCTCCGCATCGCACGCGAGCGGATGGTGCAGGAGCTGATCACCAACCGCCTTCAGCATCAGGCGGAGCAGATCTTTGCGCTCAACGAAATCGCTCGCCGTGCTGCGGATTGCGAGCAGTTCAATGCGGCCGTCGGTGCTCACCGCGTGATTGCTGAGATCGCCGGAATCCTGCGTGCTCCCCTCAAGGCCGCAGCCGAGAACCGGCCATGACGCTGCTCGCTCCCCGCAGGCCTGCAGCCGCACCCGTGCTGGCGCCTTACGGCAGCGTCGATGGTGGCCTGCTCTACTCACCGCGCCATGGCGACCCCTGGCGGGATGTTGGCTATCTCGGCCACCGCGCAGATGCTGATCCCACAGCCAGCACCGCTCCGCTCTCCTTTCGTGACTTCATCGCTGATGCCTATCCCCGCTACGGCTTCCACCACTGGGCGCGGGTGCTGATCGACCTGCTCCAACTCGTGGCCGATGGTGATCTCAATCGCCTGATCGTCACCTGCCCGCCGCGTCTCGGGAAATCGCTGCTTGTCTCCAAGCTCTTTCCCGCCTACTTCCTCTACCGCCATCCCCATCTGTTCGTGGCCATTGCCAGCTATTCGGGCGAGCTGGCCTACACGCACTCCCGCGAGGCGCGGCACTTCTACCGCATCACCGGCAACGCACTCTCCCGTGATTCGCAGGCGGTGGGCAACTGGCTCACGGATCTGCGCGGCGGCTGCATTGCGGCCGGTGTGAATGGCCCCTTCACTGGCAAGGGCTACAGCCTCGGCGTCATCGACGATCCTTACAAGGGGCCGGCCGATGCCGGCTCCAGCCTTGTGCGCGAGCGCCTGATCGACTGGCTCCGGGCCGTCTGGTTCTCCCGCGCTGAGCCCGCTCAGATCGAGGCGGGCGATGGTGCGATGCAGCCCAACCTTTCCGCCCAGGTGATCGTGCTCACCCGCTGGGATCACCAGGACGTGGTCGGCTGGCTGATGGATCAGGAGGCGGGCGCGGCCCCCCAGGGCTGGCACATCCTCAACCTGCCCGCCATCGCTGAATCCCCCGGCGAGCGGCAATCCTTCCCGCGTGCCTGCAGCGTCGAGCCGGACTGGCGCAGCCCCGGCGAGGCGCTCTGCCCCGAGCGCTTCCCGCTGCCGGAGCTGCTCAAGATCCGCGCCCGCACCGGCTCCTACTGGTGGCAGGCGCTCTACCAGCAGCGGCCCACCCCGGCGGCAGGTTTCATCTTCCTGCGCAGCTGGATCAAGCCGCCGTTCCCCCGCACCAGCCGCCGCTTTGCGCCTCTGGTGCTTTCCTGTGATCTGTCCTTCAAGGGGGAGGACGACTCGGCCTACTGCGCCTTCGTCCTGATGGGCCTGCTCAGCCCGGAGCCGCGCAAGGACGGCGACGGCCGCCCGATGGCGCCGGGCAAGCCTGAACTCGAGCTCGAAGTGCTCTGGGCCACGCGCCACCACTTCGGCCTGCCCGAAACGATCCGCTTCCTGCTGCAGGCGCTGCAGGGACTGGAAGCCCAGGGCCTGCGGCCGTCGGCGGTGCTGATCGAGGACGCGGCCAACGGCCCGGCTGTTCAGCAGACCCTGCGCCGCCGTGTTGCCGGCATGCTGCCGATCCCCGCCCGGGGCAGCAAGGGGGCCCGCGCCCATGCCGCCGCACCGCTGGTGGAGGCGGGCCAGGTGCGCTTCCACCACCGAGCCACGCCGCTGGTGGATGAAATGCTCCGCTTCCCCAAGGGCACCAAAGACCTCGTCGATGCCTTCTGCCACGGCGCCCTCTGGCTCGAAACCCGCTACTGGCGCGGGCTGGGCGTGAGCAAGGCGCCGCTGCCCGTTCTCCTCACCCGCTGATCACCGTGCTGCAGCTCTGCATGTCGCTGCCCCTGGATCGATCGGCCCCGCAGGGAGCATGCCGCGGAACTCCGCTGCGCCGATCTCGTGGTTCACGCCTGCGCAGGCAGGCATCCCCGCCTTCTCGCTGCCTGCAGCTGGTCTTCGCCTTTCCTGATCCCGTTCCTGCACGGCATCGACCCGGGCAACGCCGACCCTGCCGTCAGCGGCCCAGCCATCCCCACGCTGCCGCCAATGCCCTGGCGCTGGAGCACATGGATCTGGCCGAGAAGATCGCCGGCAACTTCGCCCGCCGCACCAGCCATTCCCGCGATGACCTGCTCCAGCTCGCCACCCTCGGCCTGATCAAGGCCGCTCGCCGCTTCCAGGCCGGACCCCGCGCCAACTTCCGCGCCTATGCCCGGAGCTACGCCAACGGCGAGATCACCCACTTCCTGCGGGACCACGGCTTCCTGCTCAAGCTGCCGCCGTCATGGCGGGAGCTTCATGCGCGGGGGCAGAAATTGCTGCTGCATGGAATCTCAGCTCACGAGGTGCCGGCTCGGCTGGGGATCACCACGCATCACTGGGAGCAGATCGTTCAGGCTTGCACGGTGCGGGTTGTGGCTTTCACTTCTGATGATGTTCCCTGATGCTGGAACGCTCAAGATCAGCAGTGGGAGGAACCACTATGCCTTCATAGGGTGTGGATATTCCTAACTACTAAATCTTGATGTTGGACTAAGCCGCTCCGCGGCAGATTGGGAAGAACGAGTTGTAGCGATGAAAGGAACAGAATTGAACTAGCAAACGAGGCGGTTCAAGCAGTATTGCAGTAGCTATTCTGATAGGGCAATCCACAGGCGCATATTGCGGGAGGTCTCGCAGGCATGAGTATTTGTGCTCAGACCATCCGCGCCGACCACCCGGAATCCTTAAGCAATTCGAAAAAACGGCGGGACTTATCTGCATAGAGAAGGTCTGCCGAGCAGCTCCAAAGGGCTTGTCCAACACCGGATAGATCGCGGCTTACGCGCGATCTATCCTTGTTCGTTGGGAGGCAGCAGAGGGTCATGTTGCCTCTTCTGTAGACGAGAGCTTTCTGAGATAGTGGTTGGTCAGGGACTCTTTCGATACAAGTGTGTACAGCTCTGGGAAGCGCTGCTTCAGGTCCTGTCGTGCGCATTCAAAGAGTGGGTCAATCTTGGCATAATTTCCGCGTCCGACACGGTATACATGCGTCTTCTGGCCATCCGTTACCATGAAGAAGTCACACTGTGTCCAGTAACAGTAGCTTTTGGCTTGATCATGTGCTTGCTGAAGCTGCCGTGCATTGGAGAGATAGTTGTCTCGCTTGGCCTCTACTGTTATCAGTGCCTGTCCATTCAGAGCATCAAGCTGAGAGTTGAATGCAGCATGATCAATTGTCAAGGTTGAACCACGTGACCCGTGGGACGCTGGAACAGGCATTCCGTCAAACCTATCCTCGTCAGAGTATCCAAGACGGAGGAGAAGCGGGACTGCGAATTTAATTCCCACTTCAATTTCTGTTCTTAGCTTGAAGGTGGCAACTCTGTCAAACCATCCATCTGAATTCCAGTCGCGAGCAGGAGAAGGATGAATGTGGCTTGAGCTTCCAACTGGTTCTTTGGCAATGGATAAATAAATCCAGTCTTCTGTGCTAATCTCCCAGCTCTCGCCATATCTTACCAAAGGCGGATTAACTGCTAGCCCCGCATCGCATAGAGCCCTAGTAATTTCAGCGGTATTGCTATCCGACCTCTTCTCGTAGCCAAACTTGGCGAGCAGGGTGCGAAGCTTTAGCCGCTTTGAGTCTGACGCCGCACTCTCAACATCAGAGGCAAGATCTTGGGCGATCGCGGGGAACTGATCAGGTTATTTCATCTTTGGATTATAAGGTCGTATTGTCCTTCCAACCGTTTAGCTTTAGGGGCGGCCCAGCGGCGAAACCGACGGGGTACCGGCAAGCAACGCTTGCCAGCAGTCCCCTCGAAGGTCGGGTTATGCCACAGGCCTGGATGCTTAAAAAGGAATTTCCTCATCATCGGACTGTGGAGTTCCGCGACGGATGACAAATAATGACTCGTGCGATTCGACCCAGTCCCAGCCGCGTTCCGTTAGCTCTACCACTTGATAAGGCTCGCCGCGTTCGTCCGCAGTTTCCGACGCCTGAACGAATTGCTTAGAAATTAGGCGGCGCAAGCCGAGAGAGAAGCCGACTGACGTCAGGCCTGAACGTTCGACCCCGTGCTTGAGGGAGTATAGGCTCGTAACGGAGTCTGGAAATGAGACGTCACCAGCGAGGTTTGCTAGCACGTAGAGCTCCGGCTGACTCAGACCTTGAGAGGGTGCGACTTGTTCAGTCTCAGCAATTTGCCGGATAGTTTCACTTTTTGTGAGTAACGCCTTGAGTTTTTTTGTCAGATTGGAACTGAGTTCCTGAAAGTCCTGAGGTGCTTCGGACTGGTAGTTTATAATTGCTCGGTGCTGAATGTCGAACGGGAATTTCTTGCCGGTGCGCTCGTTAGAGCAAAGCATTACAACCGGACGTCCAGTGGCAAACGCGAAGCCCAACTCGTACCATACATTAGGATTGTCGGTCGTGATGTCGGCCACACAGATAGCCGCGTTTCTTATTCCATCTTCGATTGCATTAATCGGGACTTCAACCGCAGGATCTCGGTCAACTCGATACGGTTCGAGACCAGCGTCCTCGATCCCGGGTTTGAATACGGCTTCGTATCGCTTGTCGAATTTTCCGAAATCAAAAGGTTGGATGACGAAGCAAGTCAGCATGGTATTACCTATGGGGTACGCTTGCCATCACCTGGCCGCCGTGAGCCGCAGGGAACACAGAAACCACCCTGCGGGCGGCTCAGGTGTATGGCTTTGTTCGGCCTCGGCAAGAGTTATGGAACTATCAGTTAGCCCATGGCACGCTATCAGTCTGTCCAACCCACTTGCGCGTTAATCTATTGGCATACCCTCCATTGTACTTAAACAACCGCAATAAGCAAAGCTCTAAATTCCAAAGTCCTAGGTTCCAAGTGTCAATTCGAGTTTGAAATGAGTTTGCAGCGAACTTAATGCGATTCTTTTTCGTTGGATGGGTTATAGTATTTCTAATAGCTGTCATTGCCTCCGCTGTATCACTCCAGGTTTCGGACCTCGCGCGAGAGGAGAGATCCGACAGTGCTGTTGGTATGCCTGTTGGTATTCCTGCCCAATGAAGGAGAAGGCGAATACGATCAGCTGCGGGCAACTTCTCATAGCCGCCGGTGCTGAGCCAAGTCTTCTGCTCCACAAGAACTGCCGATGAAAGCAGTTCAAATGCTGTTTGGGTCTGAACAATTGAACCTTCAATAGCTCCAGACTGCGAATTTGCAGCAAGGTACCAGTGAATGACCGTAAGCAGCTCCTCGTGCCAATCTGCATCGAACCATAGCTCTACAAAGCCAGGAAACGGATCCTGAAATATATTTGCAAATTGGAAGTCAACCCATGAGGTGCGATAGGCATAAGGGTCAACTCGTCGACCACTCCAGCTCTGCCATGCAGTACCACCAGAGGCATCTATTCCTCGCAACAGAAATGCGCCAACCCAGCGTCCGACTGCAAATGAAGAATACCAAGAAAATGCATCCAGAAACTCCTCGGCCTCAGAAGGTGTGAATACGCTCCCGTCTTCTTTTTCGATTTTTCCTGAATATGTAATGCCGTATCCCGATCCTCCTTGAATTGCTGCTGTCAACTCTTTCTGATTGGGCACTGGGTCAAAAGTCAGAATCCACCCTCTAGCAACTAATTGTATTCGCCCACGCCTGAGAGAGCCGTCTGGGAATGAGATGCCAGTACCCAGCACTAAAGGCAAATTACTTACTATGAATCTTGCTTCAGCTACAGGCAAAGGCTGCCCTCTGAGGATGTCTCCCTGTATCAGCCCAGACATCTGCTCTGACTGACCTCCATGTGTTATTCCGGTCACTAAGCAGTCTGGTATAGGGGTCCCATCGTTCAGAGTCAAGCTAGTTTTTTCAGAAATATCCGGTCTCAGAGTTCCGTGGCTTAGATCTGAAAGCTGAAACCTAATTGTTGGAGATGGCAGCCAAGCCAGGGAGATCCGCCCAGGCGACGTGAAGCTATTGCTTCCTTGAGTTACGGTGACTTGGCCATCATAAAGCAAGACACTTGAATTGGCCTCGGGGGTTTCGAAGATTGGAAGCATTGCTTCAATGTTCTCCACTTTCTCCTCCTTACGGCAATGGGAGTGTAACGGTTTTCAAAGGATTTGGCAGTGCTTCGGCCGAACTTGTCATTCGATGGTTCTGATAACCACCGGCCATTCGGCCTTTGCTTCTGTTAACGCAGGGCCGCTCGGGCATGGGTATTCGTCAGAAGCCAACTGCTCCATGGGCTCTCGTTGCATCACCTGAATTATTGGATGTCGTTCACTGGTCAGAGAACCAATTGTTCATGATGCTACACAAGGTTGACGGGGCTGCTTAGCCCGAGCCGCCCACGGTTGATCAGATGCCTGTGGAACAAGCTCCGCCACCAGGACGCCGGGGGCTGCTTGGTGCTCACGGCCTGATGGCACTTCAGATACTCGATGGTGTGGATGTCCTGCCCGCGCTCCAGCAGGCGCTTGGGAATCTGTCGTGTCCTCTTTCAGCGGCCCAGTCGTAATGAGTGATCGTGCCTTGAGGTTGATGGTAAGACCGAGTGATCAACTCCGCTGATCAGCAGAGAGAGATTCGGGTAGCTGCAAGCGATGGCAATAGCCCCCAGCAGCCCACCATCCCTTGGCACCGGCCTCCCGCCAGCGCAAGCGCTCCCGCAACAAGTGGCGGTCGCCGACGCCGCAGGAGTTGCATGCGGCCTCCCGAGACGCAGCCTCGGCTGACTTCCAGCCCTGGCTTGAGCACCCCACCCTGGTCGGTCTGCGTGATCGGCTCCAGCTCACCTTCGACTGCTGGAACCTGCTCGATTGCCCGGATGGCACGAGCCGTCGCTCGATTTACCTCCCCCCGGGCCTCAAGGAGAGCCCCGAGGCGTACCGCCGCCGGCTCGATGCAGCCAAGCCCACCGGCTTCTTCCGTGATGCGCTGCGCACCTATGCCGGCATGCTCTCCCACTGCCACTGGCTGAGCCTGCCGTGCACTCTGCAGCAGGTCATCACCGATGTGGATGGACGCGGTACTGACCTGGGTGTGTTGCTGTTCCTGGCCGATCTGCTGGTGCTGCGTGATGGCGGCTGCCTGGTGCTGGAGCTGCCGCCGCTGCACCGCTGGCCGTCAGAAGGGGACCGGCAGGAGGCGATCGCCCGTGGTGATCGCCTCTCCTTGCCGCGCTTCGTGCTGATCCCCCGCGGTGACCTGCTGAACTGGCGCCTGCCCAATGCTGACGGCCTGCCGGTTGAGATCACCTGGCGGGAGCCGGACCAGGCGGCGCTCAAGCCTGAGCTCACCGGCTCGGTGCAGACGTCGCTGCTGAATGCGCACGGCGGCCTGCTGCCGGAGCTGGAGCACTGGATCTATCGCACCGCCACGCTCACCGATGACGGGCTGGTGCTGCGCACCTACAAGGTGCAGCCATCACCGAGTGTCCCCAGCGGCCATCAGGCGGTGCTGGTCGGCCGGCCTGAGCTGTTCCCCAAGCGCTTCGTGCTGCCTGCCTTCTGGTACACCGCCGATGGGGCTGCCTTCGGGGAGGGCGATCTGCCGCACCTGGGCCTGGCCTACCAGTACCTCAACCACTACCGCTGCAAGAGTGAATACGAGGACCTGCTGTCGCGCACCGCCCTGCCGGTGGGCGTACGCACGGGCCTGGTGGATCAGTACGGCTTCCGCCGCGGCGAGGACGGTGAGCAGCTGGCGGCTGATCCCCTGGTGCTCTCCACCTCCACCTTCCTCGACCTGCCTGAGGGTGTGTCCTTCGAGTGGGTGGAGATCCGCGCGCGCTCGCTGGCTGAGCACCGCGCCTACCTGGTGCTGCTCGATGAAACGATGCGGCGCGATGCGCTCATTCCATCGGAGAACCGTGGCGCGGGCCGCAGTGAAACGGAGGTGAGCCTCACCGCCGGGCAGAGCTTCGCGCTGCTGCAGTCGATGGCGACGCAGAAGACCTCGCTGTTCTCCACCCTGATCGCCCAGTGGTGCTGCCTCACCGGTGATCGTGTCGCTCCAGGGGCTGGTGTTTCGATCACCGTCTCGCCGCTCACGCCGCCATCGCGGCCCCAGCCGTCGATCACTGAGTGGCTGCAGCTGTTCCAGCTCGGTGTCGTCACGATCGATGAGATCCGCCACCAGCTGGCGCTCGCTGCCGCTGGTGGCATGACCTCGCCCGCAAACGACAACCGCCCTGACCGTCTCGCGCCGCCGGTTGCTGATTCCGCCCACAGCCACACCAACAGTCACAGCCCCACTCCCACTCCCCCCGCAGCAGCTGAGCCATGAGCACCACCTGGCGAGCGAGCGACCTGGAAGCGATCCGCAGCGCCCTGCTGATCCCCGTAACTGCACCTGCTCTGCGAGCGATCAATGACGCCATGGCTGGCCTCGAGCGCAGCTATCCCGACGCCATCCCGGCGGCGACCGACCATCTCGATGCGATCAACGCCATCGACCTCCAGCTGGGACAGATCACCGCAACAGACCTCTCCAGGATCCGCAAGGTCCGGCGCAAAGGTGCGGCGGGTGGGGAGCCACCCGCCGCGCTGCCGGTCAAGAAGCTCGATGTGATCGAGTACGACACCAACCTCCTGATCGAGGAGATTGAGACTGAGTACGCGGATGCACCAAGCGAACCCGATGTGCTGCGCGCTCAGCGCCGCGCCCGGGCTGCCAGCCTGCTGCTGATCCTCCCCAGCCTGTGCAGCTGGATCCCGGAGCGGCCCTCGCCATTCACCGGCACCATGCTGCGCGGCTGATGGTCAGCACTCCTGCGCCCACTCCGCTCTGGCTGGCTCTGCAGCCGGTGGCCAATGCACGCCTGATGCTGTTTGAGGTGGAGCGGCCGAACGCACGGGAGCCGCAACCGATCCGCCGCCATGTCCTCGACTGCTTCCTCAAGTTCGATCAGATCGTCGGCAGCCGTGACAACGGCCCCCTGGTGGACACAGGCGATGTGGCCTATGGCGGCTACCTGTGCCGCGCCGCGACACTGCCGCTCACCACGACCAACCCATGGGACTGGCTTGATGCCCAGCAGGACTGGAGCACACCTGGCTTGCGCGAGGGTTTGCCGCTGCCGTGGGATCCAGATCGCCTCGGCACCGTGGTGGCGCCCTGCGACGGCACGATCTGGCTCGGGCCGCTGGCGCAGCTGCAAACTCCCGGCGTGCTGCCGAACAATCCCCGAGCGCACTTCGCTGGCTGCTCGGTGCTGCACTTCGGTGCGGCCTACGGCCCCGGCGGCATTGGGCTGCTCACGCAACCGCTGCTCGGTGAACGCATCAGCCTGGTGCTCAAGCCCCACCGCGTGCTGCTGCTGCGCACCGGTGACACGCTCAACCTGATCGCCGAGCGCTACGGCACCACCGTGCAGACGCTGCGGCGCATCAATCCCGCACTAGCCACCACGGAAACGATCGTCACTGTGGAGGGCGACACGCTCTCGCTCCTGGCCGGTCGCCACGGCACCACCGTTGACTACCTCCGCCAGCTCAACCCATCGCTGCTGCGTGATGAGGGCCACACGGTCGTTCTCGGTGACACGCTCAAGACAGTCGCTGAGCAGTACGACACCACCGTCACGACCCTGCGCAACTACAACCCCGACTACGACCGCTGGCCGCAGCACGATCCGCTGCCAGTTGGCGTGGTGCTCGATGTGTTGGCGATCCGTCCGTCCTCCCTGCTGGATCCCGGCCAGTCGCTGCTTGTGCCCGCCTACCGCCCGTCCACGCTGCTGCCGCTCGGCGCCTGGATCTACCTGCCGGAGCGGCGCGCTTCTGCCGTTGCAGAGAACGCCTGGGACTTGGATCTGACGCCCGAGCCCAGCACGCCTTGATGGCTGGTCAATGGCAATAGAAGGAGTGAGCGCAGCCCGGATGGGGCGCTTGCAGCACCACAGCCGTGATGGGTGATGCCTCAATCCTTCCTCGACCAATTGCACCAGCTCCAGACCTTCCCCCAGCTGCAGCAGCAGCCCAACCAGTCGCCGGCGCCGGCCGCTCCCGCCGCGTCGGCTGAGGCTGAACCCGATGACCTTGAGCTGGACCCCAGCGAGCTGGCGCCCGATGACGACGATCACGACGTCGCTGAGACCGCTGAAAGCTCTCAGCCGGTGGCTCCAGCTGCTGGCCCCGATCCACTGCGGGCTGAGCGCCGCCGCAACAACCAGCTGGAGAAGGAACTGCGCACCCTGCGCACCCAGCTGGCGCGCTTCTCGGAGATCAACCCCGATGAGTACGCCCGCCTGCAGGAGACCGAGCGGCAGAAGCAGGAGCTGGAACGTCAGATCCAGCAGCGGGAGTCCCAGCTCAGCGATGCCCACACCCGCCGGGTTCGCACCGTCGAGAAGGAGCGCGACGACGCCCGCCAGCAGATCCTCGACCTGCGCAAGGAGCGGCTGCTTGAGCGCTTGTTCCACGACGCCGAGGGCCGGGTCGGCGGTGACGATCGGGGCTCGTTCTTTGAGATCTTCAAGGCGCAGTGCGGGACCATGTTCCGCCTGGCCAAGGACAAGACCGGCAGGGATCAGCTCGAGCCGATCGATCACGACGGCAATCCATTGATCGGTGAGCAGGGCGCTGTCAGCTCCGCTGACCTGATCGAGGATCTACGCGGCCATGCGGTGCTTGGCTTCCTGTTCCAGCAACGCGGCGGGCCCTTCCCCAACGCCATGCCGGATCGCTCCTTCGATGGCAGTGATGATCCGGTGAACCTGCAGGCGATGAGCAGCAGCGAGCTGTACCTGGCGGCGGTTCGCAAGACCACTCCGACCGCTCGCGCGGCGCACTGATCACGGCGATCGTGCCGTTCTTGCTGGTGTTCTGGCGCAACCGCTCCACCGCCACGGTGGTCACGGCAGGCAGTAACGTCCAGGCCCGCGGCCGCGCCAAGGCGAAAGCCAGGAGCGGCTACGGCTCGATCGTGTCCGTCCGCCGCGCCAACCCCCAGGACAGCCGCCTGATCCGCAAGGGAACGTGGGTCAGGCGGCGCCGCAACGGCAGCTCTCCGCAGTTCGGCACTGCTGCATCCAAGGCCTCCGCACGGCGCATCCGCTCGCGCTACTGCCCAGAACTCGTTCGTCGCACGCGCTGATCGAACCGACCCACGCACTCAGGCGCACGAACCGCGCAGGGCCGCACCAGTGCGCAGCACTGCGGCATCAGCGGTGGCGCCGGTCAACGCAACCAAGCACTGAGCCAGTCCCGCACGCACCGAAGGTGAGCGGGGCTGGCGGTGCAGCGAACAGCCAACCAATCGTCAACCGACCGACAACCCAGATCCAAGCAGCCAACAGTCGGCAACTCACATCCAATCAACAATCAATTGCCAACCCCCAAAAACGAAGCAACAACAAACGAGCAACATTAAAAAGAGGGGGGTATACCCCTAAAAGGAGGCTCGTTTTCCCGGCGGGTGGCTTCGCCAATGTTGCAAAATCTGGACAATCAAACGACACCTCATTGGTAACTCTCGCTGGAGCCTCAACAAGCGGATGAAGTGAAGCGCGAGCAGGCGCGAGAGGCGAAGCGCAGGCCGCACGATGGCTGAGTACCAAGTCCCCCACGAGGGGCTATGCAAACTGTGCGGGCGCGAGCGGTGGAACCACCTCCAGCTCAGGCGGCTGTTCGCTACTCTCCCAACTGGAGGGCTGGCACTAGCGATCCAGCATGGTTCTCATAATTGGGAAATCTCGGCAGTTTTAGCAATGTAGCGAGGGCGGCCTTCTGATTTCGGATCATTTTGTGGGATGTAGATGGCTTTAATCTCTGTTCGGAAGGGCATATAGACTGTGCCACAAAGGGGCCCGAATTATTCAGTAGGCTACAGGGAGATTTCGTCTAAGTACAATTTCTGAGCCTCTGGTCTATGCGGTGAGGTGTTCCTGTTCTTCGCCTTCCTTGTAATGCATTAATATCGCACGAACTTGTAAGAACCTAGACCATCTTGATTCCCTTTAGGACTTGCCCGATGCCGCATACGAGTGCCACCCTGGCGGCAAGGTTGGACTCCAGAGAGGTTCTACCTATTCTCAATATCTATTGGCGGGATGTTGGTTGCCGGAGACTTGACATTAATTTCTTGCTGACGCACCCCGTCTGGCCCATCAATTCTAAGTTTCCACTTGCCAGCTCTAACGCTTGAAAAGTAGTATAAACCCATGGAATTCGTGTAGCTCGGCCCTGCTACGGTCTCAGCGCCGTCCACGGTTAGAATTCTTGTGGGTACACCTCTAACTGGACGGCCTCCTTTAATTACCTGGCCTTGAACAACCTGTGCTGATAATGGCGTGTTGAAAAGGACAATGACGCCACCGATCCAAAGTGAATGGAGGCCTGTGGAGATAAAGTGAGTGACACTAAGCTGCAGAATCTTCTTCATTGGAATCATTGAATAGAAGTGCGGGCGGAGTTGCTATTGAGAGTCTCCTTGGACCCTGGAATCAATGAACTAAATGTGCTTGGCTGAGATCTTCTGATAACTGTGGTTAGTCAAGAGCAATGATCAATAAGACCTTCAGTGATGCTCAGGGCTTAACCTATGGCGGGAAAGGGTATGGCTCCGTAGTGGGCTGCTCAAGCTGAATAGGCTCTTTAACTGTTATTTCTCTGTTGTCAATCTCGGCGTCAACCTTTATTATGTCCGGATCACTTCTCATTGCATTCTGACCCAAGGCATTCCCACCGCACTGCTGCTTGTCTTCTTGTAGGCATAGCACAACCTTTTTGCTGGGTATGGAAGGATCTTCGCTTTGCATTAGGAGGGCTAACGTCTTAGTGTTAGATGGATTTATTTGTACTCTTGTTAGGGTAAATCTGCCATCTGGGTCAACCAATGCTGGCTCGGGGGGAATTACAATTGGACTGAATTTAGTTAATAATGCCTCATTGCTAAGGCTTTTCCCTGACATTCTCCCCTTGATGGTATATTCTGGATGATGTAATATAGACGTAAATGCGTCAATAACTTTCCCTGCGCCTTGAGAATCCAAAATGGCTGCAAATGCTGCAATAAGACCCACCAGACCCCCTCCTCCCAGCCACACGCTTACTGTTTTCCATCTATCTGACACCGGCAACTTCCTTACGGTAATCTTAGCCCTTAGTCGCTCAGGCCTGGAAGATAGCGGCTCTTTCCAGCGGATTAGCGCCAAGGAGCTGTCTACGTCGAAATAATCATCAGGAATCCGACTGCGGCCATTGTATAAGCCATATACACTGGCGCTAGGCAGCCTCAAGGCATCACAATACCAACCTTCTTCGCCATTCCCCCAGTCATCATCTGTAAGTGAAATTACGAACGATAGTGCATCGTTGCTAGGCTCTTCCACGGCAGCATCCATTGCAGAATTGACTAACCATGAATCCTAGAGTAAATGTGTGTGACCAAGTCTGAGTGTTAAGGTAACTTAAGTGAGCTGTCCGTGCATAAATTGTACAGGCGCCATGGCCCAAAATGTTCAGCATGAACATCTGATGCTCAAGTCTAGGGGAAGCCTGATAAGTCGATCGATGGCAGGTATTGACCTCGTCAGCGATCGAAACCCGGATGAGACAAGGATCTAAGCTACTCCTGCGAAGAAAGTATCTCCCACCGGCGCCTGCTTGAGAAGCACAATCTTGGTCAGATCTTCGAGATCGCCTGAAGCCACCACGCCAACACGTTAGTGATCCAGGATCCTGAGGGACTTGACTTTGGCTCCATTCCCATTGGCGGCTGATGGCCGTGAATCGGATACCGGTGATCGGGCGCCCTTGGCTGTGGGCTGTGCCTGGGCCTCGGCTTCGCAGAGGAGTTTGCCGGCGACCTGACGGGCCAGATACTTCGGAATTCCAGGCCCTGTCTGCCACTGGCTGCCATCCGTGTCGTGATGCCTGGCGGCATCAAAGACCGTGATCAGGTGCAGCAGGCAGCCCCGTTTGCCGAACTTCTCGAACTCGATCGTGCCTGTTGGCGCCAGATCAAGGCGCTGGATCACGCGCCAGCGGATACCGGCTTGGGAGTGATCGAACAGAACGGGATTGGACGCCATGGTGATGAGGCGAAGGACCGGAAGCGTCAGCGCGGCGCGGGCAAGGGGTGGCGAAACGCCGTGGAGCCGCCTTGCGTCAGCCCTTGCGCCGCCGCGCAGGCTGAAGCGGGCCGCCGCCGCCACCTCCCCGCTGCTACCTCCCCGCCGCCCGTCGCGGTGATTGCTGGGCTGGTGGCGAGCAGAAAAAAGGCCGCCGCAGCGGCCCTGATGCTCAGATCACCGAGACGGTGCAGCCCCTGGTGCCCTGCAGGGAGCGGGCGATCGCGAAGGCCTTCTCGGCGGGCACGAAGCGCATCTTCTTGACCGGCTTGCCGCGCCTCCCGAAGAACTGCTGCTCAAAGGGGTGGCCGCCGCCCTTGATCCCCTCGGGATAGAAGTGGACGACGACGCGGCGGATTTCGCAGGTGGGGGCTTGAAGTGAGGCCATGGCCAGAACGGCGAGGAACCCGATTCCGCCGCACGGCCCGCGCAGGGAAGGCAAGGGGCGGTGGAGCGCAGCGGCGCCGCCTCGCGTAGCCCTTGCCGTACCGAGCAGACCGGTGCAGCTTCCGGGTTCTGCTCGCCGTGGCCAGGCCGGAACGTCACCGCCTTTGCTGCAGCTGCCGCGTTGGCTTGCTGCTCCCGAGGATCAGGAGGGGCACGCGCGCGCCAGGTTCAAGGCGCGGGACCGGCCAAGAGGATCAGACGGCCGCAGGCCATCGTTGCTGTCTCCTTGCGGAACCAGGCCCTCAGCTGGGTGACCCTGGCGGCTGAGCCGGACAGCGTGAGCCACAACCGTCCCAATGACACTGCCGATCACCTGTCCATCGCCTCCAGATTGCCGTCGCCCCAGGCGATCTGCTCGTCTTCTGGCGGCATGGCCCACACCACCACGTTGAGCGCCAGGTAGAGGATCTGGCGGCGGATCTGACGCTTGCCGGTCTCGATCCAGTCGATGGTGTGCATGGTCGCCTCGGGCTGTGACGCTCTGAGTGTTCCCTGGTTTACGGGCCTGCGGCACCAGCCGCCGCAGGCCGCCCGGGGCCCTATGCCGCCTCGCCCGGCTCATGCCGGTTCTCCAGCTCGGCATCGATCTCGTTGATGCGGGCAAGCACCTGATTGAGCACAGGCAGGAGCTCCTCTTCCAGCAGGGTGATCTCTTCTTCGCCATAGGGAACATCAATCCAGGCGCGAGGGATGGGCCGATCGCGATAGGAGCGCAGCATCCCCATCAGCCGAACCCGGAAGGCATCGGCAAGAGCGACCGGATCTCCAGCGGAGAAGGAGTGAGAGGTGAGGACCATGGCGGGGCCAGGCGACGGACGCGGATCAGGCCGCAGCGCAGGCATGGGCCGGCGTAGCCGGCTCGCGTAGCCCTTGCCCGCGGCGGACACTGCGCCACCCCGGCGCCAGCTGAACGGGCGCCGAGTGCAGCAGCGCGACGACCTTGATCAGTGCTAGTACATGCGTATGCATCCCGTGCTCTGATGGTCTCCCGCTTGCCGCCCCGTTCTCGGACTTCCGGCGATCAGCAGGAGGAGATCGAGGAGTGGCCCTATCTGGATGAAGGGGTCCTGTTGCCCACCCGCAGCCGCAAAGTGTGCATGACCTGCCATTGGTTCCGCCACCAAGCCGGTGTGAACTGCATCCCGCTGCTCACCTGCCAACTGCACCAGGGCCTGCTGGCTCAGGGAGAGCACCTCACTCACCGCTGCCAGGGTTGGACCGACGACATGACGCGCCAGCGGGGCTGGTGCCCGGAGGTGGCATGAGCAACCGACGAACGGTGGTGGGCGTGATGGGCGCCGGAGAGGGCGCCTCCGCTGAGGCTGTGGCCCTGGCCGAGGAGCTGGGGGAGTGCATCAGCGCCCGGGGTTGGGTGCTGCTTACCGGTGGCCGACCCGCGGAGGTGATGGCAGCGGCAAGCCGCGGCGCGGCGCGAGTGGAGGGGCACCTGGTGGTGGGGGTGCTGCCCGATGAAGGGAACGGTGACGACAGGCTGAGCACCGCGGAACTGGATCTGGCCCTGTTCACCGGCATGGGCAAGGCCCGCAACGTGATCAACGTGCTCAGCGCTGATGTGGTGGTGGTCTGCGGAGGCGGCGGCCCCGGCACGGCCTCAGAAGCCGCCCATGCGCTCAGCGTCAGGCGTGAACCGATCAGTAGTGCTCTGGGACAACAATGAAGTAGAGGTAATCTTCCGGGGACGGCGCTATACGGGCAACTGGAGCGTGGATGACGATGGCGATGTGCGCCTCAGCCTCCCTGGTAGAACCTTTGCCTTCAAGCCTCTGGTCTGAGTCATCCCCCCAGCAAGCGCCGCTGACACAACCGGAAAAATTTGCTGGTAGCTTCCTCCATTGTGCATTGATGTAGGCGTCACCGCAGTAACGACTTCGAACTGTTGACAGAAAGATCGATACGCTTCCCCGAGCACCGGCCACCAGCGCCCAACGAATTACCTTTTCGATGCGCAATCGGCGGAGTACCCAAGGGAAGCGGTAGATGACGACGAGGAAAACCGTCCTTCACCGTTCTGATGAACGTCCAGCAGGATCACGGGGCTGAGCAGGATGGGAAGGATCAGCAGAACAACGGCAGGGTGTTCTTGATCCTTCGCCGAGACAGCTCCCATCCTTGTGTACGGATGGAGTGCGAGTTGGGCCCACTCAGGATACGTGGGTGAGCCGGCTGAGCCGACTTTAGACCCTCCTGCAAAAGTTCTGCCTCTTCTGCAGTGGAGCGGATGTCTTGCAAGTGCTGATCCGACTTGCTCATAGCCCCGCCTGCTGATTGTCGAACTGGGGGAATCCGCAGACTGCGGCAGCGGCGCGATAGTGCGGATCGAAACGATCCCAGCGGAAACTGCGTGGGTCATAGCGGCTGTGGCTGCGGTCCACGGCGGCATGGGTAGTGACCCGGGTCATTGGGATCCCAAAGCCAGCCTGCCAAAGCAGCACCTGTCCGGCGAGGGATTTGTACTGAGCTTCAGTATAGCCGGAATGACCGTCTCGATCATCACGACCGTCCGATGGAGAAACTAGGCTGACATGGAGGGCAATGTTGTTGATGGATCCAACGCTCGAGGGCTTGGTGCGCTGCGTGGCATCGCCGAAGGCCGACATCCCGGAGCCGTATGCCCGCTTCTCATCAGGAACAATGCGCAGCCTGCTGCCGTCACGGTCGATGAGGAGGTGATAACTGGCCTGCTGATCATCTTCAGGGTGGTTAGTCTGGAAGAAAGCAACTGTCTGTGGCCCGCTGATTACCGTCTCATGGAGCACGATGAGCTGGGGGATGGAATTCAAGGGGCGCCCCCAACCATCCCGCTTCTCCCGTTTACCGAAGTTGCTCGGATGGGCGAGCGCCGCCTGCTCGAGTGGCAAGGCCAGGCTCTTAGCACAACTGGTCCGCGCTTGTTTCCCAACTGGTTGCAGACCTGAATCTGCCAACTCAATCAAAACGGGTAGACCCTGATTTCCTCCATTTTTAGCGCTGATTGACGGAGCCTTGGAATCCTTCTGGTCAAACGGTTGTGTGTTCCCGGATTGGTTCCGGATGTCTTTTGACTGCCAGGGAAAACGGAGCGGCAGTGATGAGCAGCCGCTCAGCGCGAGCAGACCACAGAGAGTAAACCAAAGGGGCATTGGGTTCATCTACTGCTTGCGGTAGTCCCAGATCTTCCAGCGGCCGCCCTCTTCCCTGAGGGTGTATAGCCAGTTATTAGTGTTCGAAGACGCTTTATTCCCGTTCGGCGAATGGAGGATGGAAGCCTCAGTCACCGATACGACGATCGACGGCATAGAGGGTGAAGGCAGGAAGCTGATGACTTCGTTCACCTTGATAGTTGTGTATGAGTAATAGCTATTGTTATTTTTAAGCCACTGAATCGAGCCATCCGTTTTCGTGATATCAGTCCAGAGAGGGCCGGCCGCCACCACCTGATCGGCAAGATCGGCGTTGAAAGGAGGGGCGAAGATCTGAGACTTCACAGTCAGCCACTGCTCCACGATTGCCCTGGCCTCAAGCTGATTGAGGCCTGACTGTTGTCCTGACTCGACGTCTGACTGGACGTCTGACTGCTGGTCTGACTGCTGGCCAGCCGGTGGTTTGGCGCTCGGCAGGGGCTTGATCGTGGTGCTGCGATCTGACAGCTGCTCCTGACTGGGGGTCTGCTGCGATTGGGCCATCCGGGGAGTCGGACGCTGGAGCAGGATCACCACGACTCCTAGGGCAATGAGTCCGACCGGGAAGCAGATCAGCAAAACCAGAAGGGCCTGCTGATTGGTGAAACCGCGACTGGATTCTTTCAAGAGTCCTGCTCCGCAGACGGAGCGACCTGGCCACTGAGGGACAGCAGCTGCTGATAGCCAGCTGCCACCATGCAAAAGCCAACGGGGACACTGACAAAGCCTCCGACCAGGCAGGCGAGGTACCCGAGCACCACCACACCGAAGACGGCCAGCAGGAACAGGGTCACGTCAAACCAATGGGGCGTCACCAGTCGGCGGCTGCTGTTGAGGGCATCCACAAAGGACTGGGGGCGGTCCACCAAGGCCATACCTGCAAAGACGTAGGACACCGCCAGATAAACCCCAGGGACCATGAATGCCAGCAGGCCTAACACAATAGCCAGACTTCCAAAGAGATGCAGGCCGATCAAGTTTGGGACCTCGGCCACCTTGGTGAATAGTTCCGTGAAGGCCAGTGTACGACCACGCACCGACTGGAGGCCCCCATCCAGAAGTGCGATCGAAAAAACAAGACCTAAAATAGCTTGAAGTAGCGCGATACCGAACAGCAGAACGGAGATGCCCATGAGGGAATCCGGGTTGTTGGTGCCAGCGGAGATCAGGCCATATTGAAGCCCCTGGAGAAGGCCGAGCACAACGGCCGCCAGCACAGTGAAGCCGACCAGCGTGCCAGCGTTGCGGTTGAATCCATTCCATCCATCACGAAAGGCTCGGCCCGCCTCAAAGGCGTGAGGGGAAGCAGACATGGACGAGGTTTCAACCGCTTCAGACTTTAATCCGAAGCGACAGAAGATATCCAGAGCTACGGGACCTTCGGAATGCGTGGCTGCGCTGACTGCACAGAGCGCAGGCTTCCTGATGCAGAAAATGCATCGGGAAGCCGCGCATGCAGCCTGGGACTGAGGTCATGCCGGGGCCGTTGAGGACCTGCTCAGGGACTGCATCCTCAACCTGCCGAGAGGGAAGAGCATCGCTGCACCACGTCTGTTCTTCTATCAAGGGAAGGCTTTTTCAAGAGCCTGCCCGAATTCATGAATGGACGCTCCCGCCTGCTGCCCTGGCGATCACCCCGTTTACCTCAGGGCTGATTCAAAGTGTGTCACAGCTGCTCTGGCCTGAGCTGCCGGCATGGGCTTTGGTCGGTGGTATCGCCTCCTCCCTGTGCCCGAAACCGCCTCTGCCGCAACCGATCTTGACCTGATCAGTTACCTGCAGGCGATACCGGATGCCCGCATGCGGCGTGGGGTCCGCATTCCGGCTTGGTATCTGCTGCTGGTGGCGGTGCTCGGGATCCTGAGCGGTTGCCAGAGCCTGCGGGATCTGGAGCGGTTTGCTCGCCGTCATCACGCCGCGCTCACCAAGTCGCTTGGGCTTGAACTGCGGCGGCCCCCATCGGATTCGGCTTTCCGCTACTTCTTCCTGCAGGTGGATGTGGAGGCACTCTGCGCGGCGATCCGTGACTGGACGATCGCCCAGATCCTAGGTGGTGCAGTGGATCTAGATCAGCTTGTGTGTGTAGCCCTTGGCTTCCGCGAAGCGGTTGGCAAAACGCTGCGTGGCTCGATTGAGCCCACGCCTGGTGGCGGCTCGGCGTTCATTGCCCAGGTGACGCTGTACTCGGCCGCCTTGGGAGTGGCCATCAGCCAGGCCTGCTATGCCACCGGTGAGAACCACGAGCGGGCGGTGCTCCGGCAACTGCTCGGCGAGCTTGACCTGAACGGTGTGCTGATCCAGGCCGACGCGCTCCACACCCAGAAGCCGTTTTTCAGCAGCTCAAGGAGCAGGGGGCCGACTTCCTCCTGACCGTCAAGGGGAACCAAGAGACCCTGCATCGCCAGATCCGATGCCAGTTCCAGGGGAAACGCCACATCCCTGTTGAGGCAAGTGTTTTCGAGGAGGGTCATGGTCGTGCCATCACCTGGACGCTCCGCGCCAGACAGGCACCGGAGCACATCCGCCAGGCCTGGAGCGGCACCAGCTGGATCGTGGAAGTGATCGCCGTCGGCATTCGCGACGGCAAGATCTTCCAGGCCACCCATCTGTTTCTCACCAGCCTGCGAACCACCCCAGAAGCGCTGCTGCAACTGGTGCGCGACCGCTGGAGCATTGAGGGCTGGCACTGGATCACAGGCACCCAGCTCCACGAGGACGCCCATCGCTACCGGGGCAACGGGGCCGGAGCGATGGCGACTCTGCGGACGGCAGCCCTCAACCTGCTCCGACTGGCTGGGTATCAGTCAATCCGAGCAGGGATGCAGGCCGTAACTCACGACATCACGGCGCTACTGGCGATGGCGACGAGAAAGCCAGAAACAAGCTCGAGTTAAGACTTTGAATCAGCCCTGCCGTATATCTGGAGACCTTGCTGGGTGATCAGGTGGCGGCCCGCTATGGCGATTTCGGCGCCCTTTCAGTACTCGCCCACGAATTTGGCCGCGCCTACCTCAGTAACATGGATCGACATCCCCAGGGGAAAGAGGGGTAACTGGAAGCTGATCGCTTTGCTGGCGGCGTCGCTCGCTACGTGCTGCAGAAAGGGCTGCTGGAGCCGGGTGATCTCGACGAGGCGCGTGCCACCTTCGCAGCAGTTGGCGACCACGAGATGTACCACCATGATCACCATGGCACGCCCGTAGAACATCGTCAGTCCTTCCAGGAGGGCTATCTGCAGGGATTCCGGCGATCCGGTGAGTATGCCGCCAACCAACCCCAGTCTCCGGCTCAGTCCTCAGCTGCACCCCAGCAGCCCAGCACACAGAAACAACCGCTCAAACCTGCAGCACCCTCCTCATTTTTGCCGGTGCTCGGTCTTGGCCTGGGGGCACTGCTCGTATTGGTGATCGGTGGCATGTTCACTTTGGTGAACCGGGCCAAAGGAGATGACATCTGACGGCATCTCCTATGCCGAGTAAAGTTGCGAGTCCTGCCCGCACATCCCAGTTGCACTGCTCTCGATCCCGTCAACGACCCGGGGAGTTCATGGCAGCGGCAGTGGCTGTGTTGATTACCGGTTGCAGCAGGGCACAGCTTCCGGCCTGTGTGACCGGCAACCCAGCACCGACTCCAGCCCAGCACAAGCAGTGGGATGCCCTGCCCGCTGCCGCCAGCCTTGATCTCGCTATCGACGGCAGCGGATCGATGCTGGGGCTGACAGGATCGGCGCAGGCCGCCAGCGCCTGGAAGGGACTGATCAAGGGCGTGACCCTGGCGGCGGCGGCCAACGGACTCCCTGTGCAGGCCCAAAGGGCTGGTGGTGGTGAGAGCAAACCCTTTAGCGATGCGCTGGAGGCGGCGGATCCCTGCTTCTTCGAAGGATGCGGAGCGTTCAGGCCGGTGAGCTCGAGCCTGGAAGCGCTCTGGAACGCCCCAGGGCTGAGCAAGGGGAAAGCACCACTAAGGATCGCGATCAGCGACCTAGAGGTCAACGACGGTGACATTGCCAAACTTGTGGCATCGATCAGACCCCACGCGGATCAAGGCGCCGTGATCGGAGTGCTAGCGGTTCGGTTGCCCTTCAACGGTATGGTTTACGACAGCCAGGGCGCTGTGATTCACACCGGCGAAGCGAAACGGCCGGTGTATCTTCTCGCCACAGGGCCCCGCACCCAGCTGCACGGCTTGCTCACGGATGTGAAGACCAAAGCGGCCCTGGCGGGCGTGGCCACCGATGCCATGCAGCTCACCTTCCTTGATGAGCAGGCGAATGCGCCGACCCTCACGGCGAACAGCGTGTCTGGCACCCCCGCGGATGCGATCAGCGGCGGACTGCCGGTCCGCCTGGCCGGCACGACCTACAGCCCGGCGGGTGAAGACCACTATCAATTCGCCAAGCTGTACCCCAAGGCCGAAGGCGTCACCCTAAGCAGCAGCAGAAGCCTCCCATCAGGACAAGAGAAACCCGATCTCGCTCTTGTGCGTCTTGAAGCGATTGCCCTGCCAGGAGGCAGTTCTGGGCTGAATGGTCTGAGCGTGAAAGGCTTTCAGATGAACGACCAGGAACTGAGCGTAACGATTCGGATTCCCGACACTTCACCATCCAAAGCTGTGCGTGCCTTTGTGCCTCGCGGGCAATTGCCGGAAGCCTGGTGGCTGAGCTGGAACCGGTGGAGTCCTGCGGAGGAGAGGGCCCACGATCAAACCGATGGGCTGTTGCTTATGTTGACTAGCCTGAGCAAGCTTATGGTGGCCCCGGGAGCGACTCCCGCAGCATCGTTGTGTCTGGCTTTCAGCCAATGAAATAACAACAGAATTATGCGAAATCTGCAATGGGTCCTGCTCGCGGCCTGCGTGGCTGTAGGCGTGATTTGGATCTTTCTCGGCCAGAACTGGATTTTTCTTAATCTCTTCCCTGGGTTGTTGGTGGGCCCCGGCCTGAAGCTGGATGACTATCTCCAGACCGGTAGCAGCCCGGCCTTTATCGTTTTCTGGGCCGGATGCATCACCGCCCTGCTGATCTGGATCGGGGTTACCTGGTCGTCACGGCCCAGTAGCTCGGCCCAGACCCGTCAGATGCAGCCGATGTGGTGGCTCGCCGCCGTTCTACTGACCGTGTTCGGCTGGCTCTGCCTCGGCTGGTTCACGATCTTCCAGTGGCAGGTCTCGGGCACCAGCCCGATCGAGGGCGCCGCCAACAATTTCTATCCCGTTCCCGCCGGCGGCTGGATTCTGCTGATGGGATTCGTCCTGCTGGACGTGATCCTCCTCTTCTGGCTGCCCACCTTGCTCGCCTCACCACGCACCTTCCGCCTAGTAGTGCCAGGCGCCGTCACCCTGCTCGGGAGCCGTTGAGATGAAACAGATTTTCGCGATCGGCGTCGGAGGTACCGGCGCAAAATGCATCGAAGCCCTGATTCACCTTCATGCCTGCGGCCTGCTCGCCGATCAAGACGGCAATCCCGTCCGGCTCGGTGCGTTTTTGGTGGAGCCGGACCAGCAGAGCGCTCTTCTTGTGCGTGCTCAGACCGCGATCAACCGGTACGGGGCGATGCGGCGAGCCGTAGGTCGGAACAGCGACCGCTTCGCCCGCGCGGAACTGAGGGACTACGGCCAGTGGAGTCCGCTGACCACTTCCACGGGAGCAATCAGCCTCGATCAGGTTTTCCCCAAGGCTGTGCTGCGCACCCAGGCCCCAGGGGTGGCCGCTTTGTTCGACTGCCTTTTCCCGCCGGAAGAGCAGAGCGCCGACCTGGAGGTGGGCTTCCGCGGGCGCCCGCCGATCGGCTCGGCCGTTATGAGCCGCATCAGCCTCGATAAAGAGGCCCAAGTTGGCCAGTGGCAGCAGATGCTCAGCGACATTCAGACAGCGGCAGGCAGTGAAGATCCCCCTGTGATCCACCTCTTCGGCAGCGTGTTCGGTGGCACCGGAGCCTCCGGTGTCCCAACATTGGGCCAGCTTCTCAAGAACTGGCTGAAGCGTCAGGGGCTCACCAGCATTCAGGTGCAGGCCTCGCTGCTGCTGCCCTACTTCGATTTCGAGGGTATGGCCGATGAAGACACCGGCGTGCATGCCGAGTCGCGCAACTTCCAGCTCAACACCGACGCCGCCCTGCAATACCTGCGCACCAGTGGCAGGGCCTGCTTTGACCGCGTATATCTGGTAGGAAGTGACATCAAGGCCCGCTATGGCTTCAGCATCGGCGGCACCTCCCAGTCGAACGCTGCCCATCTGGTGGAGTTACTTGCCGCCCTGGGTGTTCGTCATCCCGGCGGCTCCAGTGGTGGTTACGCCTATGTGCTGAGTCGCTCGGAGCAGCAGAGCGTGGGCTGGGAGGACCTGCCCGATGATGAAGAGGTTGGTGAGGGGCTGGCGCGCGGGGCCCGCTTCGCGGTGGCTTGGCGTAACAACATCAGCCGTGAGATCAACGACGCCCAGAAGGTGCCGATGCGCACGTTCGTGAGCGGCGCCCCTTGGGCGCGACGCTTCTTCCATCCGGCCGGAGCCATTGCAAGCAGAGGTGGGCGACCCGGCATTCGCGACAAGGAGCAGCTGACTGTTCAGAGCGCCATCGATCAGTACTGCGACACCCTGCTGCAGTGGCTGAATCAGATCACCAGCAACCTCGGCAGCGGTTTCCGACAGGAGCTGATGACTGCACACCTGCTGGCCCCCAGCGACCGCTTTGAGAACAATCTCAGCCGGGTGGTGCAGGGCAAGGCGCGACCGAGACGGGCGGAATCGGCCGACACAGTGGAGGCCATCAAGGTGCGCATGGACGCACTCAGCTCGGAGGAGATCCCACACCGCGGCATGGCAGGCCTGGCGGATTGCCTCTGGACCCAGGTGGTCTGAATCCTGACGACATCGACCGACCCTCCACGACGACAGCCATGACCTCATCCCAATCGCAAGACATCGTTCAGATCCCCTGGTTTCCCAAGACAGACCCACCGCTGGCTGGCGGAGCCCAGGCTGGAGAGTGGCAGGGCCGCGATCAGCAGAGCCTGGGCACGATCGCCAAGAGCCTGGTTTACGAGGTGTCGACCACCCGGGTGAATTCGCTCCCATCCCCCTGGTCACGGGCGCTTCAGTTCGAGCAGGCAGTCCTGAATTCGCGCTACCCCACCCGCGACTCGCTGCTCGTGGAGCTGTTCGGTGGCATGGCCTGCCTAGGCCTCTGGGAGATGTTCGGTCTACGCATGGATGCGCAGCGTGTGGCGCTGCTAGAGCATGCGGATCTGCAGGACGATGTGGTGGGCTCCTTTTCCCGCAGCCTGGCCAGCTCCCTCCCCGATGGCAGCACGGCACTGTCACGGCATCCCGATGGTCGCAATCCCTGGGAAGTCGTCTACGTCTTCACGCTGCAGGGATCGGTGGTGGGCTTCAGCTCACCCAGCACACTCTTCTGCCCAGCCGTGCATCTGCCCCAACCGATTCAGGGTATGGGCTGGACTGGAAAGGGACGCTTCAGCAGTCCGGTGGAGTTCCTGGGGGCTCCCCAGCGCCAGGCCCTGGCCGACTGGTTTAGCCACGTTAAAAACGGGATGCTGAATGCGCAAGACCTCCAGAGCCAGACCACGGCAGGGCAGATGGCAGAGGTGCTTGATCTCTTTATCAGCCGGCTCAATGGCGGTCGCCTCAATACGCCGACCCTCTCCGACAGCGGTCGGGTGGCCAACCTGCCCGCCAACCCAGTGGCACTGGCCCTGCTCTCACGGCCGGCCAAGGGTGGCGTCAGCGCCGGCCAGGCCACCCTCGATCTGGGTGACCGGCTCAAGGTCCCCCTGGCTGACACCCCCACCAGCCAGCCAGTGGTGCTGGTGGATCCCGACATGCCGAACAAGCTCGGCATCAGTGCGGCCGATATCTGCCTCCACAAATCCGCCACGCTTGAGTCAATTGGCTTCGATCCGCAGCAGCTTGAGCGGCAGTACGGACAGGAGATCTCCGTGCTCACGCCGGATCAGATCTTCCTCGACGAGCTCTACTTGGTGGCCGGTGAACAGGCCCTGATGCACTCCTGGCTGCCGAGTCGACTGGACGGTATACCGCAGGTGAACGGCAAGGCGGTGACACCCCTGCTGCCGCTGCGGCCGGAGATCCGACGCCTGTTCAGTAGCCGCGAACTGCAAGAGCGCTGCCAGCTGCGGGTGATGCAGTCAAGCGTGAGGAGCGAACTGGAGATCCGCCTCACGCTGCCCCTTCAGGGCCAGCGTGATGGCTACACGATTTCCCGCACCTATCCGCTCAAGGAGCAGAACCTGGTGGCGGAGGATCTACCGGTGATCACGCTCTGGCCGTATGTGAGCGATGAGCGCTGGAGTCTCTACTACCTATTCTGCGAAGACAGTCCGACGGCGCTGACCGTGGATGGTTTCGCCGACTACGACCGCAAGCTCGGGCGGGATGGCCAACAGGTGGTTAAGTACTTCACGAGCCGTCACTTCCCGGATCTTGTGCGGCTGAGCGAGCGCGGGCAGGACCGGGGCTTGCTGCCTGTGACGCCACCAGCCACCAGCTCCGACATGGGTACCCAGTGGAGGGTAGGAATTGACTTCGGCACCTCTTTCAGCAATTTCTTCATCGATGAGGGCAGTGGACCCCAGCGACGCCATCTCGACACCCGGATGATCTCGCTCACCCTGTCGCAAAAGGAGGAACGTCAGCGCCTGCTTAATCAGTACTTCGTGCCTGAGGAGATGCTGCCCAATGCCGAGAACGGCGGCAATCCCCCCACAGCAACGGCGATCAGCCTGCGCGGGTGGCAGGAGGTGCTCGGTCAGGTGCCCGAGCTCTTCCACGAGGCCCGCCTGCGGGTGCCCAGCCCTGGCGAGTTCGGCGGGGCCGAGCTGCGTACCGGCTTCAAGTGGGAGCAGATGCAGTACCAAAAGCCGTTCCTCAAGGAGCTGGCTCTCCTGATCAGCGCCAACGCAGCAGCCAACGGTGCCCGGGAGCTGCAATGGTCGGTGTCATACCCGAGCGCTTTTTCTCCCAATGAATTGGCCCGTTACCGGCGTGTGTGGGTGGAACTGTGTGCCGATCTCAACGATCTGACCGGCCTGAGCCATGCGCTCGACAACAAAGCCGGTGGCGGCGGTCTGAAGACGGAAGCCGTGGCCTTTGCTAGTTATTTCGGCAACTTCCAGAACCGTCAGATGGTGCACACCTCCTGCCTGGACGTGGGCGGTGGCACGACAGACATCTCGCTCTGGCAGGACAACCGGCTTATCCACCAGGTGTCGGTTCCCTTCGCAGGACGCCACATCAGCTCGCAGCTGCTGCGCCGCAAGCCTTCGTTCCTCAAGTCACTTTTCCCGCCCAGCCTGACAAACGACATCAGCGACGATGAAGCAAGGGCCCGGCAGGACCGGAACTTCACCAGCCGACTTGACAACATCATGCGTTATGGCTCCGACGAACTGCTCGCCGGACGACTCGACATGCTTGTCAACCAGAAGTCATCACTGCAGCAACCGCTGCAGCAGTTCCTGAGCCTGCTGGCGGTGAGCTTCGGCGGCATCTATCACTACCTCGGCCAGGTGCAAAAGGTGCTGCGCGAGGAGGGAAAGCTCAGCCGCAGGACCCCCACCCCGGTGTACCTGGGTGGCAACGGCGGCAGGCTGATCAACTGGACCGATGCCAGCTCCAGCTTTCAGAAGGGCGGCGATCCGGATCGCCTGTTGGAGATGCTGCAGATCAAGGCCTCCGGTTGCGAAGCGGGCAACGCCTCCACCACCCTCTCGGATGCCTACAAGGATGAAACAGCCTGCGGCCTGATCAGCTCCGGCGTGAATCTGACCGGCGATTTCGACCCGCGGGATGACGTGATGATCTGCGGTGCACGGCTGGTGGTGAATGACCTCAGCTTCAATGCCGGTGACCGTGTGAAGTTGCCGCACACGATGTCGCGGATCGAGCGCTACGAGCTGTCCGATCTTGACGCCCTGCGTGCCTTTGTGGATCACTACGACGCCATTATCGCCGAACTGCGGATCCGCAGCCTGCTGCCGATCCGTCAGCTCTGCGACCTCGAAACTCTTTGGGGCGAAGTGGAGACGGAAGTGCGCTCCCTGTGCCTGGCGAAGGTGGGCCAAGAAGCGAGCGATCTTGAACCCGAGCCCGGGTTCATTCTGGGCCTGCGGGCTCTCACCAACACCCTGGGCCGGATCTGGGCCGAGCGATTCTGAAAGCACCCGCCATGAGAACAGCCAACCTGAATGCACTCCAGCCGCTGCTGCTCAGCCTTGCGCTGATGGCAGCCACGCCCCTGGCCCCTCTCAGGGCCATGGATGATCGTTCAGCCGGTAAGTACAGAGCGGCAGTTCCTCTGGAGAATCTCGATGGGGCACCGGAGAAGAATCAAACAGCTAAACCCCTTCCGAACGCTGATTCGACGTCAAAGGATGCTCGGATGGTTGAGCTTGAGAGCAAGGTCACCGAGCTTGAAGGACGTTTGAAAGCCAACGATGAACCGAGCCTCCTCGGCATCGCCTGGCCGCTCTGGCTAGCCGGCGGCAGCAGCCTGATTGCCCTAATGCTTGCGATCATGGCCTTCGACCGCGTGACGAAGCAGCGCGAAGGGCTGCTGGAACTGAGCCGCAGAAGCCAGAACCTGCTGACGCGGATCGGTGGCGTGGAAGTGCAGATGGAGCAGGAGCGCGTAGTCAACCGGAGCCAGGTGATGGCCGCACCGGCCCCAAAACCGACACCGGCTGAACCTCAGCCATCCCAGACCATCGGGTGGCCTGTCCCAGCCCCACCCCCAGCCCCAGCTCCACCCCCAGCCCCACCCTCAGGCCCGGCACCGGTCAGTAAGACGGGCCTGATCAACAGCCTGAATGTGGGCGATCGCCAGCCACTGCGCGAAGCCTCCACTGCGGAGCTGAACATTACCAGCGAGTCGGAAAATGCTCTGGCGATGGGCCGTGCGATCGCAACGGAACTGGAGGAGGTGCCCGGAGGCGGAAGCTACTGGCTGGTGTCACTCCAAGGGCAGCACTGGCTGTTCCCCACGGATCGCACCCTCAAGGGCTTCGCTGCAGCACAACCGGCCAAGGGGCTGTTCCACTACGAGCAGCAGACCATTGCCCAACCCCAGCTGATTGAACCGGCACTTCTGGCAAACTCCGGAAAACGCTGGAGGGTGGAGACCATGGGCAAGATCGCCACGCCCTGAACTTCACCCCGTGCTGCACCTCCCAGTGATATCAGGCAAGCAACGCAGCAGCTGTGGTTACTGTAAGCAGGGCTTCACTAACCAGCAGGCCCTGCTGCTGCTAATCATCATGTTCCCTCTCGGGGTGATTGTGCTGGGTCTGGGGGCAATCGTGTTGCAGAGGCCACCAACCGCTACCAATCAACCCCAAGCGACCGACCAGCCTGCCACGACCAAGAGCGAAATTGCTCCCGCTCCAATGGCAGTGGAAAACAATGAATCAGCTTTATTCTCTGCTACCGACCAAGCGATCTCAACGGTGAACGACTGGATCACAGCCAGGTCAGATGGTGATGAAGTGATGGCTCGTCGTCTGATGGCAGTTGGTGCTGAATCCCTCCACAGCCCGGAATTCTTTGATCAGTTTGTCCGTGTGACGGTCTCTGACTTACAGACCAGCGGAACCAGCGGTTCCTACGTGAACCTCAATGGGATCATGACCTTCGTCTACAGAGATGGCACGACGCAACGAGAAACCCGCAGCTTCACCGTCAGAACTGAACCTATGGGACAGGCTCAGGTGACTAATACAGAATTCATAAGTGTGATCAAAAGTCGCTCCTGAAGTTCTGGTGATCGACGCTCAGCCGGAAAGCTTTTGCTCCAGCAGGCGGATACGCTGCTCCAGGCCGCGCTGAAGGGGATCGGAGTGAACGCCGATCGCACCCTTCTCCTTGAGGTACCAGCGACGGCCATGCTCCACCACCGTAGCCATGCCGAGCCTGAGCAGCTCCAGCTCGGCAGGTAATGGCGATTCCACCTCAAGCTCAAAGAAACGCCCCAGACTCTCCACTTGCGTCTGCCGCTGCAGCATTCCTGGGCGAGGAAGCAGCACCCAGTCACCATCTTGGGTTTCGATGATCCAGGTGGTTCCCTGGGCGAACACCTCCAGCTCCACCTCGGGGATGGAGCCGCTGAGAGTGCGCCCACTCACGCTGCAGGCGCGGGCGAACGGCTGCAACAGAGCCGGCGTGTTGCGGTAGACGTCAAGCAACGCATCGAACGGCAGGTTGAGGGCCGGGATCAGCAGATCCTGCTGATCAGCACGCACGGGGAGCTCGGGTGCGCGCCGGTTGCCATCAGCCGCGATCAGCTCCTGATCACGCAGATTTTGGAGTTCGACCTCGAGCTTTTCAATCCGTTCTGCCAGATCACCAACATCCCCAAAAACTCTTTCAAAAGTGCGTTTGTTGCCTTCTGTAGCTTCAACAAATCGATCGCTGAGCTGGCGAACACTCTTCAACAAAAACTTGATTGAGTCAATAAGCTTATCAGCGTCCATGGCTAACCCTCTTCGATGAGATCTTCAGTACGACTGACGGACTTCTCGGCCTGGCGAAGCAACTGATCGAGCTCATCGTCATCAGCCGAGTTGACCAAAGCAACTTTGACCTGAGGCGCCCGCGAGGTCGGAATCGACTGCGATGGCGGGATCGGTGTTGCCGCCTCGGAACCGGAAAAACCAAGGCGCTGATTAGCCTGCTTCACAGCGTCAGGCAGGAGAAGCAGATCCAGAAGCTGGGCCACGCCGCATAAACCGAAGGTAAACAGCAGGACAATCCCAAGACCAACCTGCCCGAGATACATCCGCTGCACACCGCAGATGCCAACGAGAGAAAGGCACCAAAGCGCATATCCTAGCGCTAGTTCCTTTTTTTCCTTTATGGGAGCCAATGTGTAGGTTGGTCAAAACCCGCCAGAATTTTAGCATTAAAAGCAAGCATTGAGTTCGATGCGGCTGGCCCCAGGAGTTTGATTGACCTGGGTTGGCGCTGGCTTGTCATTCCCTGCCTGGCACGACTTCTCAGATCCAGTAACATCATCCGCATCACCATCATCAAGCATCCCAAGGAACCGGTTATCCACGGCATCCCTAAAAAAACACCGGCGAGAGTGTGGATGATGGAAATCAAATGGATTAGCACGAGAATAGACATAGGAAAATGTCTACACTTGCACATTAAAAAGATGTCGAGAGAGAAGAGGATTGAAGTGAGCGTAATTCTCTACATTTAGAGTCATTTTTTCTCCCAGGCCGTCGAGTTCCTTAAGCAGGCTCTGGCTAAGATTGTCTCGGCATCATAGAACGACCTGCTTATAGATTGATCCTTGCCTCCACTTTGAATAAGATTCTTCGCAGACGGATAAAGCAGCAGATTGCCATTTAACATATAAGGCTGGACTTAGAGCCTCTTTAATCTTGGTCTGAGACTTATCTAGTCTTGCTTTAGTGCAGTATTGTATTTCCAATGTATTCTCTCCAGGACATCTGATCTGGTTTTCCATTATGATGCCGTCTGCAGTATATCCTGAGTTGGCCACCCGGGAAGAGCAGCTTACGGAAAATGCTGAAACTAACAGGATTAGGACATGTTGGCATCGGAGCATAATGGATGCTACACGGCAAAAGGCCGAGTATTGCAAGTGGTAGACTGTGTTAATTCTACCTATGCACCACCGCAGCCATGTTGACTGCCCAGAAGTGTCCAACTCTCGCCAATTCTATTATTTTTAGCCGTATAGCCTCTACCTCTCTTGTCTCCTGGTCGTGCATGAGAGCAATCAGGGATGTATATATTGTAACCTGGTCGCCCCCCGGGTTCAGGAAAGATGTCACCCCTCTCATTCGTACACCCGGGGGCTTGATGGAGATTGGCAATGCGTCGATGCAGCAAGGCAGTCAAGGCTAATGTGCGCAAGAGGATGAGTCCGCCACATCGGGAAGTCCGGCAGAGCAGAGGAGTGTCAGGCTGTACCCATGGGTGAATCACGGATTGGAGCGCTAGGGAGCGTAAGAGACGTTCATGTAAGAGGCGTTCATATCCCCCTCACCGATCGGGCGCAGGCTGCCGCTGGGAAGACCCTGGAATTCGAGCTTCCAGCGGTCACGGGCCGTACCCACCAGCCTCAACCGTCTGGGATCAAGTCTTGTGCCGGGCTGGAACTCAATCACCAGCCGGGTGGTTTTGGGATCTGGTTTGCCGATGCGCACCTCCCGAACGATGCCGTTGCCGCGGATGCTGCGGGTGCGGCTGGGGGCCCCAGGCAGATCAACCCACACCATGGGACCGGTGTTGCCCTGGCCTGGCTCGAAGAAGGCCTGCAGGGAAATCGGTGGGGCACTGATCGATAGGGCACTGGCCCCGGACACACGGATCTGCTCTCCTTCCACCAGGCGAGCCGCTAACACCCAGGGGTTGAGCCGCACCAGGTCCTGGATGCTGACCTTGTAACGCTGGGCGAGCTTCACCAGATTGTCGCCAAATCGCACCACACCAAAGGTCTCCAGTGGAGGGAGGTTTCTGTTGGGAGCTAAGGGGGAGGTGCGCAGTTCCAGGACCCCATCGCTGCTGATGCGCCAGGCCGCCAGGGTCGTGGCAGGCTGTGCCCTGGCGGCCAGCAGCGGGTCGGCTTGATGCACTCCGCCGATGAGAGTAGATGCCTGAGCAGTAGATGGGACGACACCAGCGCCGGTTGAATACTGCCTGTAATAAGTAATAGGTACCGCTTGGTTTGTGCCAGAAGCAACTGCCTTCCCACTGCTTTCAGTTATCTGATCTGCCTTTTCTGCCTTACCGTGAATGCCCACCAACTGCCCCTGAGCATTGAGCACAGCGCCACCACTCATTCCAGGCAGGGTTGGGTTGGAATACAGCAGTTGATACCCATCAGGTATCGCAACCGTGGCGTTAGCAATCACATCTCCTTTTAGAAAGCGCAACAAACGCGTCGGAACTGCTGAGCTTGGCAGTGGAAAGCCTCCTACAAAAATCGGGCTGCCCATTGAGACACTTCTCACATCCCCAACTTCTGCTACTTGATAGGAGTTTGAGCTGGAAAAAGTCAGAGCTGCCATATCCACTTCTCCCAGTCGCTTGATGCTGCCCTGCTCCAGCTGATGCCGCTTCCCATCGGGCGTATAGATATCAAGCTCTTCGCCTGGGCGTTGCCCGCCAACTACGTGCCAGGCGGTGAGCACCGTGTAGCGGTTTCCGTCGCGCCTCACCAGCACACCAGAGCCTTGAGTGGCACCTTCTATTCGCACCGTGACAGCTTGAGCGACCTTGGCGGCTGCTTCTGCGCTTTGTGCCTGAGCAGGTGCCTGGCTGAGCAGAGGCAGGCAGATCCATAGAGCAGCACCAAATGGCACCTGTTGAGACGCAGGCATCAACAGCAGTGCAGATCCAAATGATGCCAACTTCTTTCTGTTGCCAGATGGATTTGCTGTCACTTCTTTGATCTTGCTTGCTACACTTTACTATTTGACCTGCCATCGATTGCCTCAGGCTTAGGCGAATTGCATTTCGCCCCAACCAAGACGCTCAGCTGTGCAACCATCGGAGGCTGAACAGCCTTGAGAGCGCTCTGGATCGTTGGCCATGCAATCCCCAGCGAGACAAGCTCCAACTTATCGTTTAACTGCTCATTCACAGCTTCGTCTTGCTGATCCTTCCATTGGCCAGGCCAGAGAGGATTGGCATGGGCACCATTGATACCGATCAGTTTACCGCCAGCAAATACCCCGCCCCCGCTCATCCCCTTTTCCACAGCTGCGGTATAAGCCAGCTCGAACCCGCCCTGCAGTGGCTTCGCCAGAAGGGGAACCAAGAGACCCGCTCGCTCGGTGTAAGTCGGACCATCAGGGCTCGTCTTCAGCGGCGTTGGATAGCCGGTTGCGGTCACTAAAGGGAGTGACGCAGCATCCACGGGCTTTTGGGCCATAACGGCCACCATCAACGAATCCTTGCTGCGGCGCGGCAACCAGAGCAAGGCCAGATCCACCTCGCTGCGGCGCTCCGCCGGGGTAGCAGAAATCACCACGGCGGTCGTGCCCCGGTGATCGGCTGTCACCACGCAGACCGCCTTCTGTTCCAGCACCACATGTCGGTTGGTCACTACCCAGTAGCCACCCGGCGCAGTGCCGGCCAGCACCCCAGAGCCCAACTGTGTGCCCGTTGTATCGCGGACCAGCACAGTGACCGACTGCCTCTGGATCTGCGCACTGATCACAGCAGATGGCTGCCCGAGAGCGGTTGGGCGAGCCGGTGGTTGTTCTGCAGCGAGGGTGGAGCCGACAGCCCACACGAACAGGCTGCCGGTCAGAGCGCTTGCAAGGCTCCTCAAAATAGGCGGTTCTGCGGCAGGACGGAAGCTGGGCTTGCCATGTTGGTGGCGTTGGCCTGGGCAGTGCTCAACAGCTCATCAAGGCTCACGTAGAGCCGGCCATTGGTCTCGTTGAGCGGGCCACGGGCCTTGACGCGGATCTCCAGCAGATTCTTCAAGGTGGAGGTAGCGGCCTGTCCAGGCTTGAGGGTGTAAAGCAGCCCGTCACAGGCACCGCCCTTGCTGGGAGCGGTACAGATCACCGGTAGGCCATTCATCCGCCCAGTGGTGATGAAGGCCAGACGGCCTTGCTTGAGATAGGTGTCAAAGCGGGCGGACACCTCCTGGCAGCGGAGCTGCTGGTTCCACCCTGCGTCGTTGAATACGCTGCTGGTCCAGCGGATCACGGGGACCTGGCGGCCATCGGCGGTCACCACGTTGGTGGAGGGAGCGCCGGCGGCGGTACCGCACACGAAGTTGCGAGCGGACACCCCGGCTTCCGCAGCCTGATGGGTCAGACAGATGCTGGAGATAAAGCCTAAAGCGGTAAAGCCAGCGAGGGTGACATTCTTGTTCATGGCTATGGGACTAAGGGTTTTGTCTCTGGAGCATAGAGCCAGCTGAAGTATTCACGGCTTCCCAGCAGATCAGAACAGTGGCTCATCCCTGAACGATGCTGAGTTCCCGGAAGCACTGGGCGTTTGTCTTTGGGGTGTCGGTTTGGGTGTGGGTTGGGATGTGGCGGCCCGTCGCTGTGCCGGCTCGGTGGCAGGTGTGCTCAAGCTGGATGGTTCCGGAGCTGAACCAGGCTCCACTGGCTCAGGCTCTGCCGCTTGAGGGGGCGTTGCGGAACGCTCCAGCTCCAGCTGCCTTTTTCGCAGGCGCACGGCCTCGGCGGCTGAAAAGCTGCTCGGGGGTATCCCATCCAGTGCCTGCCCTGCAGTCTCAAGCTCGCCTAGGCGCTCCCCTCCATTAAGCGACTCGGCGGCATCCAGCGCCTGAATCGCACGGTCCAGCCGTGACAGGCCTGCTTCTTCTTCCGTGAGGATTGATCGCGCCTTCTTGGCTGTGAACTGCAGCTGCTCCCGGTTCTGCTTTTGCTCCGGGGTGAGGATGTCGCCCGTGAGCTTGAGCAGCTCGTGCTCCAGCTGGTCGGTGGCCTGGCGGTATTCCTCAATCCCCTGGGCGCGACGCAGATCCTGTTCAGCCTGGTTGGCGGCTTGGAGGGCTTTCTCCGTGGCAGACGCGCCCTGCTGGGTGGAACACAGGCCGAGTGGACCACAGAGCTGCGGGCTTCTGACCGCGATGACAGCACTCGCTGCCATGACGGCTGTTGCCGCTACAAGGCCAGCCAGGGCCAGCAAACGGTGACCCGGCGGGGTAGGTGCTCCGCTTCGATGGGCTTGAGGCTCAGGGATCGGCTGCTGGGCTGACGCGTGTCGGGGTTCTTCGAGAGGAGGGACGGCGGCAGTTGTCTCGGTCCGCTCTTCTTTGATCCCTGCCAATGTTTGGTACGTGTCTGAGACCCTGGGAAGGTCGAGGAAGCCGGAGAGGATCTCACCAAGGGCCTCGATCACCTGAAGAGAGAAGGTGGCCTGCATGGTCTGCAGGAGAGCCTGACGATCAAGGGACCCGTCACCATTCCCCGCCTTTGTGGCAAGCCTGCGGAACGCTGGCCTGGTGACGAGATCCTTCAAGGGAAGGACCAGCTCTCCATTGCCTTCAGCGATGTCAGCCGCGACAGCTTGAAGCGTCGAGGCTGGCGGCAATTGATCGGCCTGCTGGCGGACATAGGCCGCAAGTCGACCGCCGATCGCTCTGTACTGGCTACACTGCTCGGGTGTCACGCGTTACCTTTTGCCCAACGACATATTTGGCACTCCAAGGTAGGCCGGGCGTAAGGGCGTCGATCAGAAAGCGCAGCACGGCAGAATATCTAGGCTGGTCTGGATATAAGTAACCACCAGATTCACGCAGTGGTGTATGCCATCACTCACAACCACCTCACAACTCCCAGACAAGCTCCATAGGTTTTCGTTATGAAGGATTGGAGGCGGTAGCCGTGGCAGGCGGGACCTTCCTGAGAATACGCCTCTGTTTCCACAATCACGCCCTACAGTAGCTCGCCATCGGGTTGGCTTTTCACCAGCAGGTTGCCGATTAGCCGAGGGGCGACCTGCTCTGCGGGGCCGGCGAAGAAGGATTGGGGGAGAGCTGGGGGTCGCCGTTGGCTATTGGAGTGGCTTAGGGAAGACTGCAGATTGCCTAGAGAAATGAAAATTATCTGGGCATATACAACTCAGGGGCATCACCCTTGCAAATGTAGTCAAGGCTGACATTATTCAACTGAGCCCCCGTGGCGCGCAGCTCACATAGTTCGCGAAATCTTCCAAGTTTTGGCAATGTAAAGTTGAGCGTATCTGAAACGAAAAGCATGGCCTTGGGGTCCGCTCTGTATGCGCCCAAGGAGAAATTAGCCGCATCCGAAAGCCTCCCCTGCAGCCAGGCACTATGAGCATTCATAATTTCACATACGGCTTTTGAGTTTACATAATTAGCGATATTCGGCTTGGTGCTAGGCGTGATTGAGCCCCTGTTAAGCCCCATCTTGATGGAAACACCCCAATCACTAGCCCCACCCAACCCTCCATTGTGATGACCTATAAGTAGTCCGTCTCCCGTGAGAATCGGGCCCCCGCTCATGCCACTTCTGGTATCCTGATTTGGGTCTGCAATAAATTTATGCGATGATTCGTAGTGGGCCTGAAAGCTCAATTTTTCAGCCTTTTCGCCTTGCATACTTGAAATCTTGTAAAGAAGCCCTCCGTCATTCACCTGAGCATCACAGTCCGTGTATCCAATAATTTTGGCAGTTGAGTTTTTTATTCGCTCAGGCGAATTAAGTGGAAAGCCAGATATGTATACGACTTCTGCTGGACTGATTGCCCTTGCAATAGATGCTACCGTGTAATTTGCAAGCGAAATGAAAGCCAGAAGGGCAGTATCACTTTGGCCGATTCTCCTTATACTAAATTTCTCCAGCTGATGCCGCTGGCCATCAAAAGTGTAAATATCCAATTCTTCGCCAGAGTTGTTGTAACTGACGACGTGCCAAGCGGTCAACACCGTGTATCGGTTGCCATCACGTTTCACCAAGACGCCTGAGCCAGGTGAGCCAGTTCCTTCAATCCGCACAGTGATCGCTCGAGCAACTTTCGCGACCGCCTCTGCGCTCTGCGACTCAGCTGGTGCCTGGGAGACCAGCAGCGACCCTGTAGTGACTACGGCGCCCAGAAGCAGTGGCGATGCGGCAGGCAGCAGCAGGGCGACGACCAGGGCAGACAGGTGACCCATCGTGGCTTCGTCACTGGCTACTCTGAGCCTATCTCGGGACCGCCACCGCAATCTGCAAGAAGCGAGCCAATGTCTACGAGACAGCCCGACGGGCAAATCCAACACGCTGGAGCCGAGGCATCCGCTGCTGGCATCAACCCGAAGAAGTGTGGATCAACAAGCCACCAGAGGAGCCCGATCCGATCCTGGCGCTACCCTTGATACAGGCCGCCTGAGTGGCAGCCTAGGTGTGACACCTTCCCTGAAAGTCACCGCCTGAGCATCCGAAGTGCGGCATCCGATAGGTGTTTCGGCGGGGTGAAGTCTGCGGTCTTACCGGTTGCATACTGAGGAGTGTTAAAGCCATACCCACATCTGACTTGAAAATAAGCCTCAGATTAGTCCGCAGGGGTACGCCAATCATCCCCAAGATCCTATTCTGCCTAATTCCAATGCTGAGTAAAAAATGGTTCCGGAGCAGTGCCATTCTGTAAAGTGTCACACAAACAGAGCAGGTAACTGGACTCCAGTGTATGATCGAATCTGGATATAGGCTCATGGAAAATTAAAAATAAGTAAAAATAGAGTATAAGCCAACAGCCAATTCATAAAATTATTCTTTGCTAAACAAAAACCATGATTAGAGCATTAATATTATTAGATTGCAAGCTTTATCTTCACCCTTATCTATACGACAAAAGATGGAATACGGAAGATGAAGCTTTAGAGGATCTTGCTCAAGTTGAAAAACTTGAGTTGTTCGGTGTTCTTCCAGCAGGGGGGCAGAAAGATGTCAGTCTTGTTTACAGATTTGTCGACGACGAAGACCCTGTCAACAACAACCTGGCACAACTGCCACCAGCCAACCATACAATCTGGTGGGTTGATCCAAGAATAAATAAATAAATGGTAGGGAGCAGGTCACGTCCCCTCAATCCCGCCTGAATGCCAGCAATGCCGGAGGCATCCGGCTTGGATAGGGCGTCAGTGATCGCGTGAAAGTCTTGCCAGGATTGGAAGGTTGGGGCGCATCGGTTTGGACGTTTCGCGCAAGGTGGCCTGGCTAAAATGCGGTGCGGTCGCAGCCAACCCCGAAGGACGTGGGCATATCGCCATCACCAACAAGGCGGCGATGCGTTAAGTCGGGCCGGAGCTCCCCTTGGAGTGATGTCGCCTTGGCCGTGGCTATGGAAGTCGATACTACCACTTTTCTTTATAAAGCTCTGTGTACTTTTGGTAAGTGACCTCGTTGTCGAGGCCGCTCACCGCAACGGCAGAAACCCCTATAGACTTGTCACAATCAATTTCTGCGACCACAGGTGCGTCGGGAAGTGACCCACTTACAGAGCCGCCCATCGACTGGTTGTTGTAGTATTGTATTGAAAGATTCAGTGTAAAGCCGTTTCTTTGCAGCGCGGTCTTGGCGCCTTCAAGACATTGCTTGGCACTGCCGCCATAAGTAAAGCTTGATATGTAAAGAAAAGGGCGAGAGTGTGCTACGTCGAATGTCCAGAGCGGTATCGCAAATATTGCAAACGGAAGAATGCGTAGTGGTGACATGAGTTGACCGCTTTACTCGATAATAAATTATAGGCGTCTATTCCCAGCCTGTCAACAGAAAGTTCGTGCCTAAGGAACCCCTGATAAACCCGCTAAAATCAATCCAGATCCAAGACTGAGACTGGAACGGATGGCTGCCTCCCTCCAGCTGGGCTTCACGGACTACGAGCAGATCTACGCCAAAGAAGAGGACGCGTCGCCAGCGCTTCTTGGATGAGATGGAGGCCGCGCTGGTCCTGGGCGCGGAGCTTCTCGAGCTCCTTCTGCTCGGCCATCGTCAGCACCGGCTTGGCGTTGGCATCGGTGGCTGCCTGCCGCCAACGGCTCACCTGCTCAGGAAACAGCCCCCCGTTCACGGCAGTAGGCACTGAGCTCGGTGCCGTTCAGCCCTGCCGCCTCCAGCACCACCGTGAACTTGACGGCAGCGCTCCAGCCCTCTGGTTCCTTCTCGGATGACGGCACGAACTCTCCCTGCAACCGCCACGTCTTCCTCCATTTGTAGAAGGTGATCACGTTGTTGCCCAGCTCTTCGGAGATCCGGGCCACGCTATGCCGGTGCGGCGGGCTCATTCGCCTTCTCACATCAGCCTTGATGGCCTCGCTGTATCCGCGCATTGGTCATGTCCTCAAGCCCCCGGGTGTACTGATGAGAGGGGTGACATCTCCCTAAGAAACACCCACGGCCTACAGGGATCTCGCCCAGTCATCCGGTTGGGACCAGCTGGTAACCAAGCGCTTTTGCACGCCGCTCCAGCCCTCGCACGTGTCGTTCTTGTGATGCCTTCTGGTAAGCAGATGCTCCCGGCTCCTGAAAAGCCATGCCATATCTCAGCCGGGAATCACGCCGCCGTCAAGGGCATAGCCGTAGCGATGTTCGCTCCGAGCTGTCCCGACCCCTGAATGGGTATGTGCAGCCAGCGTAGACTCATCGATGCGGACCATGGTGGAGGGCAAACATCTAACATGTCACTCACTCAACGTGACCAGATATTGTCGCACCTTTTTCCTGATGGATGACCTTATCAACCTCTCGAAAGTCGTCATCCTGCTGTTGATGATAGCGGTGGCCTTCGTGGCGATCAACCTTTCGGGCCGGCTCGTGCGTTTGACCACGCCACTGGCAAACAAGTTGGCTCAGCTCCACCAGGACGACTCGGATGAACCAGAACTTGGTGATCGCCTCGAGCGCATCAAGAACCGCTACATCGCGCTGCTGTCCCACGTCGATCAGGTCGAAACGTCCGAATTCAGTGCCGGCGAGATCGAGACCATCTCCCTGCCCTTCTTCATTCGTCAGATCACAGCCGCGTCGGCACAGAGCTGGCTGCGGCAGGCCCCTGGCATCCTGATCTCCCTGGGCCTTCTGGGCACCTTTGCCGGCCTGACAGTCGGCCTGAGCGAGATCGCTGGAGCCCTAGGAGTTTGCTGAAAAACCCGCCCACCCTGCGAAAATGGGGCAACCGCACAGCCGTGATGCGAGGTCAGCAGGAGCGCAGCGGCTCACTGTTCTCCTACGTCTCGATCGAGGAGCGGATCCCGGCC
>NZ_JAGQCE010000009.1 GCF_024345995.1 Synechococcus sp. Cruz-7E5
GATCGCCATGGCATTTGTGGTGATGTGTGCAGAGAAGATTCTGAGGCTTCTCCGCCTCTTTTTTGTCTTTATCTTTGCCTGGTTCTACGCCTGGCAAAGGCCAGGCTGCCTCTACGTGGCTCTCAGGAACATTTGCCTGCTTGAGACAGCCGAATCGCTGGTCGCTAGATAACCGTGCTTGCGAGCTGCCTACGCCCTACTCCTTGGCTGCAATCGAGCCAGCTCGCGATTTGTTTTTTCAGGAGTCCCTACTTAAAGATTGAGCAACTCTTAGAGGCAAACAATAAGAATTCGCAGTTTGCGATGTTCGCCTATCATTTGGCAGCCAGGCAAGAGCTTTCTTACTGTACTATAGAAGAGATCAGGATCAGGATTGCTCGATTATACTAGAAAGAACTTTGCTGGAGTCCAGGTACCTTTCAGCGAAGGCAACTGCCTGCGACGAGCGCTGTTGATAGTTAGATGTGCATGATTGAAGTTGATGGACTGCCTCCTCAGGTGTTGAGAATGTAAGGATTCCATCCCCGAGAGAGATATTAGCTGGAATACCAGTCTTCTCAATGACTACAGGCCGGCCTGCAGCAAGATAGGCTGCTGTTCGATCGCTAAACCAACCTGTTCTAAGTTTTACAAATACTGGTTTTGCACAACCAAATTCTCCGAAGGATTGCTGGATATAGCTCCTGTACATGGTAAGGCTACGCACTCGAGTATGTGGCATAACCACTGACCATCCGAATTTAGAAAGCTCTGCTCTGTCTCTATTGTCAACCTCCTTAGATCCTATGTTTGCGGCAAGTTCAATTGGTATACCAGCTAGAGACGGAGTCTCAATATAGCGCATGTACGCATCTCGCTTGCTAACACTCAGGCTATGGCCACCCCAGTGGAGCTCACCCCAATTCCATTGGGTAATAGAAGTAAAGGCATTCGTAGGATGAACATTTGCTGCATTCCTCCAATAGTTTAAATGAATGGGAGGGAAGAAGGGCTTCCATTCAAAACCTAGATGTGGGACCAGACAGTCCTTGCCTAATATGTTTAGACCAACCGAAAAGTATGTGTCATGGCAAGAGATATTAAGGCCACTTTGGGGCGCTGAAACCTGCAGGTGCCCTGGATCTAAATCCAGCAAGATCTTTCTCTTGAACATTGCCAAGAGCTGTGGGGGCATAGAGGCATGAAAGTTCCAGAGGTAGTCGGCATCTTCAATGAATCTGTCTACTATCTGCTCAGATACATTAGGGAACTCAAGATCGGAGCGGCATGGCCGATGACAGGAGGCTGGATACGTAGCAATGATGATATTCTCATGAAGGTTAAATCGCTTAAATCTCTCGATAAATAAATAGAGCTTTCTTGTGTCACGCTGCTTATCATTACTTCTCCGAAAGAGCTCAAGCCACCTAAAGTCAATGCCCATATCCCTCAAGCCCAATAAATATTGCAGGCACACCGACCAGTGCCCCCCGCCATGGGGATAATGGGCCATAGTGTTGCCTGTTAGGACTATTTTCATAGCAATTTAGAGATGGAGATCACTCGGTGCAGGCCTGGAGTCTATTGTTCACAGTGAAAGTAGTTCAGACAAGATAGACAATGACTTTCAGGGAAGCTGTGACTCCTTGGCTGCCACTCAGGCGGCCTGAATCAAGGATAGAGCGTGGATCGGCGGCACCTATCAGGAAAGTTGCCCGCTCGGGGTGCTGAGTTAAGCACCGTGATTGAGCTTACTGCAGGTTAAGGATCAGGGCCGCTAGGCTCGATCATCGTCGTCATCTCGATACGGGACTGTGGTTGAGGATGGACCTGCCACGGGGGCCTGAAGTGTTGAGGGCCAGGCAGCGACAGGTTGCTGCGGGCGGGGATGGTGTCAAGCGTCTGTGATGATCCAGGGAACCCCAGCAGACCAGGCCTGACTCCTCAAGCGACCGACCCGGTTGCGGCTGTTGTCCTCCGCATGATCTGTCGTCCTGGCCTGATGGGGCCGACCAGCAGGAAAGGTACGTGACCTGATACGAGCCTGGTCGAGAGGCCCCATCACAGTCCTGTCCGTCTTCCCGGCTGATCGCTCCTCCCCACCACCATCACACAGCGATGGCACCATCAACCCTTGCACAATCTGCGATCAGCAGTAACCCCGACGTCGTGATCGGCGTCGACACCCCCAAAGACATTCATGTGGCGGTCGCCCTAGCCCCCAACGGCGGCAGGCTGGGCGAATGTCGGATTCCTACCACCCGGAAGGGGTATGACGAGCTGATCGGCTGGACCGAGCAGTTCGGCTACTCCCCCCTGTTTGCCATGGAAGGCACCGGCTACTTCGGTGCTGGGCTTTGCCGCGAGCTTGTTTACGCTGCCTTCCCAGTCGTGGAGGTCAACCGCCCCGATCGCTCCACGCGTCGCCGACTGGGCAAGGATGACGCCATCGATGCGGAGGCCGCCGCCAGGTCCTGGATCTCCGGTTCTGCGACGGTGATTCCAAAATCGGGGGGCGAGAAGGTGGAGATGATCCGGCTTCTGAAATGCGCCCAGGATTCGGCCACCGAGAGCCGCACCCGAGCGATCAACCAGATCAAGGCGATCCTGGTGACGGCACCGGCTCCGCTGCGTGAACGACTGGAGCCCTTGCGCCGCAGCGCCCTGATCACGGCCTGTGCCGCTCTCCGACCAGGCCCGCTCAACGGCCCGACGGCCGCCCCGCCAAGCGGGCACTCCGCACCCTGGCTCGCCGCATCCAGGCCCTCGAGCAGGAGATCCTTGAGCTTCTGGCCGACCTGGATTCCCTGACCCAGGCCGTGTGCCCTGGCCTGCGTGTCCGACGACAATCTGGTTGAGCGCTGGTCAAGGTTCCCAAGGGCAGTCAGGACATGGTGGCTGCCGCCCTGCGCTCGGTGTTCGTTCAGCCCGAGGCCCAGGCGGTCGAGCAGCAGTGGGAGCAGGTGATCACGATGCTCATCGAGAAGTTCCCGGCGGCCGCTGCCTTGATGGAGCAGGCCAAAGAGGACGTGCTGGCGTTCCGGGCCTACCCGCCGGAGCACTGGCGGAAGATCTGGAACACCAATCCCATGGAGCAGCTCAACAAGGAGATCAAGCGCCGCACCCGCGTCGACGGCATCATCCCCAATGGCGCCGCGATCACCCCCCTGGTGGGAGCGCTGCTGCTGGAGCAGCAGGAGGAATGGCAGCTCGATGGCCGCAGCGTCTTCTCTGAACTCTCGATGACCAAGCTGGACAACACCAGCGATCAGGTCAGAGATCAACCAACAGCTGCACTCGGTGCGGCTGCCTGATCATTGATCTCCGATCAGATCACAGGCCTCGGATTTTAAACCACTCCAAGGGACGCAACCCTGCGATAGCAATCTGGCAGGCTTCTAGAGCTATAATATGTTGAATCGCTAGCGTCTTCGCCATGTTCTCAATTCCTGGCTTGATAATTGGTGGCTCCCCACGCTCAGGGACAAGCCTGCTGATATCAATCCTCTCTTCTCACCCAGGTATTTATTGCATCCCAGAGGAGGCATGGGCCTTCTATCCAACTGATCATAATGATGAGTTTGAGGCATTTGTGAAACGATACCTTGTTCCACGCCTTAACGAGGCAGGCTCCTCCTTAAGTGATTACACGATATGGTGCGAAAAGACCCCGCGCAATGTGCTTGCTTTCCAGAATATAATAAACTTTTTTGGCCCTGAAGTAAGGCTGATCCATCTAGTTCGCGATGGCCGAGATGTTATCACTTCTAGGCATCCACATGACCCATCTAGATACTGGGTCTCAGAGGCTGAGTGGGTGTGGTATGTCACTGAAGGGCTGAAGTTTCGAGCTCATCCGCAGGTCTTTACATTGAAGTATGAGCAACTGGTATCACAGCCAACTTCTACGATGAGCGAGATTCAGGAGTTTCTTGGTCTCAAGGAGGGATTTGAATTGTCTACGTGGCTTGAGCACTCAACAATTCAAGAGCACAGTGCTTGGTATGATGGAGTTCGCCAAATTCATGCAGGATCAATCGGCAAATGGCGAGACCCTGTTCATGCCACTACAATTAAAAAGTTTAATCAGAATGAGCATGCGAGGCTGCTTATGGAAAGCCTGGAATACGAGATATGAATATTTAGCCCTTCTTTGTGGCTTAGTCAGTCTACCCAGCCTTCTCCTCATCGCCTAATTATGGGCACCTCGAAAAATCCTCTCCACTGCCTGACAGCTTGATGAATATGACATAGAATCAGTTCAGTTCAATACAGCTGAATGGGACAGAGTAGGTTCTGGGATGAGGAGAAGCATATCCACAGGCTTCAGCAGAAGAAGCCCACGTTTGCGACCGTATCTGAAGCGATACCCTGGGAGACATTCCTGCCACTGCTGGAGCAGGGTTACAGCCATGAACGCAAGAGCAATGCCAGCAGAAAGCAGATCGATCCGCTCATCCTCTTCAAGATGCTAGTGCTGCAACAGCTGTTCAACCTCAGCGATGACGAGCTGGAATTCCAAGTCAACGACAGGCGCTCGTTTGATTGCTTCCAGACATACCAGAAGGCAGGCTTCTGGATGTGATTGAGACTGCTAAAGCCAACTTCCTCACCAAAGTGTAGCATCCATTTCGGATCATCAAATGTCAGTTTGGCTTTCGCAAGGTCTTCTACCGAGGCATCCGCAAGAACGACCTCAAGCTGAAGCTGCTCTTTGCCTTAGCAAACCTCTGGATGGTACGGGAACGGATACCTGATCCAGCGTAGTGCAAGAGTTCAGCATGTCTTAAAGCCGACAATCATCTAGGCACCCAGGCAAAAAGCATGGTGGAAGCTGCATGAATGCCACTGCCAGGACTAATGTGGGTGAATGGGGACAAATTCTGCTTAATATCGTATCATTGACAAGAAGGAGACTAGGTTTTTATGATTAAGGTGACTTGATCAGAGCTTCCTTAAAGCTTGGTAACACTTGAATGCTTAAGAGCGCTGTAGTGCCCATTTAGCCGGGATAGTTCAGAAGGCGTTCCTACCTCTTGAACTCTACCCTTCTGTAAGACTACGATTCGGTCCGCACAATCAGCAATCGCAAGTCGATGTGTCACAAGGATTGTAGTCCGCCCTCGCGCCAAACGCACCAGCGCTTTTGAAATCCTAGCTTCCGTCGTATGATCAAGTGAAGACGTTGGCTCATCCAAAAGAAGGATAGGTGAATCCTTAAGGAATGCCCTTGCAATCGCAATGCGTTGCCGCTGACCTCCACTCAACCTAACTCCACCGTCTCCAACTATTGTGCTGTATCCGTCGGGAAAATTGCAAATAAAGGTATGAGCATCGGCCTGCTGAGCAGCTTTGACAATCTCTACATCAGACGCCCCCGGCTTCCCGTATACAATATTTTCTGCTATAGAGCCAGTAAATAAAATTGAGTCTTGCATGACAATAGAAATGAACGATCTCATGCTTGTACTATTAAAGTTGGTTATATCTTTTCCATCTATAAATATTCTGCCAAAAGTAGGGGCATAGAATCCTAGCAACAAGTTTAGGAGAGTACTTTTTCCCTGGCCAGATGGGCCTACAATTGCAACTAACTCACCAGGGCTCACATTAAGAGAAAAGTCAAACAAGACTTGGGGTCCCTTTTGATAAGAAAAGGAGACATTATCAAGAAGAATTTCAGCGCGTGAAATTGGCATGACAGGCTTCGCTGATGCTAGCTTCCCTTCTTGCTCGTAGCTGTCAAGAATCTGGAAACTTCGTTGCAAGCCTGCCTGCGCACCAGCCATGGTTGAGACTACGCCACTAAGTGATTCAATCGGCCTGTAGAGCTGGGCAAGATAGTTAGCAAAAACAAGAACACTACCAAGAGTCAGAGTTTGAGCCAGAACCTGAAGTGATCCTGCAAGATAAAGAAGCGCTGTACCTAGAGACATAACAGTACTTACAACAAAAGTCGACTTCATCTGAGTCTTGGTGAGTAGAAAGTTGGACCTAAGGCTTTCTTTGGCAGAACCCAGAAATCGTTCGACTTCATCGGACTCTCTAGAGTGAGCCCTAACATGCCTTACCGAAGAGAGGACTTCTTGCGCAACTCTCTGCAGAGAGCTTTCTGTTTCTGACCTCCTCTTGTGATAAGCAGAAATACTCTTTCGATAGTATTGGAGAGCACAGTAGACGGGTGGGATGACAAGGCAGGATACAAGCGTTAGAGGTGGATTAAGCTGAATCATAATAACGAGTGCACCGATTAGCGTCATGCCTGACCGCACAATCGGCAGAACTACACCACTATAGAGAGTCTGTATCGCTTGAGTGTCGTAAGCGACTCGATAAGTCAGATCAGCGGTGGGGACAGAATCATGATACCTCAGCGGGATATATTGAAGTGATTCGTAAAGCTCAGTACGCAATCTCAAGACTGCTCGCAAACCAACATTGTTTGATATTTTTCCTGATAAGTATCCAAGAAGACCTGAACAAAAACTCAAAACAGCCATTGCTGCACAAAGCAGGGCTATCTGCCCAACTTGCGGAAGCCATCCAAGCCAACTATCAACCAGTTGTCGCCAGAGTAGCGTGTCGGAGACTCCTGTATCTTGAAGAATACCATCTACAATTAGCTTAAGGGGCCAGGGTGTTACCAATGCAAAAAGTATTCCCGTAAACTCTAACGCTAGAACAGTAAAACATGAGAAAAGGTCAGGCCGATAATATACATAACATTTTCGAAGAAAAGCTGAAGGGAAAGACGCTCTCATTGAACCTATGCAGCACGAAGTGCAACAATTGGATCGAGTCTTGAAGCTCGCAATGCAGGGGATACACCCGAGATGACACCAATAGAAGTTGATAGCAGTACAGACACTAGGATTGCCCAATAAGAAACAATAAAGGGAAGTGGGGTGACGATTGCTACAAGCACGACACCACCTACACCAACCACGAGTCCAATCAAGCCCCCAGCAGCAGAAAGGAGGGTGGACTCAATCAGAAAGTTCACCAGAATCGACCTGTTCGACGCTCCAATAGCCTTGCGCAAGCCGATCTCCCTGGTGCGCTCGCTCACCGTGACTAGCATCACATTCATGATGCCGATACCGCCAATGATCAAAGAAATACCGGCGAGCACAGCCAGGAAAATGGTGAGCGTGGAGCTCACCTGGGCAATCAGATCCTTATAGGGGATATTCGGGGCAACGGCGAAGTCGCGAACCCCGCGCCTGGCGGCCAGGAGGTTGGTGGCTTGAAAGATGGCATCATTCACTTGCTGCTTGCTGGCAGCGGCGATCTCGATGTAATCCACGGGAATTCCGATCCCAGCCACAGTTCCCCTCAGAAAGAGCGAGAACGTGGAGAGAGGCACATAGACAAACTCATCCGGGCTGGTCTTGTCTAGGCTTCCCTTGGATCGCATCACGCCGATCACACGAAAGGACATGTTCTTGATGGTCATCGTCTCACCAACAGGCTTTCCATCGGGGAAGAAGCGCTTGGCGATGCTGCTCCCCAGGACAGCAACACGTGCCGTTTGTGCCACTTCTTCCTGCGAAAAGAAGCGACCCTGAGCAACGGCCTCATTCTTGACGCCTAGATAAGCCGCTGTGGTTCCCGTTACCCACAGGAACTGGCTTTGCTCACGGACGCGACCCAGGAAAGTGGCCCCCACCACGGGAGCCACGGAGCGAATGGCGGGCGTCCCCGCCCCGAGGGCCAGGGCATCACCCAGATACAACTTCGGCTCCCGGGTGATCTTCTGCCCCGGCTCGTTGGCAGTGGCATAGGCAATCAGACGATTCGGGCCATGGAACGCCTCGAGCCGCTGCACCGTGTACACCTTCGCCGCTTCACCGAGGGAGGCCATGGCCACGAAGCTGGCATTGCCGATGATCACACCCAGCATCGTGAGGCAGCTGCGCAGTGGATGGGCCACGAGCGACTGGGCCGCCGATTGAAACGTATCCCGCAGACTGAGCATTGTCATGGGATCACTTAGGCCGCACGTAGCCGGGGATCTGCACATCAGCAGGAGGGGCCGAGAGCAGAACCCTCTCGCCCTGTTGAAGGCCCTGGATCACCTGAACCTGCTCACCACTGACCCGGCCCACCGTGACCGGCACGAACTCAATCCCACCGCCTGGCCGTAGGCGAAGCACTCCCTTGGTGTTTTTCTCTCCGGTGGTGAGGGCTGCCAGTGGAACCACCAAGGCACCACGGATCGGTTCGGCCAGGAAGCGCACCTGCACGTTCATCGCGGGCTTGAGCTTCCTCAGACCGGTCTCGATCTCCACAGCCACCGGAAAGGAATTGACCTCATTCTCAGTCACGGCTCGCGGTGACACCATCTTCACCAGACCCTGGAACACGTCTTTGGGGAAAGCATCCGTGGTGACCTCAACCCGTTGACCCGGAACGATTTCGGTAAGGCTGGCTTCGGGGATCTTGCCCACCACCTCAAGACCGCTGGAGAGTTCGGCAATCGAGGTGGAGGTGGCACCATCCTGCTCGGAAGCGGAGGTGGTGGGGGTAACGAATTGGCCTTCCTGCGCGAACTGCCGCGTGATGATGCCGGAGAAGGGCGCATACACTCTGCTGTTGCTGAGTTCCGCCTGCACTTCCTGGAGCTGATACTTCGCTTCCTGCACCTTGATCGAGGCCTGCCGCTCCTCGTTGCGGAGTTCCTCCATCAGTTCCAGGGAGATGGCTCCGCTGGCCAGAAGCGTTTCATGCCGCCTGCGCCGTGATTCGTTGGCATTGAGAGTGGCCCTTGCAGCTTCCAGCTGGGACTTCACCTGATTCGCCTTGGCTGCGAGCTGCTCGCTCTCCATCTCCGCGATCAGTTGCCCCCTGGACACCCGATCTCCCTCCCGCACGTACAGGCGGGCGATGCGGCTGGCGACATTGGGACTGAGATTCACCTTGCGCACAGCCGTCACCACACCGCTCGCTTCGGTCGAAGCGCCAAGGTCTGCGGTGGTCACGGCCACCGTCTGCAGGTTCTCAAGTGCAAGCCGAGCTTCCTCTGGCTGCCTGAAGGCTCTGTCGTAGGTGGTCCAGCCCGCCAAGCCAGCACCAACGACGAGTGCGGCCACAAGCGCCGTCTTCCAGGCCGACCGAGCTGGTTTTCGAGCTGGGATTGGTGGCGCCATGGGTTTGACCGGCATCGGCTGGGCTTCGGGAAAGCCTGATCGAGTTGTCATCGTGCCGAAGACTGCGCCCCATGCTGTTGCCAGGACCAGGCCTGCTCGATGATCGTGGCCAGATCCGGGAACTCAGGCGTCCAGCCGAGCTCCAGCCGTGCCTGGTCAGCACTGGCCACCAGGACTGGAGGGTCCCCTTCCCTGCGTGGTGCGATCCGCACCTGCAACTCCCGTTGCGTCACGTGCCGAGCTGCCTCCAGCACCTCCTGCACCGAATAGCCCGTACCGTTGCCCAGGTTGTAAACGTGCTGCCCGCCCCTGGCCAGAAGCTGCTTGAGCCCCAGCACATGGGCATCCGCCAGATCGCACACATGGATGTAATCCCGGATGCAGGTGCCATCCGGTGTGGGGTAGTCGTCGCCATACACCTCAACGCCTGAACGCCGCCCCGCCATCGCCTCGAGCACCAGCGGAATCAGGTGGGTTTCCGGGGTATGGTCCTCGCCCAGATCTCCGGCGGGATCGGCACCGGCGGCGTTGAAGTAGCGGAAGATCACGCTCGGCAGGCCATAGGCGGCGCCGAAGTCGGTGAGGAGTTGCTCCACCATCCACTTGCTGCGGCCATAGGGGTTGATCGGCCGCTGGGGAGTGTCCTCGCTGATCGGAACCGTGTCGGGAATGCCGTAGGTGGCACAGGTGGAAGAGAACACGATCGGGATCGCGGGCCCTGTTCCCGCCCGCACCGGCTCCACCAGAGCTTCCAGCAACGTGAGGGAATCGGCCAGATTGTTGCGGTAGTACTTGGCGGGGTCCTGTACGGATTCGCCCACGTAGGCATAGGCGGCAAAGTGCAGCACAGCCTGAACCGGTTCACCGTCGCAGGCGGGGTGTTCGCCACTCAGCACTTGATCCAGCAGGGACTGGTCACCCACCTGCCCCACCACCAGGGGTACGCCGAGCACCTCCTCCACGATCCGACGGTGTCCGTACACGAGGTTGTCGAGCACCACCGGCTTGAAGCCAGCCTTCTGGAGGGCCCGAACGGTGTGGCTGCCGATGTAGCCGGCACCACCGGTTACGAGCAGGGTCATCGGGCCTGCTCCAGGCAGGAGCGGAAGTAGTCGATCGTGGGACCCAGCCCCTCCTCCAGCGACACCTTGGGCTCCCAGCCCAGCTCCTGCCTGGCCAGGTCGATCACCGGCTGGCGTTGCAGCGGGTCATCCTGCGGCAGCGGCAGGTAGGTGAGGGGCAGATCAGGATTGATCCGCGCCAGCACCAGCTCCGCCAGTTGCTTGATCGTGAACTCCCCGGGATTGCCGATGTTGATCGGGCCGGTGTGGTTGCCGTTCATCAGCCGGATCAGGCCCTCCACCAGATCATCCACATAACAGAAGCTGCGGGTCTGGCTGCCGTCGCCATAGAGCGTGAGCGGTTCCCCGCGCAGCGCCTGCACGATGAAGTTGCTCACCACCCGCCCGTCGTCCGGGAACATGCGCGGGCCGTAGGTGTTGAAGATGCGCACCACGCGGATCTCTGTTCCATGCATGCGCATGTAATCGAAGCAGAGGGCTTCAGCGATGCGCTTGCCCTCGTCGTAACAGGAACGGATGCCGATCGGATTGACACTGCCGCGATAGCTTTCCGGCTGGGGATGCACCTCCGGATCGCCGTACACCTCGCTCGTGCTGGCGAGAAGAAGCCTGGCGCCGACGCGCGTCGCCAGGCCCAGCATGTTGTAGGTGCCAAGGAAACTGGTCTTGGCGGTCTTGATCGGATTTGACTGGTAATGCCTGGGTGAAGCAGGGCAGGCCAGATGCCAGATGCGATCCACTTCCAGCCTGATCGGCTCGGTCACGTCGTGCCGGATCAGCTCGAAGCGGGGATGGCCAATCCAGCGCTCAACGTTGGCCTTGCTGCCTGTGTAGTAGTTATCGAGGCAGATCACCTCCTCACCGGCTTCCATCAACCGGTCCACCAGGTTGGAGCCCACAAAGCCGGCGCCGCCGGTGACGAGATTTCGCATGATTGGAGCGCTCATCGCTCAGCCTTCTCCGATACGCCAGACCCTAAGCCCAGCCGCCCGGGCTGCTGTGGCGTCGGTGATGGCACGCACATCGAACAGCCAGGCTGGCCGTCGCATGCGGGAGGCAATCACCGCCCAATTGATATCACGAAAACTCGCCCATTCGGTCAGAACAATCACAGCATCGGCTCCCTCCACGGCCTCCAGATCCGACGCCGACGACTCCCAGCTGCCGTCACCTCCCAGGTCGTCTGCTGAGGCCGATGCCGCACAGCCCAGGTCCCGGGCAATCTGGCTGGGATCCACCTTCGGGTCATGGATGGCCAGATGAGCACCCTCCTCCAGCAGGTCGCGGCAGATGCCGATGGCTGGCGATTCCCGTGTGTCGTTGGTGTCGGCCTTGAAGGCAAAACCCAGCACCGCCAGTCGCTTGCCACTCACAGTGCCGAACAGCTTGCTCACCACCAGCCTGGCGATGCGCTGCTGCTGCCAGCTGTTGAGATCCACCACCTGCTCCCAGTAATGGGCCGCCTCCTCCAGGCCGTAATGGCGGCACAGATAGACCAGGTTGAGGATGTCCTTGCGGAAGCAACTGCCCCCGAAGCCCGGACCGGCGGAGAGGAATTTCGGCCCAAGTCGCGAATCGGCCCCGATGGCGCGGGCCACCTCCTTCACATCCGCACCCGTGGCCTCGCAGAGGGCGCCGATGGCATTGATCGAGGAGATGCGCTGGGCCAGGAAGGCATTGGCCGTGAGCTTGGAGAGCTCGCTGCTCCAGAGGTTGGTGCGCAGGATCCGCTGCGGACTGACCCAGTGCTGGTAAATCTCCGCCAGGGCTTCGATCGCCTGCGGGTCCTCACCGCCGATCAGCACCCGATCGGGATCCTCCAGATCGGGGATGGCAGTGCCCTCTGCCAGGAACTCGGGGTTGGAGAGCACTGAGAAGCTTTTGGCTTCGCCGTTGCCCATCGACTGCGAGGCCGAGAGGATCTCCTTGATCGCTTCTGCGGTGCGCACCGGCAGGGTGCTCTTCTCCACCACGATCGTGTGGCCCTTGGCCTGGGCCGCCACCGTGCGCGCCGAGGCCTCGATCCAGCGCAGATCGGAAGCCTGCCCGGCCCCCAGACCCCGGGTCTTGGTGGGTGTGTTCACCGAGAGGAACACCATGTCGGCGTCTGCGATCGCCCCTTCCACTTCGGTGGTGAAATGAAGGTTGCGGCCCCGGCAGCGACCCACCACTTCCGCCAGGCCAGGCTCATACACCGGCAGCCGGCTCAGGTCGTCATCGTTCCAGGCCGCAATCCGCTCGGCGTTGAGATCCACCAGGGTGACCTGGATCTGGGGGCAGCGATCGGCGATTACAGCCATGGTTGGCCCGCCCACATAGCCCGCGCCGATGCAGCAGATGCGACGGACTGATGTGACGTCACCCATAGGGGCGTGGCTGGCCAAATGTGACAAGATTTTTCCATGCACCCCTTGGGGACCCCTCAGTTGCAATTCGGACTGACAGGTGTCACAACCCAGCGGGAAAGTGGCTTAAAAGCTGCTTAGAGCACGCTTCAACTGCTCTGAGGAAAGTCGTTGCTCCTCACCGTCACCGCGCAGGTCCTTAAGCAGCACCACCCCCTGCTCGGCCTCACCCTCGCCGATCAGCACGGCCCAGGGGGCGCCACAGCGATCGGCACGCTTGAGCTGTTTGCCGAAGGCCGCGCCGCTGAGATCGAGCTCCACGCTTCGGCCGGCCTGGCGCAACTGGCGGGAGAGCAGCAGCGCCTGGCGCTCGGCCTGCTCGCCGCGGCTGACCAGATAGACGTCTGGAGTCGGTGAGGTGAGGGCCGCTATGTCGGCGGCCTGGGCCTGGGCCAGCAGCAACACCAAGCGCTCCAGGCCGATCGCCCAGCCGATCGCCGCCGTGGGCGATCCGCCCAGCTGCTCGATCAGGCCGTCGTAGCGGCCGCCGCCACAGACGGTGGCCTGGGCGCCGAGCTGGCTGCTGGTGATCTCGAAGGCGGTGTGGGTGTAGTAGTCGAGGCCGCGCACCAGCCTGGGGTTGAGCCGGTAAGGAATCTCCAGAGCGTCGAGGCAGCCGCGCACCGCCTCGAACCGCCCACGGCTGGCCTCGCTCAGGCTGTCGATCAGCAGCGGGGCCTTGGCCAGAACGGCCTGGGTGTCGGGGTTCTTGCTGTCGAGGATGCGCAGGGGATTGGTCGTGATCCGCTCCCTTGAATCGGCATCCAGTTGCTCCTGGTGCTCCTCTAGCCAGCCCACCAGGGTGGTGCGGTAAGCGGCGCGATCGGCGGGATCACCGAGGGAATTGAGCTCCAGAGCCAGCCCACCCACCCCCAGCTCGCTGAGCAGATCCCAGGCGATCGCGATCGCCTCAGCGTCGCTGCGGGGGTCGGCGAAGCCAAGCAGCTCGATCCCCACCTGGTGGAACTGCCGCTGACGGCCTGCCTGGGGACGCTCGTAGCGGAACATCGGCCCCGTGTACCAGAGGCGCTGGGGGCCCTGGCTGAGCAGGCCATGCTGCAGTGCCGCGCGCACCACCGAGGCGGTGCCTTCGGGCCGCAGGGTGCAGCTGCGCTCTCCACGGTCCTGGAAGGTGTACATCTCCTTGCCCACCACATCGGTGGCCTCGCCGATGCCGCGGGCGAACAGCTCGGTGACCTCCAGCAGCGGCGTGCGGATCTCCCGCAGGGCGGCCCGCTCGAACTGGGAGCGGAACGTCGCTTCGATCAGCTGCCACAGGGGCATCTGCTCCGGCAGCAGATCCACCATCCCCCGAAGGCTCTGCAGCTTCTCCACACCCGCGCTTCTCACTGGCTCACAGTTTGCGGGATCGCTGAGGCCGGCCTTCAGCGAACGCCCAGCCACTTGTGGCTCTGCAGGCTGAGGCGCCAGGCCGGATTGCGCCGCACGTGCTGGATCGCCAGTTCCTGCCCCGCCGCGCTCCCCCAGCCAGGCTGCAGCAGCAGCTGGGGGGCCTTGCTCTCCGCCGGGCGGGCAGCAAGGGCTGCGTCAGCCATCGCCTCCGCGAAGGCCAGATCCGCGGACCCGTTCACCACCACCTTGAGTTCGTGGCAGGCGGCCAGCAGCTGGGCGGTGGGCGGCCGGTGGGGCTTGGGCGAAAGGGTGATCCATTCGAAGCGGCCGCTGAGCGGGTCGACGCCGCTGGTTTCCAGGTGCAGGGGGAGCGGCGAGGAGCCAGCGCCGGATCCTTGCCGCAGGGCCGCGCAGAGCGGATCGAGGTTGTGATGCAGGGGTTCACCACCGGTGATCACCACGAAGGCAGCACCCTCGGCTGCCGCCAAGGCGGCGCTCTCCGCCAGATCCTGGAGGTGGCGGTGGGGATGGGCGTCCGCCGGCCAGGAGTGCTTGGTGTCACACCAGCTGCAGCCCACCGAGCAGCCGGCCAGCCGGATGAAGAAGGCGCTGCGGCCAGCGTGAACTCCCTCACCCTGGAGGGAGTGGAAGGTTTCCACCACCGGGAGTCCGGCTGGGGGCACGGCCAGGGCGCAAACGAAACTCAGCCTAGGAAGCTGAGACCGGACGCCCAGCGGAACACCGGCAGACCTGTTCCATCCACTGTCAGCCCATCGCTGTCGGCGGGCGCAGACCCTGATGTGCCGCCATGAAGCCCCTGACGGATGTAATCAGCCACTAACTCGTTGAGCACGAGATGATCCGGCAGATCCGAGATGGTTTTCATCACGCCTCCTTGCTGGTTGCCCAGCTTGCTGAGTAGCCAGCAAGGAAGTAGGCCCTCCGATTAATCGGTTCCACCAAGCGACCATTCGGCCACGTCCCCACCATCCTGGCTCGAAAGTGTTATTGATTATCTGGATCCAACAACCGCAGAAGTCTTGAGGGCACTTCCAGCCTGAGGCGTGATAACAAGCCATGCCCATTCACCTCGAAGAGGGACGCAGTCAACTGGCATCAGAAGATCTGGTTGCCGATTACTTCACCGACTTCAACCTCTGAATGGGTGATCGGTTGGATCCCTCGCCCTGACTCCTGGCGGCGATTGACTCGGCTCTGTGCGGGGTTGGAAGCTGGCGATCGGCAACCCGCCTTGGTTCGGAGACCGCAACTGGGTTCGGCGGTACGAAGATAAAGACAAAGAAAGGGCTGTCCCCAGGAGGTGTTCATGACAATTCCTATCGCAAGGGAACCGGAACGCTGCAGCGTGTTCGCCGAGCCGCTCACGGCCGATGTCCGCTTCGGCGACGATCCCACCGGCCCGCTGGAGCGCGCTGATGTGCTGTCCATCTGTGACGACCACCTTGAGTTGGCCATGCCCACCAACGCCTTCCATCAGCCAGGCGAGACCTGTGAGGTGCGTTTCGAACTCAACGGTGCGCAGAGGGTGCTCGCCTGCACGCTGCTCTGGTTCAGCATGCATGAACTGGTGAGCGTCATGGGCGTCGGCCTCAGCTGATCTGGCTTGCGCCTCCGCTCACATCGGCCTGCAGCAGGAAGCTCTGCTGGGGGGCACGGCAGAACAGGGCCGGAGCCGCGGGTGTGGATCGAACCAGTACCGCTTGGGCGGTGCGATGGGCAGGATGGGCTTCGAAGGCCGCCGCCAACCACACATTCACATCAAGCAGGCAGGCCGGCACGGCAGCGGTCCTCCTGTGCAAGACATTCCTGTTCCTGTCGCAATGCCGTCGCCAGATCGATCCTGGGTTGGTCGCTGACGGGCTTACAGCGGAACATCGGCAGCCCCGCCAGATCAACGCTCACCCTGTCGCTTGCTGCGGATGCAGAGGCTGCCGTGGAGCCATGGAGCCCCTGACGGATGTACTCAGCCACCAGTTCCCTGAGCGTGCGCCCCTGCTGGAGGGCTCGTTGCTTGGCCTGGTACACGAGGTGGTCCGGCAGATCCAGAGTCGTTTTCATTGCCGCAACCCAGCTTCCTGGCAACTAAGTTTAGTGGTTAACCAGCAAGCTGGGTTGCGGAATCGATCCGCAGGAAGTCCGCAACAGGCCAGTCCACTCCACCTGGAGGGCGTCATCGGGAATGGGTAGGCCCTCATTGATGGGCACAGCCAGCAGCCGCTCCATCCCCTCCAGCTGGGCGCTCAAGCCCGCACGGGCATCTCCTGCGGAATGGCTTCAGACTGCTGCTCCTGGCCATTGGGGCTGACTTCGCCCCGCCGACCCTGCGCTGCCGCGATCAACCCGCGGAAAAGCGGATGGGGCTTGCCTGGCCGAGACAGGAATTCGGGGTGGTACTGACAGGCGGTGAAGAAGGGGTGATCGTTCAGCTCGATCAGCTCCACCAGCCGGCCATCGGGTGAGGTGCCGCTGATGGTGTAGCCGCCTGCCTGGAAGAGGTTGCGGTATGCGTTGTTGAACTCATAGCGGTGGCGGTGCCGCTCGTAGACCACCTCCTCCCCATACAGGCTGGCGGCCATGGTGCCCGCCGTCAGCCGGCAGGGGTAGACCCCGAGGCGCATCGTGCCGCCCAGATCGATCACATCCTGCTGCTCCGGCAGCAGATGAATCACGGGATGAACGCTGTCGGCATCGAGCTCGGCGCTGGTGGCGCCCGCCAGACCGGCGAGGTTGCGCGCCCACTCGATCACCGCGCACTGCATACCGAGGCAGAGGCCCAGGAAGGGCACCCGCTCTTCGCGGGCCCAGCGGATCGCCGCCACCTTGCCATCGACACCCCGATGCCCGAAGCCGCCCGGAACCACCACGGCATCCATGCCGCGCAGCAGCGCTTCGGCGCCCTGGGTCTCGATCTGCTCGGCGGAGACCCAGTGCAGGTCAAGGCTGGCCTCCCGATCGATGCAGGCGTGGCGCAGGGCCTCCACCACCGAGAGGTAGGCGTCGTTGAGCTGCACATACTTGCCCACCAGCGCCACCTTCACCGCCGCGCCGGGGTTGCGCAGCTTCTGCACCAGGGCCTCCCAGCGCTCCATGTCGCTGTCGCGATCTTCGAGTTCCAGCACCTCGAGCACCTGACGGCAGAGACCCTCCTGCTCCAGGGCGATCGGCACCGCATAGATGCTGTCGGCGTCGCGGGCGGGAATCACCGCTTCACGGAGGACGCCGCAGAAGCCGCCGATCTTGGCCTTGAGCTCCTCACTGATGGGGCGGTCGCAGCGGCAGACCAGCAGATCGGGCTGGATGCCGATCGAGCGCAGCTCCTTGACCGAGTGCTGGGTGGGCTTGGTCTTGATCTCGCCGGAGGTGCCTATATAAGGCAGCAGGGTGACATGCACGTAGGCGAGGTCGCGGCGGCCCACATCGCCCCGGAATTCACGGATGGCCTCCAGGAACGGCAGGGATTCGATGTCACCCACCGTGCCGCCGATCTCGGTGATCACCACATCCACTCCGCTGTCGGCGGCCACCCGGTGGATGCGTTCGCGGATCTCTCCGGTGATGTGGGGGATCACCTGCACGGTGCCTCCGTGGTAGTCACCGCGGCGTTCCTTGTTGATCACCGCCTGGTAGATCGAGCCGGTGGTCACGCTGTTCAGGCGCGACATGGCGGTGTCGGTGAAGCGCTCGTAGTGGCCCAGGTCAAGGTCGGTCTCGGCACCGTCCTGGGTGACGAATACCTCTCCGTGCTGGTACGGGCTCATCGTGCCCGGATCCACATTCAGATAGGGATCGAGCTTGAGGATCGAGACGCTATAGCCCCGGGATTTGAGCAGCCGCCCCAGGCTCGCCGCCACGATGCCCTTGCCGATGCTCGACACCACCCCGCCGGTCACGAAGACGAACTTGGTCATGGGCGGTGGACCAGGCACAGCAGACACCTCAATCTATCGAGCCCTCCCCAAGGCTCCTTGCCGAATCCCCTTGGCCTGGCGACAGGCCGTATTGCCCGCGCAGCGGGCGCGACGGCCAGAGCCAGGCTCAGGTGATTCAGGCCTCAAGGAGACTCCGCAACATCCAGGCGGTTTTCTCGTGGATCTGCAGCCGCTGGGTGAGCAGGTCGGCGGTGGGTTCATCCCCGGCCTCCGCCACCAGCGGGAAGAGGCTGCGGGCGGTGCGGGCCACCGCTTCATGGCCCATCACCAGCTCTCGCACCATCTCCAGGGCCGGGGGCTGACCCTGAGTTTCGGGAATCGAGGACAGGGCCGCGAAGCGGGAGCCACCGAAGGGGGCTGGACAGCCCAGGGCCCGGATCCGCTCGGCGATCACATCGAGGGCCATCCAGAGCTCGGTGTACTGCTCCATGAACATCAGGTGGAGCGTGTTGAACATCGGCCCGGTCACGTTCCAGTGGAAGCCGTGGGTCTTGCCGTAGAGGACGTAGCTGTCGGCCAGCACCCGGCCAAGGCCGGCCGCGATCTGCTGGCGCTGGTCATCGGAGATGCCGATGTCGATCGGAGGAGCGGTGATGGCTGGGGCGTTACTCACGGAACCAGGGCGGAATGATTCCGGTTTAGCCCAGCACCGGCGCCGGCGTCCAGGGGGGGGCCGTGGGGCGTGCGCGCGGGCTGCCTCAACCGTCGAGGCTGGCGAGGTAATCGTGAATCCGGCCGCGCCGGGCCGGCTGGCGCAACTTGTGCAGGGCCCTGGTCTCGATCTGGCGCACCCGCTCCCGCGAGAGCTGCATCCCCTCGCCGATCTGGGCCAGGGTGCGGGGGGTGTCATCGCTGAGGCCGTAGCGCAGGCGGATCACCTCGGCCTCCCGCTGGCTGAGTTCATCGAGCAGGGCGTCAAGGTCGCTCTGCAGGTGCTGGCGGGTGAGGCGTTGCTCGGGGGTCTCTGTGGGGTCCTCGAGCAGGTCCCCCAGAGGCGTGTCCTGGTCGTGGCCAACCCTGGTCTCCAGGGAGATCGAGCGGGGCACCCGCAGCAGGGTGAGGCGCACGGCATCCTCACTCCACTGCAGCGCCTGGGCCAACTCGCTGAGAGTGGCGGTGCGGCCATGGTCACTGGCGAACTGGCGCTGAGCTTTCTTGATCCGGTTCAGCTTCTCGGTGACGTGGACCGGCAGGCGGATCGTGCGGCTCTGGGTGGCGATCGCCCGGGTGACACCCTGGCGAATCCACCAGTAGGCGTAGGTGCTGAAGCGGAAGCCACGGGTGGGGTCGTATTTCTCCACCGCCCGCTCCAGGCCCAGGGTGCCCTCCTGAACCAGATCGAGCAGTTCCATCCCTCGCTTCTGATACTTCTTGGCCACCGCCACCACCAGGCGCAGGTTGGCCTGGATCATGCGGTCGCGGGCACGGCGACCGCGCAGCAGCCGTTGCTGGAGATCTCCGAGGCTGAGCTCCAGGCAAGCGGCCCAGGTTCTGTGGCCCTCCTGCAGGATTCGACGCAGCTCGGCCAGGGGCAGGCCGCATGCTTCCGCCCACTGGCCATGGGAGGGCTGGTGGGTGAGGCGACTGGCAAGCCGCTGGCGCACCAGCTCCAGATCGACCATGGTCTGCAGGATCGGCAGCTCGGCTGCCTGCGCAAGCCGCTGGCTCAGCAGATCCTCACGGGCCTGCACCTGACGGGCCAGCAGCAGCTCCTCCTCCTGGCTGAGCATGTCCACCCGGCCGATGTCCTGGAGGTAGAGCCGCACCAGATCGGCGCTGGCCCTGCTGGGGAGACGGGATTGGTTCCGGGCCACTCCGGGCTCGTGATCCCGGGTGCCTTGAAGCGCTGCTGTTGACCCTGCCGACACGAACCCTGGATTGCACTGCCATCACCATCGGGTTTGCGGCGATGGCCGACCTGAAACAGATGGTTTCTCTTCGGGATCAGCCGTGTCTCGCGGCGGTCACTCCGGCTCCATCCAGGTGCTGGCCACGTGCAGATCCTCCAGTTGCTGGGGGGCAACGTCGGCGGGGGCCTGGGTGAGCAGGCAGCGGGCCTGCTGGGTCTTGGGGAAGGCGATCGTGTCGCGGATCGACTCCTCGCCGGCCAGCAGCATCACCATGCGATCGATCCCGAAGGCCAGTCCGCCGTGGGGCGGAGCGCCAAGGTCGAGGGCTTCCATCAGGAAGCCGAACTGGCGCTCGCCCTCCTCCGGGGGCAGACCGATGGTCTGCAGCACCTGACGCTGCAGGGCCGAATCGTGGATGCGCAGGGAGCCGCCCCCCAGTTCCAGGCCGTTGAGCACCAGGTCGTAGGCCTGGGCGCGGGCGCTGGGCAGGGTGGCAGCCCACTGGGCCGGATCGCTGCCGAGGTCGTCGGTATTGGGGGCGCAGAAGGGGTGGTGCAGCGCCTCGAAGCGGTTCTCGCCGGCGTTGAACTCGAACATCGGAAAATCGACAACCCAGAGGAAGTTCCAGGTGTCGTTCTCCCGTTCGGGCGGCACCAGCTTCAGCTCGCGGGCCAGGAACTGACGCACCCGGTCGAGAGCCTTGTTCACCGTGGAGGTGTCGCCGGCTCCGAAGAGCAGCAGGGTGCCGGGCACGGCGCCGGTGCGCTGCAGCAACTCAGCCTTGGTGGTGGCGCTGAGGTTGTCCTTGATGGCGCCGATCGTGTCGATCTCGCCGCCCTCGCGCACGCGGATGAAGGCCAGACCACCGGCGCCCGCGGCCTGGGCCTCGCTGAACACGTCACCGCCGGGCTTGATGCGCACATTGCTGAGGGCGTCATTGCCGCCGGGCACGGCGATGCACTTCACGGAGCCGCCGGCCGCCACCGCGCCTGAAAACACCTTGAAGCCCATGCCGGCCACCAGGTCGCTCACGTTGGTGAGCTCCATGCCGTAGCGGGTGTCGGGCCGGTCGGTGCCGTAGCGCTCCATGGCCTCATGCCAGCTGAGCCGGGGGAAGGGCCGCGGCAGCTCAATCCCCTTCACAGCCTTCCAGATCGAGGCGATCAGGGCTTCGTTGAGCTCGAGGATCTCCTCCTGGCCCATGAAGCTCATCTCGATGTCCAGCTGGGTGAACTCCGGCTGGCGGTCGGCGCGAAGGTCTTCGTCGCGGAAGCAACGAGCCACCTGGTAGTAGCGCTCGATGCCGCCCACCATCAGCAGCTGCTTGAACAGCTGGGGCGACTGGGGCAGGGCGAACCACTCGCCGCCACACACCCGCGATGGCACCAGATAGTCGCGGGCACCCTCGGGGGTGGAACGGGTGAGCACCGGGGTTTCCACCTCGATGAAGCCCTGGTCTTCCAGGAAGCGGCGGGCGGCCTGGATCGTGCGGGCCCGCAGACGCAGGTTGCCGTTCATGCGCTCGCGGCGCAGGTCGAGGTAACGGTGACGCAGCCGCAGCTCCTCGCGGGTGTTCTCCTCGTCGTGCACCGACACGGGGAAGGGCAGGGGCTTGCGCACCACATTCAGCACCGTGAGCCGGCTGGCGAGCACCTCCACCTCACCAGTGGCCAGGCGGGTGTTCAGCGACTCCTGGGGCCGCAGCCGCACCCGGCCCTGCACCTGCAGCACCGTTTCATTGCGCAGGTGTTCCGCCACGGCGAAGGCCTCGGGCCCCAGATCGGGATCGACGGTGACCTGGACGGTGCCGCTGCGGTCTCGCAGATCGACGAAGATCACCCCGCCGTGGTCGCGGCGGCGGTCGACCCAGCCACTCAGCTCAACGACCTGATCGACGCTGCTGCTACGCAGATCGCCGCACCCGTGGCTGCGCATCGTGAAAGGAACTCAATCCGAGAGTGTCCCATGGCGGCCGCCTGGCCGGAGACCTCAGCCCCGCCGGTAGAAGGGCCGCTTCACCACCACGGCAGGCTCCGCCCTGCCGCGGATCTCCACCGCCAGTTCGGTCCCCACCCGGGCGGCATCGGCAGGCACGTAGGCCAGGGCGATCGCCTCGCCCAGGCTGGGCGACCAGGTGCCGCTGCTGACCTCCCCCACCACCTGGTCCTCACGCAGCACCGCATAGCCATGGCGCGCGATCGCCCGGCCCTGCAGCTTCAACCCCACGAGCCGCCGACTCACCCCCTCAGCGCTCTGGCGCTCCAGCACGTCACGGCCGATGAAATCGGCCGGCATCTCCAGGTGCACGAGCCAGCCCAGGGAGGCCTCCAGCGGCGTGGTGGCGGCATCCATGTCGCTGCCGTAGAGGTGCATCGCCGCCTCCAGTCGCAGGGTGTCGCGGGCGCCGAGGCCGCAGGGGGTCACCCCCTCCGCCAGCAGCTGGGCCCAGAGGGCACAACCGGCGGCGCGATCCAGCAGCAGTTCCACGCCGTCTTCACCGGTGTAGCCCGTGCGGGCCACGAAGACGCTGGCCCCGGCGGCATCCCCGGAAGCGGTGCCGCTCAGGTGGATGGTGCGGTGGCCGAAGCGGGGCAGGCCACTCAGATCGGCGCCGGCCAGGGTCTCCAGCCGGGCGATCGCCTCAGGACCCTGCAGGGCCAGCAGCACCCCATCGGCCTTGCGGTCGCTGATCACCAGCCCGATGGGCTCCAGCTGGCTGCGCAGCCAGGCAGTGTCGGCTTCAGCGCAGCCGGCGTTGATGATCACCAGCAGTTCATCTGCTGGGCCTTCACTGTCTTCAGGCCGGCCGAGGTCGTAGACGATCAGATCGTCGCGGATGCCTCCGGCCTCATTGAGCAGCACGGTGTAGGTGGCCTCGCCCGGGCCGATTCGGAACAGATCGCTGGGCACCAGCGCCTGCAGGGCGTCCTTGGCTCCATCACCCCGCAGGCTCAGCACACCCATGTGGGAAATGTCAAAGACACCGCAGGCCTGACGCACCGCCTTGTGCTCCTGCACCAGCCCCTGGAATTGCACGGGCATCTCCCAGCCCTCGAAAGGCACCAGGCGGGCGCCGGCATCGCGACAGGCCCCATGCAGAGGAGTTCGCTTCAGGGAGTCCGCCATGGGATGGGCCGTCGCGTCTGCTGGCGGGATCCTATGGACACAGCTCCAGTGGACGGAGGCCCCGGGTGCGCCTTTCCGGCAATACCGAAGACTTCCAGCAGGTTCGGTTTTCCCCTGGTCCAACAATCAAAAGCTCCTTACCTTGGGTGCCCTGAATGGGTCGTGCCCATGGGCCAGCGCCCGAACTGTCGTAGCTGCAATCACTGCCAGACGCCTGAGCCAGCCTTCGGCGGCACTGAGCAGAGCTGGTGCCAGATGCGACGGCTGGCGATCCACCCCGAGCTGGCCGCGGATCTGTGGTGCCACCACTGGACCCCCCGTCCACCCCGCCTCCCCAGCGTCGACCATGCTCCCGTGGCGATTCCGTCGCTTGCCAACCGCCAGCTCGCCCTCACCGACCTGCTGGTGGCCGCCAGCTGACCTACCCCCCCCCCCCCGGGGGCGGCTTGAATTCGCTGCATCTTCTCTGCATTGTGTAACGCAGTTAGCCAGAAAAGGCAGGCAGCGCACGCCATGCTGAATGTTCTGATCCCTGAATGGAGGTGGATGATTGGTTGCACTCGCACCCGCAACGCCGGTTGAACTGATGGCTTCCCAGGTGGACGGTGAAACTCTCACCCTGCCCACCGGCTCTCATGTGTTTCACCCAGGTGATCTCGCCCGCGCCATCTACGGAGTCCGCAAGGGCATCGTCGAACTGATCGACGCCACGAGCAATCGCCTCTGCTATCGCCACGGCGAGCTGTTCAGCTACGAAGACATCGCCTGGCGCGGTGGGTACTTCCGCAATGAGGCCATCGCCCGCACCCCGGTGGAGCTGGTCAAGCTTGACCGGCTGAATTTTCTCAACCTGCTGCACAACCACCCCACGCTGGCGGTGGTGTTGATCGGGCAGCAGCACGAACGGCTGCGGGAGCAACGCTCCAGCGGTTCGTATTCCTACTGAACCTGGCCCAGCAGCAGCAGCAGGCTGCGGGTCACCTTCGCCGCCAGCACCGCGCTAACGCCGCTGGGATCCAGCCCCGGGGCGAGTTCGACCACATCGGCCGCCACCAGCCGCTGGTGGCGCAGCTCCTCCAGCAGCCCCGCGAAGTGGCCCCAGTGGTAACCACCGGGTTCGGGGGTGCCGGTGCCGGGCAGCACGGCGGGATCAAACCAGTCGAGGTCAACGGTGAGGTAGATCGGCCGACCCCGCAGTGGGGCGAGAGCTGCCGCCAGCTCCGCCTGCAGCCGCTCTGGCTGCAGCGACAGACCCGGGCCCTGCCCCACCAGCCGGCCACTGCGGCGCAGTTCCTCGAACTCGTCACGGGTGCCGCTGCGGATCGCCACCTGCAGCAGATCACCGGACGGGAGCACCTCCAGGCAGCGGCGCATGGCACAGGCATGGCTGTGGCGTGCCCCCAGCCAGCTCTGGCGCAGATCGGCGTGGGCATCGAGCTGCACCAGGGCCAGGTCGGGATAGCGGGCGGCCACGGCGGCCACGGCGCCACTGCTGATCGAGTGCTCACCACCGAGCATCAACGGCCGCAGCCCCAGCTCCTGCACCGTCCGGGTGGCCTCGCCCACGGCCTCCAGCACCGGCTCCGGCGCGCCGAAGGGAATGGCCACCGCCCCCAGGTCGCAGAAGGGAAGGTCATCGAGATCGAGATCCAGCTGGGGGTCGTAGGTTTCCAGCCCGCTGCTCACCTCCCGGATCGCCGCTGGCCCGAAGCGGGTGCCCGGCCTGAAGGAGGTGGTGCCGTCGTAGGGCACCCCGAAAAGGCCCACCCGGCAACCCTCGGGGTCGCGCCGCGATCCCATGAAAATTGCGCCGTCTCGGTCAAACAGGTCGCCCTTGAGCAGGTTCAGCGCAGCGGACAGGGACATCAGCTCAGGCCTGGGGATGGGCCAGGGCCCGCTCAATGCCGGCCGGGACGGCATCGAAGGCACCTCGCTGCCAGCGGGGCGACCAGATCTCACAGCCGGCCGCCACCGCCGCCGCCCGCTCGGCGATGGGCTCCCGGTAGCGGGGGCCATCGGTGGCGGCGAAGGTCCAGCTCCACCAGCCGCTCGGATACATCGGCACCCAGCCATAGAGCGGATCGGCATGGCCGAACACCTCCCGCAGCAGTCGCACACTGGCCAGGTGCACCTCGCGGAAAGCCTCCGGGGATTCGCTCTGGGTGGCGAACACACCGCCAGGCCGCAGCAGGCGGCGGCAGTGCTGGAAGAAGGCGCGATTGAACAGGCCTTCGGCGGGGCCAGCGGGGTCGGAGCCGTCCACGATCACCACGTCGTAGCTGGCGGCAGCCGCCGCGGACACCCAGCCGATGCCATCCCCCACGGTCAGATGGAAGCGGGGATCGTCCCAGCAGCCGCCCCCCAGGGAGGGCAGGTAACGCTGGGCGCACTCCACCACCAGTGCGTCGATCTCCACCAGATCGAGGTGGCGCACACCCTGGTGGCGCAGGCACTCCCGCGCCGTGCCACCGTCGCCGCCGCCGATCACCAGCACCCGCTCGATGGCGGCGGCGGAGCAGAGGGCCGGATGAACCAGAGGCTCGTGGTAATGGCGCTCCTGGCCTTCGGCCGTCATCCAGCAGCCATCGAGCAGCAACCCCTTGCCGTAGCGCTGGCTGTCGATGATCGTGACCAGCTGGTAGGGGCTGGCCTCCTCCAGCACCACCTTGGCTTCGAGGCCGTAGCGCACGCCCTGGTGAATTTCATCGACCCAGCCAGCACTTGAATCCATGGCTGCTGACGCTCGGAGCGGTCCTAGCTAAGCCTCCAGAGGAGCACCCTGTCACCTGGGCATCCCTGGGCCCGCACCATCCATGAGCCTGAGCCGATGACGCTGACCCGACGGGAGTGGCTGCAACGCGCGGGCCTGGCGGCCAGCGTCCTGGCCCTGCAGGAGCTGGGCCCGGCCCGGGCGGAGGCCGGCGCGCTTACGCCCGAGCTGGAGCAGAGCCTCTCGGCCTGCACGCCCCACGACGACCCGCTCGGCAGCCTGCTGCGCCGCAATCGCCAGTTCAGCCGCGCCTGGCAGGCCGCCGCCACTGCCGGCAGCGCCCAGGAGCGCACCGCGCTGATGAACGGCCTCTGGCAGAGCAGTTGTCAGTTGGACCCTAGCGCCATGGCCAGCGGCCAGAGGCCCTGGGCCGCACTGCTGAGCTGCGCTGATTCCCGGGTGTCGCCGGAGTGGATCTTCGTGTCGGGGTCCGGGGAGCTGTTCGATGTGCGCTGTGCCGGCAACACCGCCTTCGACGACGGCATCGCCTCGCTGGAGTACGCGGTGGCGGAGCTGGCGGTGCCGCTGATCCTGGTGATGGGACACAGCGGCTGCGGCGCCGTCACCGCCGCCCTGGCCGAGGCACCGCTCACCCCGCTGCTGGAGCACCTGGTGACGCCGATCCGGGCGGCGCTGGAGCCGGGCGACGACCTCAGCCTGGCGATCCGCCACAACGCCTGCCATTCCGCCCGGGAGCTGAGCCGGCGCAGCGCCCTGCTGCGGGAGGCGGTGAGTTCCGGGCGGCTGCGCATCCAGCCCGCCTGCTTCGACATCGCCAGCGGCGCGGTGACGCTGCTGTGATGAACCACGAGTTGATCGATGCCTGACCTGCCTCTGAACGAACGGCTGGTGATCCCGGCAGCGGAGCTGAACTGGCGCTTCTCCCGCTCCTCGGGGCCGGGCGGCCAGGGGGTGAACACCACCGATTCACGGGTGGAGCTGGTGTTCGATCTGGCGGCCACCTCGGCGCTGCCTCCCCTGCTCAAGGCCCGGGCGCTGAGGCGGCTGGAGGGACGGCTGCGGGATGGCGCGCTGGTGCTCACCGCTTCGGAGCACCGCTCCCAGTGGCAGAACCGTCAGGCGGCCCTGCGGCGGCTGGCGGAGCTGCTGTGCTCCGCCATCAAACCGCCACCACCGCCCCGCCGGCGCACCAAGCCCACCCGGGGTTCGGTGGAGCGCCGCCTGAGCGCCAAGAAGCTGCGGGGAGCGATCAAGGGCCAGCGCCGCTCCCAAGCTCCCCGTCCCGACGACTGAGCCGCAGGCTCCAGCAGCTCACGCTGGTGGGTTGGAAGCTTCGGCCTCCGCACGGATCTGGGCCTTGGCCTGCTGCCAGAGCCCCTCCAGCTCAGGGAGGCTCTGGCCCTGCAGGGTCCCGCCCAGGGCCGCCTCGACGCGGGAGAAGCGATCGAGAAAGCGGCGGTTCGTGCCCGCCAGGCCGGCATCCGGATCAAGGCCGCACCAGCGAGCCACGTTCACAAGCGTGAACAGCACATCCCCCAGCTCCTCCTGGGCGTGGACCCGGTCGCCGCTGGCCACCGCCTGCTTGAGCTCATCGAGCTCCTCATGCACCTTCTCCCACACCCCCTCGATCGAGTCCCACTCGAAGCCGGCGGCGGCGGCCTTGCGGGAGATGGTCATGGCAGCAGCCAGGGCGGGCTGGCCGCGCACCTTGGCGGCGAGGCGATCGCTGAGGGGACTGGGGGAGGCTCCGGCCGTTCCCTCGAGGGCCTTGATCGCTTCCCAGCTGGCCTTCACCGCGGCGCTGTCGCCGCTCAGGCCCCGGTTGGTGGCTGTGGCGGATTCGGGGGCGGCGAATACGTGAGGGTGGCGCCGCACCAGCTTGTCGTGGAGACCACGGCTGATCTGGGTGAGATCGAAGCGGCCTGCCTCGCTGGCGATCTGGGCGTGCAGCAGCACCTGCAGCAGCAGGTCGCCCAGTTCCTCGGCGAGGTGCCGGTCGTCGCCATGACGGATGGCGTCAGCCACCTCATGGGCCTCCTCCAGCACGTAGGGCAGCAGCGAGGCATGGGTCTGCTCCAGGTCCCAGGGGCAGCCGTTCTCGGGGTCGCGCAGCTGAGCCACCACGGCCATCAACCTGGCGAGGGACTCCAGGGCAGCAGGATCGAGCGGGGAATCGGGACCGGTCACAGGCCGATGGGCCGCAGGATCTCCGTCCTAACGCCGGCTTCTGCTCCACCGCCGCTGCCTTCGACTCCGCTTGCGGCGCCATAGCGGCCGCAGCAGCCGGGGCAGACGCGGCAGGGGGTCCCCGTCCTGGAGCAGGTGCAGCCAGCTGCTGGCCTCCACCCCCACCAGCGCCGCCAGCAGCAGGGGCCGCTGCTCGCTCCAGAGCCCATGGGCCATCTCCAGCAGCCGCCCGGGGCCCGTTGCGCCCAGGGGAGAGAGCAGTGCACTCAGCGCCAGCAGCAGCGCCGCCAGGTAGGCCAGCCGCAGCGCCGAACCCAGCAGCGGGCTGTGGGAGAGCAGGGAGCGGTGGCGCAGCCCGCGGCGGTAAGGCCACCAGAGCAGGGCGAGCGGACCCCAGCGCCGGCTGGGGTTGGAGCGGGTGTCGAGATCCGGCGAGAGCCACAGGCCGCCCACCAGGAAACCAGCGGCGGCACTCGCCACCCCTGCCAGCCCCAGCCACGGCATCCACAGCAGAGCGAAGGGCAGGCTCAGCAGCCAGGTGGCGCGGTCATGGCTGCGGCCACTGGCCATGGCGGAAGCAGGCGGCTGGTGTGGGGGCAGAATGGCGCTGCGCGCGATTAGCTCAGCGGTAGAGCGCCTGCCTTACAAGCAGGATGTCGCTGGTTCGAACCCGGCATCGCGCATTCCTCTGCTGGCCTGAATGCCTGCTGATAGCAAGCATTCGAAAGGAACAACGAGCAACGAAGCGAATGGCTCCGCGGCGCCATCACGGCAGCTGAGAATCTCGTTCTCAAACCGGCCGAGTGGACAGGCTCCGTCGTAGAGATCAGAGAGCTCGGGAGTGGGCAGCGATTGACCGCAAGGTCGAATCTTTTCGGCGGAGGCTGGATCCAGGGCTCGCTCAACGCCACATGACCACCCATCCCCCAAGCACCAATTTCAGCGGAACTGGCTCATGACGACTCAAGACACTGACCTGACACCAAATGCCTGGGATCAGCGTTATCTGGAGGGTCGTGATGGCTGGGACCTGGGCCGGGCCGCTCCGCCGCTGCGGCATTTTCTTCACGAACATCCGCTGGCACCCCAGCCTCCGGGCAGGGTGCTGGTGCCAGGTTTTGGCCGCGGCCATGACGCACGTCTGCTGGCCAACCTCGGCTTCAAGGTGACCGGGATCGACATCAGCGCCGAAGCCCTGCGCGAGGCCCGTCGGCTGGATCAGCCCGAAGCGTCATGTCAGTGGCTGCAGGTGGATGCCCTCGACCCCATGGCACTGCACAAGGAGGGATTGGCAGCAGGCAGCATGATCGGCGTGGTGGAGCACACCTGCTTCTGCGCGATTGATCCATCCCTGCGGGAGGCCTACGCCAACAGCATGGGGGAAATGGTTGCCGCAGGGGGGTGGCTGCTGGGCCTGTTCTGGTGCCACTCCCGCAGCGGAGGACCTCCGTTCGGCTGTCAACCGGAGCGGGTGAATCAGCTATTAGGGGGGGCTGGATTCGAGGCCGAGGTGTGGGGGCCCGCTCAAAACGGGCTGCCCAGCCGAGATAACGAATGGCTCGGACTCTGGCGCCGCAGGGGCTGAGGCCAGGAACCGAAGAGCTGGCGCCCTCAACCGAAGGCTCCAGCTCTCAGATAAGAGATGGCAGGTGGCAAACCCCTGCCACTGCAGGGTTAACGTCCTGCAGTGGTCAGACGATCACTCGTCTTCGTCGTCGCCTCCGACAGGAACGAGACGGATCTGCTTCCGGCCCAGCTTGATCTGGAACTCATCGCCGGGCTTGAGGTCGATCAAGGCGGTGTAGGCCTTGCCGATCAGCAGGTTGCCGTTGAACTGAACCTTGGTGACGTAGCTGAGCTTGCGGCCACTCTTGCCGGCACCGGCTCCACCGCCGACGCCGAGGCTAACGCCCTTGGCTTCCAGCAGCGCTTCGTAGAAGGCCGTGAAGTTGAGCCGCTCGCTGCCGTCTTTCTTGGAACTCACGTAGCCACAGCTGCGCACCAGGTCGGATTTGGAGGAATCACCCATCTCCTTCACCTTGGCGAGCAGGTCAGGTCCGGTGAGCATGACGTTCGTGTCTTGGATCAATCGAATGATAGCAATCGAACAGATGCTTTGACCAGCAAACAGCTGCCAGTTCAGGCCAACAACCCCCGCCAACTGATGACCGAATGCAAGCCGCAAGCCGCTTGACGGAAAGCCACATCGTTCCAACGGTTTTCCCTGGGCCGGCTCACCACCGGGATGGATCTTCGAGCCGGATCAACTCACCAGCTCCCCAGGCATCCAGCTGGAGGCCATCACCAGCCCCAGACCTGAGCACAACGAATCGGCCATGATGTCGGCGATCGGGCATCCCAGGGGTCGCCGCATTGGTCGCCAGTCCTGATTTCACGATCCGGCCGATGGTCGAGTCCGACCTGCCCCTGGTGACGGAATGGGCCCGGCAGGAAGGCTTCTGCCCTGGACTGGGGGACGCCGGTGTGTACCGCCATACCGATGGCGCTGGCCTCTGGGTGGGGTGCCTCGGCGAGGAGCCGGTGGGATGTATCGCAGGAATTCGTTACGACGAGCGCTATGGATTCATCGGCCTGTTTCTTGTGCGCCCGGCCTTCCGCGGACGGGGCTACGGCGTGGCGCTCTGGCGTCAGGCCCTCGCACACCTCGATGGGGTGGCCTGCATCGGCCTGGAGGCGGCGCCCGAGCGGCTGATCGACTACGGCCAGTGGGGCTTCGAGGCGGCCTATGACACCCTGCGCTGGCGCCTTGCCGCCGCCCGCCGCCCCCGCTGCAGCGGGGGCCAGCTGCCACCGGGCTATGGCGTGGTGGCCGCGGCTCAGCTGGGAGCGGATGCCGGCAGCCATGAACTGGTGCTCAGCTACGACGCCCGTCACGAAGCCACTCCGCGCCCCCACTTCCTGGGGGAATGGCTGGGGCAGGGCAGCGGCACCGTGGAACTGGTGCGCGATGAACTGGGTTGTTGCCGCGGTTTCGGGCGGATCAGGCCCTGCCTGCTGCCCGATAGTGCCGGCGCCGTGGGCTGGCGGCTGGGCCCGTTGCTGGCGGATGCCCCACCGCTGGCCGGGGCCCTGCTCGATCGGCTCTGCTCCGAGCGCACGGGACCCGTGCTGATCGATGCTCCCGAGGCGAATCCCAGGGCCCATCGCCTGCTTGAGCAGCGCGGCTTCCAGATCGCCGGGCGCACCGTGCGCATGTATCGCGGCACCCCTCCCGAGCTACCCCTGCAGGACATCTACGGTCTGGCCTGCCTGGAGCTGGGCTGAGGGACAGCCAAAAACCCCTGACTAGTCTGGGCAGGCCCGGCTGGCGATGGTGCCCTCTGCCTGGGAGCGCTCCCCTGCCTCGCCATCGCCGACACCATGAACCCCTTCCGCCGCCTGCGGACCCGATCAAGCCGCCTGCGCCCAGTGCGCCTGCTCAAGCTCGATGGCGTCTACCGCGCCGACAACATCGACAGCCTGATCAACCAGTGGCGGGAACCCTACCGGCTGATGCTGAAGCTGCCCTGGCCGGGCTTCCTGCTGCTGATCGCCCTGACCTACCTGGGCACCAACGTCCTCTTCGCGCTGCTCTATCTGCTCGATGCTCAGGGCATCGGCGGCCTGCCGAAGGGCCAGGTGGCGGGGTTCAGCGACGCCTTCTTCTTCAGCGTGCAGACCCTGGGCTCGATCGGCTACGGCGTGCTCCACCCAGTCTCGCCAGTGGTGAACGCCCTGGTCACCCTGCAGGCCTTCGTGAGCCTGGTGTTCACCGCCGTGACCACCGGCCTGGTGTTCGCCCGCTTCTCCCGCAGCCGGGCGGAGATCCGCTTCAGCAAGGTGGCCACGGTCCAGCCCTGGGATGGGAGGCCCTGTCTCACCTTCCGCATCGTCAACGTGCACCAGAACAATCTGGTGAGTGCCAAGGTCCAGGCCTATCTGGCCATCGATGAACGCAGCGCCGAGGGGGAAACGATGCGCCGCCTGCACCGGCTGGAGCTGGTGCGCAGCGAAGCCTTCCTGTTCCAGCTGATGTGGACGGTGATGCACCCGATCGGCCCGGACAGTCCTCTGCATGGCCTCGGCGAGGCCAAGTTGCGCGCCGCCCACGGGGAGGTGCTGGTGGCGTTCGAAGGCGTCGATGAAACGGTGCGCAGCCCGGTGTACAAGCGCGCCGCCTACAACAGCAGCCGGATCCGCTTCGATGAAACCTTCGTCGATATCGTCAGAGATGACCAGAGTGAGTTTCGCTGCCTTGATTTCAGCCGCTTCAACGACACCCGCCAGCGCTGAACCAAGAACGATCCAGCTGGTGTTCGACGGTGGCTGTCCCTTTTGCAGCACCTTTGCCGCCATGGGCGAACTGCGTGGCGGGCTGCCCCAGCTGCAGATCATCGATGGCCGCGCCGATCACGAGTTGCGCCGGCGGCTCAAACAACGGGGCTTCGATCTGACCACCGGGGCCGTTCTGATCGAGGGCGAGCGCTGCTGGCATGGGGCCGAAGCTGTGCAGCGGCTCTGCGCCCAGTTGCGGCCAAGTTCCGCCCTGCTGGGACTGCTCAAGGCGGTGTTCGGCGAGGAGAAGCGCAGCCGCACGCTCTATCCCCTCCTGCTGGCCGCCCGCCGTGGTGCCCTGGCGCTGCGGGGGCTGCCGCTCGATCCGGACGACAGCGCTCGGCCTAACCTCTGAAGTCAGCGATCGCGGCGCCATGAGCTATCTGCGCGAGATCATGAATCGGCTGCGGGAACGCTCCGGAAATGGCCACTTCGGGCATGAGCCTCCCGCCATGCCTTACAGCCCCCTCAGCGAGCGGGTGCTCGAGGAGCATCTGCACACCTACCGCGAACACCTGCAGGCCTGCAGTGACGCCATGCTCCCCTACGAATGGGCCTGGCTCGAGGACCACCTCGCCACTCTCCAGCTCTCGAGCGGCCAGGGAGCGATGCAGAAGGTGCTGGGGGGGCCGCAGCGGGTGGCCGATCTGCTGCGCGAGACCCAGTGCTTCCAGGCCGAAGTGCGCGGGGAACTGAGCCGGCGGGGCCTCGAGCCCGGCACCCGCACAGCACCGCTGGCGGCCCAGGAGCACGCCTGGGAGCTGAGCAACCCGGCCATCCGCCAGGAGTGGGGCATCGATCAGGCAGAGCCCCATCCCGGCTGAGGCGAGGCAACACGCGATCGCCCGATGTCGGAGCACGTATTCGTCTACGGGAGCCTGAAGCGGGGGGAGCCCAACCACCCCTGGCTCGACGGGAGCCGCTTCCTCGGGAGGCGGCGCCTGGGGGGAGCCCGGCTGCACGACCTCGGCCCCTACCCGATGGCGGTGGCCGCCACTGAACCGGAAGCTCATGACGCCCAGGGACCACAGGAGCCGGCCCTGATCCATGGCGAGCTGTATGCGCTGGAGGCGAGCGGCCTGGAACGGCTCGATCTGCTCGAAGACGTGCCCCGCGAGTACCAACGTCAGCGCTGTCAGCTCAGCGACGGCAGCCGGGCCTGGGTGTACGTGGGCCGCCATGGGCAGGTGATCGGTCTGCCGCTGGTGCCCTACGGCGACTGGAGAAGCACCCCGGTGTTCAGCTACGGCTCGAACCTCTGCCCCTCCCAGCTGGCGCGGCGCTGCCCCCGCTGGGATGGCAGCGGCCTGGTGGCACGGCTGGAGGGCTGGCGCTGGGGGATCAACAAGCGGCGCCTTGGCCGTGCTCCGGGCGAAGGGGCCGCCGGTCTCGTGCGCCACAGCGGCGCCCACTGCTGGGGAGTGGTGCACCATCACAGCCCGGATGATCGGGCCGCCCTCGACCGCTGCGAGGGCGTGGCGGCCGGTCACTACCACCATCAGCGGGTCCGGGTGATCACCGGCGCCGGCGAACCTCTCGACGCTCTCACCTATGTGCCCACTCCCGCCTGGCGCGCGCCAGGGCTGAGCGCCGGCTGCGACTACGCCGCGGCCATCCTGCGGGGAGCCCGCCACTGGCAGCTGCCGGAGGCCTGGCTGGGCCTGCTGGAGGCGGAGCTGCGCTAGGGCCATCACAGGCCACAGGCCATGCGTCAGCTGCAGGTCCTTCAGCGATGGAATCAGCCGCTGCCGCTCACCACATAGGTGGGGCCGCGGCCACGGGGATGGCCCGCTCAACGCCGTCGCCAGAATGATCTGGCTGGTGGGCTGGCGCCCCTTCAGCCTGGGAGAACTCTCGGTAGGGTTATGGGTGTGAAAGCCCGGTCAAGACCGGTGCAGGAATGATCGCCATGGCCCCCACCACCCAGGATCCCCGTCATCAGGCCCTGGTGTTGTCGCTGCGTCAGCGCATGGCAGAAGCCCGTGCCTGCGGCGATGCCGAGACCCGCCAGGCCCTGTTCCGCGAGGCGGTCTACCTCGGCATCCAGCCCGATCTGTTGGAAGATGGGCAGGCCACGGCAGCAGGGGGGCCAGGCGACGGACGCTGAATGCGGGCCCTGATCCTGCACAGCCTCTGGGGATTTCAATGCGACCTGCCCTCGGCCATCCACCAGGCACGCCAGGGCGGCTTCGATGGTGTGGAAGCCAACCTCGACCATCCAGCCCTTGCCGGCACTGATCCCGAGGCGCTTGTCGACGAGTTCGGCCGCACCGAGCTGGCCCTGATCGTGGAGCTGGTCACCGGCAACGGCTACGTGCCCGATCTCGCCATGACGGCCGCTGAGCATCTGCAGCAGCTGGCCAGCCAGCTGGAGCGCTGCCGACCGTTGAACCCCCTGCGGATCACAGTGATCAGCGGCAGCGACAGCTGGAGCTGGGCGGAGCAGCAATGGTTCTGGGATCGGGCCCTGGAGCTGGCCGCCGCCGCGCCGGCACCGGTGAGCTTCGAAACCCACCGCTCACGCAGCCTGGCGGACCCCTGGCGCATCCAGGCATGGCTCAACCGTTACCCCACCCTGCGCCTCACCGCTGATCTGAGCCACTGGTGTGTCGCCTGCGAGCGGCTGATGACCCCTGATCTGGAGCCCATTCAGGCGATCGCTGACCGGGTCGATCACATCCATGCCCGGGTTGGCCATGCCCAGGGCCCCCAGGTCAGCCATCCCTTCGCGCCCGAGCACGCCGAGGCCCTGGCGGCGCACCGTGCCTGCTGGGAGCTGTTCCTCAAGCGGGCCCGCGCACGCGGCAAGGAGTGCATCACGCTCACGCCGGAATTCGGCCCCGACGGTTATCTGCCCACCCTCCCCTTCACCAACCAGCCCGTCGCCGATCTGCTGGAGATCAACACGGCCATGGCCAGCTGGCTCAGGCGGAATCTGACAGCGGCGGCTGCTCCAGGCCCATGATCCGCGCATAGAGCGCCTGCTGGTGCAGGATGCGACCCTCCAGCCGATGGGCGGGGCCAGGCTTGAGGCCACTGGCATACCCCCGCTGGGCCGACTCCACCAGGGCCCGGTCCTCCTCCAGGAAGGCGCCCAGCTCCTCGATCCACTCCTGGCCGCGGTGCAGCTGCGAGGGGTCCCCCAGCAACCACACCTGCAGGCGGCAGCGGCCTGGATCGAGGGGCGGAAAGCTGATCAGGGCCAGGCGGCCATCCGGCCAGGCCAGCAGATGAATCCAGGGCGGCGCTCCGAAGGTGAGGAACTCCGCCGCAGCTGCAGGGCCACCATGGCCATGGGTCGCCACCGGTGTGGCCAGCAGATTGGTGTGCGCAGCGAAGCGGTGGCGGTAGTGGCGCACCGGCCCCTGCTGGCGGTGCAGGGTGGTGGGGTGGGCGATCGCCACGTGGTAGTCGTCGAGGGTGTTGTCGTGGGCGATCTTCCAGTTGCAGGCCAGGTCGCGCTCCAGGCTGGCCAGCAGCACCCGTGGCCGCTCCAGCTCCGGACCCAGCTCCTGCACCACCAGGTCCAGCTGCTGCTCCAGCGGCAGCGGATCGGGACCGATCGCCACCCACAGCATCGAGGCGCGCACTGCGCAGGTCAGACCGGTCAGGGGCCAGTCGCTGCGCACGAAGGGATCGAAGAACTCAGGCTCCCGGGCCGCGGCTCGCAGGCGGCCATCTAGGTCATAGGTCCAGCCGTGGTAGGTGCAGACCAGACGGCGGCAGGGCTGGGCGCCGGCCGCAGGCGGCAGCAGGGCCACTCCGCGGTGGGGACAGCGGTTGAGGAACGCCCGAGGCGGCCCGCCGGGGGGATGGCTGAGCAGCAAAGGCAGGTCCAGAAGCTCCAGCGCCAGAACCGTGCCCTCCGGCAGGCTGGAGAGGGGCACCACCGGGTGCCAGAACCGCGGTGCGTAGACCGCCCGCTCATGCTCCGCCACGGCGGCCGAGCCGTAATGCTCGACCGCCAGGAACGGGCGACCGGGGAAGGAGGCCCCGTTGCCGGCCATGGCAACCGCGTCAGCTGGCGGCTGCATCGAGGTTGCGCAGGCTGGTGACCAGTTCTTCCCGCAGCTCCAGGAACGGCGGGGACATCCGCAGGTGAGCCAGGTTGGAGCGGTCCAGATCCGCCTCCACCGTCCGCACGATCCGCCCGGGGCTCGGCGCCATGATGTGAACCCGCTGGGCCAGCAGCAGCGCCTCCTCCAGATCGTGGGTGATCAGCAGAGCGGTGATTCCGGAGCGCTGCCAGAGCTCATAGAGGAACTCCTGCATCGTTTCGCGAATCTGCAGATCCAGCGCGCCGAAGGGCTCATCCAGCAGCACCACCTTCGGGTCAGCGGCCAGGGCACGGGCGATCGCCACCCGCTGCTGCATTCCCCCCGACAGTTCCTTCGGCAGACGCCGGGCGTCGTTCTGCAGGCCCACCACCTCAAGGAAATAGGCGGTGCGCTCGCGCACCAGGGCCCTGGGCAGTCCCTGCAGCGACATGCCGAAGGCCACGTTCTGGGCAGCCGTCATCCAGGGGTAAAGGCTGTATTTCTGGAACACCATGCCCCGGTCGGAGCCTGGCCCGCGCACCGGCTTGCCGTCCATTGCGATCACCCCCGTACTGGGGCGCTCCAGGCCGGCGATCAGGCGCATCACCGTGGATTTGCCCGAGCCGGAGCTGCCCACCAGGGCCACGAATTCACCCGAATCGACCGAGAGGGTGATGTCATCGAGCACGAGCTTGGCGTGGCGGCCATCGCCGAAGGTCTTGCTGACGCCACTGACGGAAAGGTGCATCTCAGCTGGCCCAGCGACAGCTGCGCCGCAGCACGGCGCGGAAGCCCAGATCGATAAGAAGACCGATCAGGCCGATCACGATCAGGCCCACGAAGATCTCATCGGTGCGCAGAAAGCGCTGGGCCAGGCTGATCCGCTTGCCCAGACCCTCGTTAGCGGCCACCAGCTCCGCCACGATCACCAGGTTCCAGGCCGAGGCCATGTTGATGCGATAGGCATCGATCACCTGGGGGGCGATGTACGGGGCCACCACTCGGGTGAGGATCGGCAGCTTCCGGCCTCCGAGGGTGAGGGCGGTTTCAAGCAACTCCCGCGGCACGAATTTCACCGCATCCATAATCATCAGCGTGTTGAAGAAAAAGGTGCCGATGAAGATCAACAGCACCTTGGGCAACTCCCCCAGGCCGAAATAGATGATCAGCAGGGGAATGAAGGCCGGAGCCGGCATGTAGCGGATCAGCCCCAGCAGGGGCTCCAGCAGGCGACAGATCAACGTGTTGCTGCCCATGGCGATGCCCAGGGGCAAGGCCAGGGCAGCCGAGAGCGCGAAACCGAGAAACACCCGCCGGACACTGGCGATCGCGTCGGCCACCAGGATTCCTCCCCGGAACTGGTCGCCAGCTGCTTGCCAGACCGCAGGCGGGCTGGGCAGGAAGAGCGGATCCACCGCGCCGCTGAGGCTGATCAAGGACCAGGCCAGCAGCACCACAGCGATCCCAAGCGGACCCAGTAACCAGGGGGAGCGCATGACGGATCGCTCAGGGGGCCGCATCGACGAAACGGGAGTCGAAGAGCCTGGTGAGATCCGGCGGTGTCTTGGCCAGGCCCACCTCCTGCAGGAAGGTGCTGATCTCACTGGCGGCAAAAGGCAGCGAGGCCATGGTGTTGCCGGGCTTGAGCGCCTCACGGTTCTGCTCGAGCGTGAAGATCGTGGTGCCGAGGTCGTACTCCTTGTATTCGGCCTCGCTCACTCCAGCCCGGGCCGCCAGGATCGTGAGGCTGGGGCCCGGGTTGGCCTTTATCTCCTGGAGGGTGGCGAACCAGGCGTTCACCACCTTCTGCAGCTGCTCGGGGTTCTTCTCCACGAACTCACTGCGGCAGACCAGGTGATCGCTGATGGCGCCGGGGAACTCCTTGGAGGAGAACAGGGTGGTGCTGCCGGGGCGCTTGAGCGCCTGGGTGGTGAAGGGCGCGAACACGCCCACCGCATCCACCCTCTCAGCCACAAAGGCCGCTGCTGCTGCTCCGGTTTCCAGGGGCACGAACTCGATGTCCTTGGCCGTGAGGCCCGCCTTCTTCAGGCCCAGGAGCAGCAGGTAGTGATCAACGGTGCCCTCTTCAGCGGCCACCTTGCGGCCCTTGAGCTGGGGCACCGCGGTGATGCCCTGGGCGGCAATGATCTGATCATTGCCGGTGGAGTTGTCGTTGGTGAGCACCACCCGCAGGTCGGCACCACCGGCGATCGAGCTGATCGTGTCGTTGAGGGTCTGGCTGTTGCAGTCGAGCTGGCCGGCGTTGAGGGCGTTGATCGAATCGAGATAGCCGTCGAACCACTGGAGAGTCACGGGGACGCCTGCGGCCTTGAACAGGCCCTTCTCCTCGGTGACCTGCCAGGGAATCCAACCGGGCCAGGCACTGAAGCCGATCCGCACGGGCGTGGCTCCCGTCTGCGGCGGGCTCTGGCAGCTCGACAGCAGGCCACCGCCCAGAACCGCCAGCAGACCGAATCCGAGCAGCCGCTGCCGCCTGCGTCTAGAAACCTGGGAACGCTGTGTGCAGGACGTGGGGCTGGAGATGGAGTCGAAGGAAGAAGGGGGGATGGAGGTCATCGGTTAAGTGGCGAAGGAATAGGGGAAGGCATCAAGAAGCGGGAGAGATCAACATCTGATCGTTGTTCAGAGGAACTCGAGATAGCGCGCCAGTTCCCAGTCGGACACGCAGCCGTGATAGTCGGCCCATTCGGCTCGTTTGTAGTCGATGAACGCGTCGGCCATGGCATCACCGAACACCAAGCGGGAGAGTGGATCAGCGGCAAAGGCCTCGATCGCCTCCCCGAGGGTCCGCGGCAACACCTTCAGACCCCGCTCGGCCCTCTGCTGGGGGCTGAGCCGGTAGGCATTGACGAGATTGGCAGGGCCTGGATCCAGGCCCTCCCGGATACCTTCCAGCCCCGCCGCAAGGATCATCGCCGCACCGAGATAGGGGTTGCAGGCACTGTCGGCGGCACGACATTCGACCCGATCGGCAGCTGATGGAATCCGCAGCATGTTGGTGCGGTTGTTATTGCCGTAGCAGATGAACACCGGCGCCCAGGTGAAGCCGCTCATCGATCCCTGAGCCACCAGCCGCTTGTAACTGTTCACCGTGGGGGCGATCACGGCGCAGATCGCCGGCGCATGGCGCAGGATGCCGGCGATGAACTGCTCCGCCAATGGGCTGATGGTTCCAGGGGTGTCGGCCGCGAAGAGGTTGCGGCCCGTGCCTGGGTCCGCCAGCGACATGTTGAAGTGGGCACCGCTGCCAGTGCGATTACTGAAGGGTTTGGGCATGAAGCTGGCGATCAACCCATGGCGGTGGGTGATCTCCTTGAGCATCAGCCGGAAGAAGGTCAGTCGATCCGCCATGGTGAGCGCCTCGGCATAGGCGAAGTCGGTCTCGAACTGGCCATTGCCATCCTCGTGATCGAAGGAATACACCCCCCAGCCCAGATCATTCATCGCCTGAACCAGCTCATCGAGCCAGGGCAGATTGTCGAGCAAGCCGGTGAGGTCGTAGCAGGGTTTCTCGAGGTTGTCGCGGGAGCTGGCGGGCCGAAGAACGCCGTCATCACCGCGGCGCAGCACAAAGAATTCGGTCTCGATGCCGAGGTTGAAGCGGAAGCCCAGCCGCCCGGCTTCATTGAGGGCGCGGATCAGGATGTTGCGGCTGCAGGCCTCGAAGGGCTGCCCGTGCAGGTGCAGGCTGCTGGCCAGCCAGACCACGTCGCGGCGCCAGGGCAGCACCGTGGCCGTGGCCAGATCGGGGATGGCTGCCACCTCGTCGTCGCTGACATCCTGGGGAACGCCATCGAGGGCGGCACCGGTGAACAGTTCGGAGCCTGCCAGCATCGACTCGAAATGGTCGAGCGGCACCGCCTTGGCCTTGCTGGTGCCGTGCAGATCCACGAAGCTTGCCAGGGCATAACTCACCCCCTGGCTGAGCAGATCCAGCTTGCGCTGCTGCCAGCTCAGCTGGGGTTCAGTCAGCGGATCAGCGGTGGCCAGGGAGTGAAGGCTGCTCATCCCACCTCCACCAGAGCCGCCTGGCGGGTGTGCTCCCTGGTGGTGGCCAGCACCCACTGGTGCCAGGCATCGAGCCCGGCGCCGCTGCTGGCCGACACCTGGAAGACCTCGGCGGCCGGGTTGACCGAGCGGATGTGCGTTTCGATGCGCTGGACCGCGACGGGCAGATAGGGCAGCAGATCCACCTTGGTGATCAGCACGCAATCGGCCTCGCGGAACATCACCGGGTACTTGAGGGGTTTGTCGTCGCCTTCAGTGACACTCAGCAGGGCCACCTTGAGGTGCTCGCCCACCTCAAATTCAGCTGGACAGACCAGGTTGCCCACGTTCTCCACCCAGAGCAGATCGAGAGCGGCCGGATCCAGCTGCGCCTGGAGCTGACACAGGCCGCCGCTCACCATCGCCGCATCCAGGTGGCAGGCGCGGCCTGTGGTGATCGGCACCACCGGCACCCCCACCGCTTCGAGGCGCTGGGCATCGAGCTGGGTGGTCATGTCGCCCTCCAGCACCGCCATCTCCAGATGGGGCGCAAGTGCCGTGATCGTGCGTTCCAGCAGGGAGGTCTTGCCGGCGCCGGGGCTGCTCATCACGTTGAGGCAGAGCAGGTTCCAGGCGTCGAAGTGCTCGCGGTTGTGATCCGCCTGGTGCTGATTGGCGGCCATCAGATTGAGGCCGAGGGTGTCGCTGAGGGGCATGTGCATGGGATCAGCGCGAAGGAACGGCGGCGGGGTCTGAGGTCTGTTGCGGCAGGCTGTAGTCGACAGAGCGGATGCGCAGCTCACGGCCGCTGACGATCTCCTCCATGGGCCGATCGCAGCAGGGGGAGCGGTAGGCCTGAGCGGAATCGGGGCTGTAGACGCTGGTGCAGCCCAGGCAACGGGCCCGCAGGGGAACGGTTTCGATCTCGAGCGTCGAGCCGTCGAGCCAGGTGCCCTCCACCGCGGCAGCGAAGGTGAACCGCAGCGCCTCCGGTTCCACACAGGTGAAGTCCCCCACCTGCAGGTGCACGGCTGCCACCACGGGAGTCAGGGGCTCCTGCCCACGCTTCCACTCCTGCAGGGAGAGCAGCAGGCACTTGGTCATGTCGACCTCATGCATGGCCTATCTCCACTTCTGATCGACGGCCATGTTGCAGGCTTCATGCAACCAGGGCGGCTTGCTCCTGCGGGGCAGCTGGCCGCTCACCACCAGATGGGCCATCACATCGCAGATCACGCGGGTGGCCATCAGCGAGGTCATGTCGCTGATGTCGTAAGGCGGGGAGACCTCCACCACCTCCAGGCCGCAGACCGGCACGTTGCGCACGATCAGCTCCAGCAGCTTGAGCGCCTCGCGCGGCAGCAGACCGCCCGGTTCGGGCCAGCCTGTGCCGGGCACGAAACCAGCGTCGATGCAATCAATGTCGAAGGAGATGTAGACGCAGTCGGTGCCGTCGGTGGCACGCTCGATCGCGAACTGCGCTGCCGCCTCCAGGCCCATGTCGCAGATATCGGTGACGGTGAGCACGTTGGTGCCCCGCTCCCGGCAGACCTTCACCCCTTCACGCGGCACCTGCCAGCCGCCGATGCCCAGCTGCACCAGGTTCTCGGCCGGGGCGTTGGCCATGTTGGTGGCATGGAACCAGGGGCAGGTATGCATGCGCTCGTCGAGGTCGATCTCCTGGGTGTCGACATGACGATCAAAGTGGATGATGCCTACCTTCTTGTCACCCAGATGGCGGCAGACGCCACGCACGGTGGGAAAGCCGATCGAGTGATCTCCACCAAGAATGATCGGGAAGGCTCCACTGGCGAAGACGTGCGCCACGCCCTTGGAGATCTGATCGAAGCTCTTTTCGTTGTTGGCCGGAATCGTGAAGATATCGCCGACATCGCAGAGCCTGATCGACTCGCGCAGATCGACGCCCATTTCGTAGTTGTAGGGCGTATAGAGGGCCGAGATGCGCCGGATCCCCTGGGGCCCGAAGCGGGTGCCGGGGCGGTAGGTGGTGCCGGAGTCATGCGGCACGCCCATGATCGCCACATCGAACTCACCGACGCGGTTCACATCCTCGATGTAAGGCGCCTTCATGAACGTGTTTATCCCCGCGTAGTGAGGCAGCTCACCACGGGAGAAGGTGGAAATGCGCCGATCGACGATGCTCTCAGCCGCCTCAAGGCCGTAAAGCAGACCCTGATCCACCTCCTGCTGCCAGCCGGTAAGCGGCAGGCGGGCTTCCTTCTCAAGGGCCTCGGCGCCCTGGCGGCCGGCAGGCGGCGCCTGGGTACGCCGGTCGAAGGCCCCTTCCGGGCCTGGGGATGCTGTCATGGCAAACACGGAGGTGGGGGTTGCGGTCTCCCGGGCTTTTATCCCTCCGTGCAACCGGGTGACCCCGGTGAGCTTCTCTCGGACCAGACGCCGCATCCGGCTCGCCGAAGCGAACTGATGCCAACCGGAACCCTAGAAGCTGCTTCCGCCACAGAACCCTCACCCCACCCGAAGCGTCGCGTTGTGGCGGTTGCTACTGGGTCGCATCTGGTTATAGAAGCTGATACCGGCAGGCCAGCCGGCAGGTGTCACCGGGAGCCACCTCCAGCCGCCTCTCCCCACTCACCAGGGCGCCCCGTGGAGCCGTCCAGGGCTCCAGGCAGACCATCGAGCGGGGGGGATCGCTCCAGACCACGGCCAGATCGAAGGGGGGTTCGGCCTCGAGCTCCAGGGCCACACCCGCCTGGCGGTCCAGCAAACGCACCGGGCCAGCTGGCTGAGCCAGCAGATCCACCCCCTGCTCCAGCCGCTCCAGCAGCGGGGCGGTGGCGGCGGGCGCCATGGTGCCGTGGTCGAAACAGTGCTCCGGCAGCCCCTCCAGCGACGCCATCGCCAGGGAGGTGACCGCGAAATACGGGTGCAGCCCGAAGGCGAACGGCAGCGGATCCACACCGGGGTTGTGCAGCTCCACCTCGATCGCCAGAGCCCCTGGCAGTGGGCGCAGCTCCAGCTGCAGCCGGAAGGGAAAGGGGAACATGGCCTGGCTGGCAGGGCTGTCGGTCAGGGTCAGGCGCACGCCCTCATCTCCTGGCAACTCCACCAGATCCCAGGGCAGATCGCGGGCAAATCCGTGCTGTTTGAGCGTGAAGGTCCCCTGCGGCAGCGGCAGCTGATCAGCGGGGAGATTGCCGCAGATCGGAAACAGCACCGGCATGCCGCCGCGCACCGAAAGGGCCGGATCGGCGAAGCGGGCCTCATCGAGATACAGGAGCTCACGGCCGTTGCAGCGCCAACCGCTGAGCAGTCCGCCTCGCTCCGGCACCAACCGCAGCAGATCACCGCCAGCTGCGGCGCTGAACTCCCAGTGGGGGTAGGGCGTGGTGCGGTGGGTCAGGGGCATGGGACCTCAGGCAGCGGGCAGGCTCGCGAGCCAGTCCAGCAGGGCGGCGTTCACCTGCCCGGGCACTTCATCGTGGGGGCAGTGGCCGGCGTCGAGCACCACCTCGGTCGTGGCGGCCGGAGCGTGCCGCTGGAAGGCGGCGCGGCGGCCGGCGGCGTTGATCCAGGGGTCGCGGATCCCCCAGAGCAGCAGCAGAGGGGCCTGAAGCTCGGCGAATAGTTCATCGAGCGGCTGGCCACGGGGAATGTCGAAGACGGTGCGGAACACCCCGAAGGCCCCTGGATCAAGCGAAGGCCGCCGGATCGCCTCCACCAGCTCGTCGTCCACGTTGCTGCGGTCGATATAGACCTGATTGAGGGTGCGCCGGATTGTTGACGGGCGCCGCAGGTTCTCGAACAGCAGACGCTGCAGCAGCGGGCTGCGCAACAGAGCGCCGCCGATCGTGCGCTTCGTGATCGCACCCCAGCCCTTCGGTTCGGCCTGCTCGTCGCTGAAGGGGCCAGCGGCATTGATCAGCACTACCCCGGCCGCCTCGCTCCCCAGTGCCGCCCCCGCCGCCAGTGCGGCAAAGCCCCCGAGAGAATTGCCCACCAGCACCGTGGGCCGACCGATCCGCTCGCGCACGTAAGCCACCAGCTGATCCCGCCAGAGCCCTCCGCCATAGGAAAGACCAGAGGGCTTGGCACTGCGGCCGAAGCCCAGCAGGTCGAGGGCATGCACCTCATGCCGTTCGCTCAGCACCGGGATGTTGTACCTCCAGTGGTCTGTGGAGGCACCGAAGCCGTGAACCAGCAGCAGGGCCGGACCCTGGGGCTGCTGCGGTCGGCTGGCCAGGGCATGGACCCCATGACCGTCATGGGTCCAGGGCTCGGGGCGGATGCCGATCAACGCAGGCTTGGCTTGGTCGTCGATGCTAGGGATCACTTCGGTAGGTTCGCTCCGTGCTCGACTCGTCCAGCCTGCTGCCGGGAACGGCCCTGTGGGCTCTGGCGTTGTATCTGCCCCTCTCTCTGCCGCTGGCCCGTCTGGATGAGGCCCTCGCGGAAGGACCACTCCCCGAAGGTCTGCGCGTGATCGTGCTGCTGCTGAGCAGCGTGTTGCTGGCGTTCGCCGTTGGGGGGATCACACAGCTGGGGCTGAGCTGGGCCCTGAGCCCGAGCTGGGCCGCCAGCCTCGGGCTGATGGCAGTGCTGGCCGGCGGGTTCTGGACCCTCGCCTCCCGGCGTGATGAGAGCTGAGCCTCAGGCCGGCTGTTCAGCCAGCTTCTCCTCGCGGCTGAGCACCACACGCAGCAGGATCGGCGAGAGGAACGTGGTGCCGATCACCATCAACAGGATCGCCGCCTCCAGGGCCGGGGTCAGCAGCCCGGCCTGAGTGCCCAGACCCAGGAAAATAAGGCCCACTTCACCACGGGGCATCATCCCCAGACCCACCACCAGGCGGTTGGTCTTCTCCTTGCTGAAGTAGGTCCAGCCGGACGCCACCTTGCCGATGATCGCCACCACCAGCAGGAAGGCGGCCATCACCAGGCCGGGGCGGTTGGCCGGATCCATCGGGTTGAGCACCGTCAGGTCCATGCTGGTGCCGATCAGAACGAAGAAGATGGTGGCGAACAGCGACACCAGGGGCTTCACCGTTTCCTGAATGGCGTGGGTGTTGCGCGATCCGCTCAGGATCAGGCCAGCGGCAAAAGCCCCGAGAGCCGCCTCCAGGCCGATGGCCTGGGCCGCGAAACAGCAAATACAGAGCACAACGAAGGAGGCCACCACCACCTCACCGGGGGCCTTGAGCCGATCCAGCAGCCAGTCGAAGGCAGGGGCGGCCGTGCGGCTCAGAAACAGTGAAACACCGACAAACATGGCGGCGGCCACGAGCAGCTTCACGATCGGGCCGATCTCGAAGGCACCTCCACCAGCCACCGCCACCACCACGGCCAGGATGACGATGCCGAGAATGTCATCGAGAACAGCGGCGCCGATCACAGTCTGACCTTCGCGGGTCTTGAGGTATTTGAGTTCGCCGAAGACGCTGGCGGTGATGCCGATGCTGGTGGCGGTCATGGCCGCACCGGCGAAGATGGCTGGAATCAGCGGCACATGGAAGAAATACAGCAGACCTAATGTGCCCAGCGCAAAGGGCAGGACCACACCAGTGCAGGCCACCGTGGTGGCCTGGGCTCCCACCGCCACCAGCTCATCAAGCTCACTCTCGAGTCCAGTGAGGAACAGCAGGGCGAACAGGCCAAGGGTGGCCACCGCCTGCAGGTTGGGAAAAGTTTCGATGTAGATCGACTCGACCGCATCGGGCGACATCGACGAGAGGGAAGCCACCGCGGAAGTGAACCAGTTGCTCAGCTCCGCCCCGGTTTCAGGAGGGAGAATCAGATGCAGGCCCGAGAGCCCGATCAGCACCCCCGCCACCAACTCACCAAGGATGGTGGGGAGCTGGAGCCGAACCATGATCTCGGCCAGGGTGCGCGCAGCCAGGAAAATCAGCAGAAAACGGCCCACCCCGATCAGGGTTTCGGCCACCTCCCCATTGTGATTGCCGATTTCGAGCAGGAGAGTCGGGAAAGTCATGCAGTCCGTTGTGGCGGCACGTTGTTGAAGTTGGCGGTGACGTTAGACGGGATCTGCGGCAGGCATTGGCTTCTGTCCAGATCGAACTCTGACCACCATGCGTGAATCCACACCGATCGGGGGCTGGTCAGGCTCGTGCCGAACTGCCTGGTCGGCATGCGGAGCGTCCGCGTCGGGGCTGAGCCAAACTGGTCCTGCGCACGGATCGGACCGGCATCGCGTTTCACAGCCGACCGTTGTTCAGCTTCGCCGCTCCACCCCCTTCGCCCCACCTCCATGACCGACGCTCCGCCCAGCCAGCTGAGGCTGCCCACCCCAGGCTGCTTTGCCGACCCTGATCGCAGCGGCCTGACGGCCGATGGCGTCTTCGACGGCATGACCGAGCACCTCTTCTACACGCTGGGCCAGCTCGCCCCCACCGCCAGCCACCACGACCTCTACGTGGCCCTGAGCTACGCCGTGCGCGATCGGCTGATGACCCGCTACCTGGCTGGAATCGAGGCGATCTCGGCCACGCCCACCCGAGTGGTGGCCTACCTCTCCGCCGAATTCCTGATCGGCCCCCAGCTGGGCAACAACCTGCTGATGCTCGGGATCCAGGACGAAGCCGCCGAGGCCCTGCGCCGATTCGGAATTGACTCGCTCGAGGAGATCCTCGAGGTTGAAGAGGAACCGGGCCTGGGGAATGGGGGGCTCGGCCGCCTGGCCGCCTGCTACCTCGAATCCCTCTCCAGCCTGGAGATCCCCGCCACCGGTTATGGCATTCGCTATGAGTTCGGAATCTTCGACCAGCTGATCCGCGATGGCTGGCAGGTTGAGATCACCGACAAATGGCTCAAGAGCGGCTGGCCCTGGGAACTGCCCCGCCCCGACCAGGCCTGCTTCGTCGGATTCGGCGGCCGCACCGAGAACTACCGCGACACCCAGGGGGACTACCGCGTGCGCTGGATTCCCTCCGAGCACGCCATCGGTGTCCCCCACGACGTGCCCGTGCTGGGCTACAGGGTGAACACCTGCAACCGCCTGCGGCTGTGGTCAGCGGAGGCCTCTGAGAGCTTCGATTTCTACGCCTTCAACATCGGCGACTACTACGGCGCGGTGGAGGAGAAGGTGGGCTCCGAGACTCTCTCCAAGGTGCTCTATCCCAACGACGGCACCGATGAAGGCCGGCGTCTGCGCCTCAAGCAGCAGCACTTCTTCGTGAGCTGCTCCCTGCAGGACATGCTGCGCAGCCTGGAACTGCGTGACCTGCCGATCACCGACTTCCCGGAGCACTGGTCGGTGCAGCTCAACGACACCCACCCGGCGATCGCGGTGGCCGAGCTGATGCGGTTGCTGATCGATCACAAACAGCTGAGCTGGGATGCCGCCTGGGACATCACCACCCGCTCGTTGGCCTACACCAACCACACACTGTTGCCGGAAGCCCTCGAGAAATGGGGGCTGGATCTCTTCGGCTCACTGCTGCCGCGACACCTGGAGCTGATCTTCGAGATCAACCGACGCTTCCTGCAGATGGTGCGGCTGAAGCATCCAGGCAACGAGACGATGCTGCGGCGGGTTTCGATCATCGATGAGAACGACGGCAAGGCGGTGCGGATGGCCCACCTGGCCACCGTGGCCTCTCACCACGTCAACGGTGTGGCGGCCCTGCACAGCGAACTGGTGCGCACCCAGCTCTTCCCCGAATTCGCCTCCCTCTGGCCCGAGAAGTTCACCAATGTGACCAACGGCGTCACACCACGCCGCTGGATCGCCCTCGCCAACCCGCTGCTGCGGGAGCTGCTCAATGAGGTGATCGGCCAGGACTGGGTGCGCAACCTCGACGACCTGCGCCAGCTGGAGGCCTTCCAGAACGACGCTGGCTTCCTGGAGCGCTGGGGCCAGACCAAGCTGGCGGTGAAGCGTCATCTGGCCCAGTACATCCACCGCCAGAGCGGACTGCTGGTGGATCCTTCCTCGCTCTTTGACGTGCAGGTGAAGCGGATCCACGAATACAAGCGCCAGCACCTGAATGCGCTGCAGGTGATCGCCCAGTACCTGCGCATCAAGAACGGCCTCGGCGACAACTTCGCCCCGCGCACCGTGATCTTCGGAGGCAAGGCAGCACCTGGCTACTACATGGCCAAGCTTATTATTCGTTTTCTCAACGGCATTGCCGAAACGATCAACGCCGACCCTGACATGGACGGACGCCTGCGGGTGGTGTTCCTGCCTGACTACAACGTCAGCCTGGGTCAACGGGTGTATCCGGCCTCAGACCTCTCCGAGCAGATCTCCACCGCTGGGCTGGAGGCCTCCGGCACCGGCAACATGAAATTCGCCATGAATGGGGCGCTCACGATCGGCACTCTCGATGGCGCCAACGTGGAGATCCGCGAGCAGGTGGGCGCCGAGAACTTCTTCCTCTTCGGCCACACCACCGACGGCATCGAGGCCCTGCGCGCGGGGACCTACCGCCCCTGGGAGCTGATTCCGAGCATCCCGGAACTGCCGGAGGTGCTGCAACTGGTGGAGCAGGGTCACTTCAGCAATGGCGACACGGAGCTGTTCAAGCCCCTGCTGCAGAACCTCACCGGCCGGGATCCCTACTTCGTGATGGCGGACTTCAGCGACTACATGCGCGCCCAGGACGCGGTCAGTCAGGCCTGGGGTGATCGCACCACCTGGAACCGGATGTCACTGCTGAACACGGCGCGCACCGGCTTCTTCAGCAGCGACCGCTCAATCCGCGAGTACGCCAAGCGGATCTGGCAGGCAGAGCCGTTCCCGGTGACGATCAGCTGCGTGATCGACTGAGAGGCCTCAGGGCCGGTGGTCCGGCAGGTCGGGGGTCTGGTGGAGCAGACGGTTCAGCCGCAGACGGTCGGCATTGAGGGGGTCGGGGGCCAGCTCTCCGGCCAGCTCCCGGAATTTCTGCTCCACATCCTCAGGCACACGCACATCAAAGATGCGCTCCATCAGCGCTTCGATCGAGAACAGGTGGGCATTGATGTTCTCCAGATCGGCGATCGCCTGCTGCAGGCTCTCCTCCTCGGGGGAGCCGGTGGCATCTGCGGGGGTTGAAGCCACGGGCTGAGGCGTGGACGGCTCGGCCTCACCATCGCCATGGGTTTTCTGCAGCTCTTCCAGCACCCGGCCTGCCAGGGTGCGGAACGACTGCAGCGCAGCCCAGTTGAGTTCCTGCTGCTGCCGCAGAGTGGGATTCTCCCGGATCAATCGGTCATGTTCCCGATAAAATCGCTGACAGTCAGGGCATTGGCAGGGCTCTTCGGGCACCGCGCTCCCTTGGTTCCTTGACGCCCATCATGGCATTGGAAGTCCGGGGCTGCCGCTGGGAGCTCCAGCAGCCTCAGGCCAGGCGATCGAAGGGGCCCAGCAGGTCCAGCTGATCGTCATCCCCATCAGCGTCGTCGCTGTCGCCGCCGTCCTCCTGGAGGCTGGGCAGGGGGATTTCGATCGAACTCACCAGCTGGATCACATCGCGCAGGCGCATCGAATCGGCAAACCAGCCCATCGCCTGCTCCATGTCGCCCCGTTGCTCCGCCTCGACCGACTGTTCCTGATGCACCTCGGCCAGCAGGGCCAGCCAGCAGAGGCAACGGGCCTGAACGACGGAGAGGTCGAGTTCATCAGGCTGGCTGCGGGCGATCCGCTCACCCTCCTGCTGAACCAGCAAGCGCAGACGCAGATCGTGAAGCTCGTTCATGCAGGGATCACGGCCTTCTCAACGCTAGCCAGGGAGCCCTGCTTGGGAAGGCCACCACCGGTAGCGTTCCCTACCAAGTGAGTACGGGGCTGGCGGGACTCGAACCCACGACCTACGGTTTAGGAAACCGTCGCTCTATCCGGCTGAGCTACAGCCCCCAGGCTGTTCATTATCGGCATGGGGCGTTCCCTGAGGCCAGACCCCTCTGCCTACAGTCGGGAGTGAAAGCAGGCGAGGTGGTCGCGATCGAAGGGGGGAGATCAGTTTCGGCTGGTGACTCCGGCTTCGGTTGAGGAAAGTCCGGGCTCCCCAATGGCCAGGCTTGCTGGGTAACGCCCAGTGCGGGTGACCGTGAGGAGAGTGCCACAGAAACACACCGCCGATGGCAGGGGGCTCGCTCCCTGATCAGGTAAGGGTGCAAGGGTGCGGTAAGAGCGCACCAGCAGCATCGAGAGGTGCTGGCTCGGTAAACCCCGGCTGGGAGCAAGGCCCAGGGACAACGGTTGGCCATGACACCCGTCCCGACACAAGTGCGCCGCTCGAGGCCGTCGGTAACGGCGGTCCCAGACAGATGCCCACCCTGGTCCGCTGCGGCGGGCCGGAACAGAACCCGGCTTATGTCCTGCTTTCACCCTTTCAAGCCTCCGCAGGGAGGCCAATGGTCCTCCGCGAAGCCCCCGTGCCCCTGAGTGACGAGCGCCGCCTCCGCCTGGTGGGGTTCCTCGCGGTCCTCGGGCTGGCCGAGGCCAGGTGCCCCGACCTCGACCTCGCCCCGATCGAGGAGGCCCTCACCCACAGCTCCGCCGGCCGGCCCTGCAACCACGAACGGCTGGAGTTTCTCGGCGACGCCGTGCTGCGGCTGGTGGCGGCGGAATACCTGGAGCGCCACCACCAAGCCCTGGACGTCGGCCAGCGCTCGGCCCTGCGGGCCCAGTTGGTGAGCGACCGCTGGCTGGCAGAGCTGGCAGAGCGCTGCGGCATCGAGGCGATGGTGCACCTCGGACCGGTGGCTGCAGGCGACAGTGCAGCACGGCAGACGATCCGCGCCGAAATCTGCGAAGCCCTGATCGGCGGGCTCTACGAGGCCACAGGCAGCCTGGCGCCGGTGCACAGCTGGCTCACACCCCACTGGCAACGCAGCGCCAGTGAGCTCCTGGCCGATCCCTACCGCCACAACTGGAAGACGGGTCTGCAGGAGTGGAGCCAGGCCCGGGGGCTCGGCCTGCCCCGCTACCTCTGCGAGGAACGCAGCCGTCTCCACGGCGACCCCAGACGCTTTCACTGCTCCGTGAACCTGAACGGCCAGCCGCTGGGTGAGGGCTGGGGAGGCTCAAGGCGCGACGCCGAGCAACAGGCGGCCCGCATGGCCCTGTCAAAGCGGCAGGGGTTCAGCTCGCTTCCAGCGTCGTCAGAGGCATCGTGACCAGCTTGTCCCAGTTCCCCCCCTCGAACAGCACCGCCGCCTGGCTGCCGCTGATGCGCTGCACGAAGCCCCGGTAGCCGTTGTAAATGGAGCGTTGATCACGGACAACGACGGTGGTGCCAGGCAGCACCAGCGGCGCCACAGGCTGTGCATCCACTGAAGAGGAATCAGCCGCAGCCATGGAGGGAACGCACGAGTAAGTCCATTATCGAGCTGATCGGCAGGATGGGGCGCAGATGCGCGGCGGATCAGTCGATGGTGGGTCGATGGTGAGCGAAGGGGACGGGCCCGAGGCGTGGCTGGTGGTAGGGAAAGTGGTGGCGGCCCAGGGGCTGCAGGGGGAGCTGCGGGTGGTGCCCCGCACCGATTTTCCTGAGCGCTTCACACGGCCTGGACAGCGCTGGCTGCGCCGGGCCCTGGAACCCGCCCGTGCCGTGCAACTGCTCTCGGGCCGTCAATTGCCCGGCCGGGAGCTGTTCGTGGTGCGGCTGGAGGGGGTCGGCACGCGGGAGGAGGCCGAGGCTCTGGTGCACCAGGATCTGCTGGTGGAAGCAGGCGATCGGCCCCGCCTGCAGGAGGGGGAGTTCCACCTTCTCGACCTGCAGGGACTGCAGGTGCGCCTGGCCCCCCAGGGCGAGGTGATCGGCACCGTGGTGGATCTGATCCATGCCGGCAACGACCTGCTGGAGGTGGAGCTCAACGGTGAGCCGACCCGGCGGGCGCTGATTCCCTTCGTGGAGGCGATCGTTCCGCGGGTGGACATTGCCGGCGGCTGGCTGGAGATCACCCCACCTCCGGGGCTGCTCGACCCGTGAGGGTCTGGCTGACGGCTGACGCTCCAGGGCGTTCCCCATAGGATTCGAGCCAGCATTGCCCTGACTCAGGTGGATCCGACGATGAGCCCAGCGGCTTCCCTCGTTCCAGTGATCCTCTGCGGCGGCACCGGCACCCGCCTCTGGCCCCTCTCGCGAGCCAGCTATCCGAAGCAATACTGGCCTCTGGCCGGCAGCGGCGAGGAGACCCTGCTGCAGCAGACCCAGTTGCGGCTCAAGGGGCTGAACCAGCTGGGCGCTCCGCTGCTGATCTGCAACGAGGATCACCGCTTCATCGTGGCCGAGCAGATGCGCCAGATCGGGGTTGAGCCCGGCGCGATCCTGCTGGAGCCCCTCGGTCGCAATACGGCGCCGGCCATCGCGGTGGCGGCCCTGCATGCCACCAGCCGGGGGGAGGATCCCCTGCTGCTGGTGCTCGCCGCAGATCACGTCATTCAGGATGGAGCGCGCTTCCGCGCCACTGTCGAGGCCGGCCGCGCCGCCGCCGAAGGCGGACTGCTGGTGGCCTTCGGCATCGTGCCAACGGCTCCGGAAACCGGGTACGGCTACATCGAGGCGGTGGAACCCCTGCCCCAGGCCACCCCTGGTCGGGTCGAGCCGTCGATCCCGGCCCCCACTCCGATCGCGCGCTTCGTGGAGAAACCCGATGCGGCCACGGCGGAGGCCTTTCTGGCCAGTGGCCGCTTCACCTGGAACAGCGGCATGTTCCTCTTCCGCGCCAGCGCCATCCTGGCTGAGCTGGAGCGGCTGGCGCCGGAGGTGGTGAGCTGCTGCCGCGGGGCCATCGACCACGACAGCGCCGACCTTGATTTCCTGCGCCTGGAGCGGGAGTCGTTCGCCAGCTGCCCCAATGTCGCCATCGACGTGGCGGTGATGGAGCGCACGGGGCTGGGCGCTGTGCTGCCACTGGAGGCGGGCTGGAGCGATGTGGGCAGCTGGAGCGCCCTCTGGGACACGGGAGAGCGCGACAGCGACGGCAACGTCCTGCGCGGACGGGTGATCAGCGAGGGCTCTCGCAACTGCTACCTGCGCAGCGAGCACCGGCTGGTGGTGGGTCTGGGAGTGGAGGATCTGGTGGTGATCGAAACCGATGACGCCGTGCTGGTGGCCCACCGCGACCGGGCCCAGGACGTGAAGACGATCGTGAACCGCCTCGCCGCCAGCGGCAGCCCCGAGGGCAAGGCTCACCGGCGCATCTACCGGCCCTGGGGCTCCTACGACGGCATCGTCGAGGGGAGGCGCTGGCAGGTCAAGAAGATCGTGGTCAATCCCGGCGCCAGCCTCTCGCTGCAGATGCACCACCACCGCGCTGAGCACTGGGTGGTGGTGCAAGGCACGGCCGTCGTGGAAAAGGACGGCGTCGAGGAACTGGTGGGTGAGAACCAGAGCACCTACATCCCCCTGGGCGCCAAGCACCGGCTCAGCAATCCCGGCAAGATCCCCGTGGAGATGATCGAGGTGCAGAGCGGCCCTTATCTCGGCGAAGACGACATCGTCCGCTTCGAGGATCGCTACGGGCGCTCGGACATGAGCCTTCCGGTCCGCTGACATCTCCGGTACGCCGATCTCTGCGACCCGCTCAGTCAGGGCCGGCCAGCACGGTCCCGATCAGCTCGGCCCACCGAAATCCGGCTGCACGCACAGCTGCCAGAGCCGCCTCCGCCTCGGACTCCGGCATGGCCGCCAGCAGCGGACCGCAGGTCTGGGGGTCGATCAGCAGCTCCTGCAGGGGGGCCGTAATCGGCACGGCCTGAACCCTGCCGCTCTCCAGCTCCTCCCAGGCGCTGCGGTTGGCGGGCGCCAGGCTGCTGGCGAAACCCTGCTTCAGCAGCTCCACCGCCCCGGGGAATGCCGGCAGCACCTCCAGCTTCAACTCCACCCGCAGAGGCCCCGGCGAGGCGCGCAGCATCTCACTGAGGTGCCCCAGCAGCCCGAACCCGGTGACATCGGTGCAGGCACGGCAGCCATGGGCGGCCAGCAGCTCCACGAGCGACTGCTGGCTCTGGGCCATCACCTCCAGAGCCCCATCGATCCACTCCGGCTCCGCCGCTCCGGCCATGGCGCCCGCGAAGAGCACGCCGCTCCCGATCGGACGGCTGAGCAGCAACCGATCACCGGCGGCCAGATCGCCCTTGGCCCAGAACCGGCCCGGCTCACAGCGGCCGTTCACACTCAGGGCAAGGCTGAGTCCCTCAGCGGCGCTGCGCTGCTCCAGGGTGTGCCCCCCCACCAGCCGGGCACCGAGGGAATCGAGCACTGAGCGCACCCCGGCCAGGGTCTGCAGCAACCATTCCTCCTGCAACGCCGCCCTTCCCCGCGGCAGAGTCACCAGGGCCTGGACACTCTCCACCCGGGCGCCACAGGCCCAGAGGTCGGAGCAGGCATGCAGGGCGGTCAGCCGCCCGTTCAGCCAGTCGTCACCTACCAGGGCGGGGAAGCCATCGAGGCTCTGCAACACCAGTCCTTCCTCAGGGGAACCGGCGATCAAGGCGGCATCGTCAGCGCCAATCGGAGCCCCATCCGCCTGTCCGGCTCCAGCTGCGGCCCCACTCAGCCGCTCCAGGGCAGCGCGCAGGGGAGCGGCGCCCAATTTGGCGGCGCAGCCCCGGCAAGGGCTCTGCTCGGCCATCGGAGCCAGAGCCTGGAAGCGGGTGATGAAGCGGCGGTCGATCCAGGCCTTGCACCGCCACAGCCAAAGGGAGGGACCCAGGCAGAGCGGTCCCCACAGGGCCAGAGCACGCGGTTGGCCATCGACGGCCCCACCATCCCCCAGCAGCTGCAGAGCATGGCGTGGCGGGTTCCAGCGGCGCAGGGGTTCAGAGCGCAGGGAGCGGCGCAGGTTGAACGCCAGCACGGGAGCCACCCGCACGGCCCACACCCCGCTGGGGGGGCGTGGCAGCGAGCGCACCAGGCCGCAGTCGCCGCAGGCGAACACACCGGGATGGCCCTCCACCTCCAGGCTGGCCTCCGTGAAGACCCGTCCCGTGAGCGGGTCGCAGGGCAGACCGCCGGCCGCCAGCCAGAGCGGAGCCCGGCTGCCGGTGCAGCGCACAAGTGGACCCGATCCATGGGCCGAGGCCCTGGCATCAGCCCCGGGGTCCAGGCTCTGCAAGGGCACGCCCGCCGCCGCCAGCATCCGCTCCCCGGCCCGGTTGGCCGCAGGCGTCCCCAGGGCAAGGCTTTGCCCTCGCCGCACCAGCTCCACCCGCAGTCCCCGGGCCTTCAGGGCCAGGGCCACCTCCACCCCGGCCGCCCCGCCGCCCAGCACCCGGCAGGGAGTCGGGCCAGGTACAAGCGACTCCCACCAGTCCAGGAACGGCTCCAGCGGCTTGATCGCCATCCCACCCGTGCCCGTGGTGACAGCCCCCACATCCAGGCTGAGCCGGTCCCAGCACAGGGGGGGACGGCCGGCCAGCTGCAGCTCACGCTTGGCTGGATCCAGGCCGGTGATCTCGGCCCGCACGAAGCGCACCCCAGCACGATCGCAAAGGCGGCGGAGATCGATGGAGGCTTCGCGGCGGCTGTAAAGCCCTGCGATCAGGCCCGGCACCATGCCGCTGTAGAGAGCTGTGCTCGCACGACTCACGAGGGTGATCAGCGCCCCCCGGGGCAGGCCCTCCATGGCCCAGCGGCGCAGCAGCAGGGCATGGCTGTGGCCACCCCCGGCCAGGATCAGGTGCTGCTGGAGTGTCTCCTCAGTCCCCACGCGGCCCATAGCCCTGGGGATTGGCACTCTGCCAGGCCCAGCCATCGCGGCAGATGGCGTCGAGGTCGCGGTGCGTCCGCCAGGCCAGCCGCCGCTCAGCCAGCGATGGATCCGCCACCGTGGCCGCCACATCTCCTGACCGCCTGGGCACCAGGTCATAGGGAACGGGGGAGCCGCAGGCCCGCTCGAAGGCGGCCACCACCTCCAGGACCGAATGGCCCCGGCCGCTGCCCAGGTTGAGGGTGAGCAACTGGGGGGGCTCGACCATCAGCACCTCCAGGGCCGCCCTATGACCGTCGGCCAGATCCATCACGTGGATGTAATCGCGGACGCCGGTGCCGTCAGGGGTTGGCCAGTCGGAGCCGAACACCTGCAGCCGGGGCCGACGCCCCACCGCCACCTGGCTCAGAAAGGGGAAGAGGTTGTTGGGGATGCCGCCTGGATCCTCGCCGATGCGGCCGCTGGGGTGGGCACCGACGGGATTGAAATAGCGCAGGCGCGCCACCCGCCAGCCCGGCTCGCTGGCCCACACATCGGCCAGCATCTGCTCCACCGCCGCCTTGGTGTAGCCGTAGGGGTTCACTGGAGCGACCCGGGCGCATTCGGCGATCGGCACCGTCTCCGGGGCGCCGTAGAGCGTTGCACTGCTGCTGAAGACGATCGTGCGGCAGCCGGCCTGAACCATGGCCGCCAGCAGAGCGCGGCTGCCGCAGAGGTTGACGTCCCAGTAGCGCAGGGGATCGGCCACCGATTCAGCCACGGCCTTGAGACCGGCGAAATGAACCACGGCCTCGATCGGCGCCGCAGCGAAGGCCCGCTTCAGGTCGGCGCCGCTGCGCAGATCGCCTTCGATCAGCTGCAGCCGTGGGGCGGCCAGCGGGCCGGCCAGCTCCTGGACGCGTCTGAGGGCTTCGGGTGAACTGTTGGAAAAGTCGTCGAGCACCACCAGCTCATGACCCGCCTCCAGCAGCACCAGGCAGGTGTGGCTGCCGATGAAGCCAGCACCGCCGGTGATCAGCAGCTGGCTCATGCCAGCCTCAGATCGAGGGTGCGCAGACCGGCCGCCGGAGCGGGCCATGGGGCGCCGTGGACGCCCCAATCATCTTTGGGGTCAGGGGCCTCATTGGGCTCGAAGCTGATCCGATCCGATCCCTCTGCCCCCAGCTGGAAGCGAGCCGGGTCGGCGGCCGGGCCGCTGATCTCCAGCCGCAGCGGCAGGTGCGGATCGATGCAGGGGTGGAGGGAGGGATAGAGGCGGCTGTGGCGGTAGCGCAGGCCGAGCCAGCCGTCGCCCAGGGGAAGTTCCCGGCCGTTCAGTCGCAGCGAACAGGACTGCAGGAATGCCGTGTTGGCCTTCAGCTCAAGGCGCTGCAGGGAACTGTCCACGAAGCGGCTGGTGTTGCCCCCCTGAACCGGGGTATCGCAGAGCAGGGGCCATGGCTCGAGAGCCCTGCGAATCTCCAGCCTGGCTCCCTCCTGCTCCCAGCTCAGCAACAGCGGAAAACGCCACTCCCAGATGGCACGGAAAGGTTCAGGCTCCAGCACCAGGCCATCGCGCGCCAGCAGATCCAGCACCCCCTGGAGGTCGGACCAGATGGCCTGAGGCAGCTGCATCGCATCGTGGAGACGATCTCCGAAGGGCTCGAGCCGGGTGGGGCGGTGGGCCGGATCGAGCAGATGGGCAGCCAGTGCGCTCCAGAGCAGGGCGATGGCCGCTGTCCAGTCGGGATCGGGCAGCGTTTCGATCGCCCGGAACTCGATCAGGCCCTGGCATCCGGCCGCCCAGGCGGGATTCCAGAACTTGTCGAAGCTGATCTCGCTGCGGTGGGTGTTGCCGCTGCGGTCGGCATGGAGGTGGCGCAGGGTCTCGCTGATCAGGATCCGCTGATCCCCCTCAGGAAGAGATTCGATCGCCCGGTGGGCCAGCTGCAGATCAAGGGAACTGGCGCTGCCTTCATCGAGGCGGGGGGCCTGGGACGCAGGTCCGACGGAACTGTTTCCGAACAGGTAGGAGAGGCTGGGGTGCCGCTGCCAGAAGCGCAGGATCCCCACCAGCCAGGCCGGTCTTGAAAAGAAAGGATTGGTCTCGAGGCTGGGGCCACCCCAGAGCAGATGGTTGCCACCGCCAGTTCCTTCCTGTCGATGATCCCCCACCTGCTTCCAGCTGCGCAGCCCCACCGCTTCCGAGGCCTCGCTCAGGGTACGGATCCAGAAGCTGTATTCAGCCCAGCCGTGGCAGACCGGCAGGTTCACCTCCAGCACGCCGGGATCAGCCGTCAGGCCCAGCACGTTCCAGCGACCGTCGAGATCGTGAGGGAGGACGCCGCTGAGTTCGGGCTGGCTCCAACCGGCACTGGCCTCGGCGATCAGATGCAGCAGCTGCTCCAGGGGCTGGCGGTGCAGGGGAGGCAGGAACAGGTTCCAACCACGGGGGCTCACCTCCAGGGTGAGCACCTGGCGCAGCACTCCCTCAGGAAAGTGCTGCAGCGGCAGGCGCAGCCCCGCCGGGCCGCTGGCTGGAAGCAGCTGGCGCAGGGGTTTGGCCAGGGGCCAGCGGGCCGCCTGCCAGCCTTCGGGGAGATCGGGTTCCTCCTCTGTCGGGATGCTGTGGGACAGGGGGACAGCCCAGACCTTGGAGCTGGGATCGAGGGGATCCTTGAGCCGCAGGGGGTGGACCTCATGGCCGAGGGCCTTGCCGATCCCATGGAGAAACTCCTCGGCCCGCTTGGCCGGCAGGGGGATGGGAGCAGCCTGATCGGCCGGGGATTGGGCCGATGCCTGCTGGGGCCATGGCACCAGCGGGCTGCCATCGAGGCCTGTGATCAGCCTCAGCGCCCAGCGTGGGTTGACCTCGCCGTCGTAGCGCTTACCCGGGCAGTACATCAAGGTGCTGCCGGGCCAGACCCGCCGCTGCAGTTCGGCGGCCAGACGCCGAGCGTAGCTCAGCTTGGTGGGGCCATCGGCCGCCACCGACCACTCGGCACCCTCGGGGTCGATCGGCACCACCGTGGGCTCACCGCCAAGGGTGAGCTGAATGCCTTTGGCACTCAGGCGCCGCTCCGCCTCCGCGGCGGTGACGGCCATCCAGCCGGGATCCACGGATGCGGGCCGGATCGACTCAGTGACCACCATCGGCTCAGCGGGTGCCCGGCTGGGCCGATGACAGAACCGTGCAGGCATTGATGGGCATCGACTCCACGTTCCAGATCCGTTCTGCATAGTCGCGGATCGAGCGGTCGCTGCTGAAGAAGCCGCAACGGGCAGAGTTCAGCAGAGACATCCGGCTCCAGCCGACGGCATCCACCCAGGCCGCATCCACGGCGTTGTGAGCCTGGCGGTAATCGCCGATGTCGGCCATGACCCGGAAGGGATCGCTGCCACAGAGGTTGGCCAGCAGGGGGTGGAACAGGTCGCGATCGCCCTCACTGAAATGTCCCGAGCCGATCAGATCGATGGCCTCCCGTGCGATCGGATCATTCTCCAGCCATGGCATCGGGTGATATCCGCCTCTGTTGATCGCCTCCAGCTGCTCAGCGGTGTGGCCGAACAGGAAGAAGTTGTCGTGGCCGACGAGATCCCTGATCTCGATGTTGGCGCCATCGAGGGTGCCGATCGTGACGGCCCCATTCAGTGCCATCTTCATGTTTCCGGTGCCGGAGGCCTCCAGGCCAGCGGTGGAGATCTGCTCGGAAAGGTCGACCGCTGGGTAGACCTTCTGCCCCAGGCTGACACTGAAGTTGGGCAGGAACACCACCCGCAGGCGCCCGTCCATGGCCGGATCCATGTTCACGATCTCGGCGATGCCGCCGATCAGGCGAATGATCAGCTTGGCCATGGCGTAGCCAGGCGCAGCCTTGCCGCCGAAGATGAAGGTGCGCGGCGGCAGGTCCTCGCCATTGCGGATGCGCAGATACCGCTCCACGATCTGCAGGGCAGCCAGGTGCTGGCGCTTGTATTCGTGGATCCGCTTCACCTGCACATCAAACAGGGAGGAGGGATCCACCAGCACGCCCACCTGCTGGTGGATCAAGTTGGCGAGGCGTTGCTTGTTCAGTTCCCGCACATCGCGCCAGCGCTCCAGGAAGCCTTCGTCATCGGCATACGACTCCAGACGCGAGAGCTCGCCGAGGTCGCGGCGCCAGGTGCTGCCGATGGTGTCATCGAGCAGGCCCGAGAGGGACTGATTGGCCACGGCAATCCAGCGCCTGGGGGTGACTCCGTTGGTGACATTGGTGAACTTCTCCGGCCACAGCTCCACGAAGTGAGCGAAGAGGTCCTTGCGCACCAGCTTGCTGTGCAGCTCCGCCACACCGTTGACCCGGTGGCTGCCCACCACCGCCAGGTTGGCCATGCGCACCTTGCGGTAAGGCCCCTCCTGGATCAGTGACATCCTCTCCAGCAGAGCCGGCTGGCCGGGGTTACGGATGCGCACCATGCGCAGGAAGCGGGTGTTGATCTCGAAGATGATCTCCAGCTGTCGAGGCAGCAGCTGCTCGAACAGGTCGACTCCCCAGGTCTCGAGGGCCTCCGGCAGCAGGGTGTGGTTGGTGTAGCTGATGCAGGCTGTGGTGATCGACCAGGCCGTATCCCAGTCGACGCCGTGTTCATCGATCAGCAGCCGCATCAGCTCGGCCACCGCGATCGCCGGGTGGGTGTCATTGAGCTGAACGGCAAACTTGGTGTGGAACTCCGTGACCGGCAACCCCTGACCCTTGAGGATGCGGAACATGTCCTGCAGGGAGCAGCTCACGAAGAAGATCTGCTGACTCAGGCGCAGTTGCTTGCCCTGGTCGGTCTCATCGTTCGGATAGAGCACCTTCGAGAGGGTCTCCGAATTGATCTTCTGCAGCACCGCCCGGGTGTAGTCACCGGCATTGAAGGAGGCGAAGTCGAAGGACTCCGGCGCCTGGGCCGACCACAGCCGCAGGGTGTTGGCGGTGTGAACCCCGTAGCCCAGGATCGGGGTGTCGTAGGCCACCCCAAGCACAGTGTGACCGCCGATCCTGACCGGATAGGACCATTCAGCGCGTATCACCTCCCAGGGATTGCCCTGGGCCAGCCAGGGATCGGTGCTCTCGACCTGGCAGCCCCGCTGGATCTGCTGGCGGAAGATGCCGAATTCGTAGCGGATGCCGTAGCCGATCGCCGGCAGCTCAAGGCTGGCCATCGATTCCTGGAAACAGGCGGCCAGACGACCGAGGCCACCGTTGCCCAGACCAGGCTCGGGCTCCTCGGCGATCAGGTGCATCAGGTCGAGGCCCAGCTCATCGCAGGCGGCCTGGGCCGCCTCACGCAGACCCAGGTTGACCAGGTTGTTCTCCAGGTGAGGGCCGAGAAGATATTCGGCTGAGAGGTAGGACACCGTGCGCACCCCACTCTGGGTGTAGGCCTCGGCCGTATCCACCCAGTTCTGCAGCAGCTGATCGCGCACGGCCATCGCCAGGGCGCAGTAGTAATCGTGGTTGGTGGCCAGTGACGGGGACTTGGCCTGGGTGAAGAACAGGTGCCGGCGCATCGCCTCGGCCAGGGCGTGGCCATCCAGGGATGGCGACGCGCCAAGGTCGGTGGGAGGGACGGTACTTGCTGCCATGGAGGCGGATCGAGTCAACTTCTCCCTTCATGCTGCGGGAGCCCACCCCATCGCTGCTGGAACGGTTACCGATTCAGGTTCATTCCAGGTTCCCTGAAGATTCAGCTCAGGCAAGCAGCAGGCTGCCTCGCCAGACACGGCCGTCGTCGCGCTCACCGCCGCCTCAGCTGGCTCCAGACATGGTCGAGGGAATCAGGGCCACGGCGTCGATCGGTACCGGCTTCACCTTCCAGATGCGCTCGGCATACTCACGGATCGAACGGTCGCTGCTGAAGAAGCCGCAGCGGGCGGTGTTGAGCAGGGACATGCGGCTCCAGCTGGTGGGCTCGAGCCAGGCATCATCCACCGAATTCTGGGCGCGGCGGTAATCGCCCAGATCAGCCATCACCCGGAACGGGTCAGAGCTGCAGAGGTTTGCCAGCAGCGGATCGAACAGATCGCGGTCGCCTTCGCTGAAATGGCCCGAGCCGATCAGATCGATGGCCTCCCGTGCGATCGGATCATTCTGCAGCCATGGCATCGGGTGATACCCGCCTCTGTTGATCGCCTCCAGCTGCTCAGCGGTGTGGCCGAACAGGAAGAAGTTGTCGTGGCCGACGAGATCCCTGATCTCGATGTTGGCACCATCAAGGGTGCCGATCGTGACGGCACCGTTCAGGGCCATCTTCATGTTGCCGGTGCCGGAGGCCTCCAGGCCGGCAGTGGAGATCTGCTCGGAAAGGTCAACCGCTGGGTAGACCTTCTGACCCAGGCTGACGCTGAAGTTGGGCAGGAACACCACCCGCATCCTGCCGTCCATCGCCGGATCCATGTTCACGATCTCGGCGATGCCGCTGATCAGGCGAATGATCAGCTTGGCCATCGCATACCCAGGTGCCGCCTTGCCGCCGAAGATGAAGGTGCGCGGCGGCAGATCCTCGCCATTGCGGATGCGCAGATAACGCTCCACGATCTGCAAGGCCGCCAGGTGCTGGCGCTTGTATTCGTGGATGCGCTTCACCTGCACGTCGAAGAGGGAGGTGGGATCGACAAGAACCCCCAGGTCCTGATGGATGGCATTCGCCAGCCGCTGCTTGCTCTGATCGCGCACCGTCCTCCAGCGCTCCAGAAAGGCAGGGTCGCCAGCATGCGGCTCCAGGCCCTTGAGCTCGCCTAAATCTCGCCGCCAGCCGGTTCCGATCGCCTCGTCCATCAGAGCCGAAAGAAACGGATTGGCGACGGCGATCCAGCGGCGTGGTGTGACTCCGTTGGTCACATTGGTGAATTTGTCAGGCCAGAGTTCCGCGAATTCGGGGAACAGCTGTTGGCGCACCAGGGTGCTGTGGAGTTCGGCCACACCATTGACATGGTGACTGCCCACCACAGCGAGGTTTGCCATCCGTACCTTGCGATGCGGCCCCTCCTCGATCAGCGACAGTCGCTCCAACAGAGCCGACTTGCCGGGATAACGGATACGCACCATCCGCAGGAAACGGGCATTGATCTCATAGATGATCTCCAGATGCCGGGGAAGCAGATGGGCGAACAGATCCAGGCCCCAGGTCTCGAGGGCCTCCGGCAGCAGGGTGTGGTTGGTGTAGCTGATGCTGGCTGTCGTGATCGTCCAGGCCGTATCCCAGTCGACGCCATGGTCATCGATGAGCAGCCGCATCAGCTCGGCCACCGCGATCGCCGGGTGGGTGTCGTTGAGCTGAACGGCGAACTTCTCATGGAACTGGGTTACCGCCATTCCCTGACCCTTCAGGATGCGGAACATGTCCTGAAGACTGCAGCTTACGAAGAAGATCTGCTGACTGAGGCGCAGTTGTTTGCCCTGTCCGGTCTCATCGTTAGGATAGAGCACCTTCGAGAGGGTCTCCGAATTGATCTTCTGCAGCACTGCCTGGGTGTAGTGCCCGGCATTGAAGGAGGCGAAATCGAAGGATTCCGGCGCCTGGGCCGACCACAGCCGCAGGGTGTTGGCGGTGTGAACCCCGTAGCCCAGGATCGGGGTGTCGTAGGCCACCCCAAGCACCGTGTGACCGCCGATCGTGACCGGATAGGCCCACTCCGGCCGGATCACCTCCCAGGGATTGCCCTGGGCCAGCCAGGGGTCAGTGCTCTCCACCTGATGGCCGTTCTGGATCTGCTGGCGGAAGATGCCGAACTCGTAGCGGATGCCGTAGCCGATCGCCGGCAGCTCAAGGCTCGCCATCGACTCCTGAAAACAGGCGGCCAGACGGCCTAGTCCGCCATTGCCGAGCCCCGGCTCCGGCTCCAGGGCAATCAGATCCTCCAGGGAATGCCCCAGTTCGGCGCAGGCAACTTCCGCGGCTTGGCGGATGCCGAGATTCACCAGATTGTTCTCCAGGTGGGGGCCCAGGAGATACTCCGCCGAAAGATAGGTGGCGGTGCGTACGTGTTGCTTGGTGTAGGCCTCGGCCGTGTCCACCCAGTTCTGAAGCAACAGATCACGCACTGCCAGGGCCAGGCAGCAGTAATGGTCGTGAGGGCTAGCCAGCGACGGCGACTTGGCCTGGCTGTAGAAGAGATGCCGGTGCATCGACTCGGCCAGAGCACGCGCATCTCTCTGGGGACCGCTGAGGTCGATGGACGGCGCGGTGGAAGAAGCCATGACGTGTGGGCCTTCGATGGGCTCCTTCATGCTTCGGAAGCCACCCCGGGTACTGCGCCAACGGTTACCAATTCATGTTCATTTCCCCTTTTGTGCGCTCCCTGACCGGATCAGTAGTGGAGCAGGTTGGGGGCAACGTGCTCATCGCTGAGCACCTCAGCCTGGATCGACCAGCTCATTTCGCTCTTCACGCCCGGCGGTCCTGAGAAGGTCCCCGACACCGCCGCAGTGAGACTCGGCTTGGACGAGGTGGCCAGGGGGATGTAGCGGTCATCGATCGCGCCCATGCCGCTGGGATCGAATCCACGCCATCCTGCTCCGGGCAGGTACACCTCCGCCCAGGCATGGAGGTCATAGCGCTTGGGCGTCGGCTCGACGAGGTGATAGCCGCTCACGAACCGTGCTGGCAGGCCCACGCAACGGCAGGCCTCAATCATCAGCACCGCCAGGTCGCGACAGGATCCGACCCGCTCCCGCAGGGTCCGGCCCGCAGGCCAGGCTGGGCCGGCGTGGCGCTGGGTGTACTTCACCCGGTCCTGGATCATCTCCACGAGTTGCTGCAGAAACATCAGCGCCCTTTGATCGCTGCCCATCAGCGCCTCCTGAGCCAGCTCCACCGCCGCCGGATCGTGCTGCCCGTTGGGCAGCCAGCCTTCGAGGCTTCCGATCAGATCGCCATTGAGATGACCGACGGGATAGGGAAGCTCCGGCTCGTTGTCCGCCAGGCAAGCCTGCAGCAGGGGCGGCACCTTCGTCTCCACCTCACTGACGGCGCGGATGTCAAAGGTGTCGGTGCAGCCGATGAAGCGGGCGCGCAGGATGTCGTCTCCGCTGGCAGCCACGAGCGGGTGCAGATGGTGCGGATCCGGCGAGAAACACAGATCGAAACTGATCAGGCGCTGAAAGCCCTGAGCCCGCGGCTTCATGCACAACCTGTGGGGGCCGAGCTGGACGGGCGCGCTGTAGCGATAGCCGAGGGAATGGATTACGCGGGCGCGCATGCCAGGGGGGTGGGGGATGACGGCAGGGGGGTGGCGGGAGGAACAGCGACGGTTGCCGGGGATGGCGTCGGCAAGACGAAATAGCGCTCGTTGATCAGTTCGTGAAGACGGTTGAGATCGCCCTGAAACTGATCGATCGCCTCGTGCAGGCCCCTGTTGACCAGCTCATCAATCCGCACATAGCTCCAGTTGGCCAGCATCAGGCCGGCAAGGCATTCAAGATCGTCGGGCGGCCCCGGCACCGGATTGCCACGGATCACCCTCAGGGACTTATTCAATCCCTCCAGGCAGTAGCGCACCGAACGGGGAAAGATCGGGTCGAGCAGAAGGAAAGCTGCCACCGCCTTCGGAGCGATCGCCTGCTGCTGTGACTGGCGGAACATCTGATAGGCCCCGGCGGAGCGCAGCAGTGAGATCCACTGGAGCTCATCTAGAACACCTCCCACCTCCTCAGGACTGGGCAGGAGCAGGTAGTACTTGACATCCAGAATGCGGCTTGTCTTGTCGGCGCGCTCAACCAGCCGACCCAGTTTGCTGAACTGCCAGGAGAGATCGCGGCTGAGGGTGGCATCGGTGATGCCATAGAAGAGCTGACAGCCCTTGCGGATCTCATTGAGCTGCTCCTGGCCAGGCAACTGCCAGAATCCCTCGCTCTCCTGCAGGATGAGATACAGGTCGTTGATCTGCTCCCACATCTCGGTGGTGATCACCTCGCGGATCTGGCGGGCGTTCTCCCGGGCGAAAGCGATGCAGTTGACGATGCTGCTCGGATTGTCGGGCTCATTGACCAAGAAGCGCACCACGTCGGCAGGTCGGCCCTCGGGACAGAGCTTGTCGAACAATTCACGATCGCCGCTGGCGTCGATCAGGGGCACCCAGGGCTCGGCGCTGCCGGGTGGGCAGTCAAGCGCCATCGCCTCACTGACTTCCAGGAAGCGGGAAATGTTCTCCGCCCGCTCCACATAACGATTGATCCAGTAGAGCGAATCAGCGACGCGACTCAGCATGAGGATTCATCCACGATCCAGGTGTCCTTACAGCCGCCGCCCTGGGAGGAGTTGACCACCAGCGAACCGCGGCGCAAAGCAACGCGGGTGAGCCCGCCGGGACTAACCCAGGCACCCTTGCCGCGCAGCACATAGGGGCGCAGATCCACATGGCAGGGATAGAGCTCCCCCTCACTGAGGGAGGGAACGGTGGAGAGCTCCAGCGTGGGCTGGGCGATGAAATTGCGAGGATCGGCCTTGATCTTCTCGGCGAACTCGAGGATCTCCTGCTGGGAGGCATGGGGGCCGATCAGCATGCCGTAGCCACCGGCCTCACCCACCGATTTCACGACCAGATCCTTGAGGTGGGCAAGCACATAGGCCTGGTCGTCGGGCCTGGAGCAGATGTAGGTGGGAACGTTCTCGATGATCGGCTCTTCGCCCAGGTAGTAGCGGATCATCTCCGGCACGTAGGCATAGATCAGCTTGTCGTCGGCCACGCCGGTGCCCGGGGCATTGGCGATCGCCACCCTGCCGGCGGCATAGGCATCCATCAGGCCTCGCACCCCAAGCATCGAATCGCTGCGGAATACAGCCGGATCGAGGAAGTCGTCGTCGATGCGGCGGTAGATCACATCCACCGGCGCGTGGCCGGAGGTGCTGCGCATCCAGACGCGGTTCGCCTCGCAGACCAGATCCCGTCCCTCCACCAGCTGGATGCCCATCTGCTGGGCTAGATAGCTGTGCTCGAAGTAGGCGCTGTTGAACACCCCGGGCGTGAGCAGCACCACGGTAGGGGTGTCGGTCCAGGGGGCGAGTTCCCGCAGGGCCTGCAGCAGATGGGAGGGGTAGTCGTCGATGGGATGAACGGTGCGTCCGGCGAACAGGCTCGGGAACATCCGTTTCATCACCCGGCGGTTCTCGAGGAAGTACGCCACACCGGAGGGACAACGGAGGTTGTCCTCCAGCACCCGCCAGGTGCCCTGGCCATCACGGACGAGATCCAGGCCGGAGATGTGACACCAGCGGTTGAGGGGCGGGCGGAACCCCCGCATCTGGGGTCGCCAGCCATGGGAGGTCTCGATGTCCTCGAGCGGCACGATGCCATCAGCGACGATCTTCTGCTCGCCGTAGACGTCGCCCAGGAAGTGATCAATCGCCTCAAGGCGCTGGATCAGGCCCCGTTCGAGCGTCTGCCACTCACCGGAGCGGATCAGCCTTGGCAGGGGATCGAAGGGAAGGATGCGCTCCACTCCCTGCTCGCCGGAATCGTTGAGGCGGAAGGTGGCTCCAAGCCGCTTCAGCAGCATGCCGGCGGCTGCATGGCTGCGGTTGATCTCCTCGATTCCGAGCTGGCCGAGGGAGGAGAGGAGGGGCTGAAGCGCGGAACGGGGCTCGGCGGCGGCGCTGAAGTACTCGTCGTAGCCCTTGCTCGGCTTGTAGGCGGTGAACATCGACTCGGCCTCGGGCATGCCGTGATCATGCAGAGTTGGCATGGCTACAGCCAGTGGTCGTTGCTACGGAATCGGGGGGCTCGCTGGCACCTTCACTCTGACACCGGCATTGCCGAGGCGGAAGGGAGAGCAGATTTCAGAGCAGAAAGTAAAGCTGGGCCATCGGCAGCACCTCGGCGGGCTCGCAGGTGAGCAGTTCGCCGTCAGCGAAGACCTCGTAGGTCTGGGGATCCACCTCCACCTTGGGCAGAGCGCTGTTGTTGCGCATCTCGGCCTTGCCGATGCCGCGGGTGTGCACCACCGGTACGCAGGGCCGCTTCAGACCAAGTTTCCGGGGCAGGTCGTCGTCGAGCGATGCCTGGCTCAGAAAGGTGAGGCAGCTGGGGGCCAGGGCCGAGCCAAAGGCGGCGAACATCGGCCGGCCATGCACCGGACCGGGCGTGGGGATCGAGGCGTTGGCATCGCCCATCTGGGCCCAGACGATCGAGCCGCCCTTGATCACCAGCTCCGGTTTGACGCCGAAGAAGCCAGGCTTCCAGAGCACCAGATCAGCCAGTTTGCCCACCTCCACCGAGCCGATCTGACTGTCGAGGCCGTGGGCGATCGCCGGGTTGATCGTGAACTTGGCCACGTAGCGCTTGAGACGCACGTTGTCGTTGCGACCCTTCCCGGGACCGGCGCTGTCCTCCGGCAGTGTGCCGCGCTGCACCTTCATCTTGTGGGCGGTCTGGAAGGTGCGGGTGATCACCTCACCGACCCGGCCCATGGCCTGGGAATCGCTGGCGATGATGCTGAAGGCGCCCAGATCGTGAAGGATGTCCTCAGCGGCGATCGTCTCGCGGCGGATGCGCGACTCGGCGAAGGCCACGTCTTCGGGGATGGCCGCATCGAGGTGGTGGCACACCATCAGCATGTCGAGGTGCTCCTCGAGCGTGTTGCGGGTGTAGGGGCGGGTGGGGTTGGTGGAACTGGGCAGCACGTTGGCCTCGCCGCAGATCCGGATGATGTCGGGGGCATGGCCGCCGCCGGCCCCCTCGGTATGGAAGGTGTGGATGGTGCGACCGCCGATCGCCCGGATCGTGTCCTCCACGAAGCCCGCTTCGTTGAGTGTGTCGGAGTGGATGCAGACCTGCACATCGAACCGGTCGGCCACGGAAAGACAGCAATCGATCGCCGCCGGGGTGGTGCCCCAGTCTTCGTGGAGCTTGAGGCCGCAGGCCCCGGCGCGGATCTGCTCCTCGAGGGCCTCGGGGGTACTGGCGTTGCCCTTGCCGTAAAAGCCCAGATTCACCGGCAGCCCCTCGGCGGCCTGGAGCATGCGGGCCAGATGGAAGGCCCCAGGGGTGCAGGTGGTGGCGTTGGTGCCGGTGGCCGGGCCGGTGCCGCCCCCCAGCAGGGTGGTCACACCGCTGGCGATGGCCGTTTCGATCTGCTGGGGACAGATGAAGTGGATGTGGGTGTCGATGCCCCCGGCCGTGAGGATGTGCCCCTCGCCGGCGATCGCCTCGGTGCCGGGCCCCACCACGATCGTCACCCCGTCGGTGATGTCGGGATTGCCTGCCTTGCCGATCGCGCAGATACGGCCGTCGCGCAGGCCCACATCGGCCTTGACGATCCCCCACCAATCCACGATCAGGGCATTGGTGATCACCGTGTCCACCGCCCCGTCGGCGCGGGAGGTTTGGGCCTGGCCCATGCCGTCGCGGATCACCTTGCCGCCGCCGAACTTCACTTCCTCCCCATAGGTGGTGAAATCCTTCTCCACCTCCAGGATCAGTTCGGTGTCGGCCAGCCGCAGCCTGTCGCCCGTGGTGGGGCCATAGGTCTCGGCGTAGGCCCGGCGGTCCATCCGATAGGGCATGGCTGGTGCGGGTGACGAAGGAACGTGGGATGGGCGGGGCGGCCCCTGGGCCGATCAGTCGAGGGGGCCGTTGATCAGGCCGTTGAAGCCGAACACGCAGCGGGATCCGGCCAGGGGCACCAGCTGCACGGGGCGTTGATCCCCCGGCTCGAAGCGGATGGCTGTCCCGGCGGGAATGTCAAGGCGCTGGCCCCTCGCCGCCTCCCGATCGAAGACCAGGGCATGGTTGGCTTCGTGAAAGTGGAAGTGGGAACCCACCTGCACAGGACGATCACCCCGGTTGGCCACGTCGATCGTGGTGACCGGCCGGCCGGCGTTGAGCTCAAGGCTGCCGGGCTCGGGAAAGAGTTCGCCAGGAATCATCGGATCGGTTCATGCAGGGTGACGAGCTTGGTGCCATCGGGGAAGGTGGCCTCCATCTGCACCTCGGGGATCAGCTCAGGCACCCCCTCCATCACCTGCTCACGGCTGAGCCAGGTGGTGCCCTCGGCCATCAGTTCCGCGACGCTGCGGCCGTCGCGGGCCCCCTCGAGAACGAGGAAACTGAGCCAGGCGACCGCCTCGGGATGGTTGAGTCGCAGACCTCGCTGCAGCCGGCGCTCCGCCAGAAGCGCTGCCGTGACGATCAGCAGCTTGTCCTTCTCCTGGGGGGTGAGATACATGGGCCAGGGCGTTCCGCTGGCACTCTGGCAGTGGCGGCGGCGATGGGCAGGTTCAGCAGGAACTTTCACCGCCGCCGCCCGGCCGAGCGACCAGCATGCTGAGAATCCCGGCAGGCCCATGGCCATGGCCGAGCCGATCGATCTGATCGTGCTGCCGACGGCCCTGCGTCGCCGCACGGTTCTCGCCTACGGCCTCGGTGACGCCGGCACCGCGATGGCCGCGGCCCGCGCACCCCTGTTTCTGCCCGGCAACCTGCTCAGCTGGAGCTGCTGCGTGGCCGGGCTCGTGGAGCTGGGCCAAGGGAGCACTCCAGCCCATCAAGGATGAACTCCAGTCCGAAATCGAATGCATGAAGCCCGTCGTAGCGGCGCTCCATCACCTCACGGCTCAGCGCGTTCAAGTGGGGGAAGCGATCGGCAGGAAGCTGGGGCAGGAAAGAGGCGGCCATCGCGGCATAGTCCTGAGCCTCGATTGGGAAATTGATCTCCTGCAGGGTGAAGCCGTAAATGTGGCTGTCGATGGCGTTCCAGCCGTGGTCGGCCTGCTCCAGGGAGAAGCCCGCCGCCACCAGGCATCCGAGGGTGGCATCAATGGAGCGGAGCATGGCCGGCCCGGTGTTCAGCCGCGAGAGAATCGCCAGGGCAGCCCAGGGGTGGCGCAGCAACGCCTGATGAGCCGATAGAGCCCGCCGGCGCATCGCTTCCTTCCAATCGCCGCCGATCTCCGGCAGGGCGATCTCGCTGACCACGCTTTCAACCAGACCATCGATGATGGCGTCCCGGTTGGCCACGTGGTTGTAGAGCGACATCGCCTTGACCCCCAGCGCCTCGGCGAGCTTGCGCATCGAGAGGCCCGCGAGCCCCTCCTGATCGGCGATCTCCAGCGCCGCCGCCAGCACCCGCTCCCTGCTGAGGGGAAGTCGGGCGATCGGCGCCGAAGGGCTCGCTCCAGCCAGATTCCCCGCTGCCAATCCGATCCAGTAAAGGCGCAAACCTTACGGCGTATGCTTTGCTTACGGCGTAAGTCGTGAACGTCGATGCTGAATCCTGGCCCGTCCACGTCCACCATGCGGGCGATCGTCCAGGACGTCTACGGCTCCGCAGACGTCCTCTTGCTCCAGACGGTTGGGAAGCCCGCCATCGGTGACAAGGACCTGCTGATCAGGGTTCACTCCACATCCGTCCACGCCGGCGATTGGCACCTGATGCGCGGCGAGCCGTTTCTGGTCATTCGGCTGCTGTTCGGGGGCCTGCGCCGACCAAAGTTCCGAACCCTCGGCTGTGATGTCGCTGGAACCGTGGAGGCCGTCGGCAAGGGGGTCGGCAGATTTCGGGTGGGCGACGCGGTCTTCGGTGATCTCTCGGTCTGCGGGTTTGGCACCTTTGCCGAGTACGCCCGTGCCACGGAAGACGCCTTGGCGCTCAAACCCGCCGCGATCTCCTTCGAGGCCGCCGGCACGGTGGCCTGCTCGGGGTTGGCCGCCCTGCAGGGCCTGCGAGATCAGGGCCGGCTCCAGGCGGGGCAGCACGTGTTGATCCTTGGGGCCGCCGGCGGGGTGGGCTCCTTCGCTGTACAGATCGCCAAGGCCTTCGGGGCTGAGGTGACCGGCGCCTGCAGCGCCCACAAGAAGGCCATGGTGCTCTCCATCGGAGCTGACCACGTGATCGATTCGGCCAGGGCGGATTTCAGTGCGGGCGGCCACCGCTATGACCTGATCCTCGATACGGCGGCCTATCGCCCCCTCGCGCAAGTCCTGCCGGCCCTTGCACCCGACGGCACCTACGTGCTGGTCGGCGGCTCAACGGCACTCCTCTTCAAGGTGATGCTTTTACAGGGTCCCTGGATCTCCCGAACCAGCCGCCGCCGGATCTGCGTGCTGGTCTCGAACCCCAATCCGGCCGATCTGCAGACCCTGGCTGATCTGCTCGAGACCGGCAAGATCGTGCCGTTCATCGATCGCCGCTGTCGCCTGACGGATGTGCCCGAGGCCATCACGGCACTGGAGCAGCGCCAGGTTCAGGGGAAGGTCGCCATTACGGTTGCGCCAGAGAGCGGCTGCAACGAGCCCTCAGACCGGCCTGAAAGAGCCCTCTGAGACTTCGACAAGCCATGGGTCTTCCTGGAACGGCCAGACCCGGGGGAGAACCGGGGACGCCAGGCCTCGCTCGGCGCGGATCCGCGCCCAGATCCTGGTGAACCAGAACCGCGCCGCCTGGCTGGAAGGCCCCCGGTAGCGGGCCACCAGGCCAAGATCGAGCCGGCCACAGGCCATGTCCCCCTCCAGTCCGGCCCGATCGGCGCGGCAGAGCTCCAGCAGCGTTTCGGGCACCGGCGCCGGTGCCGCCCAGACCAGGCTGCCGAACACCGGCATCCCCGCCAGCCCGTGGGAGGAACGCAGGCTCTCCCCCGCAAGCTCCAGTTGATCGACCACGCTCCAGCGCCCCTGGCGGCGCACCTCCAGGCGGGAACGCCAGCTGCCCTCCCCCAGGGTTTCGGCATCGGCACTGCGGCCCAGGCGCACCACATCGGCTCCGAGCCAACTGGCCCCCTCGGCCAGCTCCACCCGGCAGCTCTGTTCGATCAACCCCCCGGCGAACACCACCACCTCCTGGGGCAGCCATTCCAGATCCGCCCCCTCCTGCAGCTCGAAGCTCAGCCGCTGGCGACTCCAGCTGCCGTCGGGCGCCAGGCGGGAGCGGCCCACGGACCCATACACCTTCTGGGCGGCGACGCTGGTGAGCAGCACGCGACTGTGGGGTCCGAGCTCAGCGCCGATGCTCAGCTCATCGCCCCCCACGAGGCCACCACCGGTGTGCAGCAATGGCAGTTCGCAGCGGCCATCGGCGCGGGCGAAGGCCCGCTGGATCTTGAGAGGGGCCGTGGCACCGCCCTGGTGCTGGGTGCCGCGATCAGCCTGGCGATGGAAGCTGAGGCTGGCCTCAGCGCACCAGGGCTGGGGGAGGGCGCTCAGCGTGACCAATTTGCGCTCCTTAGATGTGGGCACCATCCGGGGAATCCTGACCCAGGCAGCCAGGGCTGATTCGGTAGCCATCGGCACAATCGTTGCTCCCCGGCCTGGGGAGGCTGGCTACAGGTTCTGAGGCTGTCGGCCCTGTGTCCACGCCCCCGAGCTGGAGTACCCCCCCGGTCACGCGTCCGCTGCAGCTGGAGTTGCGTTGCGACGCCCCTGACCAGGGACAGGAGCCCGACGGGGACCTGCTGCTGCTGAGCCTGCCCCTGAGCGCCCAGGAGCGCACGAGCCTGCGCGGGCGCCGGCGCACCGCCTGCGGCCGCGAGCTGCTGCTGCAACTGCCGCGGGGACCTGCCCTCGAGCCGGGTGAGCGGTTGATGCCGGCCGATGGCCGTGTGCTGGTGGTGGTGGAACCGGCGCCTGAGCCGGTACTGGTGGTGCGCAGCCCGGATCCCCTGGTGTTGCTTCAGGCCGCTTACCACCTGGGCAACCGCCATGTGTCGCTGGAGCTGCGCCCCGGGGAACTGAGGCTGCTGGAAGATGGGGTCCTGGAGGAGCTGCTGCGGCAGCGGGGGCTGTTGATCGAGCACAGTCTGGTGCCGTTTCTGCCGGAGCCTGGCGCCTATGCCACGGCCAGCCACTCCCACGGTCACGCCGGCGCTCACGCTGGCAACCACGACAGCCATCACAATCACGGCAGCGTTCAGCCGCGATGAGTGTCGCCGGACTCCATCTGCTCCAACTGGTGAGCCCCGCCCTGCCGGTGGGAGCCTTCAGCTACTCGGAAGGGCTGGAAGTGTTGGTCCAGCGAGGAGACATCAGCACGGCGAAAGCGCTCCAGGACTGGCTCGAAGCGGAGCTGACTCGCGGCGGCATCCGTATCGAAGCGGCAGCCCTGGGCCCGCTGCAGGAGGCCCTCCGCGAGCATCAGCTCATGGCCACAGCGGGAGCAGAGAGCGATGATGCCCAGCTGGCACGGGGAGCGTTGATCGACCTCGACGGCTGGCTGCTCGCCCAGCGCGAAGCGAGCGAGCTGCGGGCCCAGCAACGTCAGATGGGACGCTCCCTGCTCCAGCTGCTGGCGCAGCTGGGCTGGCCGCTGCAGCCAGAGGGTGAACTGGCCTGGCCGGCGGCCTGGGCCTGGGCGGGGCTTTGCCTGGAGATCCCCCTGCCTGATCTGGTGGAGGCCTACCTCTATGGCTGGTGCGCCAACCAGATCAGCGCCGCCGTGCGCCTGGTGCCGCTTGGACCCACCCAGGGGCAACGGCTGCAGCTCGCCCTGGCCCCGTTGCTGGTGGAGCGGGGCCGGGAGCTGGCGATCGCCGATCCACGCGAGCAATGGAGCGGCGGTATCGGCTCCGGCCTCTGCCAACTGCACCACGCCGAGCTTTACTCCAGGCTGTTCCGCAGTTGATCGCCAAGGCAGGCCACCAGCATGAGCAAACTGCGCGTTGGAGTGGCCGGACCCGTGGGATCCGGCAAGACAGCCCTGGTCGAAGCCCTCTGCCGGCGGCTGCGTCAGGAGCTTCAGCTGGCGGTGGTCACCAATGACATCTATACCCAGGAAGACGCCCAGTTTCTGACCCGCGCCGGAGCGCTGGAGCCCGAGCGTATCCGCGGAGTGGAAACGGGGGGGTGCCCCCACACGGCCATCCGTGAAGACTGTTCGATCAACCGTGCTGCGGTGGAGGAGCTGGAGAGTGAGTTCCCCGATCTCGACCTGGTGCTGGTAGAGAGCGGCGGCGACAATCTGGCGGCCAGTTTCAGTCCGGAGCTGGTTGATCTGTGCATCTATGTGATTGACGTAGCCGCCGGAGACAAGATCCCCAGGAAAGGGGGCCCCGGCATCACCCGCTCCGACCTGCTGGTGATCAACAAGATCGATCTGGCGCCGATGGTGGGCGCCGATCTGAACGTGATGCAACGGGACACCGAAAGGATGCGACCAGGGCGCCCCTGGTGTTTCACCAACCTGCGCAGCGGAGAAGGCCTGGAGCGGGTGGAATCCTTCTTACGTGAACAATTACCTAGTTCATAGACCTGAGCCAGGCCGCAGTGCTCACCAGCAAATCCACACACGCTGCGTCACGCCAGGCATTTCGTGTGATCGGATACATAGCGCCGTGGGCAACCTCCGTAAGTTCCGAGCTGCCGTCAGCATTGCGGCATACCATCACCTTGACAAAGCACCAATGGTTCGGAATCTCTCTCGGCGGCTGTTTGCTGGACTGGCTACTACCGCCGTCAGCATCACTCTGATTTCCTGCGGTGGTGGCGGCGGCGGAGACTCCGCAGGCAGCTTCGACGGCGAGATCAAAGTTGGCATTCTCCACTCACTGAGTGGAACCATGGCAATCTCGGAAACGACCCTGAAAGAGGTCGAAGAGATGGCAATCAAAGAGATCAATGATGCCGGTGGCGTCAAGGTTGATGGCAAGTCGTACAAAATCGTCCCTGTTATCGAGGACGGAGCTTCCGATTGGCCCACCTTTGCCGAGAAATCACAGAAGCTGATTGATTCCGACAAGGTGGCCGTGGTTTTCGGCGGCTGGACTTCCGCCAGCCGCAAGGCGATGCTGCCGGTGTATGAGGCCAAAAATCATATGCTCTTCTACCCGATTCAATACGAAGGGCAGGAGTGCTCCAGGAACATCTTCTACACGGGTGCAGTTCCCAACCAGCAAGCTGAGCCAGCAGTCGACTGGCTGATGAAGACCTACGGCGACAAGCTTGGCAAAAAGGTCTATCTCGTCGGCTCTGACTACGTCTATCCACGGACTGCCAACACCATCATCAAGGAGCAGATGAAGGCTCTCGGCGGAGAAACCGTCGGGGAAGACTACATCCCTCTTGGCAACACTGAGGTGGCCCCGATCATTGCCAAGATCAAAAAGGCGTTCCCTGATGGTGGCATCATCATCAACACCTTGAACGGCGATTCCAACGTTGCCCTCTTCAAGCAGTTCAAGGCGGCTGGCATTGATCCGGAAAAATATCCGATCATGTCCTTCTCGATCGCCGAGGAGGAAATCCGCCAGATCGGCCCTGAGTACACCACAGGCACCTATGCAGCCTGGAACTTCTTCATGAGCCTGGACACCCCAGCATCGAAGAAGTTCACCTCCGACTTCCAGGCCATGTATGGCGCCGATCGGGTCACGGGTGACCCGGCAGAATCGGCCTACAACATGTTGTACCTCTGGAAGAATGCCGTCGAGAAGGCCGGTACGTTCGAAGATCTCGACAAGGTCCGCAAGACCATGATCGGCATCAAGTTTGCCGCGCCCCAGGGCGAGATCGAGATGTTCCCCAATCACCACACATCAGAGCGTGTGCTGATCGGGGAAGCCGAAGCAAACGGTCAGTTCAAGATCCTCGAAGACAGCAAAACGGCTATTCCGCCCCTGCCCTGGAACCAGTTCGTGCCCGAAACCAAGGGCTTCACCTGTGACTGGACCCAGGATCGTCCCGACGCCGGCAAGTTCAAGATGTGATCACGGCCATCTCCGGGAGGCGATGAAGGATCGGTGGTTCCTCAGGGAGCCACCTTCATCCAGATCGATACAACACCACCTTCGAACTGGTCCAGCATCGTTAATGCGACGCTGGACCTAACTTTCAATATTCATTCCGTTGGAACTCTTCTTTTCTCAGATTCTCGATGGCCTAAGCATCGGATCCGTTCTGCTGCTTGCAGCCACTGGTCTGGCCATCGTTTTTGGCTTGATGGGGGTCATCAACCTCGCCCATGGTGAGTTCATGATGCTGGGCGCTTATGTCACCTACGTGGTGCAGTCGGCGTTCAAACCCATGGGTGGTGTGATCTTTGAGCTTTATTTTCCAGTCTCCTTGGTCCTTGCCTTCATCGTCACTGGACTGATTGGCGTGCTGCTGGAGAGAACTCTGATAAGACAGCTCTACGGCAGGCCCTTGGAAACCCTGCTCGCCACTTGGGGGGTCAGCCTGATTCTCATCCAGCTGATTCGAAGTGTGTCAACGGCCATGATGCTTGGCATCATCGTCGGTGTTGCCTCCGGCATTTTAATTTCTAAGCTACTGCGCGCGAAGTTCTCACTCAAGCCTTTCTTTACCTATCTCAATGGACTCGGCTGGGCTGTATCAATTCTCATCGGTCTGATTGCCGTCAACATCTTCGATAAAGTCCGCCCGCTCTCCAAGGCCTGGTTCGGTCCCCGCAACATCGACGTGACTGCCCCGAAATGGTTGCAGGGAAGCTGGGGGATGATCGGCACCATCGAACTGCCCGGACTGAGGATCTTCATCATCCTGCTTTCGGCCCTGTTGCTTCTGGCCACCTACTGGTTCCTGAACAAGAGCGTCTGGGGTCTGCGCATCCGTGCGGTCACCCAGAACCGTCAGATGAGCAACTGTTTAGGGATTCCTACCGATCGCGTTGACAGCATCACCTTCGGCATCGGATCCGGACTCGCCGGCGTGGCTGGGTGTGCCATAACGCTGTTGGGGTCGGTGGGCCCCAACCTCGGAGCCGCCTACATCGTGTCCTGCTTCATGGTGATCGTGCTGGGCGGAGTTGGCAACTTGCTCGGCACAGTGATCGCATCGATGCTGCTCGGGATCATTCAATCCGTGATCGGCTCAGGCACCTTGCTCACCGTCTTCCCTGACATGCCGGAAGCGGCTAGAGGAGTCACCGAATTCTTCGCGACCACGAGCATGTCTCTGGTGCTCGTCTTCATCTTCATCATCGTTTTCCTCCAGTTCCGTCCCAACGGCATGTTCCCCCAGAAGGGACGATCTATCGATGCCTGACCCAATCATCCCAACCCGCAGCAGTTTCCCGTTCCATCTCCCCACGAGGAGGCCTCAACCTTGAAACTCTTCCAAAGACTTGTCCCCTGGATTCTGCTGGCGGTTGCCCTGTTCATCCTGCCGGCGGCCCTCGACGATTTCCGCCTCAATCTCTTCGGTCGTTACTTTGCGCTTGCCATCACGGCTCTGGCGATCGATCTGATCTGGGGATACACCGGTCTGCTGAGCCTGGGTCAGGGGATCTTCTTCGCGTTGGGTGGCTATGCGGTAGCCATGTACCTGATGCTCAACACCGAGAGCCTTGCTGGGGGTAACGGCATCCCCAAGTTCTTCGAGAATTACGGGGTAGCTGAGCTTCCCTTCTTCTGGAAGCCATTCTGGTCGCCAGCATTCACGCTGATCGCGCTTTGGGTGATCCCAGCGGTGGTGGCAGGTCTGGTGGGTTGGTTGATCTTCAGAAACCGGATCAAGGGGGTGTATTTCTCGATCATCACCCAGGCCGCGCTGATGGTGTTCTTCCACTTCTTCAACGGTCAGCAGAAACTCTTCGACGGCACCAACGGCCTCAAGACCAGCACATCTGAGCTGTTCGGCCAACTTGTCGGTTCCCCTGATATGCAGGTGGTGTTTTATCGCCTCACGGTGATCCTGCTCCCCTTGGCTTTTCTGGTCTGCCGCTACTTCACCAGCGGCCGCTTCGGTGATGCCCTGATCGCCATCCGGGACGATGAAACAAGATTTCGCTTTGCAGGTTTCAATTCGGTCCCGTTCAAGACCATCGTCTTCCTGGTGGCCGGAGCCCTGTGCGGAATCTCCGGCGCCCTCTACACCGTCCAGTCCGGCATCGTTTCTCCCCAGTACATGTCGATCTCCTTCTCGATCGAGATGGTGATCTGGGTTGCCGTGGGAGGTCGGGGAACCTTGGTGGGTCCAATTATCGGAGCCACGTTGGTCAATTACCTGCGCAGCCTTGTGAGCGAGGCCCTGCCTGAGGCCTGGCTCTTCGTTCAGGGGGCCCTGTTCATCTTCGTGGTGGTGCTCATGCCAGATGGCATCTATGGCTGGGTCACCAACGGAGGCCTCAGGAGTCTGCTGGCCGCCTTCGGCATAGCCAAGAAGGCAAAAACCTATCCCCAGCTCGATGAGGAGGCTGTCCCCGTGGACTAGGTAGCCCGATGATGCTGCCAGGTTTTCCTAAGTGACTGCTTTCTCGAATACGCACCTTTCCGATGTCCATGTCAGAACCTCTACTCGAGCTAAATGACGTCAGCGTGAGTTTCGATGGCTTCTATGCCCTCACCGATCTCAGCATGAAGCTGTACAAGGGTGAGCTGAAGTCGATCATCGGACCGAACGGTGCCGGCAAGACAACGTTTCTGGATGTGATCACCGGCAAGGTGCGACCCACCAAGGGCTCGGTGACCTTCAAGGGACAATCCCTGCTCGGTGTTTCGGAGCAGAAGATCTCCCGTCAGGGGATCGGCCGCAAGTTCCAGACCCCGAGGGTCTTTGAGAACCTCAGCGTGCTTCGTAATCTCGAACTGGCCGCTTCTCCGGTGAAGAACGCCTTCAGCCTATTGGGGTCCGGGCTGCCTCAGGCCGCCAAGGACGAGGTTCATCGCATCATGAACTATGTGGGACTGGCACCCTTCGCCACCGTGAAAGCCGGCTCCCTCTCCCATGGCCAGAAGCAGTGGCTGGCCATCGCTTCCTTGGTGGCCCAGGCGCCGGAAGTGCTGCTCCTGGATGAACCGGTTGCCGGTCTCACCGATGAGGAAACTCTGCGAACTGCTGAACTGATCAAGTCTTTGGCTGGCGACCACACCGTAGTGGTGATCGAGCACGACATGGAGTTCATCCGGGATCTCGATTTCGACGTCACCGTTCTACACCAGGGACAGGTGCTCACAGAGGGTCCATTGGACCAGGTCAAAGCCGATCCCAGAGTCATCGAGGTCTACCTGGGGCCCCCCGAACAGTAAACGCTTCCCGACCTTCAACAACCGCCCTCATGTCTACCACCAGCGAAAAGACCCTGCTCCAGGTCAAAGGACTGAATGTGTATTACGGAGAAAGCCATATTCTCCGCAACGTAGACCTGAGCATTCAGGAGGGGAAAATGGTCTGCCTGATCGGCCGCAACGGCGTCGGCAAGACCACCTTTCTCAAGACCATCATCGGCCTGCTGCAGCAGCGTTCCGGCACGATCGACTACGGCAACGGCCAGCTCTCTAATCAACCTCCCTACAGGAGGGCCCGGGCAGGCATCGGCTATGTCTCGCAAGGCCGTGACATCATTCCCCAGGTGTCAGTAAAAGAAAATCTCCTGCTGGGCATGGAGGCCCTACCCGGAGGGCTCGAAAAGAACCGCCACATCGACCCCCTGATCTTCGATCTCTTTCCGATTCTCGAGAAGTTCCTCAAGCGCAAAGGTGGCGACCTCAGTGGCGGACAGCAGCAGCAGCTGGCAATCGCCCGGGCTCTGCTGGGCAAGCCAAAACTGCTGCTCCTGGATGAACCTACCGAGGGTATTCAACCGTCGATCATCCTCGACATCGAGCACGCCGTTCAGCGGATCATGAAGGAGACTGGCATCAGCGTGCTGCTGGTGGAGCAACATCTTCACTTCGTGCGCCAGTCCGATTTCTATTACGCCATGCAGCGGGGTGGCATTGTTGCCAGCGGCAAGACGGAACAACTCTCCGACGATGTGATCAAGGAGTTCCTGACGGTCTGATCGACCCTGTCCCCTTTAATGGTTTCAGCAGCCTCGATTCAGCATCCAGGGACGGGTGCTGCTCTGCTTCAGTCGGGGCTTTCCAGCCGGAGGGGTATCTTGCTTGCGCACGAGTCGTGGTTCCGACTGTTCCTGCTTGAGCCGCAGGGGGCCGGTTAGGGACATCACCGGCGTGAACACGCGTGTACCTTCAGCATCACAGGCAGGACAGTTCGTGTCGCTCTGACGCTGATCGATGCTGCGCCAGACTTCATAGTTTTCGCAGCCGTTGGTGCAGCTGTATTCGTAGACGGGCATCGTTGGAGGAGACAGAGATCTTGGCAAAAGTCAGCACAATAGAAAGGGGGCCTGTGCTCAGACCCCCCGATCGACCATTGCTGATCAGCAGGGCAGAATATCCTGATCGAAGATTGATGTTGGAATCGCCAGGGTACAACAGGCATTTGGAATGTCGACGATGCCGCTGATCCGTCCCTCGACTGGCGCACAGCTCAGGAGCAGATAGGCCTGCTCACCCGTGTAGCCAAACTTCTTGAGGTACTCAATCGCATTGAGGCAAGCCCGCCGGTAGGCGATATGCACATCCATGTAGTACTGCTTGCCATCGAACTCATCCACCGAGATCCCCTCAAACACGAGGTAATCAGTGAAATGAGGCTCGACGGGGCTGGTCTTGAACATGGGATTGACCATCCCATACTTCTCCATGCCACCCTTGATGATCTCCACATGCAGATCGAGGTAGCCCGACATCTCGATGGCGCCGCAGAACGAGATCTCTCCATCACCCTGGGAGAAGTGGATGTCTCCCATCGAGAGCTTGGCCCCTTCCACATAGACGGGGAAGTAGATCTTCGTGCCTTTGGTGAGATTCTTGATGTCGCAGTTGCCGCCATGCTCACGGGGAGGCACCGTGCGGGCCGCCTCATTGGCCACCCGCTCGAACTCCGAGCTGGGCAGGGTTCCGAGGATGGCGCTGTTGGGATTGGGCAGGGCCGCCAGCACCGGCTCACTGCCCGAAAGGCCAGCTCCGTAGGTGCGCCGGTCGGGGGCGGTGTTCACCAACTCGGTTTCACGGCGGTTCCACTCCCGCAGCAGCTCATGGGAGGGAGCACAGCCGATCAGGCCAGGGTGGGTGATGCCGGCGAAGCGGACACCGGGGATATGCCTGGAGCTGGTGTAGATCCCTTCGAAATCCCAGATGGCCTTAGCCGCCTTGGGGTAGTGATCTGTGAGGAATCCACCTCCGTTTTCCTTGGCGAAGATGCCCGTGAAGCCCCATTCATCTCCCTGGAGGGCACCGACATCGAGAATATCGACCACCAAGATGTCGCCAGGCTGGGCACCATTCACCCAGATCGGCCCACTCAGGACATGGACAACCTCAAGATTGACATCGGCGATATCCTGAGGATCATCATTGTCCTTGATCTGGCCATCGGTCCAATCCTTGCATTCGATCCTGAACACATCTCCCGGATTGACTGAAACAACAGCAGGGATGTCGGGATGCCAGCGGTTATGGCCCGGCATCTCCTGCTGGTCCATCGTCTTGGTGAGATCGACCTTGAATAGTGTTTTCGGCATCGAGTGGAGGGGAACGGTGCGGTTTTCACCCACATCCAACGCGAGCACTCCAAGGCAAGCAGTATCAGCGGTTACAGGACCCCGCGCTCAGCGGCCCGGTCACTGGCGTGCCGTGCTGTCATCGAAATCACCGCGGCGGCAGAGGTTGTCCTTGAGGCGAGCCGTCCAGGCCTGAGGTTTCAAGTCACCACTGGCCTCGATCCGCCCATCAAAGTGATAGAGAATCTGCCAGCGACTCTTGCCGCTCAGCTGAGCGGCCTCGGCAACATCCGTGATGGGGTAGCCATAGAGGTTGTCGTAGCTGGGCCAGCCGGGCGTGTCCTTGATGCTGCAGACGGCGTTGAGAGCATGCAGGCGTCCATCCGTCGGCTGGCCAGGCCCATGCAGGCGCACAGCGCCCTTGTAAAGGCCGTTGGACACTCCGGGCTTGAAGGTCTGGGCAAGCTCCACCCGGGTCCCCTCCGCCACAACCAGCGCATCCCCCAGCCTGGCGTTCTGAACGGCCACCTCCTTTGGCCCGCCGCAGGCCGAAAGCCCCGCCAGCAGCACTGCCAACCCCGGGATCACCGCTGCCGCCTCGACCCTCACGCTGTTCACCCGTTGATGACCAGACGCTATGACAACTGCTTGCGGCGATGGCCCCTGGATCACTCGTCGAGCAAGCCACGCCAGAGGTGCTCCGGATCGGGCCAGGTTGGCAGCACATCCCCCTCCAGGAACCGGATCGGTCGGCAGCCGAGGCTGTTGATCAGCAGCGCACCATGACGCAACTGGGAGGCCTCGATCGGAGCCGGGGCCTCCTGGACCAGCCCCAGGGCCAGGGCCCTGGCCCGCATAACTCCTGGCAGGCAGCCACTGGTGAGCGGCGGAGTCCACCAGCCCTGGGGTTGGCGCACCAGCAGGTTGGCGCTGGTGCCGCAGCAGAGCCCCCCGGCCGTGCTCTCCAGCAGCGCGTCCTCCTGCCCCGCCCTCTGGGCCTCCAGCCTGGCCAGCACGGCAGCGCCATAGGCGAAGGTCTTGCAGGAGCTGAGCTGACTGGCGGCATTGCGCTGCTCAAGACTGCTGATCACAGCGGAAACCGAGCTGAAGTCAGGCCGGGCAGCGCTGAGCTGCAGCCAGAAGCGTCCTGGTCCGGTCGAGGCTTCGAGGCCGCGGCCCCCATCGCCCCGGCTCCAGTTGAGCCGCAGAGCCCCGCTGCCGATCCCGCTGCGCTCGATCGCCTCGCGGGCCAGCACCGCCACCCGCTCCTGCGGCGGCGGGGGCTCAAGCCCCAGCACGGCCGCGCCCCGCCGCCAGCGCTGGAGGTGCTGCGCCAGCAACCGGGGGCGGCGCCCCTCCACCAGGACCGTTTCGAACAGCCCATCGGCCAGGCTCAGGCCCCGATCCGAGAGCGGCACCGAGAGGCTGCCAGGTGCACCCCACCGCCCCCCCTCGGGTCCATCGATCCAGGCGATCGCGTTCAGGCCAGGGCCTCCAGCAGGGGATCCAGTTTCCAGGCCAGTTCCTCGGCCTCGGCGGCAGGGCTGGAATCGGCCACGATGCCGCAGCCGGCATGGGCGCGCAGGCGCCGGCCCCTGAGCATCAGGCTGCGGATCAGGATGTTGCTGTCGAAGTGGCCATCAGCGTCGAGCAGGAACAGAGAACCGCAGTAAGGGCCCCGGGCCACGGGCTCCAGGGCGCCCAGGCGCTGGCAGGCGCGCACCTTCGGGGCGCCTGTGATCGACCCGCCCGGCCAGCAGGCTCGCAGCAGGTCCACCAGATCCGTCCCGGAGCGCAGCGATCCCTCCACCACCGAGGTGAGGTGGTGCACCTGCCGGTAACTCTCCAGCCCCAGCAGCTGCGGCACACCGATCGAGCCGCTGTGGCAGACCCTGCCGAGGTCGTTGCGCAGCAGATCCACGATCATCACGTTCTCGGCCCGGTCCTTGGCGCTGGTGATCAGGTCGGCGGCGGCGGTGGCATCGGCGGCGGCTTCGGGATGGCGGGGCCGGGTGCCCTTGATCGGGCGGGTCTGGACCCGGCCGTCGGCCTGCAGGCGCAGAAAGCGTTCAGGTGAAGCTGAGAGCACCGCCTCGCCAGTATCCCCGAGCGAGGCGATCGCCACCCCCCCGAAGGGGGCCGGGCAGTGACGCCTCAGCCGGCCGTAGAGCTCCAGGGGTGAAACCAGCTGCGGCAGCAGCAGCTCGCGGCAGGCGGTGAGATTGGCCTGGAACAGATCACCTGCGGCGATCAACTCCCGCAGGGCCGTCACCTGGCGTGCGAAGGCCTCCGGGGTGGTGTGCCAGTGCCAGTGGCCGGGCGGCAGAGCCAGGGAAGGCAGCGCTCCGGTCTCTCCTGACTCCAGTCCCTCGGGGCACGACTCGATCAAGGACAGCATCGCCCCCAGCCGCTCCTGGTCGTCTCCTTCCAGCCAGAGACGCCGCTCATGAAGATCGAAGCGCAGCAGCGGGTCGTAGCGAGCGGCCCAGAGGGTGGCCGTATCCGGAGAGCGCCAGTGGGCATCCGGCTCCACCCAGGCTCCCGCCTCATAACCAAGCCAACCCAGCCAGGACCCGCCCGCCCCAAGAACGCGGCGCAGCACGGCGAAGGGATCTGCGGCCCCGGCCTCAGCCGGCAGGCCCCGGCATTCCACTTGCTCCAGGGGAGCCAGGGCCAGGGTCGAGGAGCGTCCCAGGGCCGTGCCATCCCCGTCCAGCCAGACCAGTCCCTCGAGGCCCAGCTGCTGGGCCAGGCAGTTAACCAGGGGCCAGGGTTCCCGCCAGGGCAACGGGCGGATCAGACGCTCCCGGCTCATCCAGATCCGCGGCTGGCCAGCTCGGGATGCCCGGCATCCCTCAGGGCGGCATCGCGGATACGGCAGCTGTCACAACGGCCGCAGGGGGCGGCCCCGCCCGCGTAACAGCTCCAGGTTCGCTCGATCGGCAGCTGCAACCTCAGGGCCTCCTCAACGATCCGGGTCTTGCTCCAGCTCACCAGCGGAGCCCAGAGCTGGGCTCCCTCGCCCTCCCGGCCGGCCTTGCTCGCCAGGTCCGCCAGGATCTGAAACGCGGCGAGGTAGTCGGGACGGCAATCGGGATAGCCGGAATAATCCACCGCATTCACCCCCAGCACCAGCCGGGAGGCCCCCCGGGCCTCGGCCAGGCTCAGCCCCAGGGCGATGAACACGGTGTTCCGGCCCGGCACATAGGTGGGGGGAATCACTCCATCCACCACCCCTGAGGCAGGTAGGGCGATGCCGGGGTCGGTGAGGGCCGAGCCGCCCCAGGCGGCCAGGTTCACGGCGATGGTGTGGTGCTCGATCAAGCCGAGTTCTGCCGCAAGGAAGGCGGCAGCCTCCAGTTCCTGGCGATGGCGCTGTCCGTAATCGAAGGAGAGGCCGATCAGCCGATAGCCCGCCTCGATCGCCAGAGCCGCGGCCGTGGCTGAATCAAGGCCGCCAGAGAGCAGGGCTACGGCCAGTGGTGCCGGGGCGGATGGCCGGTGGGTGGCGCCGATCAACGCTGCGCGGAAACTGGAGCGTCCATTGTGAGGCTCCGCTCAGCGGGGCTGGGGCGAGGCGTTCTCCGGCGGCGAAGGTGCCTCGGGCTGGGCAGGTCGCTGTTCTGAATCCGGCGTATCCGGATCTGTGGGCTGAAGGCGCGCTGGTCCCCCCTCCTGGCCCTCCGGCTCCGGGCGCTCACCAGTTTCCGGCGGGCTCGGCGCCTGCGGGGGAGGATCGGCCCGCAGCGACAGGGTGATGTAGGCAGGGGCCACTCCTTCGTTGCTGATCAGCAGCTGGGCCTGATCGCCGGGCACCGCCCCCAGGCTCACCACCCTGAGGGGTCCCTTGGGCTCGAGCACATTGCCCTGGGCGTCGAAGACGCTCATCTGCATCAACGGGGAGCCATTGACCCCAAGCACCAGCTGGTGGCCCCTGGGGATGCGGATCGGGAACACCCGAGCCCCGTTGGCCTCCAGTTCCGCCGACTGCACCCGGGCCTGACCGGGAGGGGCGAGGATCGGCTCGACCCGCAGGCTTTCGAGGGTCTGCTGGGCGGCGGCATACCAGAGCTGGCGGAAGGGCTCGGGTGGGATGTCCATGCTGGAGCGGCCAGGCAGCAGGGACTGTGCATTGCCCGAAACCAGCTGCCGCAGCACCGGGGCGCTGAGGCCCTGGGCGGCGAGCCGCCGCTGCTGACCCTCCCAGTCGGAGGCGCTGAAGCTGCCGAGCTTGCGGCGCACGGCGATCGGCAACTGCTCCACCCGGGCCAACCACTCCTCCGCCAGTTCATTCCAGACCTTGCGCAGGGGGGCATCCTGCAGCGCATCGCTGGGCAGGCGCCCTCCCCGCTCAGGGAACTGGGCCATCAGGTTGGCGTCCACCAGGTTGAGGAACCAGCCGCGGTCCACCTGCAGGGCCCGCAGACGGTTGAGCAGCTCCTGGCGTTGATCCACTTCACCGGGCGGCAGGCTGGCCGTGAGGGGGCGCTGGGGGGCTTCCCTGACCTCCTCGCTGGGGGCCTTGCCGCGGCCGAGCAGCCACCAGCCCAGGCTGATGCCCACCACAGCTGAGATCACCAGGGCCAGCACCATCGGCCAGAGACGGCCTTCCACAGCCTCGTCCTTGACCTGCTGGCGGCTGCGCAGCACGGCGGCAGGCGGCGGGGGAGCCGGGGCGGGCGGCTCGGCCACCTCCACTGACGGCACGGATGGAGGCACCAGCACGACGGTGCGATCGGCCCGGGCCACGGGGCCAAGACTCTCGGGCATCGGCAGCTGCTGAAAGGCCTCCAGTGCCTCGGACGCAGTAGCGAAGCGCTGATCGGGATCGGAGCTCAGCAAACGCTCCAGCTGCTCCCTCAGGGCCGGATCGAGCTGGTCGGCGGCCGGCCAGCTCCAGGCGAGGGAGGTGGGATCGAGCAGGGACGCCGGCTCCTCACCGGTGAGCAGCACCAGCGCCACCACACCCAGGGCGTGAAGATCCATCCAGGGCTGCACGGGTTCGCCCCGGCCCAGCTCCGCCGGCGCGTAGCCGGGCGTCGCCCCGCTGGCGGGAGCCTCGATCGACCCGTCGCGCACCAGGCCGAAATCGAGCAGCACCGGCAGGCCGTCGCGGTCGCGGCGCAGCAGATTGGCCGGACTGAGATCACCATGCACCAGGTCCTGGCCATGGAGGGCCGCCAGGACCGGCAGCAGCTGCCGCACCAGCAGCAGCACCTCCCCCGCACCAAAGACCAGTTGCCGCTCGCGCCGCGCCTCCAGGAGCTCCCTGTAGGTGGGTCCCCCCTGCCACTCACGCACCAACCAGAGCTCCTCCCCCCGGGAGATGGCCTCACCGATGCGGGGGATCTGGGGATGGAGCACCCCCTGGAGGCGACTCCATAGCTGGCGCCAGTGCTGCTGGTCCTGCTCGGGGCCGAGTTGGCGCAAGGCCATCAGCGCCCCGCCGGCCAGCTGATCGCTGGCGCGCCAGAGCACCCCCTGGGAACTGCGGCTGAGCTCCGCCTCCAGGCGGTAGCGATCCGCGATCAGCAGACCTGGCCCGGCGGCGGGAGCGGCATCCATCAGGCCGGAACCCGCTGGCGGCGGGGCTGGCTCAGTCCGCGCGAGGCAAGCCAGTCGGCGTCGTAAAGACGGGAGCGGTAGCGATCGCCGCTGTCGCAGAGCACGGTGACGATCGTGTGGCCGGGCCCGAGCCGGCGGGCCGTTTCCACCGCCGCCGCCACATTGATCCCCACCGAACCACCCATGAACAGCCCTTCGCGCCAGAGCAACTGATAAATGGTGTCGAGGGCGCTCTGGTCGTCGATGCGCACCGCATCGTCGATCGGGGCACCCTCGAGGTTGGCGGTCACGCGGCTGTTGCCGATGCCCTCGGTGATCGAGCTGCCCTCGGCCTGCAGCCCCGAGCCGGTGGCCCAGGAATGGAGGGCGCTGCCATGGGGATCGGCCAGCACGCAGCGCACCCGCTCGGAGCGCTCCTTGAGGAACAGGGCCACGCCGGCGTAAGTGCCGCCGGTGCCGGTGGCCGATACCCAGGCGTCGATGCGGCCGCCGGTCTGCTCCCAGATCTCCGGACCGGTGCTGGCGTAATGGGCGCGGCGGTTGGCCAGGTTGTCGAACTGATTGGCCCAGATGGCCCCAGGCGTTTCCGCGGCGATGCGGCCCGAGAGCTTCACATAGTTGTTGGGATCGCGGTAAGGCACCGCCGGCACCGTGCGCACCTCGGCACCGAGGCTGCGGAGCAGACCGATCTTCTCCGCCGACTGGGTGTCAGGAATGACGATCAGGCTGCGGTAACCACGGGCATTGCAGATGTGGGTGAGGCCGATGCCGGTGTTGCCGGCCGTGCCCTCCACCACGGTGCCGCCCGGTTGCAGAGCTCCGGACTCTTCGGCTTCCAGCAGGATGCCGAGGGCCGCGCGGTCTTTCACGGAGCCACCCGGGTTCATGAACTCCGCCTTGCCGAGGATCTCGCAGCCGGTCAGGTCGCTGAGCAGGCCCAGGCGAATCAGGGGGGTGTGGCCGACGGCTTCGACGAAACCTCGGCTGATGCCTGCCTGGGTGCAGGATCCCTGGCGGATGCCCATGGCAGCGGTTTTGTCGCAACGGTTGGCTGTGGCCGATCGTAAGGGGGTCAGCCGCGCCCGCCGATCCCCACTAGGCTCCCCCCCAGCTTGTCCCCCATGCCATGGCTTCCGCGGCACCAAGCGCGGCCCTGCTGGAGCGGCTGGGGGCGATACGCCGCCGCAGCGAGGAGCTGGTGGCCGATCTGGAGCCGGAAGACCTCTGCCTGCAGGGCATGGCTGACGCCAGCCCGCCCAAATGGCATCTCGGCCACACCACCTGGTTCTTCGAGACTTTCCTGCTCCAGCCCCACCTGCCGGGCCACGGAACAGCCGACAGCCGCTGGGGCTACTTGTTCAACTCCTACTACGACACGATCGGCGAACGTCACCCCCGCCCCCAGCGGGGGCTGCTCTCCCGTCCACCGATGCGGGAGGTGATGGCCTGGCGGCGACGGGTGGACGCAGGGCTGGAGAAGCTGCTGGATCAGCTTGTCCGTCAACCTCATACCGCGGCGGAGCCGGTGCTGGCACTGCTGGAGCTGGGGCTGCAGCACGAGCAGCAGCACCAGGAGCTGCTGCTGATGGATCTGCTCGATGGCTTCAGCCGCAACCCCCTGGAGCCCGCCTACCGCCAGGCCGCCGCCCCCCCTGGCGATGTGACGGAGCCACTGCAATGGATCGAGCATCCGGGCGGCCTGGTGGAGATCGGCGCCGATCCTGAGGGCGGCTTCCACTTCGATAACGAAGCGCCACGGCACCGCCACTGGCTGGAGCCCCATGCGATCGCCAGCCGGCTGGTGCGCAATGGGGAATTTGCGGCCTTCATCGAAGCTGGTGGATACCGCCGACCCGAGCTCTGGATGAGCGAAGGCTGGGCTCTGGTGCAGGCGCGGAACTGGCGGGCACCCCGCTACTGGCGCGGCTCTGAACGCGATGGCTGGGGCTGGGAGTTCAGCCTGGAGGGGAGGCGGCCCCTGCGTCCGGAGGCGCCGGTGCGGCATCTGAGCTGGTTCGAGGCCGACGCCTACGCCCGCTGGGCCTGTGCCCGCCTGCCAACGGAAGCCGAATGGGAAACCGCCGCCCGCGCCGCCCACCCCGCCATGGGGGAGCAGGAGAGTCAGGTGTGGCAGTGGACCGCCAGCGCCTACCGTCCCTACCCGGGCTTCGCGCCGGCAGCCGGCGCGGTCGGTGAATACAACGGCAAATTCATGAGTTCCCAGATGGTGCTGCGCGGCGGCAGCGATTTCACCCCGCCCGGCCACAGCCGCCTCACCTACCGCAACTTCTTCCCGCCTGCCAGCCGCTGGATGGCCAGCGGTCTGCGCCTGGCCCAGGATCGGCGATGAGCAGGCGGTCCGGCCTCAGCTCCCGGCCGGTCACACCGGCCCCCCCGCAGCCGCCGGAGCCTGCCATCACCATGCTCGATCTGCATCCAGCCCCGGCCGACATGGCCAGGCTGGTGATCGAGGGGCTGAACCGCACACCCAAGCAACTGCCGGCCTGGTTCCTCTACGACAACGAGGGCTCCCGCCTGTTCGATGCCATCTGCGAACAACCGGAGTACGGCCTCACCCGCACCGAAACCGCCCTGCTCAACCGCCATGCCCCCGCCATCGCCGCGGCCCTGGGCGAGGGGGTACTGGTGGAGTTCGGCGCCGGCAGCGCCCGCAAGGTGTCGCCGCTGCTGGAGGCCCTGGCCCCGCCGGCCTACGTGGCCCTCGACATCAGCGCCGAGCATCTGCAGCAGGCCTGCCGCAACCTGCAGCAGCGCCATCCCGGAATCCCGGTACTTGGCATCTGCTGCGACTACAGCCTGCTCAAGCAGCTGCCGGAGCAGCCCCTGCTGGCGGGGCAACGGCGGCTCGGCTTCTACCCCGGCAGCTCCCTGGGCAACTTCGATCATGACGAAGCCGTGACCCTGCTGGCCCAGTTCGCCCGCCTGCTGGGGAGTGATGGGCGCCTGCTGATCGGCATCGACCAGCCACGCTCGGTTGCGGCGCTGGAAGCCGCCTACAACGACCGGGCCGGCCACTCCGCCGCCTTCGCCCGCAACCTGCTGGTGCGGCTCAACCGGGAGTTGGCAGGCAGCTTCGATCCCGCCAGCTTCCGCTATGAGGCCCACTGGCAGTCGCAGGACTCGCGCATCGCCATGGCCCTGGTGAGCTCGCGGGACCAGCAGGTGAGCCTCGCTGGAGCCAGCTGGCAGTTCACAGCCGGCGAATCCCTGATCACCGAGTACAGCCACAAGTACAGCCCGGAGGCCTTCACCGCCCTGGCAGCGGCGGCGGGCTGGCACTCCCTGGAGCGCTGGAGCGCCGACGACGGCAGCTTCAGCCTGCACCTGCTGCAACCGGCGACAGTGGGAGCCGCACCAGGCAGACTCAGCACCTGATCAGCAGCGAGAAGGCCGGCGATGAGCAGGGACGACCAGCGGCGGGCGATGCGCGAAACCCGTGAAGACTTGATCGAACAACTGGAGCAGCTCTACCGCGAAGCTTTCGACCGCATCGGTGGTCAGGACCTCGGCGAAGGGGCGATCGCCCGTCTCACCCAGCTGCTGCTGCGCTCCCGCGAAGCGGCGATCACGCCCCTGGAAGAAGAGATCGAAGCCCCCCTGATCACCCGAGCCCCGGAGTGAACTCGTCCGTGACACGCCCATGAGCAGCAGCTGGTTCGAGCAGCTGGAGTCGCAGCTGGAGCAGCAGCTGGAGGCCTTCCTGGGAAACCATCCAGGCCAGCAGGAGCTGCTGGAACTGGAGGAGCTGCAGGAGCGCCAACGGCGCCTGCGCCAGCGGCGCCTGCAGATCCAGGCCCAGGCCGAGCAGCTGCGTCAGGCCCTGCTGCAGATCGCCAGCGAGATCACCCAGTGGCAGGAGCGGGTCCAGCGGGCCCGCGTCGCCGGTGCCCAGGAGCTGGCGGGACGGGCCGAAGCCCATCAGGGTCAGCTGATGGGCCAGGGGCGCGACCGCTGGCAGCAGCTGGGGGAACTGGGCAAGGAGTTCGCCCGGGTGGAGCAGGAATTGCAGGAACTGGAGCAACGGCCGCGCCCCGGATCAGGCAGACCCGCCAGCCGGCCCGCCGCCGCTGCAGCCCCACCGGCCGAGGCCGACCTGGAGCAGGCCTGGGCTGACTTCGAATCACGCCAGGAGCTGGAGGAGCTGCGCCGCCGCTCCAGGCCCTCCGGCCCCTGAGCAGGAGATCCGTCGCTTGGGCTTTCTGTTCTCGAAACTGCTGCCGCAACTGCTCTATCCCCTGAGCCTGGGCCTGCTGCTCGCTCTGGCTGGACTGCTGGTGGGGCCGCGCCGCCGCTGGAGCGGCCCCCTTGGGGGCCTTGGCATGGCTCTGCTCTGGATCAGCGCCATGCCGCTCACAGCCAGGGAACTGGTCTGGGGGCTGGAGGCCCGCAGCGCGGCCCTGACCCCCTCGCCCCTGCCCAGGGGTGACGCCATCGTGGTCCTGGGCGGGGGCCTGCGGGCGGCGTTGCCCCCCAGGAGCGGAGTGGAAGTGAATGAGGCAGGCGACCGGCTGCTGAGCGGGATCCGGCTGCTGCGGGAGGAGCGGGCGCCCTTGCTGCTGCTGAGCGGAGGCCGGGTGAGCTTCAGCGGTGGGGACCCAGCGCCTGCGGAAGCCATCAGCGCCCGCAACCTGGCGCTGGAACTGGGGGTCCCCGCTGATCGCCTTCTGCTCAGTGATCAGGCCAGGACCACCGCCGAGGAGGCGAGGGATCTGCGCCGGATCGGCAAAGCCCGCGACTGGTCGATGGTTCTGCTGGTGACCAGTGCCCTGCACATGCCCAGAGCCCTGGCCAGCTTCCGCCGCCAGAGCGGGCTCCAGGTTGTGCCGGTGGCCTGCGACTACCTGCTGCCGGCCCGTGATCAGCTCGGCACACCCACCGCCGGATCGGTGTTGCTGTCACTCTGGCCAGACGCCGGATCCCTGCTGCTGAGCAGCCTGGCCATCAAGGAACATCTGGGCCTGCTCGTGTACCGCCTCAAGGGCTGGAGTTGAACAGCTGAGGTGAAGGCAAGGCAAGGGGATGGAACGGGCGGACAGACCTACTTCTTGGGAGCAGGGGGCTCCAGGCTCACCCCCTCAGGGGGGGGCGTGGGATCCGGATCGGCGATCAGCATGTGCTGCAGAACGATCTCGGGGCGTTCACTGTCGCGCCAGCGGATGCGATAGGCCGGCATCTTGGTGCCACGGCTGGTGGTCTGCTCAACAGGCTCCATCACCCAGCCCCGGCGGGAGCGGCCCTGGGGATTGCGCTTGACCACCGCATCCGCGTGTTTGAAGCGGAAACCGACGCGCTCACCGCTCATGGGCTAAGTAATAGTCAAGTTAGGCTCCATTATCTCATTGCGCCGGATCAGCCCACCGGCGGCGGGGCTTCCGGCCGCAGCAGGGGGAAAGCGATCACGTCGCGGATGCTCGGGCTGTCGGTGAGCAGCATCGCCAGCCGGTCGATGCCGATGCCAAGCCCGCCGGTGGGGGGCATGCCCACTTCAAGCGCATGGAGAAAGTCTTCGTCGACTCCATGGGCCTCGAGATCACCGGCAATGCGGCGCTCCTGCTGGGCCTCCAGGCGCCGGCGCTGGTCGAGCGGATCGATCAGCTCACTGAAGGCGTTGGCGGTTTCCCGGCCCACGATGAACAACTCGAAGCGCTCCACCAGCCCAGGCTTGCTGCGGTGGGCACGGGCCAGGGGGGAGATCTCCACCGGGTAGTCGGTCACGAAGATGGGCTGAATCAGGGACTCCTCCACTCGTTGCTCAAAGGCTTCGTTGAGCAGACGACCGATGCTGTCGGCCGCCTCAGGCACCTCCAGGCCCGCAGCGGCCATTGCTTCAGCGGCCTGCTCGCGGCTGCTGAAGCCGTTGAAATCCAGGCCCGTGGCCTGCTCCACCAGCTCATGCATGGTGGCCCGCCGCCAGGGGGGGGTCAGATCAATGGTTGTGCCCTGATAACCGATCACCGTGGTGCCGCACACCTGCTGGCAGACCGAGGCGATCAGCTCCTCAGTGAGCGCCATCATGTCGGTGTAATCGGTGTAGGCCTGATAGATCTCGACCGTGGTGAATTCAGGGTTGTGGCGCGTGCTCACCCCTTCGTTACGGAAGATTCGGCCCAGTTCGTAGACCCGCTCGAAGCCGCCCACCACCAGCCGCTTGAGGTGCAGTTCGGTGGCGATCCGCAGCACCAGCGGCAGATCGAGGGTGTTGTGGTGGGTGGTGAAGGGCCGGGCTTCGGCGCCGCCAGCCTCGGCATTGAGGACCGGCGTTTCGATCTCCAGGAACTGGCGCTCATCCAGCCAGCGGCGGATGCCGCTCACCAGCAGGGCCCGGCGCCGGAAGGTCTCGCGGGTCTGGGGGGAGACCACCAGATCGAGGTAGCGCTGGCGGTAGCGCTTTTCCACGTCCGCCAGGCCGTGCCACTTGTCGGGGAGGGGCTGCAGGGCCTTGCTGAGCATCTGCCAGTCGGTCACCTTCACCGAGAGCTCGCCGCGGTCGGTGCGGCGCAGGCTTCCGCTCACGCCGATCCAGTCGCCGCTGTCCACCAGGGTGGTGAGCTGGGCAAAGGCCTCGGGCTGATCCGGCAGGGCAGCCGCCAGGGTGGCCTTCTCGATGAAGAGCTGGATAGGGCCGGTCTCATCGAGCAGGGTGAAGAAGGCCAGCTTGCCCATCACCCGGCGGGTCATCACCCGTCCAGCCACCGAAACCCTCACGTCGCGCTCCTGGCCGTTGGCCAGATCGGCATGCAGACGCTGCAGCTCGGCGTGGCGATGGCTGGGATCGAAGCGCAGGCCGTAGGGAGCCCGGCCCAGGCCCCTGAGGACCTCAGCCTTCTCCAGGCGGGCCTGCTCCAGGCGGTTGAAGCGCGTCTCCGGCAAGGCGGCAGAACTCAGACAGGAGCCCCATCCTGAAGGACCGAGGAGCTCAGAAAGGGCCGAGGGCCTCAGGCGGTGGCCGCAACGGCCGGCTCGGCCATCCGCTGGGAGGCATAGCCGGTGCCTCGCACCGTCAGGATCAGCTCGGGATTGCGCGGATCGGGCTCGAGCTTGCCGCGCAGACGGGCCACGTAGACATCGACCACGCGCAGGTCTGCGGCACGGCGGGGAGGATAGCCCCATAGCTGCTCGAGGATCTCGGCCCGTGGCACCACCCGGCCTGGGTCGCGGAAGAGCAGCTCCAGCAGGCTGAATTCGGTGTAGGTGAGACCGATGCGCTCACCATCCCGGGTGACCTGGCGGCGGTTGGTGTCGACCACCAGATCGCCCACGCGCATGACTCCCTGTCCGGCAGGCACGTCGCGCGGCTCGGCGGCGGCTGAGCCCCGGCCCACCCGCCGCAGGATGGTGGCGATGCGGGCTTCGAGCTCCTTGGGACTGAACGGCTTGGGCAGGTAGTCGTCGGCACCGAGATCCAGGCCAGCCACCCGCTCGGCGATGGCATCAAGAGCCGAGAGAAAAATGATCGGCACGCAGGATTCGGCCCGCAATCTGCGGCAGACGGCGAATCCATCCAGCTTGGGCAGCATCACATCGAGCACCACCAGATCGGGCTGCTCGTCATGGAACAGGGCCAGGGCCTGCTCACCGTCTTCGGCGCAGACCACCCTGTAGCCGGCCAGCTGAAGGCGCATCACCAGAACACGGCGCACGGTGGCTTCGTCGTCGACCACCAGCACGGTGGCGCGGGGTTCTGATGAAGACTCCTGGGAAGATTCACCCTGCTGCAGCCGGGGATCCGCTTCCAGGGGCATCGGAGTCCAGTCATGAAGAAAAGCAACCTTACCTTGAGAGGCAGTTGCAAAGAGGCGAGCTCCCAGTCTCTCCGAGGGGACTCAGCCAAGACTTAATGATTTATTCCACAAGTCAGGGGGCAGTGCCCGGTCAGGGCCAGCGGGCCTCGGCGTAGACGTTCCACTCGCGTTCCGCTTCCGCCAGCGCCTGATCGCTCTCGATCTGGCCGAGCATCGCCTTCTGCAGCTGGCGGTAGAGAATCGCCTGCAGCCGCTTCACCCCTGGGGTAGCCGGCACCAGCACCCGCGCCCGGCCGAGGGTCTCCACCGACTGCAGCCGGGCTTGCCGCACCAGCTGCTCCTTGGCATCTGCGGGCGTCTGCTGGCGCAATCCCTGCTCGATGCGCTCAAGGGCCTGCCGCGCCGAAGGCAGCACCCGTGCTTCCTCAGCGAAACGGGCCTGGTTGGCGGCATTGGTGAGGTACAGGGCAAAACTGAGCGCCTGCTTGGCTCTGGTGCTCTGGCGCGAGACGGCCAGATTCATCACCGCCACATTCGCCAATCCGTCGGGGCCAGTCAGCGGCGGCCCAGGCCGGGTGACGGCGGCAATGCCGGGGGCATTGGTCTGAATGCTGCGCAGGAACTCGGCGCCGCTGGAGAGCAGGGCCAGCTCACCGCTCTGGTAGAGCTCCACGGCCCTGCGGTAGCCCTGGCTCACCACTTCCCGCGGCAGCAGGCCCCGCCGGTAGAGGTCGCTCCAGAAGGCGAAGGCCCGGCGGCCCGCCGGGGTGTTGAAGGCGGCCCGCTGGCGCTGATCCTGGAGAGTCACCCCCATCTGCACCATCGACTCCAGCAACTCCGCCGAGTCGTCGGGCACCACCGTGACGAACAGGGCGTACATGCCGGTGCGGCGCCTGACCGCCTCCGCGAAGGCAGGCACGTCCTCCCAGCGGCTGGGGGGCTGGCTGTAGCCCGCCCGGTTCAGCAGATCCCTGTTGCTCAGGGAGATCCGCGCGGTGAGATACCAGGGGATGGCGAACTGCCTGCCTTCCTGGCGGCTGGCCTGCCAGATCAGAGGCAGATAACTGGCGGCGGCATCCGGAGGCAGGAGCGGATCCAGATCCATCAGCCCTCCCTTGCTGGCAAGGTTGGCTGCGAACAGCGGGTTGAGATTCACCACATCCGGCGCCGTGCGCGCGAACACCGCAGCCAGCAGCTTGCGCTCCACCGACCCCCAGGGCACATCGGTCCAGCGCACCTTGAGGCCCGGATTCTCCTGCTCCCAGGCGGCGATCACACCACGCAGGTAGTCGTTGAACTTGGGGGCCAGATCAAGGGTCCAGAACTGAAGCTCCGGTTCGCTGGAGCGACGGATCCCGCAGCCGGCCAGCAGCGCGATCAGGGCACTCGCCATCAGCTCCCGCCGGCTCCAGCGGTGTGCTGGGTTGAAGAGCCGATCCAGCATCGGTTTCGTCATCCCATCACCCCCGTGCGCTGGCACTGTGCCGTCGCCACAGCAGCAGCAGCAACGAACAGATCATCGGTGCCAGCAGGGCCGTGACCAACACCTGGGCCAGCAGGGTGTGCAGGCTCGCCGCCGTGAGCAGTGCCGCCCAGCCGCCGCCCCCCTGACGCTGCAGCAGCACACTCACCCCCAGCACTGCGCTGCCGAGCATGGCCAGCAGGCCCAGGCTGAAGCTGCGCTCGATCGGCGGGCCCCGACGCGGCAGCCGGCCCCACCACCAGCCCAGCAGGGCCAGGGCTGGCATCTGGGTGGCTCCACCGAGGTGGAGGCAGTCGAGCAGCATGCCCAGGGCCAGCCCCGCCAGGGCACCGGAGAGCGGTCCATCCGCCAGCGACCAGGGCAGCAGCCAAAGCACAGCCCAGCTGGGGGGAACCCCGCCGATCCGCAGGACGCCGGGCGCCGCCAGGGTGAGCAAGGGCACCACCAGGGCACTGACCACAAACAGGGGGCGGTGATGCAGGCTGGCCATGGTTCAGGGTCCCGCCGGGGCCGCCTCCCGGCGGGTGAGCACCTGCACCCAGTCGACCGAGGCCACCGGGGCACTCAGCTGCACCACCGCCAGCGTGGCCGGCACCGCCTTGTCATCCACCGACTGAATCACCCCCACGCTCAGGCCAGGCGGCACCAGCGTGCTGGCAGGGGAGGTCACCACCACATCACCCGGGCGCACCTGGGGATCCTTCTCGAGAAAGCGCAGCACAGGCCTGCTGCTGCCGACCCCGGTGAGCAGGCCATGGCGCTGGGTGCGCGCCACCCACACACCCACCTTGCTGGCGGTGTCGGTGAGCAGGGCCACCCGAGCCGTGGTGGGGGTGACGCTCTCCACCCGCCCGATCAGGCCGCCGGGGCCAATCACCGAATCCCCCGCCCGGATGCCCTGCAGCCCACCGACCCCCAGCACCAACTGATGCCACCAGTCACCGGGTTCACGGGAGATCACCGGCGCGGTGACCTTGCCGGGATCGGCCCGCTGCAGATCGAGCAGGCTGCGCAGGCGGCGGTTGTCGAGCTCCAGCTGGCTGAGCCTGGTCTGCTGATCCAGCTGCTGGGCCGCCTGCAACCACTCCTTCTGGGCGCTGCCGGGCCAGAAGGGGCGGCTGAGCAGGGCGTAGGCATCGCTGAGCAGGGCACCCTTGCTGAGGCGGACTGCCACCAGGGCGAACGCCACCAGGGCCCAGGGCCAGGCTCCGACCACCGGCCTCAGCCAGGGGACGCGGGAGAGGCGTCCGAACGGCACCGGACTCAGCTGGAGAGACGGGTGAAGTCAGGGGTGTCGAGCACCCGCTCCAGGCGCTTGTAATCCTCCAGCACCTGGCCGCAGCCGTTGACCACACAGAGCAGTGGATCCTGAGCCACATGGGTGAGGATGCCGGTCTCGTGGCTGATCAGCTCGCTGATGCCCCGCACCAGGGCGCCACCGCCCGCAAGCATGATGCCGCGATCGACGATGTCGGCAGCCAGCTCGGGCGGGGTGCGCTCCAGGGTCCGTTTCACCGCTTCGACGATCACGTTGAGCGGTTCGGCCATCGCCTCGCGGATGTCACCGGCACGCACGTTGATCGTGCGGGGCAGGCCGGAGAGCAGGTGCAGGCCGCGCACATCCATCGAGGATTCGTCGTGAGCGTCGTCGGGGAAGGCGGAGCCGATCCTGATCTTGATCTCCTCAGCGGTGCGCTCGCCCACCACCAGGTTGTGCACCTTCTTGAGGTACACCGTGATGGCATCGCTGATCTCATCGCCCGCCACCCGCACCGACTCACTGAGGACGGTGCCGCCGAGGCTGAGCACGGCCACTTCAGTGGTGCCACCGCCGATGTCGACGATCATGGTGCCAACGGGTTCGGTGACCGGCAGACCGGCGCCGATGGCGGCCGCCACCGGCTCATCGATCAGATGCACCTCGCGGGCACCGGCCAGACCGGCCTCCCGCACCGCCCGGCGCTCCACGCCGGTGACGCCGCTGGGAATGCCGATCACCAGCCGTGGAGCCACGATGCCGCGGCCTTCGTTGCCCTTCTGGATGAAGGACTTGATCATCATCTCGGCGGCGTCGAAGTCGGCGATCACCCCATCGCGCAATGGTCGTACGGCGCGGATGTTGCCGGGAGTGCGGCCCAGCATCAGCTTGGCCTCATCCCCCACCGCCAGGGGCACGCCCCTCTCCAGATCAAGCGCCACCACCGACGGTTCCTGCAGCACGATCCCCTTACCGGACACGTACATCAAGGTGTTGGCCGTTCCCAGATCGATGCCGATGTCACGGGATAGCTGGAAACGACGAAAAAACACTGGTGAGCAGTCAAGCGGGGCGAATCATAGGTGGGCCCCTTTGAAACCCCCTCGGCTGGACCCGGGGTGGGACATCCGGGCCAAAGGGTGGAACCAGCAGAGAGAAGCGCTGCAGGACGTGGCGCATCATGGGTCCAAGTGACCCCATCCCCCCTTTTCTGGAGATCCCCATGGGTGTGAATTCCGTGACCCTTGTCGGCCGTGCCGGCCGCGATCCCGAAGTGCGCTACTTCGAATCAGGCAGCGTGGTGGCCAACCTCACGCTGGCCGTGAACCGCCGCAGCCGCGACGACGAACCCGACTGGTTCAACCTCGAGATCTGGGGCAAGCAGGCCCAGGTGGCTGCCGACTACGTCCGCAAGGGTTCGCTGCTGGGCATCATCGGCTCCTTCAAGCTCGACCGCTGGACGGACCGCGCCACCGGCGAGGAGCGCAGCAAGCCCGTGGTGCGGGTCGACCGGCTTGAGCTGCTGGGCTCCAAGCGGGACGCCGAGCAGGGAGCTTACGGGGAGGGTGGCAGCGACGGAGGTTTCGGCGGCGGTGCCTATGGCGGCGGCGAACCCAGCAGCGAGGAGGTGCCCTTCTGAAACTGATCCAGAAGGTCTGCTGCACCGGCTTCGGTTCAGGAGCCTTGGTTCAGCGGACTCGCGTCAGGAGATTTTCTGACGCTTTTTCCAGGTCCTCAGCGCCAGCCAGGCCCCGAAGGCCAGCACCACCAGCACCAGCAGCACCTTGATCACCTGGGCCACGGGCTCCAGCCAGATCTCCACATTGGTGTAGCCCTTCCCGAGCGCCATTCCCGCCACGGTCAGCATCAGGGTCCAGATCAGGCTGCCGGCCGTGGTCCAGAGCAGGAAGGGGACGAGCGGCATCATCTCGATGCCGGCGGGCACGGAGATCAGCGTGCGGATGCCAGGCACCAGCCGGCCCCAGAACACCAGGGCCGTGCCGTGGCGGTTGAACCAGTTGCGGCTGCGGTGCAGTTCCTGAGGGCTGATGCCGATCCAGCGGCCATGGCGCTCAAGCCAGTGCTCGATGCGCTCCTCATTGACCAGACGACCGACGCCGTACCAGGGCAGGGCGCCCAGCACCGTGCCAGCCAGCCCCGCCAGCACAACAGGCACAAGGGCCAGCTGCCCCTGCTGCACATAAAAGCCCCCCAGAGGCATGATCAGCTCGGAGGGGATGGGGGGGAAGAGATTCTCCAGAAACATGGCCCCGAAGATGGCCCCGTATCCGGCAATCGGATTGGCAGCCACGGCCGCACCGATCAACTCCGGCAGCCTCTGGATCAGTTCGATCTCCATCGGGGGTCATCGGTGTTACCCGCAAGTCTTCCATGGGGTGGCGACCTGCCCAGGCTGCTGAGGCGTTCCCAGCAGCCTCTGTCCCAGGGACTGACTCAGTAGCGGTAGTGGTCCGACTTGTAAGGCCCTTCGACAGGCACGTTGATGTAATCGGCCTGCTCGGGGGTGAGCTCGGTGAGCCTGGCGCCGATCTTGTCGAGGTGGAGGCGGGCCACCATCTCATCGAGGTGCTTGGGCAACACGTAGACCTCCTTGCCGTACTGGTCGCCCTTGCTGAACAGCTCGATCTGAGCCAGCACCTGGTTGGTGAAGGAGTTGCTCATCACGAAGCTGGGGTGACCAGTGGCGCAGCCCAGGTTCACCAGACGGCCTTCCGCCAGCAGGATGATCTTGTTGCCGCTGGGCAACAGCACATGATCCACCTGGGGCTTGATGTTGTCCCAGGGGTACTGCTTGAGCGACGCCACATCGATTTCGTTGTCGAAGTGGCCGATGTTGCAGACGATCGCCTGATCCTTCATCTGGATCAGATGGTCGTGGGTGATCACGCGGAAGTTGCCCGTGGCGGTCACGAAGATGTCCACATCGCGCACTACTTCGTCGAGGCGAACGACCCGGTAGCCCTCCATGGCCGCCTGCAGGGCGCAGATCGGATCCACTTCAGCGATCATCACGCTTGCACCCAGGCCCCGCAGCGACTGGGCCGAACCCTTGCCCACATCGCCGTAGCCCATGACCAGGGCCACCTTGCCGGCCACCATCACATCAGTGGCACGCTTGATCGAATCCACCAGCGATTCACGGCAGCCGTAGAGGTTGTCGAACTTGCTCTTGGTGACCGAGTCGTTCACGTTGATGGCCGGGAACGGCAGTTCACCGCTCTTCTGCATCTGGTAAAGACGGGCGACCCCGGTGGTGGTCTCCTCGGTGACGCCCTGGATCTGGGCGTGGATGCGCGAATAGAAGCCGGGCTGAGCCGCCAGGCGCTGGCGGATGGAGTTGAAAAGAGCGATCTCCTCGTCACTGCCGGGGTGATCGAGCACGGAGGGATCCTGCTCCGCCCTGGTGCCCAGCACCACCAGGCCGGTGGCATCGCCACCGTCGTCGAGGATCATGTTGGGGGTGCCGCCGTCGGCCCACTCCATGATCCGGTGGGTGAAGGCCCAGTATTCGTCCAGGGTTTCACCCTTGTAGGCGAACACTGGAATGCCGGCCGCAGCAATCGCCGCCGCAGCGTGGTCCTGGGTGGAGAAGATGTTGCAGGAGGCCCAGCGCACTTCGGCGCCGAGGGCCACCAGGGTTTCGATCAGAACAGCCGTCTGGATCGTCATGTGCAGGCTGCCGGCGATGCGGGCGCCTTTGAGCGGCTGCTGGCTGCCGTACGTCTGACGCAGGGCCATCAGGCCTGGCATCTCGGTTTCGGCAATCGCCATCTCCTTGCGGCCGAACTCCGCCAGGCCGAGATCAGCGATCACATAGGACGCAGTGACCTGCAGGCCCGACAGGGAATTGCTGAGCGTGGAGTCGGCCACGGCCGCGGGGGGGGAAACCACCATGGGTTGAAGACACTCCCTCAAAGGGAGGACGATGGGTTGAAATATCTGCAGAGACGCCGAGGCTTCGGGCTCGCTGGAGTTGAATCTACAGGCGGTGCGAGGGCATGGGCGAGGTCAACGGCTGCAGGCAGGGCTGGCAACAGCACCTGAGCGACGCCGCGGCGACCCGTCAGTTGGGAAGTGAACTGGCAGCCTTGCTGCTGGGCGAAGGTCCCCGGCTGCTGTTGCTGCAGGGAGATCTAGGCGCCGGCAAGACCTGCCTGGTGCAGGGCCTGGCCCAGGGGCTGGGGATTACTGAGCCCATCACCAGCCCCACCTTCGCTCTCGCCCAGCACTACAGGGGTCAGCACGCCGGCCGCGGCACCGACCTTGTGCACCTTGACCTCTACCGGCTGGAGCAGCCGGAGGCGGCCGAAGAGCTGTTCGCCCAGGAGGAGGAGGAGGCCCTGGAGCTTGGGGCGGTGCTGGCGGTGGAATGGCCCGAGCGGTTGCGCTTCACGCCCGGTCCGGCCTGGCAGGTGCAACTGCTGATCGATGCTGACGGTCGCCGGGCCGTGGTTCAGGCTCCAGGCGGTTGAACAATCGATGCTGGGCCTGAAGAGGATTCCAGCCAATCCAGCAACCCAAGTTTGGCCAGCCAGACAATGGTCAGGATGATGAATTCTGCCCGGGCAGGGGGGAATGCCTGGATGAGCTTCGCTGCCATTAAACCCGGCTCGGCAGCCACCAGCTCCAGCACCCTCTGGGCTTCGTTTGCTGTGCCATGAAGGCGGCCGAAGACCCGATCGAGATCGACTTGTCTGACTCGATCGAAACCGGCTCTGGTCTGCCCCGAGCGAAGCGTAAGCCGGGTACTCGGATTGAGGACCTGGGTCGAAAATCCTGTGAAGTCAGCGAATGGCTCTCCTCTGAGAGGGCTGACCAGAGTTCTTGGGCGAACCGACGAATCCGAGAATGCCGATTGACGGCGAGCAGCCAGGTCCTCAAATAGCTCGTTGTACTGATTGACAACCACAGGCCAGGAGAAGCAATCCCTTGCTCGCCTTGCCGCCGAGGCACCCATCGCCGATCGCTTCTCAGGAGAGGTGATCAGCACCCGCAACGCTTCCGCAGCCCGGCCCACGTGAACGGCTGTGTGCTGAGCCACAGATCCAACATATGTCTGATAAGTCTCAAGACCAAGGGCATGCAGATCAGCCATTGCCCGCCCGAGTCTTGAGCCAGGGGCTCCAAGGGTGGGAATCAGGAATCCATCCAGGCCCTGTCGGACGGTGGAACGATAGCCATCCCAATCACTGACTACAACAGGCAGCCCTGCGGCCATGGCCTCCACAGGCGTCAAACCGAACGTTTCCTGGATATTATCAACCAACGAAAGGAAGATATCGGCAGCAGCCCAACAGTCCGAAAGCAGATCCTTGTTGTTGCCGTCCCAAAAGATGACATTCACATCTGGAGCGTAGATCTCCGCCGCCTGAAGGTAGCGCTTCTGATCAGCATCTCCACCCGGAAACCATCCGCAGAGGCCAAAATGAACCCTCTGGCCAGACATCCTCGCTGCTTCCTGTACAGCCTGAAACATGGCCTGGGGGAAGGCCTTCTCATAGAACGACAACCGTCCCACCCAGATCACAAGAGTCTCACCCTCTCCAATGGCATGCCGGCTTCTCAAACGAAGTCGACTCTCAGCACTTGAGGCTGATTGAGAGATTGCCTCAACATCAACAGCCAGAGGGATGATCGGTAACTGGGGGCGTGGAGAGCGGCGTGCGCCCAGTCGCTCAACAAGATGGTCATTGCAGCGGTCGAACATCTGCGCCATGGCCTGCTGCACACACGGCGAGGTGCAGATCAAGGCGTCCCACTCCGCAACTGGCGCAATCAACGCGGCCCCGATCGACTCGCGAATCGCGGGCGGTGCAATTGTGTGGATCAGCCCCACAAGACTGTAGGCACCCTCTGAGGCGGACGTTCTTCGCAACCACGCCAGCTCGGAAAGATAGGGCTGACCTCTCAGCAGAACGCCACAGCGGGCCGGAATGTCCGTGGACAACAAGGAGCCTCCACTGATCGCGCAATCGGACTCAGCGTTAGGGTCAAGGCCCTGCATCAGCTGCTCGTCAGCCAAACCAAGCTGGTTCAGCACATGTATTCGCTGATAACCGCCATACCTGACAAGGGCACGGTATAGCTGGGCATTGGCAATATCTTTGCCGAACGGATTGTCAGGGCGGGACAGATGTCCTGGTGGATGAAAGATCGAGAGCTCGCTCAACGACACGCTTCAAAGTCCTCCCTTGCCGCCGCCATCTTGAACCATGAATCAGCCTTCTCACAGCGTTATCAGGCGTACTCCAGAAACGCCAGCACCTGAGCCTGGGTGGGCTGGGGATCGATCGCCCCGGCGCCCTGGCAGACCAGGGAGCCGCAGGCGCTGGCAAAGCGCATGGCTTCCAGCACCCGTTCCTTGCTGCCGCAGGCCAGCAGCTCCGGCTCCTGGCAGAGACGGTGCAGCAGCCCAGCAAGGAAGGCGTCGCCTGCCCCGGTGGTGTCCACCACCGGCACCCTGAAGGCCTCCAGGCGGCCGGTATGGCCGCCCAGCCACCAGCTCAGAGGACCTGGACCATCGGTGATCAGCACGGCCGGGCCCTGGGGCAGGGAGTCGCTGATCTGCTGGGGGTCGCGGCTGCCGGCGATCCAGTCGGCCTCCTCGGCGGACACCTTGAGCAAGGCCGCACAGGCCAGCAGGGGTCGGATACGGGCCAGAGCCTGCTCAGGCGCGCCGGGCCAGAAGGTGGGACGCCAGTTCACGTCGAGGGCCAGGGGGATCCCGGCCGCCGCGGCGCGCTCCTGAGCCAGGTGCAGGGAAGCGGCTGAGGCTTCGGAGGCCAGCGGAATCGTGCCCACCAGCAACCAGCGGGCAGCGGCGATCAGCTCCTCCAGGGGTGCCGTCAGGGCCGTAGCTTCCACCGCCTGATCCGCGAACCCGTCGCCCCGCTCACCGGCAAAACCACCGAAGCTGCGATCTCCCGCGCTGTCGCGCCGCACCAGCACCGTGCGACTGGGACGAACTGGATCCCACTGCAGGGCGCTGGTGTCCACACCCCGGGAGCTGAAGAGTTCGCGAAAAGCGGCGCCGATCGCATCATCGCCGAGGCGCCCCAACAGGGCCGAGCCCGTACCCAGCCTGGCCAGGGCGCAGGCCACATTGGCGGGAGCGCCGCCGAGGCAGTCCTCGACGGGTTGATCCGTGGCCGGGTCACCGCCCGGGGGACCGAGACGATCCACAAGCGCTTCGCCGAAACACAGCACCTGGGGCAGGGTGGTCATCAGGCGCATGGCAGCTCCCGCCCACCATGGCCGGGATTGTCCAGTCCTCCAAGCCAGGCGTGCAGAGCGGCAATGATGCGGGTATTGGCGGCCGGAAAGGGGTGCTCGCTGAGGGCATTGGGCTCCACCCAGCGGACCTGCTGACTGGCCAGCGGCTGCGGCACACCTGCCAACCACTGGCAGAGATGCACGCGAAAGCGAAGGCGCTTGTGGCTGTAGCTGTGCTCCAGGACGATCAGCTCCTCGCCCACCTCCACCTCAATCGCCAGTTCCTCGCGCAGCTCGCGGCGAATCGTGACCTCGATCGGCTCGCCAGGCTCCTGCTTGCCGCCGGGGAACTCCCAAAGCCCCCCTAACAGACCTTCCTCCAGCCGCTGATCAATCAGCACCCGGCCGGCGCCATCGAGGACCAGCCCCACACCGATCACCTGAATCGGCAGGGGCTGACTGGCGTCCTTCACGGGGTAGGCGGCAGGGTCGCCGGCAGCGTAGGCAGCCAGCAATCGCGTCACTCAAGACCTCAGAGCATGCGCACAAGAACGGTCCCGTCCTGCACCTGCAGGCTGTACTCGGCGCTGCAGGCTGTGGTCTGCGAAGGAACGCAGGGCCCGGCAGGGAACGCTCCCGGCTCCAGCTGGCTGCGCTCGAGTGCCAGGCCATGGAACTGGAGCTGCTTGCGTCCCCAGCTCCAGTCGTCGTTGATCAGCCGGGGCACGAGGCGGTCCAGCAGAGGGAACTTGGTCTGGCTGTTGCGCAGCGTCGGGGATTGCGGCATGCCACCTTCGAAGCGGACCGCCGTGAGCCTGGCCTCCGGGAGCTGCACCTGCAGCCGGGAGATCCCGTCGATGAGCCGCGAAACTCTCCCCTGCTCATAGATCGCCTGGGCCGCAGTGGCATGGCCGTAGGCATAGGCCACCACCACCAGCAACCAGGCCAGGGCAGCCACCGCAGCCCGGGGGATCAGCCTCCAGCCGAGCTGGGCTGTCCCTGCCACGATCTGCAGGGCCAGCGCCGAGAGCAGCGGGCCAATAAACAGCAGCAGGCGCGGCACCCGGGCCAGAGGATCCTCCAGGCCCAGCAGGGCACCGGGTGACACCAGGGCGATCAGTGCCACGCCCCCCAGGACCAGAGCCGTGCAGGCCGACCTCTCCAGGCGGCCACGGCGGCCCATCGGCGGACGCCCGACAGCGATCCAGACCACGACGGCATAGGCCAGCGGCAGCAGGAGCCAGGGGACGCTGATCGGCCAGCGGCTCCAGTCATCGAATAGGACCCGCCAGAACTCCAGAGCATGGCGCAGGAGCTGGGCGGGCAGGGCCGCGTCGAGGGGGAGCGCCCGGCCCTGTTCGGTGGCGTACGACGTGCGCTCCTGCAACACCAGCCGCATCAGCATCAGGTAGCTGGCCAGCGCCAGGCCATAGGTGACCCAGACACGCACCAGCCTGTGCCGGAGGGAGGGACGGGCCAGCACCGGCGCTGCCAGGCCCAGGGATTCCCCCACCACCAACATCAGAGCAAAGGGCAGGAAGCCACTGGTGGCTGGCTGGTAGAGGCAGAGGGAGGCCAGCAACAGAGCCGCGCTCACAAGCAGCCCCTGCCTCGTGACCACCCGGTGGAGCACCACTGCAGCCACAACGGCCAGTCCCAGGGCTATGGCCATAAAGAAGGAATCGAAGCCGTAGGACAGGTTTTCCAGCGCATAGGGCTGCCCCAGCAGCGGCAGGGTGGCCAGGGCGCTCCAGAGAGGTGAGCGCAGCCCATAGGCGCGCGCAGCCACCGCAGCCGTGAGAGCCAGCACCCCGACAGCCAGAAGCTGGTGCAGCGGTGCCACGGCCACCGCCGGAGCCCCCAGGTTCACCAGGGCGAAAAGGCCATCGGCCAGAGGACGACCCACTTCGGTCCAGCGGAACTCCCCGTCCATCGAGCGGCCGTAGTCGTCGATGTAGCGGTGAACGAAGAGAAGGATCGGCAGCACCAGCAGCAGTCCAGCTGCCAGACTGGCCTTGAACTGGCGAATGAGCCCTGACCCAGGCTCCAAGAACGGGACCTGCGGAGGGTCCTCACCAAGACCATCTGAGCCAGGGTGGTGCAACATCCACGATCGCGCGGAAGCTGCGATCGTATCAATTCAGCTCAAATTGATTGGAGACGGCGACTGATCTTCGGCATTCAATTCCGATGTATCAGGAAAAAATGCGACATTAAAGTGGAGCAATTCAGGAGGAGAAAACTCGTTGCTTGGCGGCAAGAAGGCGGCCGGAAGCCAACCCTATCCCCTCCTTTCTTATTACATCTGAATCATTGCTGCATCTGAACAATTGCTATATTGGAGCCATTATTAGACCTGAATCATTGCCGCATCGCTGTACTCCTTGACCTGATCACTGAGGCGACGCAGCGACGCCAGGCCGTCGCGCTCGAGGTTACGGACGCGATCGCGGCTCATGCCCAGGATGCGGCCGATGCCCGTGAGGCTCATGGGCTCCTCCACATCGATCCCGAACCGCATGGTCAGCACGCTCCGCTGCAGCTCCGGCAGTTGCTCCAGCAGCGCCCGCATATCGCCCCGCAGACACTCGCTGTCCACGCTCTCCTCAGGCAGCTCTCCATCTCCCTGCAGCAGATCCAGCAGTTCCGTGTCATCCCCGTCGCCCACCTTCGTCTCCAGGCTCACCGGCTGGCGCGCCCGGCAGAGCAGATCCTTCACCTCCTCCTCCGGCAGCTCCACCGCCACCGCCAGTTCACTCAGCGTGGGCGTGCGGCCCAGCTCCTGGCTCAGTTCCCGCTGGCCCTTCTTCAGCTTGTTCAGCGTTTCGGTGATGTGGATCGGCAGCCGGATCG